>NZ_JAQSDN010000071.1 GCF_029945925.1 Polaromonas sp. | reverse complement strand
GACGGCCAGATCGGCCAGGCCGCCTACAGCGCCTCCAAGGGCGGCATTGTCGGCATGACCTTGCCGATCGCCCGCGACCTGGCTCGCAACGGCATCCGCAACATGACGATTGCCCCCGGCATCTTCGGCACGCCCATGATGTTCGGCATGCCCCAGGAAGTGCAGGATTCGCTGGCCGCCTCCGTGCCCTTCCCCAGCCGCCTGGGCACGCCGCAGGACTACGCCAAACTCGCGCAGCACATCTTTGAAAACGACATGCTCAACGGCGAGGTGATCCGCCTGGACGGCGCCATCCGCCTGGCGCCGCGCTAAGCCCCTCCCGCATGCTATCGTATTGATAGCTTCTCGCGCCCGACCCGCCTGGGCTGAAGGCCGATCTGACTGTAAAACCAGCCAGGTCGGCCTTTTTTCTGCTGCTTGCAAAATCACCCGCCCCACCCGGCCTGACCCTGCAGCGCCACACGGGGCTTGGGTTTACCATGACCATCCCCCACTGGAGAAGCCATGAAAACCGTCGCCCCTGCGTTCAGTTCCAAGCGAGCCGCTGTCCTGTCTCCGCTTTCCGGCCTGGCCCTGGCCGCCGCCCTGCTGGTGGCCGGCTGCGCCACGGCACCGCCCTTCGCCTACAGCGTGCCGGCGCAGCCTGAAGGCACGTCCGGCTACACCGAAAAACCCGGCTGGGCGAACGCGAGTTTTGCCGTCGCCGCGGCCAACCCGCTGGCCACCGATGCCGGCTACCAGGTGCTCAAGGCCGGCGGCTCGGCGATCGATGCGGCCATCGCCGTCCAGATGGTGCTCGCACTGGTCGAGCCGCAATCGAGCGGCATAGGCGGCGGCGCGTTTTTGCTGCATGCCAGCGGCAGCAAAGTCGAGGCGTTTGACGGCCGCGAAACCGCACCGGCTGCGGCCGACGACAAACTCTTTGTCGGCGCCGACGGCAAACCCATGACCTTCATCGACGGTGTGGTCGGCGGCCGCTCGGTCGGCGTGCCGGGCACGGTGCGCATGCTGGAGATGGCGCACAGGCAGCACGGCAAGCTGCCCTGGGCGCAGCTGTTCGTGCCGGCCATCACGCTGGCCGAGGGCGGCTTCAAGGTCAGCGCGCGCCTGGCCACCCTGCTGAAAACCGAGCAACACCTGAAAAAAGACCCGGTCGCCGCCGCCTACTTTTACCAGCCCAATGGCGAGCCGCTGGCCGCCGGCAGCCTGCTGCGCAACCAGCCGCTCGCCGATGTCCTGAAAAAAATCGCCACCGGCGGCTCCAGAGCCCTGCTCGAAGGCGACGTCGCCCAGGCCATCGTGACCAAGGTGCAAAGCCACCCGACCAACCCCGGCAAGCTGAGCCTGGCTGACCTGGCCGGCTACCAGGCCAAAAAACGCGAGCCGATCTGCCACGACTACCGGGCGCAGGCGCGCGACTACCGCATCTGCGGCATGCCGCCGCCAAGCTCGGGTGCGATTGCGGTCGGGCAGATTCTCGGCATCCTGAACAACACGCCCGCAGCGACGCTGGCTCTGGACACCGGCATGGGCGGCACGGCAGGCGCGGCCCCGTCGGCCGACTGGCTGCACCTGTACACCGAGGCTTCACGCCTGGCTTTTGCCGACCGCGCGCAGTACCTGGCCGACCCCGATTTTGTGCAGCCGCCGGGCGGCAGCTGGATGAGCCTGCTGGACCCCGCCTACCTGGCCGACCGCGCCAGGCTGATCGCCGCGCAACCCGGCGGGCAAAGCATGAAGGTCGCCAAGCCCGGCCTGCCCGGCGGCATGAAAAGCGCCTACGCGCCCATGACCGAGCAGCCCGAATACGGCACCTCACACATCAGCATCGTCGATGCCTACGGCAACGCGATTGCCATGACCACCACGATCGAAGACGCCTTCGGCGCGCGCCAGATGGTCAAAGGTTTCCTGCTGAACAACGAGCTGACCGATTTCAGCTTCGCACCGACAGACGCCAGCGGCGCCCCGGTGGCCAACCGCGTGCAGCCGGGCAAACGGCCACGCTCGTCGATGGCGCCCACGCTGGTGTTCGACAAGGCCACCGGCCAGCTCGTGATGAGCGGCGGCAGCCCGGGCGGCGCGCTGATCATCCACTACACCGCCAAGACGATCTATGGCGTGCTCAACTGGGGCCAGATGCCGCAGCAGGCCATCAACCTGCCCAACTTCGGCTCGCTCAACGGCCCGACCCTGCTGGAAGAAAAACGCTTTGCACCGGCCACCGTCGACGCGCTGAAAGCCCGCGGCCATGAAGTGCGCGAGATGACCATGACCAGCGGCCTGCAGGCGATCACCCGCGGCCAGGCGCACGGCAAGCCGCTGTGGCTGGGCGGCGCGGACCCGCGCCGTGAAGGTGTGGTGATGGGAGACTGAGGTCCGGTTTTTGAGCAAAAAATGCCTGCAGCCATTGACTGGCGGGCGCAAGCCGCTATCAATCCGGTAGCATCTTGTCGCCGGACTCCACCCCTTCCACCTGCAAGGGGTTGACCGGTGCCGGCTCCGGCGGCTTGTCGATGCGTTCGTATTCGGAGATCACCTGCGCGCCCAGCAACAGCAGGGTCGCCGCGATCTCCAGGCTCAGCAGCACCACGATGGCGGTGGTCAGCGAGCCGTAAACCACATTGACCTGCGACAGCGTGCCGAAGTACCAGACCAGCAGGTGGCGGGTGACCTCCCACAGCAGCGCCGCCGTTACGCCGCCGATCAGCGCGTGCCGCCAGGACAGTTTGCCGACCGGCATCACCATGTAGACCGAGGTCAGCAGGAAAATCTCTCCGATCAGCCCCAGCAGGTAGAGCAGCAGACCCGACACGCCGCTGAGCGACCATTCGCGGCCCAGCACATCGACGCTTTCCTCACCCATGGCGCGCAGGCCGCCCGAGACCAGGGTCACCACCAGCAGCCCGGCGCCCAGGCTGACGATGTAGAAGTAAGGCAGCAGCGCCGAGACGATGAAGCGCCGGCGCCGCACCGCGATGCGATGCAAAAAGATCACCGACATCGCGTTTTCCAGCACGGTGAAGGCCAGCGAGCTGAAAAACAGCATGGTGACCAGCAGCACCCAGCCGATCACGCTGCGGTGCTCGAGAAAGGTCGCGAGTTCGGCCACCACGGCGCGTGACTGCATCGGCATCAGCCACTCGAGGTAACGGCCCAGGGTCTGCAGCAGCTCGGCCTGGTCGATCACATGCGACAGCGCGATGATCGCCAGGATCAGGAGCGGAACAATCGACAGCAGCGCGTAATAGGCCACCGCACCGGCCAGCAGCAGGCCCTGGTTGGCGCGAAAGCCCTTGAGCACCCGCCAGGCAAAGGCCGCGGGGTTGGCCAGCACGTGGGCGGCCTGGTGGCCGAGGATCTGCATGCCTGCCCTGTCAGACGTCGATGGCTGCCGCCGAGCCGGCCAGCTTGCGCAGCTCGAACTTCTGGATCTTGCCGGTGCTGGTCTTGGGCAGTTCGCCGAACACCACCGCACGCGGCACCTTGAAGCCGGCCAGGTGTTTCTTGCAGTGCACCACGATGTCCTCCTTGGTCGCCGTCGCCCCGGCCTTGAGCTCGACAAAGGCGCAGGGGGTTTCGCCCCAGCGTTCGTCGGGCTTGGCCACCACGGCGGCGGCCAGCACGTCGGGGTGGCGGTAAAGCACGTCTTCGACCTCGATCGAGGAGATGTTTTCGCCGCCGGAGATGATCACGTCCTTGCTGCGGTCCTTGATCTTGATGTAGCCGTCGGGGTACATCACCGCGAGGTCGCCGCTGTGGAACCAGCCCCCGGCAAAAGCTTCATCGGTCGCTTTGGGATTTTTCAGATACCCCTTCATCGCAATATTGCCCCTGAACATGATCTCGCCCATGGTTTCGCCGTCTTGCGGCACCGGCTGCAGGGTCTGCGAATCGAGAACGCGCACATCGCGCTCCAGGTGATAACGCACGCCCTGCCGCGCGTTGAGGCGGGCGCGCTCACCGATGTCCAGCAACTCCCAGCCGTCCTGCGCGGCGCACACCGTCGCCGGGCCGTAGACTTCGGTCAGGCCGTAGACATGGGTCAGATCGAACCCCAGCGCCTCCATGCCCTCGATCATGGACGCCGGCGGCGCCGCACCGGCCACCATGGCCTTGACGCCGCGCGGCAGGCCGTGTTTCATGCTGTCGGGCGAGTTGACCAGCAGGCCGTGCACGATGGGCGCGCCGCAGTAGTGGGTCACGCCGTGCTGGCGGATCGCGTCGAAAATCGCCTGGGGCTCGACCCGGCGCAGGCAGACATTGACGCCGGCGCGTGCCGCCACCGTCCACGGAAAACACCAGCCGTTGCAGTGAAACATCGGCAGCGTCCAAAGGTACACCGCGTGTTTGGGCATGTCCCATTCGAGGATGTTGGACACCGCGTTGAGCGCCGCGCCGCGGTGGTGGTAGACCACGCCCTTGGGGTTGCCGGTGGTGCCGCTGGTGTAGTTCAGCGCAATCGCGTCCCACTCGTCGTCGGGCTGGCGCCAGGCAAAGCCCGCGTCGCCGCTGGCCAGGAACTCGTCGTAGAGCATGCTGCCGATGCGCTCGACCGGCCCGGTGTACATCGCGTCCTCGACGTCGATGACCAGCAGCGGCGCGCCCGACTGGCGCAGGGCCAGCGCCTTTTTCATCACGCCGGCGAACTCGGGATCGACGATGATCACCTTGGCCTCGCCGTGGTCCAGCATGAAGGCAATGGTTTCGGGGTCGAGCCGGGTGTTCAGCGCATTGAGCACTGCCCCGGTCACCGGAATGCCGAAGTGCGCCTCCACCATGGGCGGGGTGTTGGGCAGCATCACGGCCACCGTGTCGCCCTTGCCGATGCCGTGCCGCTGCAGCGCACTGGCCAGCTGCCGGCAGCGCGTGAAGACCTCGGCCCAGCTGCGGCGCAGGCCGCCATGCACCACCGCCAGCCGGTCCGGGTAAACCTCGGCGGTGCGCTCGATGAACGACAGCGGCGACAGCGCGGCGTAATTGGCCTCGTTGGGCGCCAAGTCCTGGTCAAAAATGCTGGGCATCAAAGTCTCCTCGGGGTTGGGCGGTCTGTACAGCCATGGTAGCCGCACCCCGGCACCCGGCCTTGACCCGCCTCGGACTGGGGCCATAGGCCGGTGCACCGCAAGTGGCCGGGCGGCCGGTTTGCGACTGGCCGTTTCGGGGCAAATCCGACGCTGAAGGCACAATACAGCCGTGGCCATTCCCCAATCATTCATCCAGGAACTGCTGGCGCGCGCCGACGTGGTGGACATCGTCGGGCGTTATGTACAGCTCAAAAAAGGCGGCGCCAATTTCATGGGGCTGTGCCCCTTCCACGGCGAAAAATCGCCCTCCTTCAGCGTGAGCCCGTCCAAGCAGTTCTACCACTGCTTCGGCTGCGGCAAAAACGGCAACGCCATCAGCTTTTTGATGGAGCACGGCGGCATGACCTTTGTCGAAGCCGTGAAGGACCTGGCCCAGCAGGTCGGCCTGCAGGTTCCCGAAGACGACGTTTCGCCGCAGGAGCGCGCCCGCGCCGCCCAGGCCCGCGAGCAGCAGGCCACGCTGACCAGCGTGCTCGAAAAAGCCGGCATCGCCTACATCAAGCACCTGCGCAACGCGCCGCGTGCCATCGACTACCTCAAGGGCCGCGGCCTGTCGGGCGAAATTGCCAAAACCTTCGGCCTTGGTTACGCGCCCGAAGGCTGGCGCGCGCTGGCCAGCATCTTCCCCGACTACAACGACCCGCTGCTGGTGGAAAGCGGCCTGGTCATCACCGGTGAGCCGGGTGAGGAAAACGCTCAGGGCGAAGCCAAGCGTTACGACCGCTTCCGCGACCGCATCATGTTTCCGATCCGCAACGTCAAGGGCGAATGCATCGGTTTCGGCGGGCGTGTGCTGGGCGACGAAAAACCGAAGTACCTGAACTCGCCGGAAACCCCGGTGTTCAGCAAGGGCCGCGAGCTCTACGGCCTGTTCGAGGCGCGCACCGCGCTGCGCGAACACGGCTACGCGCTGGTCACTGAGGGATACATGGACGTGGTGGCGCTGGCCCAGCTCGGTTTTGCCAACGCCGTGGCCACGCTGGGCACGGCCTGCACCGCCGACCATGTGCAAAAACTTTTCCGTTTCACCGATTCGGTGGTCTTCAGCTTTGACGGCGACAGCGCCGGCCGCCGGGCCGCGCGCAAGGCGCTGGACGCCGCCCTGCCCTTTGCCACCGACGTGCGCACCGTCAAGTTCCTGTTTCTGCCGGCCGAACACGACCCAGACAGCTACATCCGCGAACACGGCCAGGAAGGGTTTGCCGCCTATGTCGCCAAGGCCGTGCCGCTGAGCAAATTCATGCTCGACGCCGCCGGCGAAGGCTGCGACCTGGACACCGCCGAAGGCCGCGCCCACATGGCCAGCAATGCGCGCCCGCTGTGGAGCTTGCTGCCCGATGGCACGCTCAAGCACCAGTTGCTGGCCGAGATCGCCGACACGGTGCTGATCGACAGCCGCGAACTGCTGCAGATCTGGCAGCCGGCCGCGCCGCACTACAAAAACAGTAGCAGCTCGCGCATACAGGGCAAGGGCCAGCGGCCAAAACCGCCTGAATATGCCGACGCCGCTCCGCATTTCGCGGAGTTTTCCGGCAATTTCTCCGACCTGCACGATGAAGGCGCTTATGCCGCGTCGCTGCCCGCCCTGTCGGCGGCGGGTGGGTCCACCGGCCGCAGCTTCGGAGCCAAGCCAGGTGCCAGCCGCCCGCCGCGGCGTATCGCCGGGCGGGTGCTGCCGGCCGGCCGGGAAGACCGGGTGCTGCGGCTGATGCTGACCGATCCGCAAAGCTGGGACAAGCTCAGCGGGGAAGAACATGTGCTGCTGTCGGAGCTGCCGGCGCCGCACGGGCCGCTGTTTGTCTGGCTGGAGAGCCAGCTGCACGAACACGGCCCGCAGCCCTGGGCGGCCCTGCGCGAGGGCCTGCGCGAGCACCCGCATGAAAAACACGCGATTGACCAGATCGCCCAGCTCCACGAGGGCATCGAGTGCGACTGGAACGAGGTTCGCGCCATCCTGGACCAGCTCCTCAAGCTCAAACGCCAGCAGGAAATGGTCGATTTGCTGCCCCGGGTCCTGGCCGACCCCGCGGCCAGGCAGCGTTACGAAGAGTTGTCCGCCCTGCTGAAAAATAGCTGATTTGGCCTTTTTTGTTGCCCAAAAATGAGGCAACAGGGTATAATCCGATTTTTCGCTACGGCAAGCGCGACAGCAGCACCTCCGGTACCAGCCCCCCGCAAGAACGGGACCTCACAGGTTGAAGGGCCACCTCCCCGCAAGGACTGCACACCAAATGTTCGCCCAAACAACTTGCTGTGGAGCCTGACGGGCTTGAGACACCTCTCAAGTCCGACAGACTCCTGAATGCCCAGCCGTCCGGCGCGGGCATTTTTTGTGCCTGTAGCCCGACCGCTGTCGGGCGTCAGGAACCCAAGTCTGTTGAGGAAAGTTTCACACCGGGGGAGTTCGCCATGCCTGCTCAAAAGTCCAGCAAGACTGCCAAAACCGTGACCCAGCCCAAAGCCGCAGCCAAGGCTGCCGCCCGACCGGCGGTCAGGAAGACAGCCAACAACCAGCTTGAAAAACCCGGAAAACCCGCCATATCCAGACCAGTTCCTGGCAAAAAAGATGCAGCCAGCAAAGCGCCCCTGAAATCTGAAAAGCCTGTCAAGAAAGTGCCCCCTGTGCCGACCAAGTCTCCCGCCTCCACCGCCAAACCCGCTGCCAAAAAAGAAGCCGAGCTGAAGGTCACCCCGACCACAGCCGGCACCGACGTGCCCGTGAAAAAGAAACCCGGCCGCCCGCCGAAAAACCCCGCTGCCGCGGTGGAAGCCGGCGGCGCCAAGCGCGGCCGCAAGCCCAAGGTGGCCATCAAGGGTGAAGGCGACGAGGACATGTCCGACATCGAGGACGATCTGGTCGGCGAGCCGGTGGTGGAAACGACCGAAAAGGTCAAGCCGCTGCGCATGAAGATCAGCAAGGCCAAAGAACGCGCCTTGATGAAAGAATTCGGCCTGGACGAAACCGTCCTGTCCGAAGAAGACATGGCCAAGCGCCGTGCGCGCCTGAAGGCACTGATCAAGCTCGGCAAGACCCGCGGCTACCTGACCCACGGCGAAATTTCCGATCACCTGCCCGACAAGCTGATCGACGCCGAAACCCTGGACGCGGTGATCGTCACCCTGAACGACCTGGGTGTGGCCGTGTACGAGCAGACGCCTGACGCGGAAACCCTGCTGATCACCGCCAACGCGCCCGCCGGCTCCACCGAAGAAGAGGCCGAGGAAGCCGCCGAAGCCGCCCTGTCCACCGTGGACAGCGAGTTCGGCCGCACCACCGACCCGGTCCGCATGTACATGCGTGAAATGGGCACGGTCGAGCTGCTGACGCGCGAAGGCGAGATCGAGATCGCCAAGCGCATCGAAGGCGGCTTGATGAAGATGATGGAAGCCATCTCCGAAAGCCCGGCCACGATTGCCGAGATCCTGCGCCTGGGTGAAGACATCCGCGAAGGCAAGGTGGTCATCTCCACCGTGGTCGATGGTTTTTCCAACCCCAACGAAGCCGACGATTACGTGGCCGAGGAAGACTTTGACGAGTTCGACGAGGAAGACGACGACGACGGCAAGGGCGGCTCCAAGGCGCTGACCAAAAAGCTCGAAGAGCTGAAGAAGGAAGCGCTGAGCCGCTTCGACACCATCGCCTCCCTGTTCGAAAAAGTCCACAAGACCTACGACAAGGAAGGCTGGGGCACCCCCACCTATACCAAAGCGCAAAAAGCCCTGAGCGACGAGCTCATGACCGTGCGTTTCACCGCCAAGACGATTGAAAAACTGTGCGACCTGTTGCGCGGCCAGGTGCTGGACGTGCGCAAGAAAGAGCGTGAGCTGCGCCGCATCATCGTCGAGAAGTGCGGCATGCCGCAGGAAGTCTTCATCAAGGACTTCCCGCCCAACCTGCTGAACCTGAAATGGGTCGAGAAACAGGTGGCTTCCGGCAAGCCCTGGTCCGTCGTCATGGCGCGCAACATTCCGCCCATCCAGGAACTGCAGACCAAGCTCGGCGAGCTGCAGGCCCGCGTGGTCGTGCCGCTGGCCCAGCTCAAGGACATCAACAAGCGCATGAATGAAGGCGAGACCAACTCGCGCGACGCCAAGAAAGAGATGATCGAGGCCAACTTGCGCCTGGTGATCTCGATCGCCAAGAAATACACCAACCGCGGCCTGCAGTTCCTGGACCTGATCCAGGAGGGCAACATCGGCCTGATGAAAGCGGTCGACAAGTTCGAATACCGCCGCGGCTACAAGTTCTCGACCTACGCCACCTGGTGGATCCGCCAGGCGATCACGCGTTCGATCGCCGACCAGGCTCGCACCATCCGCATCCCGGTGCACATGATCGAAACCATCAACAAGATGAACCGCCTGTCGCGCCAGCACCTGCAGGAGTTCGGCTTCGAGCCCGACGCCAGCATCCTGGCCGAGAAGATGGAGATTCCCGAGGACAAGATCCGCAAGATCATGAAGATCGCCAAAGAGCCGATCTCGATGGAAACACCGATCGGCGACGACGACGATTCGCACCTCGGCGACTTCATCGAGGACAGCGCCAACACCGCACCGCTGGAAGCGGCGATGCAGGCCGGCCTGCGCGATGTGGTCAAGGACATTCTCGACAGCCTGACACCGCGCGAAGCCAAGGTGTTGCGCATGCGTTTCGGCATCGAGATGTCC
>NZ_JAQSDN010000070.1 GCF_029945925.1 Polaromonas sp. | reverse complement strand
AGCTCCCCGCCATCGCCCAGCGGGGCGAGGGAGGGGCGGGGCGAGGGAGGGGCGGGGGGAGGGAGTGGGGAGTTGGACCTACTGTCCAGTGCAAACCCAAGGCGCAGCGTGATGCCGGATTAACTTCAATTCACAAACCGCCAGCACCAGCTGGCAGATAATCCCTCCTCATGTCCGCCGTTTTCGACAAACCCTCCATTTTCCAGCGCGCCGCCCCGATGTTCCAGGGCTTCGACGGCCCGTTGGCGTTTGCCGTTTTCCTGCTGGCCAGCGCCGGCCTGATGATCATGTATTCGTCGGGCTTTGACCACGGCACCCGCTTCATGGACCACGGCCGCAACATGCTGATCGCCGGGGGCATCATGTTTGTCGTGGCGCAGATCCCGCCGCAGCGCCTGATGGCGTTTGCCGTGCCCCTGTATGTGCTGGGTGTGGCCCTGCTGGTGGCCGTGGCGATTTTCGGCATCACGAAAAAAGGCGCGAAACGCTGGATCAACCTGGGCATCGTGATCCAGCCCAGCGAGATCCTGAAAATTGCCATGCCGCTGATGCTGGCCTGGTGGTTCCAGAAACGCGAAGGGCAACTGCGTCCGCTCGACTACCTGGTTGCCTGCCTGTTACTGGTGGTGCCTGTCGGCCTGATCATGAAGCAGCCCGACCTGGGCACCTCGCTGCTGGTGCTGGCGGCTGGCCTGGCGGTGATCTTTTTTGCCGGCTTGAGCTGGAAGCTGATTGCGCCGCCGGTGCTGCTGGGGCTGGCCGGCATTTTCCTGGTGGTCTGGTTCGGGCCGCAGCTGTGCGCCGACGGCGTGCGCTGGCCGGTGCTGCACGACTACCAGCAGCAGCGCATCTGCACGCTGCTCGACCCGACGCGGGACCCGCTGGGCAAGGGCTTTCACATCATCCAGGGCATGATTGCCATCGGCTCGGGCGGGATGTTCGGCAAGGGCTTCATGCAGGGTACGCAGACTCACCTGGAGTTCATCCCCGAACGCACCACCGACTTCATTTTTGCCGCCTACTCCGAGGAGTTCGGGCTGGTCGGCAACCTGGCGCTGATCGCCGGCTTCATTTTCCTGATCTTTCGCGGCCTGGTCATTGCGCTGGAGGCCCCCTCGCTGTTCTCCCGCCTGCTCGCCGGCGCGGTCACCATGATCTTTTTCACTTACGCTTTTGTCAACATGGGCATGGTCAGCGGCATCCTGCCGGTGGTCGGCGTGCCTTTGCCCTTCATCAGTTACGGCGGCACGGCCATGGTGACGCTGGGGCTCGCCGTAGGCATCCTGATGTCGATTTCGAAGGCCAAGCGACTGGTGCAAAGTTAAGGTGAGCACGCCCCTGTCCCCCAAGACGGTTTCCATCATCGGCACCGGCAACATGGGCGGCGCCATGGCAGCCAACCTGCTGGCCCGCGGCTGGGCCGTGCAGGTCTGCGATATCGATCCTGTCAAAGTCGCAGACTTGGAGGAAAAATGGGCTTCAGCCCTTGCTGTACCTGCGCAGGCAGCTATTAATTCAGTAGCATTCATTGTTTGCGTGGTGGACGCCGCGCAGACCGACGCCGTGTTGTTCGGGCCGGACGGCCTGGCGCGCATGCTGCAGCCGGGGCACACCGTGATGCTGTGCCCGACGATCTCGCCGCAGGATGTCGAGGCTTTTGCGGGCCGGCTGGCGGCGCTGGGTGTGCACACGGTGGACGCGCCCATGTCGGGTGGGCCGGCGCGGGCGCGTGATGGCTCCATGAGCCTCATGGTCGCTTGCGCACCGGCCGTGTATGAACAGCAGGCGGACTTGCTGCAGGCCCTGTCGGGCAAGGTCTTTCGCATCAGCGACCGACCCGGCGACGGCGCGCGCACCAAGCTTGTCAACAACCTGCTGGCCGGCATCAACCTGGTCGGAGCGGCCGAGGTGCTGGCCCTGGCCGGGCGCCTGGGCCTGGACCCGGGGCGGACCCTGGATGTCATCGAGCAGTCTAGCGGCCAGAGCTGGATAGGCTCCGACCGCATGCGCCGGGCCATTGCCGGCGACTACGCGCCGCGTGCGCATCTGACGCTGCTCGAAAAAGACACCCGCCTGGCGGTGGAAGCGGCCCGGGCCGCCGGTTTCGAGGGGCCACTCGGCGCGCGCGCCAGCGACGTGTTTTCCCAGGCGCATCGCGCGGGGCTGGCCGCGCTCGATGACGCGGCCATTTTCAAATATCTGGCTGACCGTTAGGCCGCGCCGGGCAGCCCGGGGCCGGCGCACGGCGTGCAGCGACCCAGGAACAAGTTCTTGCGCTCCAGCCTGGGGTCGGCTACAGGGAAGGGCAAGCGCTTGTAATCCCTTTTTCCCAAGGAGAATCCTGATGGCTGGCAAATTCGAACTCAAGAAATCCAAAAACGACAAGTATTTTTTCTCGCTGCTGGCGGGCAACGGGCAGACCATTTTGGCCAGCGAGATGTACGACACCAAGGCCAGCGCCCTGGCAGGCATCGAATCGGTCAAAAAAATGCCGCGGACGACGCCAGGTATGTGCGCCTGGACGGCAAGGACGGGTCGCCCTATTTCACCCTGCGCGCCGGCAACAACCAGGTGATCGCCCAGAGCCAGATGTACGCCAGCGCCGCCGCGCGCGACAACGGCATCGAATCATGCAAAACCAACGGGCCGGGTGCGGCGACCAGCGACCTGAGCGCCTGATCGTCGCCTGAAGTGGCCGGTGTTTTGGGCGTCTGCCCGTCCCGGTGGACAGAAGCCTTGCAGGGGCGGGGCCGGGTCAGACTGCCTACAATGACCGCATGACCTCACTCAAATCCTCGCCGGCCTCCGCCCGCAAGCCAGCCTTTACCGGTGCACGCGCCGCCCGTCCCCATGCCGACGCCACGTCGGAGCGGCTGGCGATCGCGCAAAAGCTGCTGCTGGCGCCTTTCGGGCTCACCGAGGCCCATTTGAGCCGGGCTCTGGGGGAGATCACCTCGCACGGCGTGGATGACGCCGACCTGTATTTCCAGTACACGCGCAGCGAAGGCTGGAGCCTGGAAGAAGGCATCGTCAAGACCGGCTCCTTCAGCATCGACCAGGGCGTGGGCGTGCGTGCGGTCAGCGGTGAAAAAACCGCGTTTGCCTACTCCGACGACATCTCCGAGGCCTCGCTGCTCGACGCGGCGCGCACCGTGCGCACGATCTCGGCGGCCACCCGCGCCGGCCGCGTCAAGGTGCCGGCGCGCAAGGTTGCGCCCGGCCGCTCGCTGTACCAGGACATGGACCCGATCGCGACGCTGGGCAGCACAGCCAAGGTCAAGCTGCTCGAGCGTGTGGAAAAACTCGCCAAGGCCAAAGACCCGCGCATCGTGCAGGTCATGGCCGGCCTGGCCAGCGAATACGACGTGGTGATGGTCGCGCGCGCCGACGGCACGCTGGCCGCCGACGTGCGGCCGCTGGTGCGCCTGTCGGTCACCGTGATCGCCGAGAAAAAAGTCGCTGGCGTGAGCCGCCGCGAAATGGGTTCGGGCGGCGGCGGCGGGCGTTTTGGCCTGGCTTATTTCGACGAGGCTCAGATCAACGAATACGTCAACGACGCGGTGACCGCGGCCCTGTCCAACCTCGAGGCGCGTCCGGCCCCAGCCGGCGAAATGACCGTGGTGCTGGGCCCCGGCTGGCCCGGCATCCTGCTGCACGAGGCCATCGGCCACGGCCTGGAAGGCGACTTCAACCGCAAGGGTTCCAGCGCGTTTTCCGGCCGCATCGGTGAACGCGTGGCGGCCAAGGGCGTGACCGTGCTGGACGACGGCACGATTGCCGACCGGCGCGGCTCGCTCAATGTCGATGACGAGGGCAACGCCAGCCAGCGCAACGTGCTGATCGAGGACGGCATCCTCAAGGGCTACATCCAGGACTCGCTCAATGCGCGCCTGTCCGGCGTCAAGCCCACCGGCAACGGCCGCCGCGAAAGTTATGCCCATGTGCCCATGCCGCGCATGACCAACACCTACATGCTGGGCGGCGACAAGGCGCCGGAAGAAATTGTCGCCAGCATCAAAAAAGGCCTGTACGCCACCAATTTCGGCGGCGGCCAGGTTGACATCACCTCTGGCAAATTCGTGTTCTCCGCGAGCGAAGCTTTCTGGGTCGAAAACGGCAAAATTTTGTACCCGGTCAAGGGCGCCACCATTGTCGGCAACGGCCCGGATGCGCTGACCCGCGTCACCATGATGGGCAACGACCTGCAGCTCGACAGCGGCGTCGGCACCTGCGGCAAGGAAGGCCAGAGCGTGCCGGTGGGCGTGGGCCAGCCCACCCTGCGCATTGACGGCCTGACCGTGGGCGGCACCGCCTGATTTTCCTGGTTGGTTCAGTTCGCTGAAAGCAGGCGCTCGCGCAATTCTCGCTTGAGGAGCTTGCCGTTGGCGTTGCGGGGCAACGGCGACGGCATGATGCTGATCGCATCGGGTACCTTGTAGTCCGCCAGGTCACGGCGGCACAGGTCCTTGAGCTCTTCCGCGAGCGCCTCGCCGGACACACCGCCGGCGCTGGCATGCACAAACACAAACGCATGGACCCGTTCACCCAGAACCGGGCAGGGCACGCCGACGGTAGCGGCCTCCAGCACGCGGGGGTGTCCCATCAGGCAGTTTTCCACCTCGACGGAGAACACCTTGTAGCCGCCCCGGTTGATCATGTCTTTCTTGCGGTCGTGGATGCGCAGAAAGCCGTCCACATCCAGGGTGCCGATATCGCCTGATTTCCAGTAACCACCACAAAACGACAGCACGGTGGCTTGCGGATTGTTCCAGTAACGGGGAACCACCATCGGCCCGCCAATCCAGACTTCGCCGCTCTCGCCAGGCGGCACTTCGCGGCCTTCGTCGTCCATGATGCGGATGTCTGCGCAGGGCAGGGCGACGCCTACCGCGTCCAGTACCCGCGAACCGGGCGGCGTGATGGTGGCCGGAGAGGTGGTTTCCGTGGCGCCGTAGGCATTGAAAAGCTGCACGGTCGGGCAATGCCGCTCCAACTGCCCGATGGTGCTCTCAGGCATGGGGGCGCCACCGAACCCGCCCAGGCGCCAGGCGCTCAGATCGAGTGTGGTGAATCCGGGTTCGCGCAGGCATAACGCATACATGGCCGGCACCATGAGGGTGTAACTCATGCGTTCGCGCGCGGCCAATTGCAGAAATGCCCCCGCCTTGAACTCGCGCAGGATGATCACACATCCGGCGATCGCGCCCATGGCCGCAACGATGGCGATGATGCCGGTCACATGCGAGCCGGGCACCGCCAGCACCGCGCGTTCGCCGGCCTCCAGGCTCAGACAGGTCTGGTAGTGCAGGGCCGAGTGAACCACATTGAAGTGCGTGATGACCGCGCCTTTGGGCTGCCCCGTGGTACCCGAGGTGTAGAGAATGATGGCGGGTGCTTCCTCGGCCTCACCCTCACGCCATAAGGTGGCCAGCGATGGATCCAGAAGGCTGTTCCACGCTGTTGACAGCATGGTCTTCGGGGCTTCAGACCCGTCGGCGCCGGTGCACAGCACCTGAATGATCGGCGTGCCGTCGTCGAGTTGCGTTGGCAGCAGGCGCGCCAGGTCGGCCTGCGCAATCACGGCCCGCGCCCCGCACTGATGGAGGATGAAGCCGATGCCCTTGGCCGAGTCCCGCGTGCTCATGGGTACCGCCACCGCACCGAGCTGCGCAATGCCATACAGCGCCAGCACGAACTCTGCCCGATTGCCCATCAGCAGCGCCACCCGGTCACCCGGTTTCACTCCCAGGCGCTGCAGGCCCTGGGCAATGCGCAAGCCGGCGTCTTCCAGCTGCCGCCAGGTCCAGCGCTGATCACCGTCCACCAGCGCCTCGGCTTGCGGATGGCGCGCCGCGGCCTCATGCATCATTGTGGAAAGCCCCGGAGGGCGGGAAGCGAAGCAGACGACGACGCGCGAATCGAAATGGGCCTCGCGCCGCAACACCTGCGGGGCGTGCAACTGCCAATGTGTCAGCGTGGTGCTGCGGGTGTCCATGGGTGCCGCCGCGGGTTCAATGCCCGTTTGCGCCACGCTCGATCACAATTTCAGTGTCGAGCAGGTGGCGCGAGTGGTTCAGGTCCGATTGACTGATCAGTACCGAGAGACCGCTGCCGCGCATTTTCCCCACGACCTCCGAGAGCCTTTGCGACAATGCGGGTGCCACGCCCTCAAAGGGTTCGTCCAGCAACAACAGGCGCGTGCCCACCGCCAGTGCGCGGGCCAGCGCGACCAGCTTTTGCTGCCCACCGGACAACAGCAGGGCTTTGCGCGTGCGCATTTCAACGAGTTCCGGCAAGATCGAGTAGACCAGTTCCAGGCGTTCGGAAACACGCAGGCTGGGTGACACCCAAAGCGGCAGGCAGATGTTTTCCTCAACCGTCAGCTCCGGCACCAGCCCGCGGTCTTCCGGCATGTAACCAATACCCAGGGCGGCGCGCTCGTGGCTGGCCAGGGTGCTGAGGTCCACGTCGCCAAAGTGCAGAGTTCCTTCGCGCAGCGCGAGATGGCCCATGATGGTCCGCATGACACTGGTTTTGCCGGCGCCGTTGCGTCCGACGAGGCCGACCAGACTTCCGGGCTCCACCGTGATGGAAAACTGCCGCAGCACATCAACGTTCTGGATGGCCACGACGGCCTGCGAAAGCCGGATCATGCTGCAGCCTCCGCGGTGGGTCGCACCGAGCCTGTCACGTAGCGCTGCACCTCGGTGTCCCCCAGCACCACCGACGAAGAACCGTCAGCGATCACGCGCCCGCTGTAAAAAGCAATCACGCGCGAGGCATAACGCTCCACGATGTCCATGTCGTGTTCAACAAACACCACGGTCACCGGCCGGCCCTGTGCGCCGCGGTCAATCGCGTTCATGACCGTGTCCATGGTCATGAATTTTTCCTCGGCGCTGACACCGCTGGTGGGTTCGTCAAGCATCAGGAGTTTGGGGTGTCCGGTCAGCGCCATCGCAATGTCCAGAAGTTTGCGCACGCCGCCCGGCAGTTCCATCACGGGCCGCGTCGCGTGTTTTGCCAGGTCAAAACGCTCCAGCAGGCTGAGGCACTCGGCCACGGCGGAGGGCTCTCGGCCCGAGCGCAGAAACGAGCGTTCACCGCGACTGCAATGCAGCGACGCCAGCATGTTGTCCAGCACCGGCATGTGCATGCACAGCTGCGGAATCTGAAATGACCGGGCCACGCCCCGGCGCGTGATTTCCCGCGGGGCCAGTGCGGTGATGTCTTCGCCGTCCAGAACGATCTGCCCCGACGCCGGTTTCAGGTAACCGGTGATCATGTTGACGAACGTGGTCTTGCCGGCGCCGTTGCTGCCGATCAGGCAAAGGCGCTCGCCGGTGGCAATGTCGATGGAGATGTCGGATGCCGCGACCACGGCACCGAAGCTGCGGTTCAGGTGTTGGGCGGACAACAGAGCTTGTTTGGCGGGGTTCACGGCGACTCAGTCCTTGTTGTTGCGTTTGGGAAGCAGCCGGTACATCTGCGAGCCCAGTCCGTCGGGCAGAAAACGGATCACCAGCAACAGGAAGATGCCCAATGCCAGCTGCCAGGTGTTGGGGAAATAGGCGCTGGAGAACGAACGCACCAGCTCCAGCAGCAAGGAGCTGACGAGCACAGCGGTCACGCTCTGGTAACCCGCCAGAATGGCCACGAAGACAAATTCGCCGGAGGTTGTCCAGTAGCTGAAGTTGGGGTCGATGTGGCCGAGTGCGAGCACGCTCAATGCGCCGCCCAGTCCTCCCAGAAACGCAGCCAGCAGGTAGTTCCATGCCACGATGTTGACGACCGACATGCCCAGGTATTCCACCCGCAGTTCGTTTTCCCGAACCGCCAGTGACAGCAGGCCGCGCGTGGAATCACAATAGAGGCGCGCCAGTCCGGCCATCAGGCAGGTGACACCCGAGGTGACGCCCCACAGCAGCAGGGTGGACTGGGCCGCCTCGGGTTTGAATCCGAACAGGGTCGGGCGCGTGACGTTGAAGCCATCCGAGCCGCCCAGTGCGTCGGTTTTCATCAGAATCCCGTACAACACCATCGACAGCGCCAGCGTCAGCATGGCAAAGAAAATGCCGCGGTAGCGCGCCAGCAGGGGCGCAAAAGGCAGGGCGACCAAAAAGGCCGCTACCCCGCCCATCACGGACAGTGCCAGTGCGTCGGTGATGCCCAGCCGGTTGAACAGCAGCGCGGCGGTGTAGCCGCCGGCTGCAAACACCAGTCCCTGGCCGAAGGGCACCGCGCCGCTGCGCATCATCAGCATGATGCCGAGGGACACCAGACCATTGGCCAGGGCAATGGTGCCCAAAAAAACCAGCCACTTGGGCAGTACCAGCCCGAGCCCGAGCAGCAGCAGAAAGACCAGGAAAGAAACCAGAAAAACGCGCTTGGCAGAAGAAACAATCAAGACAAAATCCTCCGGGCTTTATAGGGACGGCGGCTTGCCATCAAATCTTGCGGGCCTGGATGCGCTGGAACATTCCTTCGGGGCGGAACATCAGGATCACGGCCATCACGACGTAGATGC
Organism: Polaromonas sp.; assembly: GCF_029945925.1. Taxonomy (GTDB): domain Bacteria; phylum Pseudomonadota; class Gammaproteobacteria; order Burkholderiales; family Burkholderiaceae_C; genus Polaromonas. The sequence goes on along the minus strand of NZ_JAQSDN010000070.1, from coordinate 86,860 downwards.
TGAACAGTTCGGCCGGCGGCCAGATGTGCACAGCCGTCGCTCGCGATAGCCCGACGATCAATGCGCCTATGGCTGCCCCCTCGATGCTGCCAAGCCCGCCGATGATGACCACTGCAAACGACACGATGATCACGCCAACGCTCAAGCCTGGCTGCACTGAAATCATCGGTGCCGTGAGCGCTCCCCCGAGCGCCGCAAAAAAAACGCCGCCCATGAAAGCCAGGGTATAAATCCGCGACACGTTCACACCCATGCTGGACGCCACCTCCGCGCTGTGAATGACTGCCGTCACGATCTTGCCCTGACGCGTGCGGTTGAGCACCCACCAGGTGAGCAGTCCGCATCCGATTGCGAGCCCGATCAGCAGCACGTCATAGCCGACGTACGATTGACCGGCAATATTGAGGATGCCGAAGGCCTGGTAGGTGTCCGACACGTAATAGGGATTCACGCCCCACAGCAGTTTGGTGAGGTCTTCCAGCATCAAAAACATCGCGTAGGTCACCAGTACCAGCAGCACTTCGTCTCGGCCATAAAACATTCTCAGAATGCCACGCTCCGTCAAGGGCGCCAGGAGGACGGAAACACCCACTGCCGCCGCAAACAGTGCGACCACGGTGAAGGCCGGCGCCATCTGCATGGACAGCATCCAGCCCACCAGGCTGGCGCCAGCGTATGCGCCCACGGCATAAAAGCTGCCGTGGGCGATGTTCAGGATTTTCAGCACGCCGAACACAAGCGTCAGCCCCAGCGCCACGATGAAAAGCCATGACGCATAGGTGATGCCGTCAAACAATATGGTGAGAAGCAGGTTCATGTGCAGCGTGCAGAAAATTGAATATCAGGGGTTTACGGGACTCACGGGCACTTGGCGCCCGGGAAGCCGGCCTTGATCCAGTCTTCGCTCTTCATGTTGGCCGGCGGGTTGACGCAAGCAGCGCCGAACCGCTGAATGTCATCGAGCATCACCATCTTGCGGGCGGCGTCGTAGCGGGTCTTGCCGATGGCGGTGTCCTGAATCGCCTGCTGGCCGTCGCCGAGTGCCATCCGGATGGTGCCGGCTGGGGATTCCCACTGGCTGCCTTTCAGTGCCGCGGCGAGCTGTTCCTGCGTCGGCTTTTTGCCGCCATTGGCCGCCATCGCCTTTTCTGCGGCAGCCTTGAGTCCGAACAAGGCCTGGGCCATGCGGTAGGGTGCCTGCACCGGGTACACGTTGTTGGCTTTCTCATACAAGCTGAACCACCAGTCATTCAGGGCTGACTTCGGCGACATCAGGCCATAGGCACCACGCGCGCCGAGGATGACGCCATTGGGCATCTTGTCCCCCAGGGCGGGCAGCACGTGGTCTGCGGCTGAAAACACGCCCTGCTGCTTCTGGAACACGCCGCGGGCGTTGGCTTGCAGGATGAAGGCTTGCAGGTCGCCGCCCCAGAGGCTGGAGTGCAGAATGTCCGCCGGCTTGGTGGAAAGTGCGGAAATTTCGGTGCCATACTGGCCGGCGCCAAACTTCGGCAGCAGGTCGGCTTCGACTTTGGCACCCTTGTAGAGCTGCTCCATCGACAGCACGAAGTCCTTGCGCGAGTCCTGACCCCAGGCGTAGTCCTGGTTGATCAGGTTGTAGCGCTCAACCTTGACATTGCGCATTTTCAGATAGCGGGCCAGCGCCACGTTGTCCATGGTCGCATGGGATGCCGTGCGGAACACGTACTGGTATTTGTTTTCCTCAAAGATGCGGGGTGTGCCGCAGTCGTAGAGGATGAGAAACCGCTTCATCTCTTCAGCGACGGGGGCGACGGCCAGACAGTCGCCGGACCCGACGTATCCCACAACGGCATCGACTTTCTCACGCTCGTACAGGTTGCGCATTTCCTGAACCTGCTTGGTCGCGCCGCCGGCTTCGTCGACATACACAGCTTCGATTTTCATCCCGGCAAAGCCGGGCTTGTTGTAGGGCGCGGGCGCCTGCCCCTTGTTGAAGGCATCAATGAGCACCTTGGCGCCATTGACCGCCGGCACGCCGAAGCTTTCCGCCGCCTGGCCGGAAAGAAAGCTGACGATGCCGACCTTGAAGGTTTCCTGTGCCAGTGCCGGCGCCGCCGCGATCGCCACGGCAGTCGCGAAAAGTGCATGACGCCACTGGGGCCGGAAGCGGCGTTGCCATTTTTTTTCTGCGATTTCCATCGTTGTCTCCTATTGGTTGAACAGGTAAAAAAACCGGTCGGGCCAAGGCCTCGCCGTTACTCCAGGTGATGCGTCTCAATGGGCGTGTTCATCGGAATCCTGGCCAGCGTATAACCACGCTGGAAATCAATCAAGTGCTTGCGCGTCCACTCCTGCGCCTGCCCGGCATCGCCTGCGGCAATGGCCTTGAAAATGCGCTTGTGGGCGTCAAGATTGCGTCGCTCCAACTGCGGCAAGACGGCCTGCAGCCTGGTCAGGGACGGACGGTAAAGCAGGTTGATGGGCTCCCGCGCCAGCATCAAGACCCGGTTGCCGGAGGCGCGCGCCACGGTGGCATGAAACTCGATGTCGATTTGCGCGTGCTCCTGCATGGAGCCGCCATTTTTGTGGTGCGCCTTCAGGCGATCCACATTGGCCGCGAGCTGCTCGATGTCCGCGGCTGTTGCTGACTGGGCCGCCAGACGCGCGGCCTCGGGCTCGAGCACCACCGCAACCTGCCACAGTTCGGCAAAGGTGACCTGTTGCAGCATCAGCGAGCGCGCGGCGCGCGGGGCCGCGTCATAAATGCCGGGCATCGTGACCTGCAGGCGCTTGGAGCTGCGGCGCTCGACCAGACCCTCCTGCTCCAGCTGGCGGATGGCCTCGCGCACGGTGGAGCGGTTGACGCCGAACTGCTCGGCCAACTCGACCTCGGTCGGCAGCAGGGTGCCGGGCGACAGCTTCCCGCTCAGAATCTGCTTTTCCACGACCCCGGTAATCATCTGGTAGGCAGGCGTGACCTTGACCCGCTCAAACAGAGGTTCGCTGGATTCGGAGGCTACTTCGGCAAGCATGCAGGTGGCGGACATCATGAAGTTTGTCGGACAAACCAACTGTTGCATAAGCGGGCTGCGCCATTAATAAGTACTTTCCCTTGATCGCCAAAATCGCCCGTGACAAGGCTTATGCGCGCTGCCGGATTCGGCGGGTTGACGCGATCAACACCTGTCCCGTCTCCTTATCCTGAGGAGACAGCCATGCAGTCCATGAAGCTATTTGCGGCGTGCCGCGGCAGTTCTGATGGTCAGCGCGGCATACGCCGGCGGCGCAGTTGCACAGAATGACTGGTGCAAATCCAGGTGGGGTCCAATGACGAAAGTGGCGCCGCCAATTGGCTGGCACCGCAACTTGCCGCAGCGGCTGTCAGGCTGGTCAAGACGGGCAAAACTTATGCACTTGGCTTTGAAACCAGTGCGCAGACCGCTGCCTATGCGCCCCGCACCTGGTTGCTCACCGTGTTGCAGCCAGGCCAGGCTGGCGGCGTCAGCCTGGGTGGCACCAAGACCACCTACAGCGACGACATCTACATGGGGCGGGTCGGGACGGGTTCGCAGATCGACGGACTGGGACACATTGGCGTGGACAAGGTTTACTGCAACTGCAACCAAAACTCGGATTTTGTTCAGGCCAATGGATTGAAAAGTTGGGCGTCGAAAAATCCCTGTTCGTGACGCGCGCCATCGTGCTGGACATGATGGCCTGCTACGGCACGCCCATGGTCAAGGAGGGTACCGCATTCAACCGCAAAGAGATCGATGAACAAGCCAAACGCCAGGGCCTGGAGATCAAAAATGGTGATGTGGTGCTGTTCCATACCGGCTGGCAGGCGCTCGCAGGCGCTGGCAGGCAAGGACAACAAACGGTTTCTTGCGGGCGAGCCTGGTCTGGGCAGGGACGGCGCGCTCTTCGTGGCTTCGTAAGAAGTGGTGGCAATCGGTGTCGACACCTGGGTTCTAAAAGTCATTCCCTTTGAAAAAGATGGGGGGTGGTTGAAGTTCACCAGATTCTGCTGGCCAGAAACGGCATTTACATTCTGGAGAACATGAACACGGGTTCTCTGGTGCTGGACAAGGCCTACGAATTCATGTTCGTGCTCGGCGCCTCCCGCATGACCGGTGGGTTGTAGGCAATCATCAACCCGGTGGCGATCCGTTGATGGCGTTTGGGCCGGTTGCGGCGGCCTTGTGCCGAGTGGGCGAAAATACAGGGAAATGAAACGACGTCTTTTCCCTTTTCCGCTTCCCGCCCGCTCTCGCTGCCTCGCCGGCTACGATCGCGGGTTTGCCCATCCATACAGCCTCAGGCCAGCGGGGCTGTCGGTGCATTTCCTGGCGGGACGGCTTGGGAGCGAGCCCTGCCGCCGGGCTGTTCCAGCGCGACAGACGAGCACAAACATGCGTTCAAGCAAGTCATGAGTGCTGCTTCCAGCACGCGCCTGCCGATTGACCCGACCACGCCGCTTCCCAGCATCCACAGTTTTGGCGAGCTCAGCCATTTCCTGCGTTCGGCGATGGCCGACGAGGAGTCGCTGCAGCTGGCCGACGGCATGGGGGGCTTGGCGGTGGGCATCGAAGCCGTGCTGTCAGGTCTGAAGCGCGAACCCGATATGCAGGCCCTGGCGGTGCCGCTGATGGACCTGATGACCATCCTGCGCGAGCATCGTGCGCTGGTGATTGCCCTCTCGCCGGCCTGGCGGGGCCTCTATGAATACGCGACCTACCTGGCGGCGCTGAACAACTTTCGCGTGCTGATTGGCCAGTGTCTGCTGGCAGCCAGTCCCCAGGACAAGCCCGGCACGCCGGAGCCGCAAACCATCCGTTTTGAGGACTTCGAACTGGTCGGATGGCGGACGCTGGGCGAAGGCATGCTGCTGATCGACATGTACGAACAGCTCAGCGGCCGGGAAGGCGGCGAGTCCGGCTCGGCGGCGCTCGACGAGGCCCGGGTGGAGCGGGCCAGAACCTGGTGGGAACGCCTGCGCGGCTGAATATGGCCCCCACGGTCGCGCACTGCGTGTCGCTTCCTGCCCCCCGAGGGGGCCGCTGCGCCTGCGGGCCGGCCCTTCGGCAAGCTCAGGACAGGCCAAGACCGGTTCCGCGGCCCCGGCTTGTGAAGAGTCGTTTCGCCCGCGCTGCGGCCTGTGCTACATTCCAGTCATGACCTCCGCGATGTCTTATTTTGCTTACTTTTGGTTCTCAAGCGCCTCCGGCGGTAGAGAGATCCTCGCGTAAGCAGAAAAAGACGCAACAGATTCTTGAAAACCGCCGGGCCCCCGGCGGTTTTTTTTTACCCCTGCCATTTGCCGAATCGATGTTGAACGTTCTAAAAGGAAGCCAGCCATGAATGCCAAAGCCACCCAAGCCAGCGATGCCTGGTATGCGAGTCCTGTCGACAAAACCAGCCAGACCGACGACGAACGCATCAAGGACATCACTGTGTTGCCCCCTCCCGAGCATTTGATCCGCTTCTTCCCGATCAGCGGCACCCCTGTGGAATCGCTGATCACCCAGACACGCAAAAACATCCACAACATCATGGCCGGCAAGGACGACCGCCTGTTGGTGGTGATCGGCCCCTGTTCCATCCACGACCCGGCGGCGGCGCTGGACTACGCGCGCCGACTGGCCGAGCAGCGGAAAAAATACGCCGGCACGCTGGAGATCGTGATGCGTGTGTATTTCGAGAAACCGCGCACCACGGTCGGCTGGAAAGGCCTGATCAACGACCCTTACCTGGACGAAACCTACCGTATCGACGAAGGCCTGCGCATCGCGCGCCAGTTGCTGATCGACATCAACCGCCTGGGCCTGCCGGCCGGCAGCGAGTTCCTGGACGTGATCTCGCCGCAGTACATCGGTGACCTGATCGCCTGGGGTGCGATCGGCGCGCGCACCACCGAGAGCCAGGTGCACCGCGAACTGGCGTCCGGCCTGTCGGCGCCCATCGGCTTCAAGAACGGCACCGACGGCAATATCCGCATCGCCACCGACGCGATCCAGGCGGCAGCACGCGGCCATCACTTCCTGTCGGTGCACAAGAACGGCCAGGTGGCGATTGTGCAGACCAGCGGGAACAAGGACTGCCATGTGATCCTGCGCGGCGGCAAGACACCCAATTACGATGCGGCCAGCGTGGGCGCGGCCTGCAAGGAGCTGGAAGCGGCCAAACTGCCGGCCACACTGATGGTCGACTGCAGCCATGCCAACAGCTTCAAGCAGCATGAGAAGCAGCTGGACGTGGCACGCGACATTGCAGCCCAGGTGGCGGGGGGCTCGCACCATGTCTTTGGCCTGATGGTCGAGAGCCACCTGCAGCCGGGCGCCCAGAAATTCACGCCCGGCAAAGACGATGCCAAAAACCTGGAATACGGCAAAAGTATTACTGACGCCTGCCTGAGTTGGGAGGATTCGCTCAATCTGCTCGATGTGTTGTCCGAAGCCGTCAAGGCCAGACGTGCGCGTTGATGACATCTCCCCCAATTGGGGGATGGCGTATTAACCATTTGGTGCTAAATTTGGAACTTCTGGTTACAGTTCCACCCATGCCATGACCGTGGTTGTCACATGGAAGAACCGGTCGTCCAAGAAAGCGCCATGTCTTCCGAGCAACCCCTTCTCTACCTAGGTCTGGCTGGTTTCACGCCCGAGCAACGCGAGCGGCTTAATTTGTTGCTCGGCCAGTTGCCACCACGGGGCGCAGTGTGGCGTGTCGGTCCGTTTGCGGAGGCCGATGCCTGGTTGGTCAGTGGTGAAAAATGCCGTTTGGTGGCCGCCGACACCCTGAAAATTCTGGCCGGCCTGCCCACCGAGCGCATTGTGCAGCTTGATCTGGACGAGGTCGACCGCCCGATCGCCTTCTCGCTGCCGCTGACTTCCGACGATTTTGATCCCAAGCACACCTTTGACCTCAGCGTCGCTGCCAGCCTGTCCGGGGTGCTGCAGCATTTCGAGGGCTGGTTGCGGCCTTTGCGCTCCCAGTTTGTATTGGGCGGGCAATTGATCGCGCGCGAGAACGAGCTGCTGCCCGGTATCTACCACGTCAGCCACAAGGGCCAGCTGCTGGCCGTGATGGATTTCCACGAGTGGCGCATCGGCATTTTGCGCAAGGCCGACCCGGTCGATTTCGAACTGGCCCAATGGGACCGGCGCCCCCTGGAGGCGCACGACATCCCGAGTCATTTTCTGCGCAGCAGCCTGACCCATTTGCGCTGGATTTACGCGCAGCGCACCGAACACGACGTGTTGCCTTCGCGCTACCGCAGAAAACCGGTCTATTTTCGCCATGCGCCGGCCGTGCCCATGCGCTGGATCAGGGATTCGCAACTGATCCTGTTGCGCGAACTGTCGCAGGCAGCGGGAGACTTTGACGCCTTGCTGCGGCGCACCGGGCTGACACACGCCCAGCTGACGCGGGATCTGGCCAGCCTGTATTTCGCCGGTTCGATCACCACGACACCTGACAAGGCCGGGACCGCCACCCTCACGAGCGGGGAGGACAGCCTTCCCGGGAAAAGCCGCAACGGGCCGGCACAGGCGCTGCCGGGCGCGCCTGCGGGTCCGCCGACCCTCCCCGTGAGCAAGCTTGACCTGACGGCACCTGCGCAACTGGGCCGCAAATAAGCCTGCGGGCGCGGCCGGCTCGGGTTTCAGCCGATTGCCGACTTGGACGGCGGTGTTCATGCTGGTAGACAATCCCGGTTCGATACCAAGGAAACCCATGTACAGCGAAGTCACCGTCACCTTCAAAAACAGCCCGCCCCTGCGGCTAGACCTCAATGAGGTTCAACCCATGCCGCACGATGCTGCCAGAGCCTGGCTCGACGAGCAGTTCATCCAGATGGGCTGCGAGCCGCTGCGGCCCACCGGCAAGTTGCTGATGGCCGACAAGGTGCTGGTGGTGGCCCAGGCCGCGGGCCCGCAGCAGTTTGCCGATACCGCCTGGGCCCAGGCCTTTGCACGCGCGGCCAGCGCCTCGCTGGCCAAACCGGTGATTCACATTGATGTGCCGGCGATGGCAGTCAGCTACTGAACTTGTTGATGATTTTGGCCTGCAGACCTTGAACAGCGGGCGCAGTCAGCTATCAAAAAGGTAGCAAATCAGTCGGCCTGCAGCGCCTCCAGCAGCCGGGCGTGGATGCCGCCAAAACCGCCGTTGCTCATGCACAGCAAATGGTCGCCGGGTCGGGCGGCAGCACTGACCTGCGCCAGCAACTGGTCGAGGTTGTCGGCCACCTGCGCCCGCTCGCCCATGGGCGCCAGCGCGGCCCTGGCGTCCCAGTCCAGTCCGCCGGCATGGCAGAAGGCCAGGTCGGCCTGCTCCAGGCTCCAGGGCAGTTGCGCCGTCATGGTGCCCAGCTTCATGGTGTTGCTGCGTGGCTCGAAAATCGCCAGGATGCGCTGGTCGCCCCCCGCGCTGGCCAGCTGGCGGCGCAGTCCGTCGATGGTGGTGTGGATGGCGGTCGGGTGGTGCGCAAAGTCGTCGTACACGGTGATGTTGCCACCGGCACGCGCCACCACGCCGCGCACTTCCATGCGCCGCCTCACGTTCTCGAAGCTGCGCAAGGCTTCGGCGGCGGCTTGCGGTGCCACGCCTACATGGTCGGCCGCGGCGATGGCGGCCAGCGCATTGAGCTGGTTGTGCATGCCACTGATGCCCCATTCGACCCGCGCGACTTTTTGGCCGTCCCGCAGCACGTCGAAAGCCGCGGGTTCGCCCTCGGCCGAGAAGCCTTCCGCCGCGGAGCCCCCGAAAAGTACCCGCTCACTCCAGCAGCCCTGGGCCAGCACGCGGGCCAGACTGCCCTCGCGGGCATTGACGACAATCCGGCCGGTGCCGGGCACCGTGCGCACCAGGTGGTGGAACTGACGCTCGATCGCGGCCAGGTTGTCGAAGATGTCGGCGTGGTCGAACTCCAGGTTGTTCAGGATGGCGGTGCGCGGCCGGTAGTGCACAAACTTGCTGCGCTTGTCAAAAAACGCGGTGTCGTATTCGTCGGCCTCGATCACAAAGGTGTTGCCGGCGCCCAGCCGGGCCGACACGCCGAAATTCAGCGGTACGCCGCCGACCAGAAAGCCCGGCTGCAGGCCGGCACACTCCAGAATCCAGGCCAGCATGGCCGTCGTGGTGGTTTTGCCGTGGGTGCCCGCGACAGCCAGCACATGGCGCGGGCCGGTGGGGTGGTGCGTCGGGTGGTGCAGCACATGGCCGGACAGCCACTGCGGACCGCTGGTGTAGGGCACGCCGGCATTGAGGATGGCTTCCATCAGGGGGAATTTGGGTTTTCCGCTGGCGTCATGCGCGCGGGACACCACATTGCCGACCACAAACACATCGGGCTGAAAAGCCATCTGGTCGGCGCCATAACCCTCAATCAGTTCAATGCCCAGCGCGCGCAGCTGGTCGCTCATCGGGGGGTAGACGCCCGTGTCGCAACCCGTGACCTTGTGCCCGGCCTCGCGGGCCAGCGCGGCCAGGCCCCCCATGAAGGTGCCGCAGATTCCCAGAATATGTATGTGCATGCAGGTATTCTAGGAGGCCAGCGGCTGGCCGGAAGTTTGTGATGAAATACGGCTGTAGCCCAATCAGAGCGTGCGCAAGCAGCTATTTATTTCATAGCGCTTCGGGGGGCTGCGGGCTTGCGGCGGGAGGGTGCCGTCCCCGTTGCATGCAACTTTACCGCCGGTGGGCGGGTCAACCCCATGCAAAATGAAGTGCAACACTGCACCAGAGGCCGCCGATTCGCCGGCGGCACATCGTCGAGAACCCCACCGTGAACCCCCACACCCTGAAACATGAAATTGCCGCCATCGCCGCAGCGCTGGTGGTGGAAGAAGGCCTGGAGTACGGCCCGGCCAAACGCCGTGCCGTCAAGCAGATGGACCTGCCCGGCCGCAGTGAGCTGCCGGGCAACGACGAGGTCGAGGACGCGGTGCGCGAGTACATCGCGCTGTTCTGTGCCGATACCCAGCCGTTTGAGCTGGCCGCCCTGCGCGCGCTGGCCCTGACCTGGATGCAGCGCATGGCGCAGTTTCGCCCTTACCTGGGCGGCGCCGTCTGGCACGGCACGGCCACGCGGCTGTCCGACATCTATATCCAGCTTTTCTGCGACGACCCGAAATCCGCCGAAATTGCGCTGGTCGACCACGACGTGGATTACGAACCCCGTACCGTCACCGGTTTTACCGGCGACAGCGTCGAGGCCCTGAGCGTGCGCAGCCTGTGCAAACCGCTGCAGGAAACGGTGGGTGTGCATCTGATGGTGTACGACCACGACCACCTGCGCGGTGCGTTGCGGCCCGATGCCAAAGGCCGCAAGCCGCGTGGGGACCTGGCCGACGTGCAAAAATTGCTGATGACCAGCCAGGAGCCCCATTCATGAACCGCAGGCAGCTGATGTTGGGTGGCACTGCTGCGGCCGCCGGTCTCGCCGGCGCGGGCGTGGCCTGGTGGCGGTTTCAGCCGCATGGCGCACCCGTCGCCGCGAGCGGGGAGGGCGCAACGCGCGACCCGTTCTGGGCGCAAACTTTTGACACGCCCGACGGTGCCAGCCTGGCGCTGGCGAGTTTTTACGGCAAACCCCTGCTGGTCAATTTCTGGGCCACCTGGTGTCCGCCATGCATCGAGGAGTTGCCTCTTCTTGACAGCTTTTATCAGGAAAACAAGGCTAAAAGCTGGCAAGTTCTGGGTTTGGCGGTGGACCAGCCCAGTGCCGTGCGGGCCTGGCTGCAGCGCAAGCCCTTGGGTTTTCCGGTGGCCATGGCCGGTTTTTCCGGCACCGAGCTGAGCAAATCGCTGGGCAACCTGTCGGGCAGTCTGCCGTTCACCGTGGTGTTTGGTGCCTCCGGTCAACTGCTGCATCGCAAAAGCGGCAAGGTGACGCCCGAGGATCTGGCTCAATGGGTGCAGCTGGCCTGAGAGACCGCGCTGAGTTGAGGCCTCATCAGCGGCCGGATACAGGGCAGATATGGGGTAAAGTTCGGTCTTGCCCGGCGGCTGGCCGGGAAGGAGACAGCGTTTATGAGCGTACTGGTATTGCATGGACCCAACCTGAATCTGCTGGGTACCCGGGAGCCGCAGGTCTACGGGGTAACCACGTTGGATCAAATTAACGAAGATTTGGTCAAATTCGCCGCAGATGGCGGCACTTCGGTACAAACTTTTCAGAGCAACCATGAGGGTGCCTTGGTTGACCGCATCCAGCAGGCGCGCACTGACGGCACGCAGTTCATCGTCATCAACCCGGCGGCCTTCACGCATACCAGCGTGGCGATCCGCGATGCCCTTGCGGGGGTGGCCATTCCGTTTGTGGAGGTGCATCTTTCCAACGTCCACCGGCGCGAAGCCTTTCGCCACCACTCCTATTTTTCGGACGTGGCTGAAGCCGTGATGGCGGGTTTTGGGCCAGCCGGTTACCGCTATGCGGTAGACTTCGCCCTTTCGCGTCTGGCTAAAAAATAGCCTGAATTAATAAAATTAGCTGATTTTTAGGCGCCGAAGGGTGTAAAAAGCGGAATTTAGGCGCAAGGCAGCGCTGGCGTCCGCCCATCACGCCGTCGGCAAGATGAATGTCAGAGGTGCCGCATCGAGGCGCCCACCGTCGTTGGAGAAACCATGGATTTAAGAAAACTCAAGACACTGATTGACCTCGTTTCCGAGTCCAATGTGTCAGAACTGGAAATCACCGAGGCCGAAGGCAAGGTCCGTATCGTCAAGTCAGGCGGCACACCCATGGTGATGCAGGCACCCATGGCCATGATGCAGGCACCGGTGGCCGCCCCGGCGGCCGGCATTCCGGCTGCGCCTGTCGAAGCCGCGGCACCCGCCGCACCGGCAGGCCATGCGGTCAAGTCCCCGATGGTCGGCACCTTTTACCGCTCGTCCAGCCCCGGCGCCAAGGCCTACGTGGAAGTGGGCAGCCAGGTCAAGGAAGGCGAGACCATCTGCATCATCGAGGCCATGAAAATCCTCAATGAGATTGAAGCCGACAAATCCGGCACCATCACCCGCATCCTGTGCGAGAACGGTCAGGCGGTGGAGTACGGACAGTCGCTCTTCATGATCGAGTGACCGCCGCATGTTCAAAAAGATACTGATCGCCAACCGCGGCGAAATTGCGCTCCGGATCCAGCGCGCCTGCCGGGAACTCGGCGTCAAGGCCGTGATGGTGTATTCCGAGGCCGACCGCGAGGCCAAGTACATCAAGCTGGCCGACGAGTCGGTCTGCATCGGCCCGGCCCCTTCGGCGCTGAGCTACCTCAACATGCCGGCCATCATCTCGGCCGCCGAGGTGACGGACGCCGAGGCGATTCACCCCGGCTACGGTTTTCTGAGCGAAAACGCCGACTTTGCCGAACGGGTTGAAAAAAGCGGCTTCAAGTTCATTGGCCCGTCGCCCGAATCCATACGCATCATGGGAGACAAGGTTTCGGCCAAGCAGACCATGATCAAGGCCGGCGTGCCCTGTGTGCCGGGCTCCGAAGGCGCCTTGCCGGACGACGCGGCGATCATCAAGCGCACGGCCAAGCAGGTCGGTTACCCCGTCATCATCAAGGCCGCCGGCGGCGGCGGCGGGCGTGGCATGCGGGTGGTCCACACCGAGGCGGCGCTGCTGCATGCGGTGCAGACCACCAAGGCCGAAGCGGGCGCTGCCTTTGGCAACCCCGAGGTCTACATGGAAAAATTCCTGCAGAACCCGCGCCATATCGAAATCCAGATCCTGGCCGACCAGCACAAAAATGCGGTCTGGCTCGGTGAGCGTGACTGCTCCATGCAGCGCCGTCACCAGAAGGTGATTGAAGAGGCGCCGGCCCCGGGCATTCCGCGCAAGCTGATCGAGCGTATTGGCGAGCGCTGCGTCGCGGCCGTCAAGAAGATTGGTTACCGCGGCGCCGGAACCTTCGAGTTCCTGTACGAAAACGGCGAGTTCTACTTCATCGAGATGAACACCCGGGTCCAGGTTGAGCACCCGGTGACCGAGTGGGTCACCGGCGTGGACATCGTGCGGTCGCAAATCCAGGTGGCGGCCGGTGAAAAACTGCCTTTCACCCAGCGCCAGATCGAGATCAAGGGCCACGCGATTGAATGCCGCATCAACGCGGAAGACCCTTACAAGTTTGTTCCCTCGCCGGGACGCATCACCACCTGGCACATGCCGGGCGGGCCGGGCGTGCGGGTGGACTCGCACATCTATACGAACTACTTCGTGCCGCCGAATTACGACTCCATGATCGGCAAGATCATTGTTCACGGCGATACCCGCGAGCAGGCCCTGGCCCGCATGCGCACCGCGCTGGCCGAAACCGTGGTCGAGGGCATCAACACCAACATTGCGCTGCACCGCGAACTGATGGTGGATGCCAAGTTCATGGACGGCGGCACCAACATCCACTACCTTGAAGAGTGGTTGTCGCAACGTGACCGCTGAACCGGGCGCGCTCCAGCCCAAGAGCATGTTTGAACTGGTGTTGCTGGCCCCGGTGGACAGCGTGGAAACACTCAGCGAGGCGCTGGATGCGCTCGACGCACTCAGTGTGTCGGTCGAAGATGCCGATGCACAAACGCCTGCCGAGCAGGCCCTGTTTGGCGAGCCCGGCATGCCGCCGCCCAAGGCCGGGTGGGAGCGTTCGCGCGTGGTGTCGCTTTTTTCGGATGAAGCCGGCGCGCGCGACGCAGCCAGCGTGTTGTCCGCACAGGACTTTTTTGCCGGCTGCCAGCTGGTGGCCATCCAGGCCGTGCCCGAGCAGGACTGGGTGCGGCTCACGCAGTCGCAATTCACACCGGTGGAGATCACCCCCGAGTTCTGGATTGTTCCGACCTGGCACGAACCGCCCGCGCAGGCCCGGCAGGTGATCCGGCTGGACCCCGGGCTGTCTTTTGGCACGGGCACACACCCGACCACGCGCATGTGTTTGCGCTGGATCGCTGCAAATGGTGCCCCCACGCTCGGCACTGCGCGAGCCTCCGGCGACTCGCTGCCCCTTTCACCAGAAAAAGGGTCTGAACTTGTTCAGGGCGGCCCTTCGCTGCGTTCGGGCATGGTCGGGAAATCACTCGGACGGGTGCTTGATTACGGTTGCGGCTCCGGCATTCTCGCCATTGGCGCGGCCAAGTTCGGTGCCTCCAGCATTGATGCGGTCGATATCGACGAGGCGGCCGTGCAGTCCACGCTGGCCAATGCCGAGGCGAACCATGTCAACCTGACCACGGGCCTGCCCGACAAGGCTGAAGGCACTTACCAGACCGTGCTGGCCAACATCCTGGCCACGCCGCTCAAGGTGCTGGCGCCCTTGCTGTGCGCGCGTGTTGCCCCCGGCGGGGCGCTGGTGCTGGCCGGCATTCTCGAGCGGCAGGCCGACGAGCTCCAGGCCGCGTATGCGCCTTACTGCCAGCTGCAGGTGGCGGACCAGGAAGACGGCTGGATACTGATGACCGCCCGGCTCTGAGAGGGTCCGCGCCCTGTCACGCCCCGTACAATAAGGCGCTAAATGAGCCTGATTACGCGCTGTTCTGCCTGCGGCACGATGTTCAAAGTCGTGGCCGACCAACTCAAGATTTCCCAGGGCTGGGTGCGTTGCGGGCACTGCTCCGAAGTTTTTGACGCAGCAGCCAACCTGCAGCCCTACGCGTCCCCGTCCAGCGCGTTGCCCAGCGATGCTTCGGTGCCCAGGGTATCTGCGGCCTTGCCTGCCCTGCGGGCGGACAGTGACCGGGCGGCCTCCGTGGCGCCCATGCTGGTGGCGCCCTCCGCGGAGCCGGAGCCCGACTGGTCTGATGCCGTGCTGATGGAAGAGGCGGAAGAGGTCGCACCGGTTGTCGCGCCCGCCTCGGTGCCGGAAGTCCAGGTGTCGCCGTCGCCAGACCTCGCCGCCGACGTGTTTGCCTTTTCGGTGAGCCCGGAACATTCCGGGTTTCCCGAGTCAGCGGCACCCGCAGCGCGAGCGGGCTCTGCGGAAAGTGCCTTCGGTGAATCGGAGACAGCTGTCCCCGACCATGTTCACGAGGTGTCGTTTGTGCGCGATGCCAGGCGCGATGCGTTCTGGCGCCGGCCTGCATTGCGCGTGGCGCTTGGATTGGCGGCATCGGTGCTGCTGGCCGCCCTGCTGCTGCAGGTCGCCCTGTTCCAGAGAAATACGCTGGCCGTGTCCCAGCCCTGGCTGCGCCCGGCCCTGGACACGCTGTGCGCCTCGCTGCAGTGCGAGATCAGGCCGCCGCAGCAGATTGAATCGGTGGTGATCGAGAGTTCGACCTTCAACAAACTGGCCGCCGACGCCTACCGGCTCAAGGTGGTGATCAGGAACGCAGGCGCAATCCCGTTAGCCCTGCCGTCGCTCGAGTTGACACTGACCGACACCCAGGACCAGGCGCAGCTGCGGCGCGTGCTGAGCCCGGCCGAACTGGGCGCCACCGGCCCCACGCTGGCAGCCGGCGCGGAATTTTCCGGCGTGCTGGCCATCAGAATTCTGAATTCCCCACCCGACGCCAGCGCGTCCCAAACGCCGGCCGCGCGGCCTTCCGCGCCCTTGCGGATTGCCGGCTACCGGGTCCTTGCTTTTTATCCCTGACTGAATCGAGACCTCTATGCCTGCTGTAATTTGTGGTTCCCTGGCCTTTGACACCATCATGACGTTTGAGGGGCGCTTTGCCGAGCAGATCCTGCCCGACCAACTGCACATCCTCAATGTGTCTTTTTTGGTGCCGGCCCTGCGCCGGGAGTTTGGCGGTTGCGCCGGCAACATCGCCTACAGCCTGCAGCAACTGGGTGGAACGCCCTTGCCCATGGCCACCGTGGGGACCGATGGTGCCGAGTATGTGGCGCGCCTGAACACGCTGGGCATCAGCACCGAGTTTGTCCGGGAGGTGGGCGATACCTACACCGCCCAGGCCATGATCATGACGGACCGCGACAACAACCAGATCACCGCCTTCCATCCGGGGGCGATGGGCCAGGCGCATACGACAAAAATTGCACCGCGCGCCGATATCAGCATCGGCATCATCTCGCCGGACGGGCGCGACGCCATGCTGCAGCATGCCGAGCAGTTCAAGGCCGCCGGCATTCCTTTTGTGTTCGATCCCGGCCAGGGCCTGCCGATGTTTGACGGCAAGGACCTGGCGCATTTTGTCGAGCTGGCGACCTGGGTCACGGTCAACGACTACGAAGCCAAACTGCTGTGCGATCGGACCGGCCTGTCCTGCGCCGAGATATCGAAGCGGGTGCAGGGCCTGGTGGTGACGCTGGGCGCGCATGGTTGCGAGGTCTGGGTGGACGGCGACAAGACGCTGGTCGCGCCGGTGGTGGCCACGGAAGTGGTGGACCCGACCGGTTGCGGCGACGCTTTTCGCGGGGCCTTGTTGTTCGGCCTCGAAAAAGGCTGGCCGCTGACGCGCTGCGCCGAGCTGGGCAACCGCGTCGGTGCCCACAAGATTGCTTTTCGCGGCGGCCAGAACTACACGCTCACCACCGCTCAGACCGGCCTGTAAGCGCAGGTTTAAAGCCAAAAAGGCTTCCAGCCCTTTCCGTGCGGGCGCCAGCAGCTACTGAATTTGTAGCAACTGGAGCGCCCCCACAGGGCCGGCTGCCCTGAAAAAGGCGCAGGCTGTGCCTCGCCCCCCACCCTGAAAGTAAAAAAGCCCGGCATCTTGCGATGTCGGGCTTCAGGCCAAGTGCCTTACTGGTTACGGCTTGCTGGCTGTCGGAAACGGCCAGGCAGCTTGCGGGTTCAGAGTTGTCTGAGCCGCAGGGGCAGCCGGAGCAGCAGGAGCTTTGGCAGCGGGTTTTTTCGCGGCTTTCTTCGCAGCGGGTTTTTTCGCTGCTTTCTTGGCTGCTGGCTTTTTGGCAGCGGGTTTCTTCGCAGCAGCTTTCTTCGCTGGCGCTTTTTTCGCTACTTTTTTCGCCGCAGGCTTTTTCGCTGCTGCTTTTTTCGCCGCAGGCTTTTTCGCCGCTACTTTCTTGGCCGGGGCTTTTTTCGCTGGCGCTTTTTTCGCAGGAGCTTTTTTAGCTGCTACTTTTTTCGCTGGCGCTTTTTTGGCCGGGGCTTTTTTCGCTGCTACTTTTTTCGCAGGCGCTTTTTTAGCCGCTACTTTTTTCGCAGGGGCTTTCTTCGGAGCAGCTTTTTTAGCCGCAGTTTTTTTCGCAGTTGCCATAGTTTTCTCCTTGATCACATTGCAAAGATCACTTCACGTCTGGAGTACGCGAAGCGATTCACGGCGTTGGGCTGTCGGCGAACCGGGCCCAGCGCCGCGAACACGGGAGCAAAGCCCAACGCGCGCACTTCTGCGGTGCGGTCACTGGTCAATGCAAGTCTGGAAATCATTGTGGTGTCGGTTTGTCTGTCAGTCCCAGGAGAGAGCGCCACCGGACTGGTACTCGATCACACGGGTTTCGAAAAAGTTGCGTTCCTTTTTCAGGTCGATCATTTCGCTCATCCAGGGGAACGGGTTTTCCTCGTTCGGGAACAGCGTTTCCAAGCCGATCTGCGTGGCCCGGCGGTTGGCGATGTAGCGCAGGTAACCCTTGAACATGGACGCGTTGAGACCCAGCACGCCGCGCGGCATGGTGTCCTCGGCGTAGCGGTATTCAAGCTCGACCGCCTTCATGAACAAGGCCTTGATCTCGGCCTTGAACTCGGCGGTCCACAGCAGCGGGTTCTCGAGCTTGAGCTGGTTGATCAGGTCGATGCCGAAGTTGCAGTGCATGGACTCGTCGCGCAGGATGTACTGGTACTGCTCGGCGGCGCCGGTCATCTTGTTCTGGCGGCCCAGCGCCAGGATCTGCGTGAAGCCGACATAGAAGAACAGGCCTTCCATCAGGCAGGCGAACACGATCAGCGACTTCAGCAGGGTCTGGTCCGCTTCCTGCGTGCCGGTCTTGAAGTTGGGGTCCGAGATGGCATCGATGAAAGGAATCAGGAACTGGTCCTTGTCCCGGATCGACTGCACTTCGTTGTAGGCGTTGAAGATTTCGCTTTCGTCCAGGCCCAGCGATTCGGTGATGTACTGGTAGGCGTGGGTGTGAATGGCCTCTTCAAACGCCTGGCGCAACAGAAACTGGCGGCACTCGGGTGCCGTGATGTGCCGGTAAGTGCCCAGCACAATGTTGTTGGCGGCCAGCGAGTCGGCGGTGACGAAAAAACCGAGGTTGCGCTTGACCAGACGGCGTTCGTCTTCCGTCAGGCCGTTCGGGTCTTTCCAGAGCGCGATGTCGCGCGTCATGTTCACTTCCTGCGGCATCCAGTGGTTGGCGCAGCTGGCCAGGTATTTTTCCCAGGCCCATTTGTACTTGAACGGGACCAGCTGGTTCACGTCGGTCTGGCCGTTGATGATGCGTTTGTCGGCGGCTTTGACGCGATGGGCGGTGGGTGCCACGGTGGCCGGTGCTGCACGCACGCCTGAAGAAGTCAGGGCGCTGTCGTCGAGCATGCGGGCTGCAGCATGGGGCTGCAAAGAAAGAGGCGGAAGTTCCATCGAGCGGCCTTCAGGAAGGGCGCTGGCAAGAGGTTTTTGCAACGATGGTTTAGCTTCTTCGTCCCAGGTCAACATAGATGTTTCCAATAAGTTGGATTATGAAAGCAGCGATACAAAATGAAAAGTGTTCATTCACATCGCTCTGAATTAGTGTTGCTCAATTACATCGAATCAGGCGCCGGATTTTTCCGGCGCCTTGATCCGTTTTTTATTGGCAGGCCTCACATCCTGGATCGTCGATCGCGCAAAACTTGATGTCCGTCGCAGGTGATGCGTTCATCTGCGCCTGCGCTGTGGCTGCTGCCGCATCGAGTGCGTTCATGCTGCCGGTGTCGTCGGTGTTGCCGGAGGCGACGGAGTTCATCTTGCCGGCTTTCACGGTGGACTTTTCTGCATGCGTCGCGCTCATGGTGCGCAGGTAGTAGGTGGTCTTCAGGCCGCGCAGCCATGCGAGCTTGTAGGTGTCGTCGAGCTTCTTGCCCGAGGCGCCGGCCATGTAGATGTTGAGCGACTGCGCCTGGTCAATCCATTTCTGGCGGCGTGACGCGGCCTCGACCAGCCAGGTGGCATCGACCTCGAACGCCGTGGCGTACAGGGCCTTGATGTCCTGCGGCACGCGGTCGATGGGGCGCAGCGAGCCGTCGAAGTGTTTGAGGTCCACCACCATCACGTCGTCCCACAAACCCAGGCGCTTGAGGTCGCGCACCAGGTAGTGGTTGATGACCGTGAATTCGCCGGACAGGTTGGACTTGACCGAGAGGTTGCCGAAGCAGGGCTCGATGCAAGCGTCCACGCCGATGATGTTGGAGATGGTGGCGGTCGGCGCGATGGCCACGCAGTTGGAATTGCGCATGCCGTCCAGCGCGATCTTCTGGCGCAGCGCGTCCCAGTCCAGCGTGGCCGAGCGGTCCACTTCCAGATAGCCGCCGCGTTGCTTGGCCAGCAGGTCCAGCGTGTCCAGCGGCAGGATGCCCTGGTCCCAGAGCGAGCCCTTGTAGCTGGTGTACTTGCCGCGTTCTTTGGCGAGCTCGGTGGAGGCCCAGTAGGCGTGGTAGCAGACGGCTTCCATGGATTTGTCGGCGAATTCGACGGCCGCATCCGAGGCGTAGGGAATGCGCAACTCGTACAGGCAGTCCTGGAAGCCCATGATGCCCAGACCCACCGGGCGGTGGCGCATGTTGGAGTCGCGCGCCTTCTTGACGGCGTAGTAGTTGATGTCGATCACGTTGTCCAGCATGCGCATGGCCGTGGTGATGGTCTTCTTGAGTTTTTCGTGGTCGACCGCGCCGTCTTTCAGGTGCTGGACCAGGTTCACGGAACCGAGGTTGCAGACCGCGGTTTCAGTGTCGCTGGTGTTGAGCGTGATCTCGGTGCAGAGGTTGGACGAGTGCACGACACCGGCGTGTTGCTGGGGCGAACGCACATTGCAGGCGTCCTTGAAGGTGATCCAGGGATGGCCGGTCTCGAACAGCATCGACAGCATCTTGCGCCACATGTCGATGGCCTGCAGCTTGCGGGCCGGCTTGATCTCGCCGCGTTCTGCTTTGGCTTCGTAGGCGGTGTAGGCTTTCTCGAACTCGATGCCGAACTTGTCGTGCAGGTCCGGCGTGTCCGATGGCGAGAACAGCGTCCAGCTGCCTTTTTCCATCACGCGGCGCATGAACAGGTCGGGAATCCAGTTGGCGGTGTTCATGTCGTGCGTGCGGCGGCGGTCGTCGCCGGTGTTCTTGCGCAGTTCCAGAAACTCCTCGATGTCCAGGTGCCAGGTTTCCAGGTAGGCGCAGACCGCGCCCTTGCGTTTGCCGCCCTGGTTGACCGCCACGGCGGTGTCGTTGACGACTTTCAGGAATGGCACGACGCCTTGCGACTCGCCATTGGTGCCCTTGATGTGGGCGCCGAGTGCGCGCACCGGCGTCCAGTCGTTGCCCAGGCCGCCGGCGAACTTCGACAGCAGCGCGTTTTCCTTGATGGCGTCGTAGATGCCGCCCAGGTCGTCGGCGACCGTGGTCAGGTAGCAGGACGACAGCTGCGAACGCAGCGTGCCGGCGTTGAACAGTGTCGGCGTGCTCGACATGAAGTCGAAGGAGGACATGATTTCGTAGAACTCGATGGCGCGGGCTTCGCGGTCGATCTCGTCGAGCGACAGGCCCATGGCCACACGCATGAAGAAGGCCTGCGGCAGCTCGATGCGCTGCTTGCGCACGTGCAGGAAGTAGCGGTCGAACAGGGTCTGCAGGCCGAGGTAGTCGAATTTCAGGTCGCGCTCGGGCTTGAGCGCAGCGCCCAGGCGCTCCAGGTCAAACTGCTGCAGTCTTTCGTCGAGCAGTTCGTTTTGCACACCCTTGGCGATGAACTGGGGGAAGTACTCGGCGTACCGGGTGCCCATGTCTTCCTGGGTGACTTCCTCGCCGAGCACTTCGCGGCGGATCGTGTGCAGCAGCAGGCGCGCGGTGGCGTAGGTGTAGTCCGGGTCTTTTTCGATCAGGGTGCGGGCCGCCAGAATGGACGCCTTGTAGACCTCGTCGATCGGCACACCGTCGTACAGGTTGCGCATTGTCTCCTGCACGATGGGGTCGGGCTTGATCTCGGCGCCCAGGCCGGCGCAGGAGGCTTCGATCAGCGCCTGCAGTTTGCCGATGTCCAGTGTGACTTTTTTGCCGCCGTCCAGCACATGCAGCTGCGGTGCCTGGGTGGCTGGCGTCTGCGGCTGGCGTGCGCGCTCCTGTGTGCGTTTTTCGCGGTACAGCACATAGGCGCGGGCGATCTCGTGGTGGCCGCCGCGCATCAGGCCGAGTTCGACCTGGTCCTGCACGTCTTCTATATGGAAGGTGCCGCCGCCCGGGCGTGAGCGCATCAGCGCGCGCATGACGGCCTGGGTCAGGCCGTCCACGGTTTCGCGCACGCTGGCCGACGCCGCGCCCTGGGTGCCATGCACCGCGAGGAAAGCCTTCATCATCGCCACGGCGATCTTGTTCGGCTCAAACGGAACCACGGCGCCGTTGCGGCGGATGATCTGGTAGTGGGCCAGAGAACTGGCGTGGGCGCTGCTGGCAGGGGACTGGTGTGCGGCAGGCGCGCCGGCGGGGGTGGTGGGGGCTGCGTGTTGGGCTGTTTGCATGTTTTCCTCGTTGTGCTTTGTTGTTGGTGAGTTCGACGGGGTTCAGGGCAGGGAGAGGGCTGACGGGCGCAGTGCTGGCGTGTTGGCGGTCTTTCCTTGGGCTGGGGGGCCTGAATCGGTCCATATCACTAGTCGGCTAAACACTACATCTAGGGTCTGGAGTGATTTCAAGCACTACAGGTAGTGTATCGGCCTCAAATCGTTTCGTCACGCGCGCGTTACTTTTTGTTTACTTTTTTTTGCGGAAAAAATGCACATCTTTGGGTCGTGGGCCTGTGCATCACCGGGCGGCGTATCGTGCCCTGCTGGCACTTGGCAAGTGTTCATGCGCCTTCCCGGCTTACTTGCGGGCATGGCGCGGCGTGGGCTTGAGGCGTACGCCAGTCGACGCTCGCCTGCGGTCAGTTGATGTCTGAGGGAAAACACTTGGCCGGCAAGCCCAGCGAATCCTGCAACCGCGACCACTCAAAGCCGGGCCCCGGGTCCTGCTTGCGGCCGGGGGCGATGTGCTCATGGCCGGCCAGGTAGGTGATCGGGTAGTGGCGCAGCAGCGCCGCGCAGACGCTGGCCAGGGTTTCGTACTGGGCGGGTTCGAACAGCCCGCTTTCCAGGCCTTCGAGCTCGATGCCAATCGAGTCGTCATTGCAGTTGCTTTTGCCGCGGTAGCCGGACTCGCCGGCATGCCAGGCGCGCGCATCACAGCTGACAAACTGCCAGAGTTCCCCGGACCGGGTGATGAAAAAATGGGAAGACACCTGCAAGCCGCGGATTGACTGAAAATAGGGATGGGCGTCCCAGTCCAGCTGGTTGGTGAACAGGCGTTGCACCTGGCCATTGCCAAATTCGCCCGGCGGCAGGCTGATGGAGTGGATGACGATCAGGTCGATGCAAGCCGACGCAGGTCGCGGACCGAAATTCGGCGAGGCTTGCGCCCTGGCATAGCGGTACCAGCCTTCCTGCCACAGTGCGGACACCGCCTCATGAGGGTTCATCGGCCGCTTCATCGCCCTGGGGCATCACGATGTTCAGGCGGGCAATCCGGTAACGGATCTGGCGCAGGCTGATGCCCAGCTTGGCAGCTGCCGCCGTGCGGTTGAAGCCGGTTTCCTGCAGGACCTTGGACAGGATGTTGCGCTCCTGCCCATCCAGAAAGTCCTGCAGGTTTTCCGGCACGGCAACATATTCGGCCGGCGGCGACTCGAGGTGCAGGTCACCGCCTTCGCCGAGGGCCATGGCCCGGTGCAATAGATTCTCGAGCTCCCTGACGTTGCCGTTGAAGGGGTGTTGCTGCAAGGTGGCCAGGACCTGGCCGGAGATGTCCGGCACGTGAAAACCCGACTCCCGGCAAATCCTTCCGAGCAGATCCTGACACAGGGCGGGCAGGTCCTCGCGGCGCTCACGCAGCGGTGGAACGCTGATTTCAATGACGTTGAGCCGGTAGTACAAATCCTGGCGAAACGTGCCGGCCGCCACTGCAGCGGCCAGATCCTTGTGGGTGGCGCTGACCACGCGCACATCGACCGTGTCTTCCTGGGTGGAGCCCAGCGGACGGACGACCCGCTCCTGGATCGCACGCAGCAGCTTGGACTGCATCGCCAGCGGCAGGTCGCCAATCTCGTCAAGAAAAAGGGTGCCGCCTTTGGCCGACTGAAAATAACCGAGGCGGTCCTGTGCCGAGCCGGTGTAGGCGCCTTTGCGGGCTCCGAAAAATTCGGCTTCCAGCAGGTTTTCCGGGATGGCGCCGCAGTTGACGGCGACAAAAGGGCCTGCCGCGCGATGGCTGCAGTCGTGCACGGCCCGCGCCACCAGTTCCTTGCCGGTGCCGGACTCGCCCTGGATCAGCACCGGTGCCATGCTGCTGGCGACCTTGACGATACGGGCCTTGACCGCCTGCATCACGGCCGATTCGCCGACCAGGCGCTGCAGTGTCAGTGATGCATCCGCGGGCCGGGCCGCCCTGGATGCGGCTGTTCCGTCCTCGCTGCCGGGCCTGCTGCGTTCCTGGACGGGCGTGGTGCTCGCCGGGCCCTGGATGGCCGACGCCACCACGCCGCGAAACTGCTTGAGGTCCACCGGCTTGGTCAGGTAGTCAAATGCGCCGGCCTTCAGCGCTTCCACTGCATTTTCGGCGGACCCGTGGGCGGTGATGACCACGCAGCGTTCGGGGCGCTGCTGGGTGACCATCTCCCGCAGCAGTTCCAGGCCCAGCCCGTCGGGCAGGCGCATGTCGGTGATCACGGCATCAAAGCGTCTTTGCTGCAGCTGGGCGCGCGCCTGCGCCAGATCGGCAGCGGCCTCGACCCGGTAGCCTTCGCGCAGCAGGGTCAGCTCGTAAAGGGTGCGCAGGTCGGGCTCATCGTCAATCACCAATATGTGCGCTTGCGTCGGGAGAGTCATGGTGTTCCCTGGATGTCAGACCACATTGTGTCAAAACCCGTCTGGGACAAAGCCTCCGCAGCGACGGCTGGCCGGAAGATGACAAAAAACTCGTTGCCTTCCACGGTGTTGTGGACGGCCCGCTGGTAGCCTATCAGCGCACCGTGGCGTTCGCAGAGCTCCCTGCATATGTACAGGCCCAGCCCGCTGGAGCGGCTCTCCGAGGAGAAAAACGGCTCGAACAGATGCGACTGCACCGTTTTTTCGAGCGGTTGTCCGTCGCTCCAGACCGACAGCCGGGGCTGTCCGGCGGCGGTTATTTCGGTGGTGACCTGTATCGCATCGCCTGCAGCGCTGGCATAACGCCGGGCGTTGTCCAGCAGGTTGACCATCAGTCGCCGCAGGTGCTCGCCCTCGAACAGCACGGCAGTGCGGCCCGCGCCCGCACGCAGGCGCAGCCGCTGGCCCGATGCCGTTTGCTGTGTCCAGTCCGAGCAGATGCGCTGCACCATGTCATCGAGCGGCAGGGCGCTTGTCAGCACCTGGGGTGCCTGCTCCTGAACGCGGGAGATATTGAGGATTTCCTCGACGATCCTGGCAAGCCGCTGTGCGTTTTGCCGGACCATGCCTGTGAGCTGTCGCTGCCCGGCGTCCTGCAGATCTTCCTCGAGCAGGGCATTGGCTTGCGTGATGGCTGCCAGCGGGTTCCTGATTTCATGGGCCACCGCGGCCGACATGCGCCCCATCGCCGCCATTTTTTCGGTGCGCACCCTGGCTTCCATTTCCCGCAGGTCTTCCAGGAACATCACACACAGGCTCTCGTGCGAGCCGTCGCGCGAGGCGGCCAGCCGGGTACGCACCTGCAGGCGACGGGCATGGCGCGAGGCATGCTCCAGGCTCACATCGGCCTGCTGCGGCCTGCGCTGCTCAAACGTCCGTTGCGCCAGCGCCGCCAGCGGTTGCCAGGCCGCTTCGGCGGCCAGCACAAAAGGGGCCGCGCGCGCCGTGTCCTGGATGGCCAGCAAACGCAGCGAAGCCGGGTTGGCCGCGCGCACGATGCCTTTGGTATCGATCACGAGCACGCCGTCGACCAGCGTGTCGATCACCAGTTCATTGACCTGGGTCTGCATGCGTGCAGCCGAGTGGCTGCGTTCGGCCCGCTTCTGTTCCCGCGACAGGCGCAGGGCCAGCTGGTTGGCCAGCAGGGCAATGATGAAAAAGCCCGAACCGCTCAGGCCGGCCTGCAGAAAGCGCGCCGTGGCGTCGCCCGGCAATTGCAATGAGGCCCACCAGGCATCGGCCAGCAGCAGCAGCGCCACGCTCGCGGCGGTACCGAGGGCCAGCAGGATGGGGCCCAGCACGGAAGCCAGCAGCACCGGCAGCGCGAACAGCGCCGTGTAGTTGATCGCTCCCGACTGCAGGAAATTGAGCGCCGAAAACGCCAGTACATCGACGCCGACCGTGGAGAGCCACTGGGCATCGAAGGTGCTGCCCGGTGGTTTCGGATGAGCCCAGACCCGGACGGCGAGCGCCGCAACAAAATAGGCCACGCACAGTACGATCATGGCCTTGCCGACGGGTTGGCCCAGGGCATAAATGGAGGCTTGCAGGGCAAGCAGCACGGTGGCCAGCGTCACGCGGGCCGCCATGAATGCCCGCCACAGCCGGCCGAAGGACTCGCCGCCGGCGTCCGATTCCCAGGCGCCGGATTTTTCTACCGGTCCAAACCAGGAATTCCCGGAGTCCGGAGCCGCCCTGGTCATCAACCCTCGGCCTGTCGACGATGCGCGTCGCTGCAGTAAAACCCGTTGCCGCCGGGCAGCGCGTCCGAACGGGGCAGGTGCACCTCGCAGACGGCGCATGCAACAACTTCAGTGGCCGGCTTGCCGGGGCGGCCGGCCGGCGGCGCGGGTGGCCTGTCCGGCTGTCCGGTGCGCCGGTTGCTTCGCCACAGCCAGAGGACCGCCAGCGCCAGGACAATCACCAACAGGTATTTCATACGCGCTTCAAAATGACTTCAAGGACAAAACGCGAGCCCACATAACCGAGCAGCAGCAGGCCTGAGCCCAGATACAGCACCCGCACCGCCTGCCGCCCGCGCCAGCCCAGGCGTGCCCGGCCGATCAGCAGGCCGGCGAAGGTGATCCAGGCCAGCACCGAGAAAATGGTCTTGTGGTTCCATTGTCCGGCCAGGCCCGGACCGTACAGGGTTTCGGCAAACAGCCAGCCCACCAGCAGCGTGGCCGTCAGCAGCACAAAACCGGCCTGCACGAAACGAAAGGTCAGCCGTTCCAGGGTCAGCAGGGGCACGCCGGTATCGGGCTGGGTGGCGGAACGGATGGAGCGCTCGGAGCGGTTCATCAGCCAGCCATGCACCACG
Organism: Polaromonas sp.; assembly: GCF_029945925.1. Lineage (GTDB taxonomy): Bacteria > Pseudomonadota > Gammaproteobacteria > Burkholderiales > Burkholderiaceae_C > Polaromonas. The sequence continues at coordinate 60,524 of NZ_JAQSDN010000070.1, read as the reverse complement.
GCAGCGGCAAACAGGCCGTAGGACGCAATGCCCAGCGCCCAGTGCAAAGGCAGCCAGGGCGAGGCAATCACGTGGTAGCTGGTGCCGGGAAACGCCAGCGCCAGCAGGACGGCGGCGCTGCCCAGGCCGGCCAGCGTCCAGCGTGCCTTGAGCTGCGGAAACAGCCGGCTTTCCACTGCGTACACGCTCAGTACCAGCCAGACGGTCATGGACAGGGCCGGCGCAAACCCGAACCGCGGCGGTTCGCCGAGCAGTCCCTCCGCCAGCGTGAGCGCGTGCAGCAGCCAGGCCAGCAGGAGCACGCCACGCGTGGTGGTTTCGCTCAAACGCGCGGTAGCCAGCGCCAGGATGGCATAGGCCAGCGCGGCGCCGATGGCCGTGGCCAGACCCCACCAGGCGCTCAAAGTTAAAATCATGGCTACAGTTTAGCTTCTGCGCCAGACGCCTGGTCCTTCTTTCACTTCCTTTTCGCTCCAGCTGTGGAGCTTATTCATGGCCTCTGCCCTCACCGACAAACTATCCCGCCTCGTCCAGGAAATGCGAGGCCAGGCCCGCATCACCGAATCCAATGTGCAGGACATGCTGCGCGAGGTGCGCATGGCGCTGCTCGAAGCCGACGTGGCGTTGCCCGTGGTGCGCGACTTCATTGCCCGCGTCAAGGAGAAGGCGCTGGGGCAGGAGGTCATGGCGTCGCTGTCGCCGGGGCAGGTGCTGGTCAGCATTGTCAACCGCGAGCTGGCGGCCACCATGGGCGAGGGCGTCAGCGACATCAACCTGGCGGCCCAGCCGCCGGCCGTGATCCTCATGGCCGGCCTGCAGGGCGCGGGCAAGACCACGACCACCGCCAAGCTGGCCAAACACCTGATCGAAAAACGCAAGAAGAAGGTGCTGACGGTGTCGGGCGACGTGTACCGTCCGGCGGCGATCGAGCAGCTCAAGACCGTCACCAAGCAGGCCGGCGCCGAATGGTTTCCAAGCACGGCCGACCAGAAGCCGGTGGACATCGCACTGGCAGCGCTCGATTACGCGCGCAAACATTTTTTCGACGTGTTGCTGGTCGACACCGCCGGCCGCCTGGCGATCGACGAAGCATTGATGGCCGAGATCAAGGCGCTGCATGCGGCGCTGAACCCGGTTGAAACCCTGTTTGTCGTGGATGCGATGCAGGGCCAGGACGCGATCAACACGGCCAAGGCCTTCAAGGAAGCGCTGCCGCTGACCGGCATCATCCTGACCAAGACCGACGGCGACTCGCGCGGCGGCGCGGCGTTGAGCGTGCGGCAGATCACCGGCGCGCCGATCAAGTTCTCGGGCACCAGCGAGAAGATCGACGGTCTCGAAGTGTTCGATGCGCAGCGCCACGCGGGCCGCATTCTCGGCATGGGCGACATCGTTGCGCTGGTCGAGCAGGTCACGGCCGGCGTGGACATGGCGGCGGCGCAAAAACTCGCCGCCAAAATGAAGTCGGGCAGCGGTTTTGACCTCAACGACTTTTTGAGTCAGCTGCAACAGATGAAAAGCATGGGCGGGCTGTCCAGCCTGCTCGACAAGCTGCCGGCGCAGATGGCGGCCAAGGCCGGCCAGGTCGACATGGACAAGGCCGAAAAAGACATCCGCCGCAAGGAAGGCATCATCCAGAGCATGACGCCGCTGGAGCGCCGCAAGCCCGAACTCATCAAGGCCACGCGCAAGCGCCGCATTGCCGCGGGCTCAGGGGTGCAGGTTCAGGAGGTCAACCGCCTGCTCAATGAGTTCGAGCAGATGCAGTCCATGATGAAAAAGATGAAGGGCGGCGGCATGATGAAAATGATGAAGCGCATGGGCGGCATGAAGGGTATGCCGAAGTTCTGAGTTGTACCTCGGATCTATATAAAAACAGCCTTCAGTCCAATAAATACGGGCGCCAACAGCTATCAAATATATAGCGTGTGGCGCCCGTTTGTTTGCTCGGGCCTAAATGGCCCTTAGCCGTGGCCGCACCTGCTGGCTGGCATGCAGCCAGGCGCGGCGCAAGACCGCCGGTGATTTTGTTTCCTCGGGAATCAGCAGGTAATTGTTGGTGCGCATGGCTGTCCCTACGCCGACCTTGCTGGTGAGCACCGTCATCGGGATGGCTAGCAGCAAGGGCAGGCCGACCGGCAGCAGCCACACCAGCGCGCTGGGATCGTTCAGCGTGATGCCGGCGGCCAGCAGCACAATCACTGCGCTCATGGGGGCGAGCTGTTGCAGCGCAATGCGCCACGGCACCGCAGCTGCTTCACGCGGCGGCGATTTCCACTCCAGCTTGAGCCCGGTCAGCGCGACCAGCACGAACAGCGAGTGCGCCAGCATGCGGATCGGCGCCTGCAGCAGGGCGATCAGCGTTTCCAGCAGCGCGCTGCGCAGCAGGCTGGCGGTGCCGCCGTAGGCCTGCTGCTGGCGGTTGATCAGCACGGCCGCAATGCCCAGGAGGCGCGGCAAAAACAGCATGGACAAGGTCCATGCCCACAGGGTCAGCAGTTCGCCGGGCAGCATGGCCCAGTCGCTGACCATGGGTGTGCCCGAGAGCCACAGCGCCGTTCCCAGCGTCAGGAAACACAGCCACAAGGGGGCCGAGAGGTAGGCCATGGCGCCCGTGCCGAACATCGAGCGGTGCACCGGGTGAATGCCGGGCTCGGCAATCAGGCGCGAGTTCTGCAGGTTGCCCTGGCACCAGCGGCGGTCGCGCTGAAGTTCGGCCAGCAGGTCGGGCGGCTGCTGTTCGTAGCTGCCCACCAGGTCGGCCACCAGCCAGACGTGGTAGCCCGCGCGGCGCATCAGCGCGGCCTCAACGAAGTCGTGCGACATGATGCTGCCCGACATGCCGCCCGTGCCCTTGATATGCGCCAGCGCGCAGTGCTGCATGAAAGGCTCGATCCGGATGATGGCGTTGTGGCCCCAGTAGTGCGACTCGCCCATCTGCCAGAACTGCATGCCCAGCGTGAAGAGGCGGCCCGTCACGCGCGAGGCGAACTGCTGCGCCCGCGCATGCAGCGTCATGTGGCCGATGGCCTGGGTGGCGGTCTGGATGATGCCGGCTGTCGGGTTGGCTTCCATCAGCTTGACCATGGCCACCAGGCAGTCGCCGCTCATCACGCTGTCGGCATCGAGCACCACCATGTAGCGGTAGTCCTTGCCCCAGCGGCGGCAGAAGTCGGCCACGTTGCCGGCCTTGCGGTCGGTGCGGCGCTTGCGCAGTCGGTAGTAGACCTCGATCCGGGGCTGGTCGGGCTGGGCGGCCAACTGGGTGCGCAGGTCTTCCCAGGCGGCGCGTTCGGCCTTCTGGGTGGCCGGGTTGCTGGTGTCGGACAGCACAAACACGTCGAAGGCTTTCACATGGCCGGTCGCAGCGACGGATTCGCAGGTGGCGCGCAGGCCCGCGAACACGGTGCGCACATCCTCGTTGCAGATCGGCATGATGATCGCCGTCCTCGTTGTGTCGTCCAGCGCATGGTGCTGGACGTTTTTCGCCGACAGGGCATGTTTGTCGCCGCGTATCGTCACGTAAAAACCCATCATCGCCGTCATGAAGCCGGTGACCACCCATGCGGACAGCAGCGCAAACAGCACGAGCTGGCCGTACTGCAGCCAGGCGCTGTCGTAGTCGGGCTGCATGTCGGCAAACAGAGTGGTGGCCAGCACGGTGCTGAGCACCGTCAGCAGCACGAAGACAGCCCTGCGCCGTGCAGCAGTCTGTTGCCAGGGCTGCTGCGCCTGCGCCGGCAGAGGGTGGTTGGCAGCGGGACGTGTCAGGCCCAGTACGGACGTGCCCAGGCTGTTCCAGAAGCCGCGCCAGGGGCGCGGCACCATCGAGCCGCGGTGCAGCGGCGGCGCGGTGACCGAGTTCGGATGACGTTCTTCGCGCAGCAGGCTGCGGGGGGTCAGGGTGTGATCAGGTTGGTCCATGTTTCAGTCAGGGTGTGGGTGTCATGTTGGAGAAAGGCGCGCAGCTCGATGGGCTGGGCGTTCTGGCTGGCAGGCGTGGCGAGGCGCTGCACGCGCAGGCTCATGCGCCAGCTGCCTGTGGCCGGGTTGCGGTAAGCGATGCTTTCGACGACACGGGCATTGCTGCTGGCCGTGGTGATGGCCTCCACCTTGGCCCCCTCGGGCAGTGCGTCCAGGGCCGGTCCGGCAAAGTCGATGACAAACTGTGTCTGCTGGGCCAAAGCCTCTGCGCTGAGCTTGCTGTAGCCAGTGCCGCGGCGCGACTGGGTGACCCAGCCGTTGGGCGGGCGTTGCTGCTTGTTGCCCTGCCAGGCAATCTGCCAGGCGAGGGCGAGTGCTTCGCCCGGGGCGGGCATTTTTTCCGGCACCCAGTAGGCGGCCACGTTGTCATGGGTTTCGTCCGGCGTCGCAAACTGCAGCAGCTCGACACGGCCCGCGCCCCAGTCGCCCAGCGGGGTTACCCACGCGCTGGGCCGCAGCTCGTACCGGGCTTCGGTGTCTTCGTAGCTGCCGAAGTCGCGGTCACGCTGCATCAGGCCAAAACCCTTGAGGCTTTTCATGCTGAAGGAGGTCACCAGCGGGTACGCCGGGTTCTGCAGCGGACGCCATAACCATTCGCCTTCCCCGGTGGCGACCATCAGGCCGTCGGAGTCATGCACTTCAGGCCGGAAGTCGCCCGCGCGCGGCTGGTTTTCACCGAAGAAAAACATGCTGGTCAGCGGCGCCACACCCAGGGTGGCCACCCGCGGGCCGGCGCCAGCGCGCATGAAGATACGGGCGTGCACTTCGGTGACGGTCTCTTCGCCGGGACGAATCTCAAAGCGGTAGGCGCCCGTCATGCGCGCCGAATCCAGCAGGGCATACACCGTGACCTGCTTCGCACCGGGGGCCGGCTTTTCGAGCCAGAAATCGGTGAAGCGCGGAAACTCTTCCTGTTTTGCGCCGGTGGGGTCCACCGCCAAGCCGCGGGCCGACAGGCCGTAACGCTGGCCGGCACCCAGGGCACGGAAGTAGCTGGCGCCCAGAAAGGCAATCAATTCGTCCTTGTAGTCGGGCGAATTGAGCGAGGTGTGGATGCGGAATCCGGCATGGCCGATATCGCCCCAGCGCGCCGGATTCAGCTGGTTCTTGCCGTAGCTGAAGTCGTCGGCGCTGTAGCGAAGGAGCTTGTTGCCCTGGGCAGACAACTCGTGAATCTGGACCGCTTCGGTCTGCCGACCGACATGGAAAAATTTGGCTTCGTAGGGCAACTGGTCGGCGCGCCACAAGGCCTTGTCGTCCTTGAAACGGATGTCGCGCAGGCCGTCATAGTCCAGGGCAGCCAGTTCGGCGGGAACAGCCGCACGCGGCTGCTGGTAAGGGGTTTGCGCGCGTTTTTGTGCCAGGGCGCCCACGTCGTCCAGGGTCCAGGCATGGGCACTGGCCAGTGCTGCACACAGGCCCAGGAGGGCAAAAAAGCGTGCGGGCAGCGCGTGCCGGAAAGGCGCGTTGAAGCGGGGAAAAACAGCTTGCATGGGTTGACTAGGGCAAACCCTGTGCCAGCCTGAAAAAGTTGTTTTAAATCAAAGGCTTGAAGGGATTCCACGACGCCATCGTGGATCCCGACCACAAATGAGGCTGATGGACCCCTGTTTTTGTCGCCTTCGGGCGACAACTATCGCCCGCCTGATGGAATTAGTGTTTGGAATCAGGGGTTTGGCCCTGTCGCTCCTCGGCGACAGGATCAGAGGGGGCATTCGCCAAGTCGGTTTTGAAGTGGCCCGGCGTCAGGCTGTGCTTTTGCAGCAGGCGGTAAAACTCGGTGCGGTTGCGGTCTGCCAACCGGGCGGCGTCGGCCACGTTGCCATCGGTCAGCTTGAGCAGGCCGACCAGGTACTCGTGCTCGAAACGCTGGCGCGCTTCGGCCAGGGTGAGCACCTGCACACTTGGTGAGCGCAGTGCACGTTGAATCAGAGTCAGGGGAATCAGCGGTGTGCTGGCCAGCGCGCACACCTGTTCGACCACGTTGTAGAGCTGGCGCACGTTGCCCGGCCAGGCGGCCGTGTTCAGGGCCTTGATCGCTTCCGGCGCAAAGCCGCTCAGGCGTTTGCCGTATTTTCCGGCCAGCTTGACGAGAAAGTGATTGGCCAGCAGCGCAATGTCTTCGCGCCGTTCGGACAAGGGGGGCAGGGTCAGCGTGACCACATTGAGCCGGTAATACAAGTCGGTGCGGAACTGGCCTTCGGCCATGGCCGCGTCCAGGTCCCGATGGGTGGCCGAGAGAATGCGCACATCGACCGGGATGGACTGGCTGGACCCCAGCGGCCGGACGGTGCGTTCCTGCAGCACCCGCAGCAGCTTGACCTGCAGGGCAAGCGGCATGTCACCAATTTCATCGAGCAGCAAGGTGCCGCCTTCGGCAGCCTGGAACAGTCCCTTGTGGTTGGCCGAGGCGTCGGTGAAGGCGCCCTTGACGTGACCAAAAAGTTCGGACTCGAGCAGGGCTTCTGGAATGGCGCCGCAGTTCACGGCGATGAACGGGCGGGCGGCACGCGGGCTGGCCTGGTGAATTGCCTGGGCCAGCAGCTCCTTGCCGGTGCCGCTTTCGCCGCGCAACATCACGCTGGCGTCCGACTGGGCCACCATGCGCGCCTCGGCCAGGGTTTCGGCCATGCGGCTGGAGCGGCTGATGAACCCGCTTTGCCAGGCCGGTGACTGGCCGGCGGGCACCGCCGGCACCGGCGCGCTCAACGACAGGGCCTGGGCGATCTTGTCAAGCAGGCCCTTGCCGTCAAACGGCTTGGTCAGGTAGGTGAACACGCCGCGTTCGGTGGCCTCCACCGCATCGGGAATCGTGCCGTGGGCCGTCAACAGGATCACCGGCAGCGAGGGGTGCTGGCTGCGGATCTCGTCAAACAGTGCCAGGCCGTCCTTGCCGGGCAGGCGCACGTCGCTGAGCACCAGCTGCGGGCGCTCGATCTCGAGCTGGGTCAGGGCTGCTTCAGCCGAACTCACGGCGCTGACGCGGTAACCGGCCGCTGTCAGCCGCATGGTCAGCAGGCGCAGCATGTCGGCGTCGTCGTCGACGACCAGCAGGTGGGCGTTGGGGGCGGTCATGGGCTTGGTGGCCGGGTGCGGCCGCGTGGGGACGATGCCGGGGCCGCCGGGGGGCGGCTGCTCAGGCTGCGTTCGATTTCCTTGAGCGCATCGAGTTTGTCCTGGGTCTGTTCGAGGCGGCGCTGCAGGTCGCGCAGTTGCTGGTTCTGCCGGTCCAGTTGCTCTTCGGCCCGCCGCTGCTCGGCAAAACGTGCGGCCAGCAGGCGCGCCAGGGCATGCAGCGGCCGGGCTTCCTCGCTGTTGTTGGCCAGGGCGCGCTGCAGCAGTTCCTGGGCGCGTACCAGATCGGGGAGCTGCCGGGTCTGGCTGAGCGTGAGCGCTAAGCGCAGCTGGTCGCCCGCTGACACAGCGTTGCCGAGCCGGGCGATTTCCTGGGCCAGTTCGGGGCCGGGCAGGCCGCGCAGCCGGTCGGCGTAGGCCAGCAGGGGGGTGACGGCGTCTGCTTCCGAAGGCGCGGCGTCGGACGGCGCTGGAGGCGCTGCAGGGGTGGGCGTTGTCATGGGCGTCTTGCCGGGCCCGGCCGGCGACGAAAGGGCCGGCACGGTGCAACCGGCAGCCAGGCTCAGGGCCAGCGCCCAGGGCAGGGCGCGGCAGAAGACGGGGCCAAAGGCCTCAAGACTTGAAAGCATGGGGAAGTTCTATCCTGAAATGGGCACCCGGGCCGTCCGGCAGCAACTGCACCCGGCCCCCATGGGCAGCAATGTACTCGTGAACGATGGACAGGCCAATGCCGCTGCCTCGCACCACTTGCGGCGGCTGCCGTTCGCCGCGGTAAAAGGGTTCAAAAATGCGTGCCTGGTCGTCGTAGGCGATGCCCGGCCCTTCGTCGTCCATGTCGATGTGCACGACGTCGGCGAACTGGCTCAGCCGGATGCGTATCCTGCCCCCGGCAGGAGAAAACCGGATGGCGTTGGACAGCAGGTTGGCGAGGGCTGTTCCGAGCTTGTCGCGGTCCACCTCGGCCTGCAACGCCGGACCCTCGACACTGACCTGCAGATCGCGCGCGCGCCACTGCAGGCGCTGGCCTTCCACCTGTTCTTCAATGAGCTGCAGCAGGTCGGTTTTTTCCCGGCGCAACTGGCGTGCCTCAAAGGCTGCAGCGTTGAAGCGCAGCAGGTCCTCGATCTGGCCCTGCAGCAAGCCGGTGTTGTGGCGCAGGATTTTGGCCACTTCCCGCTGGTTGGCGCTGAGCTCGCCGGCCACACCGTCTTCGAGCAGCGACACGCCCTCGCGCAGGGAGGCCAGCGGCGTCTTGAGTTCGTGCGAGACATGGCGCAGAAAGCGCGACTTGTCGGCGTCCAGTTCCACCAGCCGCAGCCGCAGCCATTCGAGCCGCTGTCCGACCAGCTGCAAGTCGGCCGGGCCTTCGATGCGGATGGCCTCGTCCAGGCGGTTTTCGCCGAGGCCGATGATGGCTTTTTCCAGGCGGTTGAGCGGACGTGTGAGCCAGATGCCGAACGCCAGCGCCATCAGGACGGCCAGCGCAATCGCGCCCAGGACCTGTTGTGTCAATTGCCTGCGGCGGGTTTCCAGCGTGTCAAGCAGGCTGCGGTTTTGCCTGGCAATGGTTTGCCGGACCTGCTGCGCAATGGCCGCGTTGATGCGGTCCAGCTCGCGGAATTCCTGCGCGACCTGCCGGTCCCTGTCGAGCGCGGTATCGGGCGAACCGGACAGCAGCGCGGTGACGGCCTGCAGGTGCTTCTTCCAGTCGGTGACCAGGGCTGCGGGCACGTTTTGCGGGCCCAGCCGTGCCAGCACGGTTCTGGCGTCGGCGGCGGCCTCGTCGAAGCGCTGGCGCAGCACGCGGTCGGACAGCACCAGCGACTGGCGCGCCGTGCGTTCCATCGTCACGCTGCGCTCGTTCAGGGACTGGGCGGCCGCACTGAGGTCGAGCGCGCGCACCGCGCCGTCGCGGCTTTGCATCGTCAGTTGCTCCAGCGTGAACACGGCGCGCAGCGAGGCCGCGGCCAGCAGGGCGGCAATCAGCAAAAAGGCGGCCACCAGCAGCTGGCGGAAGGAAACGCGCTCAAGCATGGGGTGTCCTTGCCGGCGGGGGAACTGCGCGTGGTTTCAAGCGCTCAGTGCGGGCTCTTCATGGTGCAGCACCTCGCCGCGCAGGGAGCGTTGCGAGGCTTCGGTGATGGTCACGTCCACCATCTGGCCGATCAGCCGGGGCTGGCCCCTGAAGTTGACGACGCGGTTGCATTCGGTGCGGCCCATCAGCTCGGTCGCATCCTTGCGGGATGTCCCTTCGACCAGGATGCGCTGCACCGTGCCCTGGCGGCTGGCGCTGATGGCGCGCACGCTGTCGTCGAGGGCGGCCTGCAGGCGCTGCAGGCGCGCGAGCTTGACCGCGTGCGGCGTGTCGTCGGGCAGGTTGGCCGCGGGCGTGCCCGGCCGCGGGCTGAAGATGAAGCTGAACGAGGTGTCGTAGCCGATGTCGTCGATCAGCTTCATCATCTTGCTGAAGTCGTCGTCGGTTTCGCCGGGAAAACCGACGATGAAGTCGCTGCTCATGGCCAGATCGGGGCGGATCGCGCGCAGCTTGCGGATGGTGCTTTTGTATTCCATCGCGGTGTAGCCGCGTTTCATCGCCATCAGGATGCGGTCGGAACCGTGCTGCACCGGCAGGTGCAGATGGTTCACCAGCTTGGGCAGCTTGCCGTAGGCGTCGATCAGGCGCTGCGTGAACTCATTGGGGTGGCTGGTGACATAACGGATGCGTTCGATGCCGGGAATGTCGGAGACATATTCGAGCAAGGTGGCGAAATCGGCGATGTCCCCCGTGCCGCCCGCAACGCCTGCGTTGCTCGTCATCCTGCCGCGGTAGGCGTTGACGTTCTGCCCCAGCAGGGTGACTTCACGCACGCCCTGGTCGGCCAGGCCCGCCACTTCGACCAGCACGTCCTCGAATGGACGCGAAACTTCCTCGCCGCGCGTGTAGGGCACGACGCAGTAGCTGCAGTATTTGGAGCAGCCTTCCATGATGCTGACAAAAGCGCTGGGGCCTTCCACGCGGGCCGGCGGCAGGTGGTCGAATTTTTCAATCTCGGGAAAGCTGATGTCCACCTGCGATTTGCCCAGGCTGAGGCGCCTGGCCAGCAGGTCGGGCAGGCGGTGCAGGGTTTGCGGGCCGAACACCACGTCGACATACGGCGCGCGTTCGATGATGGCGTCGCCCTCCTGGCTGGCCACGCAGCCGCCGACGCCGATCAGCACGCCCTTCTTCTTCAGGTGCTTGACGCGGCCGAGGTCGCTGAACACCTTTTCCTGCGCTTTTTCGCGCACCGAGCAGGTGTTGAACAGGATCAGGTCGGCCTCGTCCACATTGCTGGTGGGCTCGTAACCCTGGGCGGCGTGCAGCACGTCGGACATCTTGCCCGAGTCGTACTCGTTCATCTGGCAGCCGAAGGTTTTGATGAAGACTTTTTTGCTCATGGATTTGCTATCTAATTAGGAGCTGCTGACGCCCGTCAGTAAAGGGCTGGAGGCCTCATTTGTTCGAAAACAGCCGGCGGGCCGGCGCGGGCCGGCTACTTACTAGTAGCGGGGCAACTGGTCGTAGGAGGTCTTGCCGTCGTCCTGCGGTGCGGCCTCGCCCTCGAAGCTGAAGAAGAAATTGCGCCTGGACAGACCGGCGCGTTTTTCCTTGGCCTCCTCGGCGGTCAGCACCCAGACCTCGTGCACCAGACCGGCGCTGTCGCGGGTGTAGTTGACCAGCAGCTCCTGGCCCAGCAGGGCGCCCGACAACACATAGTGGTTGTTGACGTTGCGTATGCGTGCACCGGGCGACAGGCGGTCGGCCTTGCCGTTGAGGCTGATGTCGGGCGGTGCCCGGACCACCAGCAGGCCGCGCAGGGCGGCCTTGGGGAAATTGCGGACGCTGGGGACTTCATCGGTCTGGGCCAGCGCCGGCGCGGCGAACAGGCTGACCAGCGTCATCAGGACGGCGATCAGCGCGGCCGACAGGGCCAGAGACAGGGAGGGCAGGCAGCGTTTCATGGTTTATGTCCAGAGGCTGTGAAGTAACAAAGCCCCAGAGGATCAACCTCTGGGGCTCCGCGAAACCGTGGTGGTGATAGGTGGACTTGAACCACCGACATCAGCATTATGAATGCTGCGCTCTAACCAACTGAGCTATATCACCGCGCGACCGATATTATAGCCAGACCTGAACGGCCTTCAGCCGGCGGTGATGTTTTTTCGCCGGGGCGCTCCAGGAAAAAATGCGCCCCGGTGGGTAGCGGGCGATCCTCGGGGCTCTTCAATCAAGCAGGGGCCGCGGAGCCGGCTTCGCCGGGCCGCAGGCGCAGCGCCCCCGCGGGGGGCAGAGAGTTACACGCAGTGAGCGAACGTGGGGGCTCTATTTATGCTTGAACACCGGCTTGCGCTTGTTGACAAAAGCGTCCATGCCTTCCTTCTGGTCCTCGGTGGCAAAGGTCGCGTGGAACAGGCGCCGCTCGAACATGATGCCGTCGGCCAGTGTGCCTTCGTAGGCGCGGTTCACGGCTTCCTTGGCGGCCATCACGGCAATCTGCCCGTAGTCGCAGATCTGCAGCGCGGCGCCCAGCGCTTCCTCCATGAGCTTGTCCAGCGGCACGACGCGGCTGACGAGCCCGCTGCGTTCGGCTTCCACGGCATCCATCATGCGGCCCGTCAGGACCAAGTCCATGGCCTTGGCCTTGCCGACGGCGCGCGGCAGGCGTTGCGTGCCGCCCGAGCCGGGGATGATGCCCAGCTTGATTTCAGGCTGGCCGAACCGGGCGTTGTCGGCGGCAATGATGAAGTCGCACATCATGGCCAGCTCGCAGCCGCCGCCAAGTGCAAAGCCGCTGACGGCGGCGATCACCGGCTTGCGGATGCTGCGGATCTGCTCCCAGTTGCGCGTGATGTAGTCGCCCTTGTAGACGTCGGCAAAGCTGTAGCTCGCCATCGCGCCGATGTCGGCGCCGGCTGCAAAGGCTTTTTCGCTGCCGGTCAGGATCATGCAGCCGATGTTGTCGTCCGCGTCGAAAGCCTTGAGCGCAGCGCCCAGCTCGTCCATCAGCTGGTCGTTGAGCGCATTGAGTTGTTTGGGCCGGTTCAGGGTGACGATGGCCACGCGGCCTTCGGTGCGGGTCTGGATCAATTCATAAGTCATGGCGGGTTCCTTTTGAGGCTGAATCATGCCACGATCTTTTTGCCCGGCCAGCGCGTCGTGAGGTGGAAAAGCAAGGGAAAACATTAACCGACCTGACGGTCGGTTAATGCTAGATTCGAAACAGGAGATGCTTATGACCGATGTCCCTTCCGAACCTGCCGTGCTGTTGTCCACACGGGGCGCCGTGGCGCTCGTGACGCTGAACCGCCCGCAGGCCCTGAACAGTTTTACCCGCCAGATGCACCAGCAGCTCTGGACAGCGCTCGACGCCGTGGAGGCCGATTCGTCGCTGCGTGCCCTCGTGATCACCGGCGCCGGCCGCGGTTTCTGCGCTGGCGCCGATCTGGCCGAGTTCGACTTTGCGCCCGGCCCAAACCTCATCGAACGTGCCGACCCCGGGCCCATCATCGACCAGGCCTTCAACCCGACGGTGCGGCGCCTGCAGAAGCTGCGCGTGCCGACGATTGCCGCCGTGAACGGCGTGGCCGCCGGTGCCGGGGCCTCGCTGGCCATGACCTGCGACCTGGCGATTGCCGCGCCGGGCGCCAGCTTCATTCAGGCCTTCAGCAAGATCGGCCTGGTGCCCGATGCAGGCGGCTCCTGGTTTCTGGTCAAGCGCCTGGGCCTGGCGCGGGCGCTGGGACTGGCCATGCTGGGCGACAAGCTCAGCGCGAAAGAGGCGAAAGAGTGGGGGATGATCTGGGACGTGGCCGCCGAGGGCGAAGACTGCCTGGACAAGGCCATGGCGCTGGCCGCACGCCTGGCCGTCATGCCGACCCGCGCCCTCGTCGAAACGCGGCGCCTGCTCAGCGAGGGTGCCAGCCGGGGCCTGGATGCCCAGCTGGACCAGGAGCGGGACACCCAGTCGGCGCTGGGCCGCAGCCACGATTACATCGAGGGCGTGATGGCCTTCCTCGAGAAGCGCCCGCCAGCGTTCAGGGGCAACTAGATGGATGCCAAGCAACTGGCCCAGGCTGTGGGCGAATCCATGTTTGCCGCCGACAGTGCCTCGCGCGACTTCATGCAGATGGAACTGGTGTCCTGCGCACCCGGCCGTGCGGCGATGCGCATGGCCGTGCGTGAGCCCATGCTCAACGGCCACAAGATCTGCCACGGCGGACTGATTTTCACGCTGGCCGACTCGACCTTTGCCTTTGCCTGCAACAGCTACAACAAGGTCGCGGTGGCGGCGGGCTGCAGCATCGAGTTCCTCAAACCCGGCCAGCTCGGTGACGTGTTGACCTGCGAAGGGGTGGAGCAGACGCTGCAGGGCCGGCACGGCATTTACGACATGAAGGTCAGCAATCAGCGCGGTGAGGTCATTGCGATGTTCCGCGGGAAAAGCGCGCAGATGGCAGGTACCGTCATCCCGGTGACCGGTGCGGAGGCCGCATGAAAAGTTTTCCGCTCGAACCGATTGAAAAGGCCAGCCTCGACGAACTGCGCGCCCTGCAGCTCAAGCGCCTGCAGTCCACGCTGCAGCATGCGTACCGGCATTCCCCGGTCTACAAGGCCAAGTTCGATGCTGCCGGCGTGTTTCCCGGGGACTGCAAGTCGCTGGCCGACCTGGCGAAGTTTCCCTTCACCACCAAGCACGACCTGCGCGCCAGCTACCCCTTCGGCATGTTTGCGGTGCCGCGCGAGCAGTGTGTGCGTATTCACGCGTCCAGCGGCACCACCGGCAAACCGACCGTGGTGGCCTACACAAAAAATGACGTGGACATGTGGGCCGGTTGCGTGGCGCGCAGCATACGTGCGGCCGGCGCGCGCCCCGGCGACCTGGTGCACATCAGCTACGGCTACGGCCTGTTCACGGGAGGGCTGGGCGCGCATTACGGTGCTGAAAAACTGGGGCTGACCGTGGTGCCGTTTGGCGGCGGGCAGACCGAACGGCAGGTGCAGCTGATCACCGATTTCAAGCCCGACATCATCATGGTGACACCCAGCTACATGCTGGCGATCGCCGACGAGTTTGAAAAGCAGGGGCTGTCCGCCGCCGGGTCCAGTCTGCGCACCGGCATCTTCGGCGCCGAACCCTGGACCAACGACATGCGCCATGCGATTGAAAAACGCTTGGGGCTGGATGCCGTGGACATCTATGGCCTGAGCGAGGTCATCGGCCCGGGTGTGGCCAGCGAGTGTGTGGAAACCAAGGACGGCCCGACCATCTGGGAGGACCACTTTTACCCCGAGATCATCGATCCCGTCAGCGGTGAACTGTTGCCCGACGGCGAGATCGGCGAGCTGGTGTTCACCAGCCTGAGCAAGGAAGCGCTGCCCATCATCCGCTACCGCACGCGCGACCTCACGCGCCTGTTGCCCGGCACAGCGCGCAGCATGCGCCGCATGGAGAAGATCACGGGCCGCAGCGACGACATGATGATTGTGCGCGGCGTCAACGTGTTTCCCACCCAGATCGAGGAGTTGATTCTCAAGCGCCATGAGCTTGCGCCGCATTACCAGTGCATTCTGACCCGCGAGGGCAGCATGGACTGCCTGCGTGTTGCGGTGGAGACCCGCCCCGGCCTGGCGCCCGACAGCCCGTCCGCGCAGGCAGCCGCCCATGTGCTGCAGCACGAGATCAAGGCCTACATCGGGACCAGTGTGGACATCGAGTTGCGCGCCGAGGGGGGGGTGGAGCGCAGTCTGGGCAAGGCCAGACGGGTGCTGGACCGCCGGAACTGAGCGCCTCTGGTTCCGGGTTTTTCCGGGGTAAGCACTCTCGACGGGGTACTGTTTTGGTTCTAGACTGGTTTAACAACTAGTTACAGGAGGTTGCCATGCCGGACAAGCAAGTGATCTATCACAAGACGCAGAAGGGGACGGAGGCGATTGCAAACCGGCATTCAGGCCTGGCCCCCAGACTGCGCTCCCTGTTGATCATGGTCGATGGCAAAAGAACCTATGCAGAACTGACCACCATGGCCGCGGCGCTGGGCGATCCGGAGCGTCTTTCAGAACTTGAAGCCGAGGGCCTGGTCGAGCTGGCAGTGGCCGAGGAAAAAACCATGCCGGCCGCGCTGGAACCGGCAGGTGCCCCGCAGCAGCCGGCCGCCGCCGCAGCATCACCGCAGCGCGCGGCCAACCTGGCGCAGGCGCAGCGTTTCTCATCGCATTTGCTGGAGCACCTGCTGGGTCCGATGGCCGAGCCGCTGTGTATCAAGATCGAGGGCGCGCGCGACCTCGCCGATTTTGTCGCCGCGATCAAGCGGGCCCGCGAGATCGTTCGCGAGATCAAGGGCAGTGCCGAAGCCGAGCGTTTTGTGGCCCAGATCGAAGCGCAGATGCCTGTCGGCTGAGACCCGGGCTCAGGCGGCGGACACCAGCCACTTTTTCACCAGGGACGCGTCCTTGGCCAGCAGCCGCCAGGTGGTCGTGTCTGGCGGCATCGTCAACTCAAGCCGAAGCAGGCGCTTGTCGCGCGCGACCAGCGCCGTGACCTTTTTGCTGGGTCCGGCGTAAAACGGCAATTCATCAAGTTTGCCCAGGCGCCAGCCCGGGTTGGGCGGCTGGGTCGTTTTGCGGCTCTTGCCGGTCACCGGCGTTTCAAGGCCGAGCCACTCGTCGCCGGCGGCAAACCCGGCACGTTCGGCCGCACCGCCGCGCAATACCGTCTTGATCTGGATGCCACCCGTTTCCTGCACCCGCAGGCCCAGCGCCTGCGCCAGCTGCGCCGGTTCCTCGAGCACGGCGATGCCGTGGCGTTGCAGCAGGTCTTTCAGCGGCAGCTCGCCCGTCCCATGCACCCAGCGGGCGATTTCCGTCGCGTACGAGCGACCGCCGACCTCCTGCAGGGCAGCGGCGACATCCGCTTCACTCATCACGCCGCCGCTGCAACGCAGCCACAGGCGGCGCATCACGTCGTCCAGGGTGGCCGGGACGGTGTCCCTGCTTTCGGCGCGCAGGCTCAGATCAAGACACAAGGCGACCAGGGCGCCCTTGGTGTAATAGCTGACCGTGGCATTCGGCGTGTTTTCATCCTGGCGGTAGTACTTGACCCAGGCGTCAAAACTGGCCTGGGCCACCGACTGCACCAGCCGCCCCGGGGTCTGCATGACCTGGTTGATGGTCCGGTTCAGAAGTTTCAGATAAGCCGCTTCATCGATCAGGCCGGCGCGGCACAGGATCAGGTCGTCGTAGTAACTGGTGAAGCCTTCAAAAAACCAGAGCAGCTGCGTGTAATTTTCACTGCCGTACGCGTAGTTGCCGAACTCCGCGGGGCGCAGGCGCTTGACGTTCCAGGTGTGGAAATATTCATGGCTGATCAGCCCGCGCAGCGTGGTGTACCCCTCGGGCAGCTTGCTGCTGTCCAGGCGCGGCAAGTCCTGGCGCTTGCAGATCAGCGCGGTGGAGTTGCGGTGCTCCAGTCCGCCGTAGCCGTCGTCCACGGCGTTAAGCATGAAAACGTAATGTTTGTGCGGCGGCTTTTTGCCGCCGTGCCAGAAGCGTATTTGTGTCTCGCAGATTTTCCGGGTATCGGCAAGCAGCCGGGCGCCGTCAAAGCTGGCCGTGGCGCCGGCCACCACAAAGCGGTGCGGCACACCGCAGGCGACGAAAGAGCCGCTCCAGAAACTTCCCATCTCGACCGGGCAATCCACCAGTTCGTCGTAGTCGGCGGCCAGGTAGCTGCCGAAACCCTGTTTGTCGACCTTCAGCGGACTCAGGCCGGTGGCCACGGACCAGCCGTTGGTGGCCGGCGCGGCCATCACTTCAAGCCGGTGCGGCGCCTGGTCCTGGCCGTCGACCCGCAGGCACAGGGAACTGCCGTTGAAGAAGCCGCGGCCTGCGTCCAGCGAGGCAGTGCGTACCGAGCTGTCGTTGGCATAGACCTCGTAGACCAGCACCAGCGGCTTGTCCGCGTTGCAGCGGATCTGCCAGCTGCATTTGTCGAGCTGCGCGATCTGGCCGGCAGGCAGCGCCCGGGCGCCTTGCCGCGCCCGCAGGCCCTGCAGGTTTTTCGAAAACTCGCGCACCAGATAACTGCCGGGAATCCACACCGGCAGCGCCACCCGCTGCAGCGCGGCGGGCTGGGCAATGGTCAGGGTGACCCGGAACAGATGGGCGTGGAGGTCGGCGATCTCGACGCGGTAATGGACCCCGGCGGAAGGTGTTCCGGAAGGCTTGGCGGAAGATTTGGGCATAGGCTCAAAGAATACCGCATCGGCCGGAGTGCGGCCCGGCTCCCCAGCGGCGGGACGCTGGTTTGTTGCTACTGAAAAAATAGCAGTTACCGCCCGCCTGCAAAGGGCTGAAGGCCTTTTTCGTGCATGAACGCAGGCGATGCGGGCCGGGTTTACTGGACCTTGGCGTCGGTCAGGTATTTCTCGACCTGCTGGGCGCTGATGGCGCCGGGCACGCGTGAGCCGTCGGCAAAAATCAGCGTCGGCGTGCCGGTGATGCGGTGTTTTTTGCCGAATTCGATGTTGCGCGCCAGCGCGCCGGCGTCGCAACTGGCATTGGGCACCGGCTGGTCACGCACCATCAGGTCCTGCCAGGCCTTGGCCTTGTCCTTGGCGCACCAGATGTTTTTGGACTTTTCCGTCGAATCCGCACTCAGGATGGGATACAGGAACATGTAGACGGTCACGTCGCTGACCTTTTGCATGTCGCGTTCAAAACGCTTGCAATAGCCGCAGTTCGGGTCTTCAAACACCGCCACCTTGCGCTTGCCGTTGCCGCGCACAATGGTGAAGGCATCCTTCAGCGGGAGCGCATCAAAAGACACGGCATTGAGCTTGTCGACGCGTTCTTCCGTCAGGTTGCGCCTGACCTTGGTGTCGATCAGGTTGCCCTGGATCAGGTAGTTGCCTTCGGCATCGGTGTAGAAAATATCGCTGCCGTTGACGCGCACTTCATACAGGCCGGCCATGGGCGTCTTGTTGATTTCGTCGATCCTGGGCAGGTTCGGCAGGCGCTCGGCCAGGTTCTTGCGGATGGCCGCTTCCTGCGCAAAGGCGCCCAGGCTCAGGGCCAGCAGTGCGCCGGTCAGGAGGGTTTTGATCAGTGTCATTGTTTTTCCAGTCTGTGTGATTAACTCTCACGCCTTTCACAGCGTGTCTTGCCGTGTCTTGCGCCGCCCCGCCCAGGGGGCAGCTCACCCCGGGCGATGCGGCGCTGAACCCATGGCCCGGCGCGTGACCCACTCTTTCAGCGGTCCGCTGCGTGCAAAGCCCTTCATGCCCCAATTGCGCAAGGCCTGCCAGCGCGCGTCGTTTTGAGCGAACAGGCTGTGCAGACCATCCGTCACGGCGCCCATGGCCGCCACGTCGGCCTTGCGCGAGCGTTCGTAACGCCGCAACAGTTTTTCGTCGCCCAGACCGCGCCAGTATTCGCGCCCGTGAATCACGGCCGCGAGTCCGGCCGCATCGGCCAGGCCCAGATTCAGGCCCTGGCCCGCCAGCGGATGCACGGCATGGGCGGCATCCCCCGCCAGCGCCCAGCCCGGACCGACCCAGCGTTCGGCCCGTGACAGCGCCAGTGGCCAGCCCGACAGGCTGCTCGCCAGCTGCAGGCAACCTGCTTCGGCGCCGCAGACGGTTTGCACCGCCGCGGAAAATTCTTCCGGGGTCAACTTCTCCAGCGCGGCTGCGCGCTCCATGGAGACAGACCAGACCAGCGCCACAGAGTTCCCGTCGGCGCCGCCAATCGGCAAAAGAGCCAGAATTTCGCCGTTGTGGAACCACTGGCGGGCCACACCCCGGTGCGCCACGTCGCTTTGCAGGCGGGCGGCCATGGCTTTTTGCGGATAGGGCTTGACGATCCATTGCACGCCGAACTCGTTGCGGCTGGTGCTTTTCTGGCCCTCGCAGATCACCGTCAGCGCGGCCTTGACAGGCGCCTCCACGGTTTCTATCTGCGGCTGGTAACGCACGGCTTCGGCCAGTTGCTGCTCCAGCGCCGGTACATCGACGATCCAGGCCAAGGCCGCGTCGGTGGTGCCTTGCGGGGCTGCAAAATCGAGCCGGCCCCCGTCGTCGCCCCAGACGTGCATTTCCAGCACCGGCGTGGCCGCAGGCGCATCGGGCCAGGCCCTCAGCGAAGTCAGCAGTTGCCGCGAGGCGCTGTTCAGGGCGTAGGCCCGCACATCCTGCGGGACGGCGGGTTCCGCCGGGGTACCGGCCGGCGCGGGCCGGGCGACCAGCGCCACGTGCAGACGCTCGCGCGCCAGCAGCAGCGCCAGCGTACGGCCGACCACACCGCCACCGCGGATACACACATCAAAAGGCTTGGACATGGCTCATTTTAGAAGGCAGGGCAAAATCGTCCCCGGACAGTGCATCTTGAACTGAATTCTTGAAGGGTTTGACACGTGCGTGAATCAATGAGTGAAACATCGGACCCCGCGTCGGGCGACGTCGGGGCGGTCATTACCGGGCTGTGGGTTTATCCCGTCAAATCCTGCGCCGGGGTGCAGGTGCAGGAGGCCATATTGACAGAAACGGGGCTCGAATTTGACCGGGCCTGGATGGTGGTGGATGAGAACGGTTCCTTCCTGACGCAGCGTGAGCTGCCTCGCATGGCACTGATCCAGCCCCAGCTCAAGACCCGCGACATGGTCCTGCGCGCACCGGGCATGCTGGCGCTGCATATTGCGCTCGACCAGGTGCAGGAGCCGGTGCGCGTGACGATCTGGGACGACGAGGTCAAGGCGTACGACATGGGGCCCATCGCCGCCCAATGGTTCAGCGATTTTCTCGGTGCAAAGGTACGGCTGGTACGTTTTGATCCTGACGAGATGCGCGCGTCCAATCCGCAGTGGACCGGCGGCGTGGAGGCCCTCAACCAGTTCAGCGACGGTTACCCGGTGCTGGTGCTCAGCGAAGCCTCGCTGGCAGGGCTCAATGACAGACTGCGGGCCGGCGGTCATGCCGCCGTCTGCATGGCACGTTTCCGGCCGAATATCGTGATCGGCGACGCGCCCGGTGCCAGCGAACTGGCGCCGCACGATGAAGACCGGCTCGACCTGCTGCAGATAGGCACGGAACAGGGTGTGGTGCAGCTCAAGCCGGTCAAGCCTTGCCCGCGCTGCCCGATTCCCAACATCGACCCCGCCACGGCGCAGAGCAGCCCCGAGGTCGGCGACACCCTGCAGACCTACCGGCAGGACCCGCGCCTCAAGGGGGCGGTGAGTTTTGGCATGAATGCCATTGTGCTGCAGGGCAACGATCACCTGCTCAGGGTGGGGCAAAGCGTCACGGCGAGCTACAACTTCGACTGAGCTGCGGGCGACGAGGAACAGGTTTCAGGCCGTCTAAGCCGGCTGGTTGTGGACGTCGGCCTCATCGAAGCCGGAATCCATGGCCAGCGGCATGGGTCGGGTCAGTTCCGGGTCCAGAAAGCGGATCGGCCGGCGGGTGCGCGCCGCCATGCCCGCGAGCGTGGTTTCCAGGGCCCTGGAGAGTTCGGGGCCGTCCATCAACTTTTCGCTGAGCAGCACAGCGGCAACGTGAAACTGCAGGATGACCTCGGGCTTGAGGCCCTTGAGCGGCATCAGGCCGGCCGCGATCAGCCGTGCCGCCATGGCGGTGACCACTTCGCGCGAGGAGACGCCTTCCATGATCAGGCCAAAACATGCTTCATCGACCCGGCCCGCGGTGTCGACATCGCGCATGATGCGGCGCAGCTTGATCACGCTGCGCAGCAGGCTTTGCTCCGCTACGGCGATACCGTAGTTACGTTTGACATAGCCATAGTTCACCAGTTCCACGTACACCACGGCGGCCGGTTCCCTGTGGCGTTTGGCGCGGGACACGACCTGTTTGAGGCGGTCTTCAAAGAGATGTCTGGCCAGCAGGCCGGTGAGCGCATCCTGACTGGCCATGGCCTGCTCGCGTGCCTCGACCCCATGCCTTTCGCGCGAACGGATGTTCAGGGCCACCAGCAGCAGGGGCACTTCGACGGCGAGCGACAGCATGAACGCATACTGCGACAGCCAGGAGGTCGGCACCCAGCCGAAAATCCGGGCCGCGGCCAGCGCGGTGCTCAGTGCCAGGGGGGTGAAGGCCGCCAGCACCCAGGCGCCCACCACGTCATGGCGCCGCCACGTTGTGTAGGCGGTCGCCAGCCCCAGCACCACGATCACCAGCAGGTAGGCACCAATCAGGTGGACACCCCATTGCCGGTCCAGCCCGATGTAGGCAAAAGCCAGCAAGGGGCCGGCCAGGCCGGTGGCGTAAACCGTCTGGTCAAACCAGCGATGTCGGCCGGCGATGCCGCACAGCTTGCGGACAACCAGCAGGGCCGCGCAGCCGCCCAGCAGGCCCAGCACGCCCTGGATGGCGTTGTTCCAGTCGGCAAAGTTGCTCCACAGAAGGTGCCCGGCCATGCCACTCGTGGTGGCGACGACCAGGGCCATGATGGTGGCGTAGATGGCGTACCAGCCGTAAGCCCAGTCGCGGTAGACCCAGCTTTGCCCGGCGCCGGCCACAATCAGCAGAAGCAGGGTACCGAACACCACGCCAATGACCATGTAGTCGAACTGCAGCTGATGGCTGCGGGCTTGGCCGGAGATGGCGTTGACCGGAAAATGGGCCGGTGTCACATGCGCGATGCGGACATACACGTCATGCGCCGTCTCGTCTTCCAGCGCCAGGTGAAACTGCGCATAGCGGCCCGGCTCGGGCCAGCTGGAGACGGCCACGGTGTCGCCCGCCGTCTGGCTGGTCCAGCGACCCGTGCGGTCGCGCTGGAACACGGTCACCTGGTCGAGCATGGGAAAGGGGAACTCCAGCAGCCAGTCCTGTCTTGAGTCGGCTGACCTTTTGAAGCGGAAATGCTGCCACAGCGCAGCTTCCGGGCCCAGGGTGTAGTGGGCAGGGGTTCGGGCAGCACTCATGAGGCGCCGGAAGTCGCCCGCCGCCATCTGTTCGATCGTTGCACCGGCATTGACATCCACCCACACCAGGCTGCTTGCCTGCAGGTCAGTCACAGGGGCGTTGTCGTCCAGAACGACCAGCGGCTGGGCTTGGCTGGACGTGCCCAGCAGGCTCAGGAATGCAGCCAGAAGCAGGGATGTCAGAAAGCCGATTCCCCGGCTGGCTGCGTATCGCATACACTTTCCAGCCTGTTTTTGAAGGTTTTTCATGAGTCTGAGTGCGGTATTGTAGGCTTGCCCAGCGAGGTAAATCGACCCTGTTCAACGCCTTGACCAAGGCGGGCTTGCAGCGGAAAACTTCCCCGGCAGGCTGGACGATCTGAACAGGCCCATGGCCTCAAGCACTTCCGGGAACTCACAAAGCTCAGGCGACAAAGTCAGGACAAAAGCGTCAGTCGACAACGCATACGATGGATGAGGCCATCATGGACGAAAGGCTGTTTTTTTGGACTTGTCGGCCACGGGTGGCCTGCCGAAACAACTGATCCTCAAGCGGCAAGGGCACTCCGCCGGCTTCGCTTGTCCCCTGCTACGTCATCAATTCAGTTCAACAAGGATTTATATGGATTTTCTGGGTCTTTTTGAAAAGTACTGGCCATTTTTGGCTCTGGTTCTCTGGTTTTCGTACAAGTGGTGGAATTCAAAAAGAGTCATTGCCATGCTGCCAGAACTCAGGAAGAGCGGCGCGATCTTTGTTGACGTCAGATCCGCTGGAGAGTTCGCAAATGGGAACGCCCCTGGAACAATCAACATCCCCCTGCAGGAACTGGGCAGCAGGCTCGGCGAGATACCCAAGTCCACCCCGGTTGTTCTCTGCTGTGCCAGTGGAACACGAAGTGGAATGGCAAAACTGATGCTGAGGAAGAAGGGCTACCGGAATGTTCATAACGTCGGAACCTGGAGCAAGTTGCTGGGCTAATTCTTTTTTGGAAGAGTGGTCGTTGAACGTGTCCGGGAAACGGGGGAAGCCCATCCATCGGTTGCGGTCCCGCGAAGTAGCAAGGATTCGCTGATCAGTACAATCGGCACCAGTTAACCCCAAGGCAAAACGAAGACAAAAAATTGAGGAATTCGGGCAATCCTGGCCCGGTTCCCCGGTAAGTCAGGCCGGTTGCGCATCGCGCTCTTATCGGGCACTTCCATGCGGCCTGCGTCAGGCGCAGTCGTGCAAAAGGGGTTTGATTTATAAGGAAATTTCATGAAATGTGGCATCGTGGGCTTGCCCAACGTCGGTAAATCGACCCTGTTCAACGCCTTGACCAAGGCCGGTATCGCGGCCGAAAACTATCCCTTTTGCACGATTGAACCCAACGTCGGCATCGTGGAGGTGCCCGATCCGCGGCTGGCGGCGCTGGCAGCCATCGTCGAGCCCGAGAAGATCCAGTCCGCGATTGTCGAATTTGTCGACATCGCCGGCCTGGTGGCAGGCGCCAGCACCGGCGAGGGCCTGGGCAACAAGTTTCTCGCGCACATCCGCGAGACCGATGCCATCGTGAATGTCGTGCGCTGCTTTGAGGACGACAACGTGATCCACGTGGCCGGCAAGGTGGACCCGATTTCCGACATCGAGGTGATCCAGACCGAGCTGTGCCTGGCGGATCTGGCGGCGGTTGAAAAAGCCCTGCACCGCGTGACGAAAACCGCACGCTCCGGCGACAAGGAGTCGATCAAGCTGGTCGCGATTCTGGAAAAATGCCAGGCCGCCCTCAACGAAGCCAAACCCGTGCGCACGCTGGAGTTCAGCAAGGAAGAGCAGCCGCTGCTCAAGCAGTTTTTCCTGATCACCGCCAAGCCGGCCATGTTCGTCGGCAATGTGGCTGAAGACGGCTTTGAAAACAACTCCTTTCTGGACAAGCTGCGCGCCTACGCGGCCAGCCAGAATGCGCCTGTCGTTGCCATCTGCGCCAAGATGGAAGCCGAAATGGCCGACATGGAGGAAGAGGACAAAAAAATGTTTCTCGCCGAGATTGGCCAGGAAGAACCCGGACTGAACCGCCTGATCCGCGCGGCGTACAAGCTGCTGGGCCTGCAGACCTACTTCACGGCCGGTGTGAAAGAAGTGCGCGCCTGGACCATCCATGTCGGCGACACCGGTCCGCAGGCGGCCGGCGTGATCCACACCGATTTTGAAAAAGGCTATATCCGCGCCCAGACCATTGCCTTTGACGACTTCATCACCTACCAGGGCGAGCAGGGCGCCAAGGATGCGGGCAAGATGCGCAGTGAAGGCAAGGAATATGTCGTCAAGGATGGCGACGTGATGAATTTCCTGTTCAGCAGCTAGGGCCTGTTCACACTGTTTATGCAAGATGCGTTGCGAGTCAAAAAAGTCATGCGCGAGGCGCAAAATGCAGCCGGGCTGGCGCCCGGCAAGGCTTTGCAACGCTGCGCATGGCCTTTTTGGCCGCAACCCGGAGGGAACGTGGTTAAAACAACGCCACTCGTCGTTGCACTCCTAGCCCAGCCGCCCAGGCTGAGCGTCGTCGCGCGCCTAGATTGGCGCTGTTTTAACCACGTTCGCACTTGCATAAACAGTGTGAACAGGCCCTCATGAGAACACCCCTGCCTGGGCTCACTGCGTGTAGCCCATCCTCCCCTTGCAGGGGACGCCTCCTGTCGCCCGGCGGAGCCGGTTCGACGGTGGCGCTTGAAAGGATCGAGCAGATCGCATGACCGAACCCGTCCGCCTCGCCAAACACCTGGCCCAGATGCTCAACTGCTCGCGCCGCGAAGCTGAGCAGTACATCGAAGGCGGCTGGGTGCGCGTCGATGGGGTGGTCGTGGAAGAGCCGCAGCACCGCGTGCTGGATCAGAAAGTCGAACTCGATCCGGACGCCAGCCTGCTGGCGCTGACGCCGGTGACGCTGTTGCTGAACAAGCCGCCGGGCTACGAAGCCGGCCTGGATGCAGGGAGCAAGCGCCCTGCCAACCCGGCCGCGCAGCTGCTGGTGGTGGCCAATCAGGCGAAAGACGACCGTTCGGGCATCCGGCCCCTGAAAAAACATGTCAGCGCATTGACGCAGGCGACACCGCTCGCCACCCCCGCCAGCGGTCTGGTGGTCTTCACGCAGGACTGGCGCGTGGCGCGCAAGCTCAGTGAGGACGCGTCGGTCATGGAGCATGAGGTCATCGTGGACGTGACCGGCACCATGGCGCCGGGCGGCCTGCAGCGGCTCAACCGCATCGACCATGGTTTCACCTTCAATGGGGTGTTGTTGCCGCCGGCGAAGGTCAGCTGGCAAAATGAGACCCGCCTGCGTTTTGCGCTCAAGGGCGAACGCCCCGGGCAAATTGCCTTCATGTGTGAAAGCGTCGGGCTCACCGTGCAGGCAATGAAGCGCATCCGTGTCGGGCGTGTGTCCATGAGCAGCCTGCCGGTCGGGCAGTGGCGCTATCTGCTTCCTGCCGAACGGTTCTAGCTTTCGACGATGCCCCATCCTTGGGTAGCCCGTGTCTTCTCCGTTCAAGCCGGGGCCGCAGGCGCAGCGGCCCCTCGGGGGGCAGGGCGCTACACGAAGTGAGCGACCGTGAGGGCCGTGTTCTACCCGCCCCAAAACCGGATGCTGCCCGGAAAGGCCCAGACCAGTGCGCCTGTCATCGTCACGTAGCGGGCGAATTTTCCGATGGCCATGTAGGCCACACAGGGCCAGAACGGAAACTTGAGCCAGCCCGCCACCGCGCAAAGCGGGTCACCGACCCCGGGCAGCCAGGCCAGCAGGCAGGCTTTGGGCCCCAGCTTTTCCAGCCAGCGGATGGCCCGGCTGTGGTGTGAGGAGTGCGAATACTTGTCCAGCACCTTGTGGGCGCCGTAGCCCAGCCACCAGTCGAGCGCGCCGCCCAGCGTGTTGCCCGCAGTGGCCACCAGCACGGCCGGCCAGAACAGGTGCGGGCTGAGCTTGACGAGGCCGAAGACCACCGGCTCGGAACCCAGCGGCAGCAGGGTGGCGGAGATGAAAGAGACCACAAACACCGTGCTCAACCCGTACTCGGGCAGAGCCAGGGCTTCGATCAGGTGTTGTATCCAGAGTTCCATCTGGCGTGAGTATAGGCAGCGGGTCAGGTTCTGGCTGTAAGGCAGACGCCTGCATCCCCGTGTGCAAATTCCGATTGCTGAAATTTTGGGCAGTTACAATCATGCCTCGTTTTTGAGCATCCACACCTGCCTCCCATTCCCATGAACATCGGCCCCTACGTTTTGGCGAACAACCTGTTTGCCGCGCCGATGGCGGGTGTCACCGACCGGCCGTTCCGGCGTTTGTGCAAGGCCGGGGGGGCGGGTTATGCGGTCAGTGAAATGGTCACCTCGCGGCGTGACCTGTGGGACACGCTGAAGACCTCGCGCCGTGCCAACCACGACGGCGAGGTGGCGCCGATTGCGGTGCAGATTGCCGGCACCGATGCGCAGATGATGGCCGAGGCTGCCGCCTACAACATCGACCGCGGCGCGCAGATCATCGACATCAACATGGGCTGCCCGGCCAAGAAAGTTTGCAACAAGTGGGCCGGCTCGGCCCTGATGCAGGACGAGCCGCTGGCTTTGGCGATCGTTCAGGCCGTGGTGGCCGCCTGCGCGCCGCGCGGTGTTCCCGTGACCCTGAAAATGCGCACCGGCTGGGCCGAATCGCATAAAAACGCCGTCGCGCTGGCGCGTGCCTTTGAACGCGCGGGTGTGCAGATGCTCACCGTGCACGGCCGCACGCGTGAGCAGGGCTACAAGGGCCAGGCGGAGTACGACACGATTGCCGCCGTCAAGGCCGCGGTGGCCGTTCCGGTCGTCGCCAACGGCGACATCGACACACCAGAAAGAGCCCGCGATGTGCTGGCCTATACCGGCGCCGATGCGTTGATGGTGGGCCGTGCCGCCCAGGGGCGGCCCTGGATTTTTCGCGAAATTGCGCATTTCCTGGCGACCGGCACGCATCTTGCGCCGCCGCTGGTGGCCGAGGTCAAACGCCTGCTGCTCGATCACCTGCTGGACCACTATGCGCTGTACGGCGACTTCAGCGGCGTGAGGTCGGCGCGCAAGCACATCGGCTGGTATGTCAGGACGCTGCCGGGCGGCGAGGCTTTTCGCAGCCGCATGAACCTGCTGGAGGGCAGCGAGGCGCAGTGGCAGGCGGTGGCGGACTTTTTTGACGGGCTTGGCCTGCGCATGGACCGCATGCCCGTGGTGGGTGCCGGCACGGCGCAGCCGGCAGTCGGCGACAATGCAGAACAGAAAAAGAAGGAAGGGGAGCCCGCATGAGCAAGAAACACATAGAAGAATGCGTACGCACCAGCCTGGAAGGTTATTTCAGGGACTTGCGCGGCACGGAGCCGGACGGCATGTACGACATGATGGTGCGGGTGGTCGAAAAGCCGCTGCTGGAGGTGGTGATGCAGCATGCCGACCACAACCAGTCACGCGCGGCCGAATGGCTGGGCCTGAACCGCAACACCCTGCGCAAAAAACTCGTTGAACACAAACTGATCAAGTGACCCGGCCGTCGCACCCCATCCCAAGAAACCAAAGACACGCATGAACGCCCTGATTTCCGTCTCCGACAAAACCGGTATTGTTGACTTTGCACGCGCGCTGCACGCCCTCGGCATCAAGCTCATCTCCACCGGCGGCACCGCCAGGCTGCTGGCCGACGAAAAGCTGCCCGTGACCGAGGTCGCCGAACTGACGGGTTTCCCCGAGATGCTCGATGGCCGCGTCAAGACCCTGCACCCGATGGTGCACGGCGGCTTGCTGGCGCGCCGCGATGTGCCCGAACACATGGTCGCGCTGAAAACCCACGGCATCGACACCATCGACCTGCTGGTCGTCAACCTCTACCCGTTTGAAGCCACTGTCGCCAAGGCTGGCTGCACGCTGGAAGACGCGATTGAAAACATCGACATCGGTGGCCCGGCCATGGTGCGTTCGGCCGCCAAGAACTGGAAGGATGTTGGCGTGTTGACCGACGCCTCGCAGTACGCCGGCGTGCTGGAGGAGCTCAAGACCGCCGGCAAGCTGGCCGATGCCACCAAATTCGCCCTGTCGGTGGCGGCGTTCAACCGCATCAGCCAGTACGACGGCGCCATCAGCGACTACCTCTCCGGCATCCAGCCCGACGGCACGCACAGCCTGTTTCCCGGCCAGGCCAATGGCCGCTTCATCAAGGTGCAGGACCTGCGGTACGGCGAAAACTCGCACCAGCAGGCCGCGTTGTACCGCGACCTGTACCCGGCGCCGGGCTCGCTGGTCACGGCCAGGCAGTTGCAGGGCAAGGAGCTGTCTTACAACAACATCGCCGACGCCGATGCCGCCTGGGAGTGTGTCAAGAGTTTTAGCGGGCCGGCCTGCGTCATCGTCAAACACGCCAACCCCTGCGGTGTGGCCATCGGCGCCGATGCGCTGGAAGCCTACAGCAAGGCCTTCAAGACCGACCCGACCTCGGCCTTCGGCGGCATCATCGCGCTGAACTGCATACTCGACGAAGCGGCGGCGCAGCAGATCTCCAAACAGTTTGTCGAGGTGCTGATGGCCCCGGCCTTCACGCCCGAAGCACTCGAAGTGTTCAAAACCAAGGTCAATGTGCGGATTTTGCAGATCGACCTGCCACCGGGCGGCGACACGGCATGGCAACAGGGCCGCAACCTGATGGACGTCAAGCGCGTCGGCTCAGGCCTCTTGATGCAGACCGCCGACAACCATGAACTGGCGCTGGCCGACATCAAGGTGGTCAGCAAGCTGCAGCCGACGCCGGCCCAGCTGCAGGACCTGATGTTCGCCTGGAAGGTGGCCAAATACGTGAAGTCCAACGCCATCGTGTTTTGCGCCGATGGCATGACCATGGGCGTGGGTGCCGGACAGATGAGCCGCCTCGACTCGGCACGCATCGCCAGCATCAAGGCCGGGCATGCCGGCCTGTCGCTCAAGGGCACGGCAGTTGCGAGTGACGCCTTCTTTCCTTTCCGTGACGGTCTCGACGTGGTGGTGGATGCGGGCGCGAATTGCGTGATCCAGCCGGGCGGCAGCATGCGCGATCAGGAAGTGATCGATGCGGCCGACGAACGCGGCGTGGTGATGGTGCTCAGCGGCGTGCGGCACTTCCGGCATTGACACCGGTTTTTTATTAATAAAAGTGCCTGCATCCCTTATTCGACGGGCGCAGGCAGCTATTTAATTGATAGCGGACAGGGCGCCTGCCCGGGTTGAACTGGCCGAAGCCTGTTCTTTGGCCGGCTTGCGCGGCGTTCAGCGTGCAGCAAAAAACCGGGCCGCGGCCTCGACGGTGTCGGCGATGTCGGCCGCTGTGTGCGCCGAACTGACAAAGCCGGCTTCATACAGTGCCGGCGCGTAGTACACGCCCTGATCCAGCATCGCATGGAAGAAGCGGTTGAAGGCCGGGCTGTCGGTTGTCATCACCGTGGCGTAGTTCTGCGGCAGTTTGTCCAGCAGGAAAAAGCCGAACATGCCGCCTTCGCTGTCGCCGCAAAAAGCCACACCGGATTGGGTCGCGGCCTGGGTGAGGCCGCTGACTAGGCTGCGGGTGCGCTCGCCGAGCGCCTCATAAAAGCCGGGCTTTTGCAGTTCGCGCAGGGTTGCCAGTCCGCAGGCCGTGGCCACCGGGTTGCCCGACAGCGTGCCGGCCTGGTAGACCGAACCCAGGGGCGCCAGCAGTTCCATCACCGCGCGTGTGCCGCCAAAGGCGGCCATCGGCATGCCGCCGCCTATGACCTTGCCCAATGCGGTCATGTCGGGTTTGAAGCCGGGAATACTCTGGGCATACAGGCTTTGTGCGCCCCCCAGAGCGACGCGAAAGCCGGTCATGACTTCGTCAAACACCAGCAGCGCGCCGTATTGCGTGCAGAGTTCGCGGCAACGCTTCATGAAGGGAATGCTGGCCCGCACAAAGTTCATGTTGCCGGCAATCGGCTCGATCATCAGGCAGGCAATCTCCTTGCCGTGCAGTGAAAAAGCTTCCTCGAGCTGGGCGATGTGGTTGTACTCCAGCACCAGCGTGTGCTGCACAACTTCAGGCGGCACTCCGGCGCTGGTCGGGCTGCCAAAAGTGGCCAGGCCCGAGCCGGCTTTCACCAGCAGCGCGTCGGAGTGACCGTGGTAGCAGCCCTCGAACTTGATGATCTTGCTACGCCCGGTGGCGCCACGCGCCAGCCGGATCACGCTCATGGTTGCTTCCGTGCCGGAGCTCACCAGGCGCAGCATCTCGATGGACGGCACGAGCTTGACGATCTCTTCGGCCAGCTCCACTTCGCGTTCGGTCGGTGCGCCGTAGGAGAAACCCTCGAGCACGGCCTTTTGCACCGCTTCGACGACGGCGGGGTGTCCGTGGCCCAGGATCATCGGGCCCCAGGAGCCGATGTAGTCGATGTAGCGCTGACCGTCGGCATCCCAGAAATGGGCCCCCTGGGCTCGCTGCACGAAGCGCGGGATACCGCCGACGGCCTTGAAGGCGCGTACCGGCGAGTTGACACCGCCAGGGATCAGTTTTTTGGCGCGCTCGAACAGCGCTGCATTGCGGGACGTGTCGGGACTAGTGTTTGGTGCCATTGGTGGGTAGGTCAAAGGGGGGCAAGGGGGGCAGCGGAGCGTCCGGATCGCTGCCTTCGTCGTCAGCGTCCGTGGTGTCGTCGTCGGCCTGGGCCCAGAACAGCCGGTCAGGCACGATATTGCCCATGCCGGGATGAAAGCCGGCGTCCAGGCTGTGGTCGAGGTAGGTCAGGGCTTCGGCCGTGGCGGCCTGCAGGTTGTGGCCGTTGGCCAGCAGTGCCGTCAGGGCGGCCGTCAGCGTGTCGCCGGCGCCGGCAAACACCGCCTCGAAACGCTCGAATTTTTCGCTGTAGAGAATGGCCTGCGGTGTGGCCAGCACATTGTCAATGAACTGTTCTGGCAGGGGCACGCCGGTCACCAGCGTGTACGGCACCCCGAACTCGGAAGCGGCCTTGGCGATATCACGTGCCGACGGACTCTTGTCGCCGGTCCAGTCCGGCAGCAGCCAGCGCCACAGGCTGCTGTGGTTGCCCACCAGCACGGTGGTTTGCGGCAGCATCAGTTCGCGAAAGGCGTCGAGGTAGCTGTCGATCGCTTCTTCTTCCCACCATGACAGGTTGGGCATGTAGGCAATCAGCGGCACATCGGCATAGTCCGATGCAATTTCCGCGATCGCGCTGATGGTTTCCGGGCTTCCGACAAAACCAACCTTGATGGCGGCGACCGGCATGTCTTCCAGCGCAGTGCGGGCCTGCTCGGTGACCGCCTCTTCATCAAAGGAAACATGATCGAAAATCTCGGCCGTATCACGCACATAGGCGCCGGTAACGACCGCCAGCGCATGGGCGCCGGCCGACGCAATGGCGCTGATGTCGGCCGTCAGGCCGCCGGCGCCGCTGGGGTCGTTGGCGTTGAAGCTCATCACGCAAGCGGGAGAGGTTTCGCTGTCCTCTGTTTCCATTTGTGGGCTGTCCAGAGGAGTGGGGGTGGGGTTTGCCATAGGGCTGGAATTTTGCCTCGTAAGCGAATAAGCAACGCCGCCTCGATACAATTGTTGCATTCTATTCGAAGGCAACTTAAGCTGTGACTCAATCAATGACCTGGATGTGTTTAATTTGTGGGTGGATTTATGACGAAGCAACCGGCGCGCCGGAACACGGCATAGCGGCGGGCACGCCCTGGGCCGAGGTGCCGATGAACTGGACCTGTCCTGAATGCGGTGCGCGCAAGGAAGATTTTGAAATGGTTCAAATCTGAATGGCCGCGCCAGGTGTCTAAACAAAAAAGCGCGGTGGGCGGTGCCGGGCCGGCGGCGCGGTACAAGGAGCACAGTCAGTGAGTATTACCAGTTCGGGGCTCAAGGTCTTGGTCATCGACGACAGCAACACGATCCGGCGCAGCGCGGAGATCTTCCTGAAGCAGGGCGGCCATGAGGTGCTGCTGGCGGAGGACGGATTTGACGCGCTCTCAAAAGTCAACGACTACCTGCCCGACCTGATCTTCTGCGACATCCTGATGCCTCGTCTCGACGGCTATCAGACCTGCGCCATCATCAAGCGCAACCCGAAATTTTCCAATGTGCCGATTGTGATGCTGTCTTCCAAGGACGGTGTTTTCGACAAGGCAAGAGGCAGGATGGTCGGCTCGCAAGACTACCTGACCAAACCATTTACCAAAGACCAGTTGCTGCACACCGTTCAGGAACTGGGTAGCGCAAAACAAGGAGTAGCGTGATGACGATTAAAAAGATTCTGATTGTGGATGACTCTAAAACGGAGTTGATGTTCATGACCGACCTGCTGGTCAAAAAAGGTTTTGCCGTGAAAACCGCCGAGAACGCGGAAGACGCCTTTCGTCGGCTCGCCGAGGAAAAACCCGACCTGATCCTGATGGACGTGGTGATGCCCGGGCAAAATGGTTTCCAACTGACGCGCGCCATTACCCGGGACCCTCTGTACGCAGACGTGCCCATCATCATGTGTACCAGCAAAAATCAGGAAACCGACCGCGTCTGGGGCATGCGCCAGGGCGCCAAGGACTACATCACCAAACCGGTGGATGCCGACGACCTGATGGCCAAAATCAAGGCGCTTGGCTGATCCCGCACCGATCCCGCTAAAGCATGGCCAACCGACAAGCACTTAGAGAACTGCAAAGCCGTCTCGCCGACAGGCTGAAGGCGGCCAAGACCCAGGGTGTTTCGGCGTCCTGGCTGGCTGTTGAGGCAGGGGGCGGAAAATACCTCTTCCCCCTGAATCAGTCCGGAGAAATCTTCCCCTGGGTCAGTGCGCAGAATGTGCCCTACACGCAAGCCTGGTTTGCCGGTGTGGCCAATCTGCGTGGCGGCCTGTACGGCGTGGTTGATCTGGCGAGTTATGTGACCGGAAAAATGCCGCCTGCACGCAGTGAACTGGCGCGCACCGAGTCGCGGTTGGTGGCCCTCAACAGCGCTCTGGAGATCAATTGCGCCTTGCAGATCGACAAGCTGGCCGGCCTGCGCAACCCGGAAGCGTTCACGGACTTTGCCGAAAAATCACCTGACGCGCCTGAGTTTTTCGGCCACAGCTATGTGGATTCGAACGGTGTGCATTGGCAGGAAATCAACCTGCAGTTGCTGGCGCAACAAGCCCATTTTTTGACCATCAGCGCCTAGCGCTATCACGTTTTTCCCGGAAGGCTCACCATGTCTGTTGTCGAAAATATTCAGAAGCTGTTCAAAACAAAGTCTGCGCCACCCGAGGACAGCATGGACGGCGTCTCTCTGGACATGTCGGTGGATCCCCTGGCAACGGGGGCCATGGACGCTTCGGGTTCGGCCACCATGGCGCGCCTGGGCGACGGTCCTGAAAGCCAGTCCGCCGAAGACGTTTCCGAAAATGTTGAAGAGCTGGCCTTGCCGGTCCTGGGCCGAAGGTCCATGGGCGAGCACCAGCGGATCCTGGTGATCTTGCTCGCTTTTGCGGTCGTGGTGCTCGGTTCCGTGACTTTTGTGGCACTGAACCAGGCGGACAGGGTCGCGCAGCAGGTGGCCGCCACCGGGCAATCGCTGATGCAGTCGCAGCGGCTTGCGAAGTCCGTGTCCCAGGCGCTGGTGGGCAGTGCCCAGGCTTTTCCGGACGTGCGTGAGAGCTCGGACGTGCTGGCCAAAACCGTGCGGGGCCTCAGGTCGGGCGATGAGTCCCTGCGCCTGGAGCCGGTCGCTGATCCCCTGCAGCCGGACGTCGACACCGTGACGCCGCTGATGGAGCGCGCCGAGAAAAATGCATCCACCGTGATGGCCCAGCAGGCGATTTTGACGCAAGTGGGTAACGCGCTGCGTACCATCAACCGGCAGTCGTCGGATCTGCTTGAAATCGCCGAGACGGTGTCTTCGCTCAAGCTCCAGCAGAACGCGGCGCCCGCAGAAATTTCTGCGGCCGGCCAGCTGGTGATGTTGACCCAGCGTATCGGTAAATCCGCCAACGAATTCCTGACGATGGAAGGCGTGAGCCCCGAAGCCGTGTTCCTGCTGGGCAAGGATTTGAACTCGTTCAAGGAAATTGCACAGGGCCTGCAGGAGGGCAGCCCCGAGCTCCGCCTGGTGGGATCCAAGGACCCGCAGACCCGCGAACGGCTCGAGGCGCTGATGGCGCTGTATGAGCAGACCCGCGTGCAGGCCGGCGCAATTCTGGGCAACTTGCAGGGGCTGGTGTCGGCTCGTGAGGCCCAGGCGTCGATCATTGCCGACAGCGAACCTTTGCGTCGGGGTCTGGAAGACATTCAGGGCAAGCTGTCGTCGCAAACTGGTCTGGGTGCCGGGGCCTTGGCGACGCTGGCTGTTGCGGCTGCCTTTGCGCTGCTTTGTGCGGCAGGCCTGGCCCGTTTGCAGGTGCTGGACAGCCGGCAGCGCCAGGGTGTTGCTGAAAGCCAGCGGCTCGAAGCCAAAGGCCAGGAACAGGACGCCAAGCGCGTCAATGACGCCAACCAGGCCGCCATTTTGCGATTGATGAACGAGTTGCAGGCAGTGGCTGAAGGTGATCTGACCCAGGAAGCGACCGTGACCGAAGACATCACCGGCGCCATTGCGGACTCGGTGAACTACACGGTGGAAGAGTTGCGGCAGCTGGTGGGCAGTGTGCAGAATACGGTGACCCGGGTGGCGCAAACCACGGCCCAGGTGGAAAGCACCTCGACCGAGTTGCTGGCAGCGTCTACCGAACAGCTGCGTGAAATTCGCGAAACCGGCCAGTCAGTGCTCGACATGGCCACCCGAATCAACCAGGTGTCCAGCCAGGCCCAGGAATCTTCCCAGGTGGCACGTCAATCGCTGACCGCCGCCGAAACGGGTTTGCAGGCGGTGCAAAACGCCATCGGCGGCATGAACTCCATCCGCGACCAGATCCAGGAAACCTCCAAGCGGATCAAGCGGCTCGGTGAGTCGTCACAGGAGATTGGCGAGATCACGGAACTGATTTCGGACATTACCGAACAGACCAACGTGCTGGCGCTCAACGCTGCCATTCAGGCCGCATCCGCTGGTGAAGCCGGACGCGGCTTCTCGGTGGTTGCCGAGGAGGTGCAGCGATTGGCTGAGCGTTCCGCGGATGCAACGCGGCAGATTTCTGCGCTGGTGAAAGCCATTCAGACCGACACACAGGATGCGGTGGGCGCCATGGAGCGTTCCACGCAGGGTGTGGTCGAAGGGGCCAAACTGTCGGACAGCGCTGGTACCGCACTGTCCGAGATTGACACGGTGTCACGCCGGCTGGCTGACTTGATTGAACAGATCTCTGCCTCGACTTCCCGCGAAGCCGAATCGGCCAACGTGTTAGCCGGCAACATCCAGCACATTTTTGCGGTGACCGAGCAAACCGGAGAAGGTACGCGATCCACTGCGCAGCAGGTGCGTGATTTGTCCCGCATGGCCGAAGAACTCAGGCAGTCCGTCTCGCGATTCAAGATCGCCTGATACCTCGCTGATTTTTCCCTGTCCGTGACCTCCGATTTCTGAACCGGCCTGCTATCTATGCAATCGAACGCTCCGAATTCATCTCCTGCCGAACTCGACCTGGCCGTGAATGATCTGGGTCCATTGGCGTGGGTGCTGGACGAACTTCGAAAATCCCTGGACGGCGCTGCCAAGGCCCTGAAGCGTTTTGTGCGTGACGCCGAATTGGCACGTGGCTCCGACCTCGCGGCCCTTGATGCCAGCCAGCTGCGCATCGCGCGCCAGCAGTTGCACCAGGCCGTGGGCGCGCTGGAAATGGTTGGTTTGGGTGCGCCCGCGCTGGTACTGCGCGCGATGGAAGCAGCTGTGCAGCGGTTTGTCCAGCGGCCCGAGCAATGCAATCAGGAGGCGGCGGCGAAGGTCGAACAGGCCAGTTTTGCCCTGACCGAATACCTCGAAGGGGTGCTGGCCGACAAGCCGGTGTCTGCCATTTCGCTGTTCCCCCAGTACCGTGATGTGCAGGGGCTGGTCGGTGCTGATCGCATCCATCCGGCAGATCTCTGGGTGTACGAATGGCGCTGGATGGACCCGGCGCTGGCGGTCACGGTCAAAGCGGGCGCTTACGATGATGCGTCGAGGCAATCGCTGGACCAGCTGGTCCTGAAAATCATGCGTACGGGTGACCCGCAGGCAGCGGAGAGTTTCCGGGATATGTGTCTGGGGTTTGCCCAGGCCGAGCCTGCGGGCGAGCCCAAGGCGTTCTGGAAAATCGCAGCCGGCTATTTTGAAGCGCTGTCCCATGGTTTGCTGAAGGTGGATATCTACGTCAAACGCGCTGCATCGCGCGTGCTTCTGCAATATGCGTCCTTTGCCAAGGGCGGCACCGATGCGTCGGACAGGCTGGCCCAGGATCTGCTGTTTTTTTGCTCGCAGGCCGTGGCGACCCGTGCCGCCGATGCGCCTGTCCTGTCGGCCATTCGCGCCAGCTACGGTCTGGCCCGGTTCAAGCCGGTTGACTATGAGGCGGTTCAGTTTGGCCGTTTCGACCCCGCGCTGCTCGCGCAGGCCCGCAAACGGATTGTTTCGGCCAAGGAAACCTGGTCCTCGCTGACGGCGGGGGACGTGAGCAAGTTCAAGACGGTGGCTGACCAGTTCAGTCTGGTGACCGATTCGCTGGTCAAGCTGCATCCGCCCAGTGAGCCCCTGGCCACCGCGCTGTCTCAAGTGATTGAAGCGACGGTTCGCTCCGGCCAGGCGCCTCCCATCGAGCTGGCGCTTGAGGTGGCCACAGCCGTGCTCTACCTGGAGGCCGCTTTTGATGATCTCGATCCCGCCGACCCGCAGCTGGCGATCCGGACGGCCCGGCTGGCCCAGCGGCTCGACAGCGCGCGAAGCGGTGCCCAGGCACAGCCGCTTGAATCGTGGATGGAAGAGTTGTATCGCCGCGTCAGCGACAAACAAACCATGGGCAGTGTGGTCGGCGAACTGCGCATTTCCCTGAGCGAACTTGAAAAATCGCTGGATGTTTTTTTCCGCAACCCGCAGGAAAAAACGGCCCTGGTCGCGGTTCCCGGCCAGCTCTCGCAGATGCGTGGTGTGTTGTCCGTGCTGGGGCTGGATCAGGCCTCCCAGGCGGTACTGCGCATGCGCGAGAGCGTCGAGCAGATGCTGGTGACGGAGGTGGACGATCAGCTGGCGCGTTCCTCCGGAGCCTTTGAGCAGCTGGGCAACAACCTGGGTGCATTGAGCTTTTTGATTGACATGCTCAATTACCAGCCGGCGCTGGCGAAAAAGCTTTTTGTGTACGACGATGTCAAGGGCGAGCTCAAACCCCTGATGGGGCGTATTCACACCGCTCAGGATGCAGCCGCGGCGGTAACCGTCAACAGCGAGCTGTCCCAGGAAGTGCTGTCCGTCGTTCAGGATGCCCAGGCTGGAGATTCTGCCGAAAGTCTGAGTGTCAAACTCGATGTTCTGGCAACCCATGCGGCGCTGGCTGACCAGCCTGCGCTTGCCCAGACTGCCCGTGATGCTGCCCTGGCCGTTGCCGGGCAGGGCCCGCAGTCCAATGCGGGTTCTCTCACCAGTCTGGTGGCGGCTGCCGCGCCGGCTGCTGCGCCCGAGGCCGCGCCTGCGGGCTCGGCCACCGGCGCCGACGATTTTGAGGAAGACGACTTGCGCGATATATTCCTGGAGGAAGCGCGCGAGGTCGCAGGCCACGCGCAGGCTGCGCTTGCCGCCCTGGCCACTGAGCCGGGAGATATCGGCGAACTGACGATATTGCGCAGGGCCTTCCACACGCTCAAAGGCAGTTCGCGCATGGTCGGGCTCAACGAGTTTGGCGAAGCCGCCTGGGCCATGGAGCAAATGCTCAATGGCTGGCTGGCCGAGCAAAAACCTTCCAATGAAGAGTTCTGCACGCTGTGTGTGCAGGCCATGGACGGGTTTGCTGCCTGGATCGAGGACATTGCCTCCGGCCGTGAGACTCCCTGGACGTCCTCCGCATTTCGTGTCAGTGCCGATGCGATGCGGGGAGAGGGGCGCTTCAGCCCGCTCCAGCAGCCTGCCGTGCCGCAGGCGCCCGTTGCAGCGAGTGAGGCCCCTACCGTTGTGCAAGGACAGGACGTGGCCTCGTTGCCAGTGGTGCAGGGCACGGATCTGGATTTCGACTTCGTGATGGATGTGGAGCCCGTCGCGCCCGCCGCAACAGCGGCGCCAGCGCTGGCGGATTTACAGGGGATTGACTTTGACAGCCTGGCGGCCTTGTCGGGCCCCGCTGCAGACGTGCCAATCGCGGCGCAGGCTGCTCCTTCAGAGATCGTGTTTGAGATGGACTTCGCTGATCCGGTACCCGCTGAACAGGCGGAACCGCTAGAATTGTCGGCCAGTGATTTTGACGTGCATTTTCTGGGTCAGCCTGCCGTGGAAGAAGAACCTGTTCGGGCTCCGGCGGCCCAGCCCGAATCTGCGGCGCCACGGGACGCAGACGATTTTGTCTTTGCCATGCCGGAGCACAGTGAGATCCGGTCCACAGCGCCTGCGCGGGAAGAGGTGTCGACTGCATCGTTCGAGAGTCCTTCCGACGAAGCGGTATCCGGCGAAACGGCTGGGGATGAACAGATCAAGGTGATCGGGTCGTTGCGTATCGGCATTCCGCTCTACAACGTGTACCTCAATGAAGCTGACGAATGGTCGCGCCGGCTGGTCACCGAGGTCACGGAATGGACGATGGAGCGCGACCGCCCCATCGGCGACTCTACGCTGGCGCTAACGCATTCGTTGGCGGGCAGTTCGGCGACGGTTGGATTCGAAGCCCTGTCTGAAATGGCGCGAGCGCTGGAGAACGCCCTGCAGCAGACACAAATCCAGCACGGACAAGTCAGCGGCCGGCACAACAAGTTGTTTATCGATGCTGCCGAAGACATCCGGCGGCTGTTGCATCAGTTTGCAGCCGGCTTTCTCAAGCAGCCGGATCCCGGGATTCTTCAGGCATTGCGGGAGATTGATTTTACCGACGAAGCCAGTGAGGCTTCCGTGGTCGTCCCCAGTCCGGAGGCTGTTGAAAGTCCCGTTGCATTGCAGGAATCAGTTTCCGCGGTGGGCTCTCCGGCAGCGCCAGTGCCGCCTGCCGGCGTTCCGCTCACGGGCACGGTAGTTCCTGCACAGGAACGCCCCCTCTCGGTGACTGTCAAGGTCATTCCTGTTGCTCCTGTTGCCGCCGAGCCAAGCGCGGTTCCGGTGGCGCCAGCCATCCCCATGGCGGTGGTTGCAGCACCGGTTGCATCGTTTGCGTCTGCAGCGTTCAGTGAAGACATGGACGACGAGATCGACGCGGTCGACGTGATCGATCCGGACCTATTCCCGATTTTCGAAGAAGAAGGTGCCGAGTTGATGCCTCAACTGGGCGGCGCTCTGCGGCAATGGTCGGCCCGTCCCGACAACCATGGTGCACGCAACGAAGTGTTGCGGGCCCTGCACACCCTCAAGGGCAGTGCACGTCTGGCG
The DNA here is from genome assembly GCF_029945925.1 of Polaromonas sp. Lineage (GTDB taxonomy): Bacteria > Pseudomonadota > Gammaproteobacteria > Burkholderiales > Burkholderiaceae_C > Polaromonas. The sequence goes on along the minus strand of NZ_JAQSDN010000070.1, from coordinate 21,037 downwards.
GGCGCCATGCGGCTTGGCGAGATGGCCCACCGCATCGAGTCGGATATCGAGCATATGGGCTCCGATGCCGCCGCCTCGCAGGATTTTGACGCGCTGCTGACCACTTTTGACGCGATGCAGGCCAATTTTGAGGCCCTGCGCCACCCGGGCGAGACGGCCCAGGCGCTGGAGCCGCTGGCGCCACTTTCAGCTGCCGCAGTCGAGGAGGCGGGTACCCCGGCACCGGATGCCTTGGACACGGCCGCAGCATCGCCGTCCGTGCCCGCCGTTTCCGCCGAGCCGGGTTCGCGCAAAGTCATGATGTCCATGGCCCAGGCCACGGCACTGCAGCCTTTGCGTCCGGCGGCCTCGGGTTCGATACGCGTGCGTTCGCAATTGCTGGACCGCATGGTCAATCAGGCCGGCGAGGTGATGATCACGCGGTCGCGCCTGGAAGCCGAGCTGAACCAGTTGCGCGGCTCGCTCAACGACTTGAGCGGCAACTTGAACCGCCTGCGCGGGCAGCTGCGTGACGTGGAAATGCACTCTGAAACGCAGATGCAGTCGCGCCTGCAACAGGCCAAGGAAGCGCAGCTCGGCTTTGACCCGCTGGAATTCGACCGTTTTACGCGTGTGCAGGAACTGACCCGCATGATGGCCGAGTCGGTCAACGACGTTGCGACCGTGCAGCGCACCTTGCAGCGTACGGTGGAGGCGACCGAGGACGATCTGATCGCCCAGGCACGTCAGACGCGCGAATTGCAGCGCGATCTGCTGCGCACCCGCATGGTGGAGTTTGAGGGTATTTCCGAGCGCCTGTACCGCGTGGTGCGCCAGGCCTCGAAGGAAACCGGCAAGCAGGTCCGGCTGGACCTGCAGGGCGGCACGATCGAGATGGACCGCGGCATGCTCGATCGCATGACACCGGCGTTCGAACACTTGTTGCGCAACTGCGTGGCCCACGGCATTGAAGATATGCAGACCCGTACCAACGCGGGCAAGGACCCCAGTGGCCTCATCACCGTGAGCCTGCAGCAGTCGGGCAATGACGTGTCGGTCGAATTCCGCGATGACGGCGCCGGTCTCAATCTGGAGCGTATCCGGGAGAAGGCGATTGCCTCCGGCCTGCTGGCTCCGGGCCAGCAGATCGGTGACGACGAAGCGGCCAACATGATTTTCATGCCGGGCTTCAGTACGGCGTCGCACGTGACCGAACTTTCCGGCCGGGGCATCGGCATGGACGTGGTGCGCTCCGAGGTCAACGCACTGGGCGGCCGCATTGAAACCAGCACTATTGCCGGCAAGGGAACCAACTTCAAGCTGGTGCTGCCCCTGACCACGGCGGTGACGCAGGTGGTGATGTTGCGCGCCGGCGGCTCTTCTGTCGGTGTGCCCGCCAACGTGGTCGAAACCGTGCGCCGGATTTCGGCGAAGGATTTGCAGCAGGCCTACAACAGCGGCGTGCTCGATGTCGCCGGCGAAGCGGTCCCGTTTTTCTGGTCAGGCGCCTTGCTGCAGGTTTCCCGCATGAGCAGCGAGCCCCAGGGAAAAACCGCACCGGTGGTCATTTTCCGAAGTGCCGCGCAGCGGCTGGCCCTGCACGTTGACGAGGTGCTGGGCAACCAGGAGGTGGTGGTCAAAAACCTGGGCCCGCAGCTTTCACGCCTGCCGGGTCTGGCGGGCATGTCGGTGCTGGCCTCGGGTGCCGTTGTCCTGATCTACAACCCCGTCGCACTCGCATCGGTTTACGGGCAGCAGGCGCGTGCCTGGAGCTCCGACAGCGCCGAGCCGCATATGCTCGAGCAATCGGGCGCTGCCGACGGGCGCGGTTTGTCCGTCTCCTCGCCCGTCCCGGCGACACCGCAGATTCCGCTGATTCTGGTGGTCGATGATTCGATCACGGTGCGGCGCGTGACCCAGCGCCTGCTGCAGCGTGAGGGTTATCGCGTCTCCATGGCCGCGGACGGCTTGCAGGCGCTTGAGCGCCTGCAGGAGGAGCGCCCCACGGTGGTTCTGTCCGACATTGAAATGCCACGCATGGACGGATTTGACCTGGCGCGCAACATCCGCGGCGATGCCCGTCTGCGCGATTTGCCGATCATCATGATCACCTCGCGCATTGCCGAGAAGCACCGCGAACACGCCAAGGAACTCGGGGTTGACCACTACCTGGGCAAACCTTATGCCGAAGACGAGTTGCTCAGCCTGATTCGCCACTATTGCAGCGCAGAAGCCGTAGTTTCATAGAGAAACGGGATCCAGCCCTTGCTGGACAAGCGCTAACAGCTATGAAAAGAGGAGCAAAGAGAGGCGCCTATTCTGCAGCTGTTTTTTTGACAGGCGCGTAGCGCTGCAGGGTCAGCGCCCGCGCCTCGTCATGCTGCACAACGGGGAGCGGGTAGTTCTCTCCCAGCCTCACACCGGCGGCGGCCAGCGCCACGGGCTTGGCCAGCCAGGGGCTGTGCAGGTTGGCGCCGGTCAGTCCGGCCAGCTGCGGCAGGTACTTGCAGATGAACTTCCCGTCGGCGTCGAACTTTTCGCTCTGGCTGGTCGGGTTGAAGATGCGGAAGTAGGGCTGCGCGTCGCAGCCGCTGCTGGCGGCCCATTGCCAGCCGCCGTTGTTGGACGACAAGTCAAAGTCGTTGAGTTGTTCGGCGAAATACCTTTCGCCCCAGCGCCAGTCCAGCCCCAAGTCTTTCACCAGGAAACTGGCGGTGACCATGCGCAGGCGATTGTGCATGTACCCGGTCTGGTTGAGCTGGGCCATGGCGGCATCGACCAGCGGGTAGCCGGTCCGGCCTTCACACCAGGCCCGAAACAATGCCTCGGCAGCGGGGCCCTGTTCCCAGGCGATGGCATCGTACGCGGGTTTGAAGGAACGCTCGGCCACATGCGGGAAATTGCTCAGGATCTGCGCATAAAAATCGCGCCAGATCAGCTCGCTGAGCCAGACCGCGGCACCCGGGCTGCCCTGCGCCTGCAGGCGCAGGGCGGTGCCCGCCAGCCGGCGGATGGAGACCGTGCCAAAACGCAGGTGCACCCCCAGATAACTCGGCCCCTTGACTGCAGGGAAGTCACGCGTGGCGTGGTACTGATCGATACGCGCCATGAAATCGTCAAACAGTTGCGAGCCGCCGAGACTGCCTGTGGGAATCTTCAATTCGGCAAGGTTGGTCGGCGCAAAGCCGATGTCTTCCAGTGCGGGCACGCCGGTGCGGCAGTCCGCTGGCAGGGTGGCCAGAGCGGCACCGTGGTTCTGCACCGGGTAGGGCCGCAGGTAAAAATCGTCCACTTTCCTGAGCCAGGCATTTTTGTAGGGCGTGAAAACGCTGTACGGTGTACCGCCCAGGGTCAGCACCTCCCTGCGTTCGAAGATCACGTGGTCCTTGAAGCTGTGAAACGCCTTGCCGCCCCCCGCCAGCGCCTCGCTGACCCGCGTGTCGCGTGCCAGCGCCCCGGGCTCGTCATCGTGGCTGGCAAAAACGGCTTCGGCGGCCAGCTTCTGTGCCAGCGCCAGCAGGACCTCGTCCGCCCAGCCGTGCTGCACGACCAATCCGGCATGGGACACGCCATGGTGGCGGCCCAGCTCCGCCAACTGTCTGTCCAGGTCCACCAGCGACTCTCGGATGAACTCCACACGGCGGTCGGTACGCGGCAGGGCGTCCAGGATGGCCCGGTCAAATATGAAAACGCAAAAGACCTGGCGGCAGGCCTTGAGGGCGTGGTACAGCGCCGCGTTGTCGTCGCTGCGCAGGTCGCGCCGGAACCACACCAGGCCCGTGTCGTATTTTTTATTCATGTTCCGGGACCAGTCATGGATGTGGCGGATGCTGCAGGGATAACGCACGGAGATGGCGCAACTGGCCGGTGGTTTTTCTTCCAGCGCGCACCGCCAGCGCGTAAAATTGCGTCATGGCACTGGATTCTGCACCGATCAACCTGACCCATCACTTCCTGATTGCCATGCCCGGGCTGGATGATGAGGCTTTCGCAAGAAGCGTCGTCTACATGTGCGAGCACAGCGATCGCGGCGCGCTGGGCCTGGTGATCAACAAGCCCAGCGACATCAACCTCCAGGGCCTGTTCGACAAGGTGGCCTTGCCCCTGAGGCGCGACGACCTGACCGAGTCCCTCGTGTTCCAGGGCGGGCCGGTGCAGACCGAGCGTGGTTTTGTGCTCCATGAATGCATGCTTGAAGGCAGCGAAACGGTGTACGCGTCGACCATGACCATCCCCGGCGGGCTGGAGATGACCACCTCCAAGGATGTGCTGGAAGCCCTCTCCACAGGCGCCGGGCCCCGCAAGGTGTTTGTTTCCCTGGGGTATTCGGCTTGGGGCGAAGGGCAGCTGGAGTCCGAAATTTCCGACAACAGCTGGCTCACCGTGGAGGCAGACCTCTCGCTGATTTTCGATACGCCGGTCGAGCAGCGTTACGACAAGGCGCTGATGCTGCTTGGCCTGCAGAGCTGGATGCTGTCGCCCGAGGCAGGGCACGCATGAGTGCAGTGGCTCCGCCTGTCATGGCCGCCAACCTGCAAACATTTCTGGCTTTCGATTTTGGTGTCAAACGCACCGGTGTGGCCACCGGCAACCGGCTGACGCGCACGGCGACGCCGCAAGGCAGCATCGCTGCCGGGGGGGACGCCCGTTTCGCGGCGATCGCCCTGAAAATCCGTGAGTGGCAACCCGACGCCCTGGTGGTGGGAATTCCTTTCCATCCCGACGGCGCCAGCCACGACAACACAGCACGCGCCCGGAAATTCGCCCGCCAGTTGCGCGGGCGTTTCGGCCTGCAGGTGTTCGAGGTTGACGAGCGCTACAGCACCACCGAAGCGCTGTCGCAGGGTGCGTCTGACGCGGACGCGGCGTCTGCCTGCATAATCCTCGAGCAATTTTTAAGGAGCTTTTCATGACCAGCCTGACCCTGGACGCCGAGGCGTTGTACCGCGAAGTCCTGCGCGGCATGCAGCAGCTGCTGGCGACCTATGACCGCCCGCCGCGGCTGGTGGGCGTGGCTTCCGGTGGCGTCTGGCTGGCCGAGCGCCTGCGCGCTGACCTGGCGCTGGCCGATGACATCGGTACCTTGTCCTCGGCGATGCACCGCGACGACTTCTCCCAGCGCGGCCTGTCGGCCAGCGGCCAGACCGTGCTGCCTTTTGATGTCAATGGCGCTCACCTCATCGTGCTCGATGACGTGCTCTACACCGGGCGCACCATTCGCGCCATTCTCAATGAGCTGTTTGATTATGGCCGGCCGGCCAGCGTCAAGCTGGTGGTGCTGGTGGACCGGGGTGACAGGGAGCTGCCGATACAGGCCGACTTTGCGGCTGCCCGGGTGGCCCTGCCGGCGTCCCGGTCACTCGCACTGGCACGCAGTGACGACGGCCGGTTCAGCTTCCAGGTGCAGGGGGTGACGCCATGACCGCCCGCACCGATGGTTTTCCCGCCTGCGTTCCTGCCGTCCTGCGAAAGGCCTGATTGTGTTGTACCGACGAAACCCGCAACTCAACAAGAATGGTGAGCTGATTCACCTGCTGTCCATTGAAGGTCTGCCCAAAGCGACGCTGACCCACATCCTCGATACCGCGGCCAGCTTTGTCAGCGTCAGCGACCGCGAGGTCAAAAAGGTCCCGCTGTTGCGCGGCAAGAGTGTTTTCAACCTCTTCTTCGAAAACTCCACCCGCACCCGCACGACTTTTGAAATTGCGGCGACGCGGCTGTCGGCCGATGTGATCAACCTCGACATCGCGCGCTCGTCGGCTTCCAAAGGCGAGTCGCTGCTCGACACAATCTCCAACCTGAGCGCGATGGCGGCTGACCTGTTTGTGGTGCGCCACAGCGAATCGGGCGCGCCTTACCTGATCGCGCAACACGTCGCACCGCACGTGCACGTGATCAACGCCGGCGACGGCCGCCATGCGCACCCGACGCAAGGGCTGCTGGACATGTACACCATCCGCCACTACAAGAAGGACTTCAGCAACCTCACCGTGGCAATCGTCGGCGATGTGCTGCACTCGCGCGTGGCCCGCTCCGACATCCATGCACTGACCACGCTGGGTTGCCCCGAGGTACGGGTGGTGGGCCCGAAAACCCTGGTGCCTGCCGACATGGCGCAAATGGGTGTGCGTGTCTGCCACACCCTGGAAGAGGGCATCAAGGGGGCCGACGTGATCATCATGCTCAGGTTACAGAACGAACGCATGTCCGGCGCCCTGTTGCCCAGCAGCCATGAATTTTTCAAGAGCTTCGGCCTGACCAACGACAAGCTCAAGCATGCCAAACCCGATGCCATCGTCATGCACCCCGGCCCGATCAACCGCGGCGTCGAAATCGATTCCGCCGTGGTCGATGGCGCACAAAGCGTGATCCTGCCGCAGGTCACTTTCGGCATCGCCGTCCGTATGGCGGTCATGAGCATTGTTGCCGGGAACGAAGCATGAAGATCCTCATTAAAAACGGCCGCGTCATTGATCCGGCTTCCGGCCTCGACGAAGTGGGTGATGTGGCGATTGCCGCCGGGCGCATTCTGTCGCTGAAAACCACGGTTGCAGATTTCACGCCGAACCGCACGATTGACGCCACCGGCTGCATTGTTGCGCCGGGCCTGGTGGACCTGTCGGCGCGCCTGCGCGAACCGGGTTATGAGCATGAGGGCATGCTGGAAAGCGAACTGGCAGCGGCCGTCGCCGGCGGCGTCACCAGCCTGGTTTGCCCGCCCGACACCGACCCGGTGCTTGACGAGCCGGGCCTGGTCGAGATGCTCAAGTTCCGCGCGGAGAAGCTGCACCAGTCGCGCGTGTTTCCGCTGGGCGCGTTGACGCGGGCCCTGCAGGGTGAAGCATTGACCGAAATGGTCGAACTGACGGAGGCCGGCTGTGTCGGCTTCAGCCAGGCCGAGGTGCCGCTGGCCAACACCCAGGTGTTGCTGCGCGCCTTGCAATATGCCGCCAGCTTTGGCTACACCGTCTGGCTGCGTCCGCAGGACAGCTGGCTGGGCGGGGGCGTGGCCGCCAGCGGTGCGCTGGCGACCCGGCTGGGCTTGAGCGGTGTGCCGGTGGCGGCCGAGACCATTGCGCTGCACACGTTGTTTGAGCTGATGCGCGTCACCGGCGCGCGAGTGCATGTCTGCCGTATCAGCAGTGCGGCCGGCGTGGCCTTGCTGGCCAGGGCCAAGGCCGACGGCCTGGCTGTGACGGCCGATGTGAGCATCAACAGCCTGCACCTGACGGACACCGATATTGGTTACTTCGACAGCCGCATGCGCCTGAACCCGCCGCTGCGCCAGCAGCGTGACCGCGATGCCTTGCGCCAGGCGCTGGCCGACGGCGTCATCGACGCGCTGGTGTCCGACCACACACCGGTGGAGGCCGATGCGAAGACCCTGCCTTTTGCCGAGGCCGAGCCGGGTGCCACCGGGCTGGAACTGTTGCTGGGTCTGGCCTGCAAATGGGGCACCGACAGCGGTGTGGGCCTGTCCCGCGCGCTGGCGGTCCTCACCAGTGAACCGGCCCGCGTCTTGGGCGGCGCACTGGGGACCTTTCAGGCCAGTGCCGGGCAACTGGTCAAGGGCGGCGTGGCCGACATCTGTGTGTTCAACGCGCAGGCCGAATGGACGGTGCAGCCCGATACCTTGCGCAGCCAGGGCAAACACACGCCGTTTTCCGGCTACCAGTTGCCGGCCCGTGTGTGCTGGACGCTGGTGGGCGGGCAATTCGCTTACGAGGCCTGAACGGCATGCAGGCCGTCTGGCGCCTGCTGCGCGCCCTGGCGCATATTGCGGTCGGCATGTGGACCATCCTGACGCTGTTTCCCCGGCTCGGGCAGCCGGCGAAAGAAGCCCGGGTCCAGGTCTGGGCCCTGGCCATGTTGAAGATCGTCGGCATCGAGCTGCTTGTCAGGGGTTCACCCGTGGCGGTGGGGCCGGCCCTCTTGGTGGCCAACCACCTTTCCTGGCTGGATATCGTGGTGCTGCATGCCTCGCGTTACTGCCGTTTTGTTTCCAAGTCGGATATCAAGCACTGGCCGCTGGTCGGTACGCTGGCCGGCGGTGCCGGTACCCTGTACATAGAGCGGGATTCCAGGCGGGATGCCCATCGCGTGGTGCACCACATGACCCGGCAGCTTCGGCTCGGGGACGTGCTCGCCGTGTTCCCCGAGGGAACGACGGGCGACAGCACCCGCCTCAAGCCCTTTCATGCCAACCTGCTGCAGGCAGCGATTTCGGCGGACGCTCCGGTGCAGCCGGTCGCCCTGCGCTTTGTGGACGCCGATACGGGGCAGACCTGTTTTGCGCCGCGTTACATCGATGACGATTCGATTTTCGTGTCGATCTGGGAAACCCTGAACGTGCGCCATCTTCGCGCCGAGGTCACTTTCGGGGAACTCCAGCCCTGCCATGGCCGGGACCGGCGCACCTGGGCGGCCGATCTGCAGCGCGAAGTGGAGCGCCTGCTGCGCGACGGCCCTTAGAACAAGTTCTTAACTGTCAGAGGCGGCGGCGGGCGCGTGTTCGTCGCGCTGGAACGTCACGACGTGGTCGACTTCAGCGCGAATGCCGATCCATTCACCGAGCGCATGGTCGTGGTGCGAAGGTACATGCGCCATCACGGTTTCACCGGTTTGCAACTGCAGGGTGTAGAGGAATTCCGAGCCGCGGAAAGCCTTGCGCAGGATTTGTGCTTTCACCGGCGCTGAATCGTCATGCACGATGTCGTCGGCGCGCAGCAACACGTCGCAGATGCCGTCGGGGTAGGCGCTGGGCAGGGGGCACTCCAGCAGGCCGCTGAGGTCTCCCAGTGCCGTGTGGACCACCACGTTGTGGTCCCGCTGTCTCAGCTGGGCGCGGGTGAACACGCCGTGGCCGATGAACTCGGCCACAAAACGGGTTGCGGGCCGGTGGTACAGCTCGTAAGCCTCATCCCATTGGTGCAGCTGGCCTTCATGCATGACGCCGATACGGTCGCCGATGGCAAAGGCTTCGAGCTGGTCGTGGGTGACAAACAGCGCCGTGGCGCCGGCCAGCTTCAGGATGGCGCGCACCTCCTGCGCCAGGCGTTCGCGCAAATCCACATCCAGGTTGGAAAAAGGCTCGTCCAGCAACAGCAGGCGCGGCCGGGGGGCCAGCGCGCGCGCCAGCGCCACACGTTGTTGCTGACCGCCCGACAATTCATGCGGGTAACGTTTCTGGGCCTTGCCCAAGCCGACCATGTCCAGCACTTCGCTGACGCGCTGCTGGCGCTCCGCTGGTTTCAGGTGCGTCAACCCGAAGGCCACGTTGTGGCCCACGTCGAGGTGCGGGAACAGGGCGTAATCCTGAAACACCATGCCGATACGCCGCTGTTCTGCAGGCACATGGAGCTTGCCGCTGCTGACGATTTCCTGTGCCAGCGAGATGCTGCCGGCCTGGGCCTGCTCAAGGCCGGCGACGGCCCGCAACAGGGTGGTTTTCCCGCAGCCGGAAGGCCCGATCAGCACACCGATCTCCCCGGTGCGCAGGCCCAGGGACACGCCGCCGACAGCCGGGCTGGAGCGGCCCGCGTAATGCACCACCAAGTGGGAAAGTTCCAGGAACATGGGTGCAATTGTAGATGCTTACAATTCTCATTTGCACTCGCCTGATGTGCGGCCCGCCGTCTGCATCAGGTATCCGCCATGCGGCGTGAGCAGAGGCTTTTTTTCCCGGGACTCCATGCTTCGTCGCTTTCTTTCATCCGTGCCCCTGTTCCTGCTGATGGTGGTGCTCACGCTGCCGGTGCTGGCGGTGATGCTGTCGTGGTTTGAACTCGACAGCCAGTCCCTGCCCATCCTGCGGGAGATGCTGCAAACCGTTCTGCCGGAATACGCCTTCACGTCCGTGCTGCTGTGTCTGGCCGTGGCGGGCGGCGTTGCGCTGATCGGCATGGGCACGGCCTGTGCGGTGACGCTGTTCGAGTTTCCGGGGCGGCGGTTTTTTGCCTGGGCGCTGCTCCTGCCGCTGGCCATGCCGGCCTACGTGGTGGCCTACGCATACACCGACTTCCTGCAATACGCCGGACCCCTGCAAAGCTGGCTGCGCGCGAGCTTTGGCTGGCAGGGGCGTCTGCTGCCAGAAATTCGCAGCCTGGGCGGTGCGGTGCTGGTTTTCACGGTGACGCTGTATCCCTATGTCTATCTGCTGGCCCGTACCGCGCTGTCCGAGCGGGCCGTGCATTTGATGGAAGCCGCCCGCCTGCTCGGCGCGCCACTGCAGCGCCGCATTCGGGAGGTGGCCTTGCCGTTGGCCCGTCCTGCCGTGGCGGCCGGCGTGGCACTGGCCTTGATGGAGACGCTGGCGGACTTCGGCGTATCCAGCTATTTCGGCATCCAGACCTTCACCGCCGGCATCTACAAGGCCTGGCTGGCCATGGACAACCGGCTGGCGGCTGCGCAGCTGGCCACGGTCCTGTTGCTCGTGGTGGCGGTGCTGCTGGGAATCGAGCACCATGCGCAAAAACGCATGCGTTTTGCCGGCAGCCGCGGGGGCCGCGCCGGGGCTGCCGACGCTGCGCCCACGCCCTTGCACGGCCTGCGGGCCGGTTTGGCGTGGATCTTGTGTGCACTGCCCATCACACTCGGGTTTGTCCTGCCCGTGCTGTTCATGCTGCGTCCCCTGGTGGCCGGCTGGAGCGAGTTGCCCTGGACGCAGTTTGTGCGCTGGTCCCTCAACAGCGTGAGTCTGGCCGGCTTGAGCGCCGTGCTGGCCACCGGTGTGGCACTTAGCCTGAGCTTCGCGCTGCGCCGCCAGCCCCATTGGCTGACACGGGTCGCTGCGCAACTGGCGAGCCTGGGTTATGCCGTGCCCGGCGCCGTGATTGTGGTCGGCCTGCTGCTGCCTGTGGGCTGGCTGCAGGCCGTGGCTCCGCAAACCTCCGCGGGTTACTGGATCACGGGGACGGCGTTGGGCATTGTCTGGGCCTACCTGGTGCGCTTCACCGCCGTGGCGCTGCAGTCCGTGCAAAGCGGGTACTCGCGCATCCCGGTCAGTTTCGACGACAGTGCGCGCATGCTGGGCACCACCGGTGCCGCCCTGATGGCCAGGGTGCACTGGCCGCTGCTCAAGCGGTCGATCGGGGCAGCCGCCCTGCTGGTGTTTGTCGATGTGATGAAGGAATTGCCTGCCACCCTGGTGCTGCGCCCGTTCAACAGCGACACGCTGGCCGTGGTGACCTACCAGCTGGCCCGCGACGAACGCCTGGGCGAGGCAGCGCTGCCGGCCCTGGTCCTGGTCCTGGTCGGTCTGTTTCCTGTGCTGCTGCTGGGCCGCTCGCTGCGCGCGCGTTAGACAGCCTGCGTTTTAGGCACTGTCCCGTTCAGCTTGGGGTGTAGGCAGGCACCTACGCCCATCGCCCGCGTGTGCCTACCTGACGCTGCAGACGGTACTTTTACAGTGAATTTCCCTGTCGCATGGCCAAGCAGCCGCGTGACACACATTCACCAAAGGAGTCACCATGAACCAGGATCGCATCGAGGGGAACTGGACGCAGTTCAAGGGCAAAGTCAAGGAGCAGTGGGGCAAACTCACCGATGACGACCTCGACATCATTGCCGGCAAACGCGATCAGTTGCTGGGCCGGATCCAGGAGCGCCACGGCATTGACAGGGACGAGGCTGAAAAACAGCTGGATGCCTTTCAGGAACGCAACCCGACCGGCTTTTTTGAACGTTATTGAGTGCGGACCGGGTTGTTGGTCCGGGAATCCGTTCGAAAAATACATCACATCATCCAGGAAGAAATCACCATGAAATCGAAACTGATCATGCTCACGCTCGCCGTGTCCTGTGCCTTTGCCGGAAACGCCATGGCACTGACCAAGGACGAACACAAAGTGCAGAAAGACCGCATCGAGGCTGACTACAAGGCCAGCCGAGACAAGTGCAAGTCCCTGACGGCCAACGCCAGGGATATCTGCCAGGCTGAAGCCAAGGGCGCGGAAAAAGTTGCCAAAGCCGAACTTGAAGCCCAGTACAAGCCCAGCCCCCGCCTTACCGAGAAGGTGGCAGATGCCAAGGCCGATGCCGCTTACGACGTCGCCAAGGAAAAATGCGATGACCTGAATGGCAATGCGAAGGACGTCTGCGTGAAAGACGCCAAAGCCGCCCGCACGTCAGCCAAGGCCGATGCCAAGGTCAGCAAGGTCAGTGCCGATGCCAACAAGGACAAGGCCGGCGCCATGGCAGATGCCAAAAAAGACGCAGCCGCTGACAAAAATGATGCCCAGTACCAGGCCGCCAAGGAGCGTTGCGATGCCATGACAGGCAATGCCAAGGATGCCTGCCTGAACGATGCCAAGGCGAAATTCGGCATGAAATAAGCCACACGCGCGGGATTTTTTCCGGCGCCAGACCCCCGGCTTGCCCCGCAGGACCGGGGGGTTTGTTTTTGGATTTTACAAGAAATTGGCCTCGGGCCCATGCTGTCCGGGCGCAGACAGCTATTCTTTTTGTAGCAATTGGGCAATGCCCGGGCAGGCTGCAGGTGTGCGGCGTGGTAAGCCGGTGCCAGCGCAGGAATTGCTTAAAATCAGGGTATCCAAGGACAAACGCATGCACATCGACAAAGAGCTAGACACCCGCGGCCTGAATTGCCCCCTGCCTATCCTGAAGGCCAAAAAGGCCCTGGCCGAGATGAGCAGCGGCCAGTTGCTCCGGGTGGTTTCGACCGACCCCGGCTCAACGCGCGACTTCATGGCGTTTGCCAAGCAGACCGGCAACGAGCTGGTGGAGCAGCAGGCCGAAGGCGGCGACTTCACCCACGTGCTCAAGCGCCGCTGAATATCAGTAAATCGCAGTCAACCGCTCAATGCGGTTTTCTGCGTTCCTGGCCCGACCAGCCGATCTGCAGGTTTTCCAGGTAGTTTCTGAAATGGGCACCTACTTCAGGGTGCTGCAGGGCCAGTTCGACGGTGGCCTCGAGGAAACCCTCCTTGCTGCCGCAGTCATACCGTTTGCCGGCGTACTGAAAAGCGTAGACGCTTTCTTCGCCCATCAGTCCGGCAATACCATCGGTCAGCTGAATCTCTCCGCCCACGCCGGTAGGCTGGCTGCGTATGTGCCTGAACACGGCAGGCGTCAGGATGTAGCGTCCTGCCACCCCCATGCGTGAGGGCGCCACGTCCGGCGCCGGCTTTTCCACCATCTTGATGACTTTCATCAGGCCATCGACCACGGGCTCGGTGGCCACGATACCGTAGCGCCGTGTGTGCTCCAGCGGCACTTCCTGCACCGCCAGAATCGATTGCTGGACTTGCTCGAATTGGGCGGCCATCTGCGCCAGGACCGGGGGCTCGCCGACCATCAGGTCATCGGCCAGCAACACTGCAAAAGGTTCGTCACCGACCAGGTGTTCAGCGCACAGTACCGCATGGCCCAAACCCAGCGAGCGCGGCTGGCGAACATAGGAAAAATCCATGTCGCCAGGGTTCATCGAGCGGACTATTTCCAGCAGGTGGTGCTTTTTCGCGGCTTCGAGTTCGGTCTCGAGCTCATAGGCGGTATCGAAGTGGTCTTCGATGGCCCGCTTATTGCGTCCTGTCACAAAAATCATGTGGCGTATGCCGGCCGCATAGGCTTCTTCGACCGCGTACTGGATCAGCGGCTTGTCCACAACGGGCAGCATTTCCTTGGGCTGGGCTTTGGTGGCGGGTAAAAACCGTGTTCCGAGGCCTGCGACGGGGAAAACCGCCTTCTTTAAAGTTGTGACTTTTTTCATTTACTTGGCTCGGGAATGGAACTAGAGTGTTGCGTTACTGACACAGAGTCAGAAGCATGACGAAAAAGAATAACAGCAAACAGGACGCTACGTGGACATCTTACTTCTTGATGCATTGGTTCCAGAAGCCATGGCCTGGCTCGAAACCCGGCATACCGTGCAATACCGTCCCGAGCTTGCGGACGACATGGTGGTGCTGCGCAAGGCAGCTTACAAAAGCCGCGGCATCGTGTTCCCGCGTCAAACGGTGGTGACCCGTGAGTTTCTTGACTTCATGCCCAAGCTCAAGGCCGTCGGCCGCCTGCATGTGGGCACCGACAACACCGACCTGGAGGCCTGCAAGGAGCGCGGCATCAAGGTCATTCATGCCAGCAGCGCCAATGTGCGTTCCAACGCGGAATACCTGCTGAGCAGCCTGCTGCTGCTGTACCGGCGTGGTGTGGTGTCGGCCCTGATGGGGCGGCGCCACCCCAGCACCCAGATGGGCCGCGAGTTGCACGGTAGCACGGTGGGCATCCTCGGGCTGGCACCGACCGCGCACACGCTGGCCGGCATGCTCACCGGCCTGGGCGTGCGCCTGATCGGTTATGACCCCGCGGTTCACCATACCGCGCCGATCTGGGAGCGCCTGCGCATCCAGCCGGTGACCCTGACCGAACTGGTCAGCCAGGCGGATGCGGTGTCGGTCCAGATGCTTTACGCCGAGCGCTTTCGCAGCTTTGTCAACGAGAAGCTGCTGGCCGCCTGCAAGCACGGCCAGTTGTGGGTAGGCATCAGCCGCAGCGCGCTGTTTGATGAAAACGCGTTGGCCGCCGCCTTGTGTGATGGCCGCATCGAAGCCTGCATTCTGGACGGCGCCGAGGACAACTTCACGCGCGAAGGCTCACCCGTTCAGGGGCTGAAAAACCTGTTCATCACGCCACGCCTTGGTTCGCACACCCGTGAAGCACGCCTGCGCTCCAGTTGGTATGTGGCACACCGCATGCATGAAGCCATCATGGCCGGGCAACAGCGCAACGCAGATTCCGTGCTCAGCGCACCCATGGATCTGGAGCTGCCCGGCGCCGTGTCGCCTTCCCAATGGTCTGAGCCGGGGTTCGTGGCCCGCTAGGACGTGGCCCCCACGTTCGCTCACTGCGTGTAGCTCACTGCCCCCCAAGGGGGCCGCTGCGCCTGCGGGCCGGCAAAGCCGGACCCGCGGCCCCTGCTTGAACGGATCCTCCTTGCTCGGTGTTAGTTGAGCCTGGCCAGCTGCTCGCGAAGTTTTTCCAGCGTGGCGGTGAAGTCCGTCAGCCGCTTGCGCTCTTGCTCCAGGACGGCCGGCGGCACCTTGGCCACAAAGGCCTCGTTGGCGAGTTTGGCCTGGACCTTGACCAGTTCGCCTTCAAGGCGGGTGATCTCCTTGCCTATGCGTGCCTTCTCGGCTGCGACATCCACTTCCATGTGCAGGCAGACTTTCGCCTCACCCACCACCGCCACCGGCGCAGCCTGCGCAGCAGCCGCCCATTCGATTTCGCTGTCAAACACCCTGACTTCGCTGAGTTTGGCCAGCGCCTTGATCACCGGTGCGGACTGGCGCATGAAGGCGGTGTCGCCGATCACGAAGAGCGGCAGCCGCGCAGCAGGTGACACCTTCATTTCACCGCGCAAGTTGCGGCAGACATCGACCAGGGTCTTGAGCTTGGCGACATGCGCTTCAGCCAACGTATCGATCTTGCCGGGCTGGCTTTGCGGGTAGGTGGCCTGGGCGATGTAAGCGCCTTTTTTCAGGCCGGCGACCGGTGCGACCTTTTGCCAGAGCTCTTCGGTGATGAAGGGAATCACCGGGTGCGCCAGGCGCAGGATGGCCTCGAGCGTGCGGATCAGCGTGCGGCGGGTGGCGCGCTGCTCGGCGGGGCTGCCATGCTGGATCTGCACCTTGGCGATTTCCAGGTACCAGTCACAGAACTCGTCCCAGACAAACTGGTAAATGCTGCCGGCCACGTTGTCCAGGCGGTACTCGGCAAAACCTTTGGCCACGTCGGCTTCCACGCGCTGCAGGGTCGAGGCAATCCAGCGGTCCGCCTGCGAAAACGTCAGGTAGTTGTGAAATTCGGCGCCCGGTGCACATTGCTCTTTCGTGTGCTCGCTCAGGCCGCAGTCCTGGCCTTCGCAGTTCATCAGCGTGAAACGTGTGGCGTTCCAGAGCTTGTTGCAGAAGTTGCGGTAGCCCTCGCAGCGCTTGCTGTCGAAGTTGATGCTGCGGCCCAGGCTGGCCAGTGAGGCAAAGGTGAAACGCAGCGCATCAGCGCCGTAGGCCGGAATGCCCGCCGGGAATTCCTTTTCGGTGTTCTTGCGCACTTGCGGTGCTGTTTCCGGCTTGCGCAGGCCCTGCGAACGTTTGTCGAGCAGCGGTGCCAGCTCGATGCCGTCGATCAGGTCCACCGGGTCCAGCACATTGCCTTCGGACTTGCTCATCTTCTTGCCCTGCGCGTCTTTCACCAGGCCGTGGATGTAGACGTGGTGGAAGGGCACCTGGCCGGTGAAGTGCGTGGTCATCATGATCATCCGGGCGACCCAGAAGAAGATGATGTCGTAACCGGTGACCAGCACGCTGGACGGCAAGAAGAGGTCCAGCTCTTTCGTCTTCTCGGGCCAGCCGAGCGAGGAGAAGGGCACCAGCGCCGACGAGTACCAGGTGTCGAGCACGTCGGGGTCGCGCGTCAGGGTCTTGCCCGGCGCCTGGACCTGTGCCGCGGCTTCGTTTTCAGCGACATAGACCTTGCCGTCCTCGTCGTACCAGGCCGGAATCTGGTGGCCCCACCAGAGCTGGCGCGAGATACACCAGTCCTGGATGTTGCCCATCCACTGGTTGTAGGTGTTGACCCATTGCTCGGGCACAAACTTGACGGCGCCGCTGTCCACCGCGTCAATGGCTTTTTGGGCGATGGACTTGCCGGTCGGGTCCTTGTCGCTGACCTTGGTCATCGCGACAAACCACTGGTCGGTCAGCATGGGTTCGATGACCTGGCCGGTGCGGGCGCAACGCGGCACCATGAGCTTGTGTTTCTTGACTTCGACCAGCAGGCCCAAGGCCTCGAGATCCTTGACGATCTGCTTACGTGCTTCAAAACGATCCAAGCCTTGGAGATGCTGGGGAATGCCCACATCAATTGCCAACGGATGACCAGATCCCGCTGGACCGATTTTCCCGCCACCTTCACGTGAGGCTACATATTTTTCCCACCCTTCGCCTGCGGCGGAAACATAGTTATTAATGATCTTTGCATCAAGCGTGAGTACACCGATGATGGGCAGCTGATGGCGCTGGCCGACCGCGTAGTCGTTGGCATCGTGCGCCGGCGTGACCTTGACCACGCCGGTGCCGAAGGCCTTGTCCACGTAGTCGTCGGCAATCACCGGGATGTCGCGGTCGCACAGCGGCAGCTTCACCAGCTTGCCGATCAGATGCTGGTAGCGTTCATCTTCAGGGTGCACCATGAGGGCCACGTCGCCCAGCATGGTTTCAGGCCGGGTCGTCGCCACGGTCAGCGACCCCGAACCGTCGGCCAGCGGGTAAGAGATGTGCCAGAGAAAACCGTCTTCCTCTTCGCTTTCAACTTCCAGGTCCGAGACAGCGGATTTGAGGATCGGGTCCCAGTTGACCAGGCGTTTGCCGCGGTAAATCAGGCCCTGCTCATACAGCTGCACAAAGGTCGAGGTGACGACCTTGGACATCTTGGGGTCCATCGTGAAGTACTCATGCTTCCAGGCCACCGAGTCGCCCATGCGGCGCATCTGGCGCGTGATGGTGGTGCCGGACTCTTCCTTCCACTCCCAAACCTTCTCGGCAAACTTCGTTCGCCCCAGGTCGTGCCGGCTTTGGCCTTCGCCCTGCAGCTTGCGTTCGACGACGATCTGCGTGGCGATACCGGCATGGTCGGTGCCCGGCACCCACAGCGTGTTGTCGCCCTTCATGCGGTGGTAACGCGTGAGCGAGTCCATGATGGTCTGGTTGAAGGCGTGGCCCATGTGCAGGGTGCCGGTCACATTGGGCGGCGGCAGCTGGATGGAAAACGAGGGCTTGGCCGCGTCCAGCGTCGGTTCGTACATGCCGCTGTCTTCCCAGAGCGGGCCCCACTGGCGTTCAATCGCCGCGGGTTCGAAGGACTTGGCTAGGCTGTCCAGGCCGGGCGTGGGCACTGTCACCCGGGGCGTTGGGGTGTCGGCAGGAGCGGGGCTGGCGGGCGTGGGGGGGGCAGAGGCGGTCATGGGGCAATGAAAAACGGCATCGCCGGGATGCCGCCTTGGGTTGGAGGTACTGCCCTGATTTTATTCGACTCGCTGTACCGGCCGGGCCGGGGCCCTCATTCAGCCTGTGCCGCTTCAGGCGGTGTCGATCTGCCTGGCAGCAGCGATACAGGCCTGCAGCAGCGGCGTGTCGCCCAGCTGGTTGGCCAGGATCAGGATCAGCCGGGCGTTGAGCAGCTCGGACTGCTCACGGCTCAGGCCCTGGTGGGCGTCGAGCAGGCACTCGTAAAACGCATCCGCATCCTGGAAATTGGGGGCGGTCTTGATGGCGGCTTCGGTTTTCATGGGAGGTCTTTCCGGATTCAGCGCAGGCCGAGGGTTTTTTCGACAGCAGCGACCAGTTGGCCGTCCACCGCCTCGCCGGTGGCGGCCAGGTAGCCGTCGGGCCGCACCAGCGCCCAGGCGTGGCCAAACACATGGCAGGCGCCCTGCAAATGGCCGGTGCCCCGGGCATTGATGTCGCGCACATGTTCGCGCGCCTGCGCGCGGTCGTCCGGTCCCAGCACCTGTACGCTGCGCACCGGGGCGTGTTGTGCGAGCTGCCGCAGGCGCTGCAGGCCGGCGGCCGGCAGTTCGCCGAACACCAGCACCAGCAGGTTGCCGTCGGCCCACTGCAGCAGGTCGTTGACCGCACCCTGTGAGCCGTCCGCCCAGCGGAAGGCGACGTTCTGCACCGACTGCCCGCCGGTGTTGTCGCAGATGGACGAACGTGTGTAGGTGTTGGCAACCGCCATGCGGCCGGTGTTGACCAGGGAGCGCGCAAACGGGTACTGTTTTGCCAGGCTGATGGCGGCCGTGCGAAAGCAGCGCTCCATGCCGTCCGCCGGCCGCAGGAAGCGAGCGGTGCGGTTGGTGACCTGCACGTTTTGCTGGGCGGCTTCGAGCCGCTCCGCGTTGTAGCTCTCCAGCAACGTGGCGCTGGCACGGCCACGCAGCACGGCGGCTAGCTTCCAGGCCAGGTTGTCGGCATCGGCCACGCCGGTGTTGCCGCCGCGCGCGCCGAAGGGGCTGACGATTTTTGCGGTGTCGCCCATGAAATACACGCGGCCCACGCGCAGCTGGTCCAGGCAGCGGCTGCGGTAGGCGTAGGGGCCCACCCAGACGATCTCGACCTCGACGTCCTTGCCGAACTGGCGCTGCAGGCGCTCGCGCACCACGTCTTCGCGGCTCACGGCGTCGGGATCGGCATTCGGCGCCATCTGGTAGTCGATGCGCCAGACGTCGTCGGCCATCAGGTGCTGCCAGACTGCGCGGTTTTCGTTGAACGGTGCTTCGATCCAGGTGTGGCGCTCGACCGGCGGATGTTTGGAAAAACGCACGTCGGCGATGCACCAGCGGTCATCGCCGCGTTTGTTCTGCATGGTGGCGCCCACCCAGTCGTGGAAGGGCGTGTGTGAGCCGGAAGCGTCGATCACATGATCGGCTTCGATCTGGTAGCTGCCCGCGGGCGTTTCCACCGTCAGCGTGGCGACATCGGCGTTCTGCGTGAAGGCGGTGACGCGCGACTTCCAGCGCAGGTCCACATGGCCGAGTTCGTAGATGCGTTCGACCAGGTAGCCCTCGATGTAGAACTGCTGGATGTTGATGAAGGGCGGCTGGGTCGAGAGGTTGAAGTTGCTCTGCTGGCGCAGGTCGAAGGAATAGACCTCGTCGTCGCCAGCAAAGGTGCGGCCTACGCTCCATTGCACGCCCTTGGCGGCAATACGCTCGTAGATGCCGAGGCGGTGGAAGACCTCCAGCGATTTCTGCGTGTAGCAGATGCCGCGCGAAGAGGCGCCCTTGACACCCACGGTGTTGTCTTCGTCCAGCAGCACGGCCTCGACACCGTAACGCGCCAGCGCGCAGGCCAGGCTCAGGCCGGTGATGCCGCCGCCGACGATGACGATGGGATGGCGCCTGAGTTGCTTCGCGCCGAGTTCGGGCGGGGCCACGAAAGGGTATTCAGGCAGGGCGTAACCCGTGCCCTGGGTGAACTCATAACCGTTGGTGAACGCCGTCCGGGCGTAGGCAGGTGGTGTCTCCAGCATGGCGTGTCTCGCTCCCGGCATTGATCTGTTTTCAGTGTTTTTGGGGCCTGGCCCTTGTCGGACGGGCGCAGGCAGCTATCAAAATAATAGTAGACGTGGGCGTCAGGCGGCGGGTTTGCCGCCGAACTCCGGCCTGTCGTTTTGTTGCGGCTTGAGGGCTTCGGCGGCCTGGCCGGCCGCCTTGTCCTTGCGCCACTGCTGCTTGCGTGCCGTCCATTCCGCTAGGCGCGCGTGGGCGGTTTTGCTTTCCTCCAGCATCTGGAACTCGTCGGCCAGCTGCGCCGTCAGCTCCAGGCGCACGCCGTTGGGGTCGAAGAAATAAATGCTCTTGAAGATGTGGTGGTCGGTCACGCCCAGCACTTCGATGCCGTCGGCTTCGAGGCGCGCCTTCATCGCTTCGAGGTCGGCCACGGTGTCAACGCGAAACGAGATGTGGTTGACCCACAGCGGCGTGTTCGGCGAGGGCAGGGCTGCTTCGTCATTGCCAAGATCGAAAAATGCGATGAAGGAGCCGTCCTGCAGGCGGAAGAAGAAGTGGGTGTAGGGGCAGTACTCGCCGGTGCTCGGAACGTAGTCGCTCTGGATGATGTGGTACAGCGGCAGGCCGAGGATGTCCTCGTAGAAATGCCGGGTTTCCTCGGCGTCCCTGGCGCGGTAGGCGTAGTGGTGCAGTTGCTGCACCGCTGCGGGCGCCGGCAGCGGCGAGGTGGCGGGGCGCAGGGTGGGGGCGGTCATCTGGGCAGCCATGGCGATCTCCGGATTGGGTGGGTTCGGGTGTTTGCGCGCCTTGGGTGAGCAAGGTTTCAAATTCACCTATTCATAATGCATTTACTATAACGTAACTCTTTGGGCCTGCCAAGTGCAGGCCTGCCGGTGGCTGGCATGAAGTTCTTGAGAATAATTATCAATTGCAATTGATCCATAGCTTTTTTCTTTTATTCAAATTGATCCTGGCAATAGTATTTTCCAATTCAGGTATGAGCCTGAAGGGCGGTTGATGCGGCGATCTGTG
>NZ_JAQSDN010000069.1 GCF_029945925.1 Polaromonas sp. | reverse complement strand
CGACCGTCAACGCAGCAAGGTGCTCTTTGGCCAGGGCTTATTCAGCGTAGCCTTAACGCTCCTTGTGTTGACAATGAAAGCGCTGGGGCAAGGCCAGTGGCTCACGTTAACTTGCGTAGAGATCGGCGATTGATGGAGGAACGCCCTCCATCCTCGCTCAGTTCCTCATCGACGTTGAGCTGCCGGAGCTGGAGATTTCTCGATCAGTCGGTCTTTGCAGCCGATGCACCGCAGTGTCCCTTTGCCCCAGCTCCTCCACCATACAAGCACCGCAGGCTGCCCCGGAGCGAAGCGCAGGGGACCCAGACCATCGGGTCGCCTTTCTTTTCCTTAGGTTTCTTTGGCGAAGCAAAGAAAAGTAAGTCGCCCGCCGGGGCGAGACCCGGCTTGCTGGCGTACCTTCACGTTGGAGGTGTTCAGGAATCGCTATGAATTAAATAGCTACCAACGCACGCACACCAAGGGTTGTAGCTAAAAATCATTCTCAAGCATGAGGAGCTTTGGCTTTCCGGTAATTCCACCAAGGCAACATCGCCCGCAACGACAACACCTTGCCGCTCTGCGCGTGGTCGCCGCTGTAGCCGGGCAGTCCGGCCAGCGTTGTCTGCCAGTGACTGCTCTGCAATTCTTTGAGCAGCGCCTGCACCTGGGGCTGCGGCAGTTCGGACTTCAGGCAGACCAGGTGGTAACGCTCCTGGACCAGCGGCACAAAGCCGAGGTCTTTTTCGCGCGCTGCGGCCTCGATGCCCAGGCCGGCATCGGCACCGCCGCTGGCAATGGCCTGCGCGACCGCGCCGTGGGAGGGCTCCTGCGTGTTGTAGCCTTCGATGCCGTCCGCGTTCAGGCCGGCCTGCGCGAGCAGCTCGTGGAGCAGCACCCGCGTGCCGGTGCCTGCGGCGCGGTTGACATAGCGGATGCCCGGCCGCTTCAGGTCGGCCATGCCGGTGATGGCCAGCGGGTTGTTCTTCGCCACCATCAGGCCCTGCTGGCGATGCGCGAAACCGATCAGCTTGTGCTGGCCGGGCTTGAGCAGGCTGCGGTAAGTCAGCGCCGCCACCGACTTGTTGCCCGGCTGCTCCAGGGTGTGAAAGCCGGCCATCATGCAGCGCCCGGCGTTGAGCGCCGCAATCGCGTCCACGCTGCCCATGAAACGGATGTCCAGGTGCAGGCCGCGAGCGCCGGTCTGTTCGCGCAGTGCGCTCAGCGCCGCATCGTGGCTGGCATACAGCGTGAGCACGTGCGCCTCATCGTCAAAGGCGGTGGAGAAGGCCCGCTCGATGTCGCCGCGCAGCGCCTCGATCTGCGGTGCCAGCCGGGCTTGGGCCTGGCGCTCGGCCCACAGCAGCTTTTCGCCAAACTCGGTGAGCTGGGCGCGCTGGCCCTTGTCCCAGACAATCAGCGGCCGCTGCAGGGTCAGCTCCCACTTTTTCAGCGCCCCCCAGACATGGCGGTAGGACAGGTCGAGCGCGCGTGCCGCCTTCGAGATGGAGCCCTGCTCGCGCACGGCGTGCAGCAGGTCCATCAGCGGGTTGCGGATCAGCGTGTCCTTGCTGCGCTCGGGCGTCAGCAGGTAGGAGAGTTCGACTTTGTGCATGGGGTGGCAGAAGGGTGTGCTGATTATGGTCGCAAGGCCGGATGCGTCTTTGCTATGCAATCGGCTTCATAGCTCGTCATTCCCGATGGTGACCCACGGCTTTCGCTTCTACGATAAGGTCACAACTTTTTCTTTTGCATGAACACTTTCCCGGACAGCGTCGGTACGGCGTTCTCGCTCATCGTTTCCCTCGATCCCCTGTTGGCGAGCATCGTGTTCCGGTCGCTGGCGGTCAGCGCCTGTGCCTGTGCGATCGCCTGCAGCGCCGGGCTGCTGCTCGGGGCCTGGCTGGGTGTGGCACGCTTTCGCGGCCGCGGCATCGTCCTGACCGTGCTCAACACGCTGCTGGCCCTGCCGTCGGTGGTGGTCGGGCTGGTGGTGTACCTGCTGCTGTCGCGGTCCGGCCCGCTGGGTTTTCTCGGCTGGTTGTTTTCCTTCCAGGCCATGGTGCTGGCGCAGGCCGTGCTGGTGCTGCCGGTGGTGACGGCGCTGGTGCGCCAGACGATTGAGGACGCCGACCGCCTGCACGGCGAGCAGTTCCAGTCGCTGGGCGCGGGCAAGGGCATGCGCAGCCTGCTGCTGCTGTGGGACGAGCGGTATGCGCTGCTCACCGTGCTGATCGCCGCCTTCGGCCGCGCGATCTCCGAGGTCGGCGCGGTGATGGTGGTTGGCGGCAACATCGACGGCTTCACGCGCGTCATGACCACCGCGATTGCGCTGGAGACCAGCAAGGGCGACCTGCCGCTGGCGCTGGCGCTGGGCCTGCTGCTGCTGGCCGTGGTGCTGCTGCTCAATGTGCTGATCGCGCTGCTGCGGCGCTGGCGCGAGCGGCTCGATGACGGCTTGCCGGAGACGCCCCACCTGCTGGTTCCCGAGGCCGGAGGGGTGAAGCCGTGAGCGCGCTGTTCGAACTCAAAGCGGTCGATGTGCATTTCGGCCGGACCCGCGCGTTGGCCGGGTGCGCGCTTTGCATTCACGCGGGTGAACGGGTGGCCCTGGTGGGGGCCAACGGCAGCGGCAAAAGCACGCTGCTCAGAACACTGCATGGGCTGGTTCCGCCGACGCGCGGCACGGTGTCTTCAGACCCATCGGCGCGCCAGGCCATGGTGTTTCAGCGGCCCTACATGCTGCGTGCCAGTGCCCTGAACAACGTGGCGCTGGGCCTGTGGCTCAGGGGCGTGCCCTGGAAAGACGCCAAAGCGCAGGCCCTGCCGGCGCTGGCGCGTGTCGGCTTGACGAGCGTTTCCCACCGCAATGCCAAGGCCCTGTCAGGCGGACAGCAGCAGCGGCTGGCGCTGGCACGCGCCTGGGCGCTGCAGCCGCAGGTCCTGTTGCTCGACGAGCCCACCGCCAGCCTGGACCCGGCGGCCAAACGCGAGGTTGAAACCCTGATGACCGAGTTTGCCGACGCCGGCATGACGCTGGTGTTCAGCAGCCACAACCTGGGCCAGGTCAAACGCCTGGCCAGCCGCGTGATCTACCTCGAGCACGGCCAACTGCTGGCAGACCGGTCGGTTCATGATTTTTTCAACGGCCCGCTGCCGCTGGAAGCCGGGATGTTTGTCAAAGGAGAACTTGTATGAAACCCGCACGCATCCTGTTCCGGATGTTCAAGTGTTTTAGGGTTGCAGCCCTTGTACCCATTGCGCTGGCAGCTACTGTTTCCATAGCACAGCAAAACACCATCGTGATGGCCTCGACGACCTCGACCGAGCAGTCGGGCCTCTTTGGCACGCTGCTGCCGGCCTTCAAGCAGGCCAGCAGCATAACCATCAAGGTGGTGGCCCTGGGCACCGGCCAGGCCATCGACATGGGCCGGCGCGGCGATGCCGACCTGCTGTTTGTGCACGACCAGGTGGCCGAGGAGAAAATCATCGCCGAAGGTTTTGCGCTCAAGCGTTATTCGGTGATGTACAACGACTTCGTGCTGATCGGCCCGGCTGCCGATCCGGCCAAAACCAGAGGCAAGGACATTGTTGAAGCTTTGAGAAAAATCAGTGCGACCAGCGCCCCCTTTGTCTCGCGCGGCGACAAAAGCGGCACCCATGCCGCCGAGCTGCGTTACTGGAAAAGTGCCGGCGTCGACAACCCCCAGTTTGCCGGCTACAAGGCCTGCGGCTGCGGCATGGGCCCGGCGCTGAACATCGCTGCCAGCTCGGGCGCCTACGTGATGGCCGACCGCGGCACCTGGCTGGCGTTCAAGAACCGCGCGGATCTGGCGGTGCTCGTGGAAGGTGATACACGCCTGTTCAACCAGTACGGCGTGATGGTGGGCAATCCCGCCAAACACCCGAAAGTCAAGGTGGCCGAGGCGCAAAAATTTGTGGACTGGGTGATCTCGCCGGCCGGCCAGGCGGCGATTGCCAGCTACAGGATAGGCGGCGAGCAGCTGTTTTTTCCCAACGCAACGAGGTAACCGGCCGGAGGCGCTGCTCTTTACAAGCAGGGGCCGCGGATCCGGCTTTGCCGGTCCGCAGGCGCAGCGCCCCCGAGGGGCTGGAGCCTGCGGCTCCAAACCTGCTTGAGCAGGTTTGGACAGGCGACAGAGGCGAAGCGTCTCGCGAGCCGCGGCCTGCAAGGCCTCGAGAGCGACACGCAGTGCGCGAACGTGGGGGCTCTATGTTTCAAGCAGGGGCCGCGGAACCGGCTTCGCCGGGCCGCAGGCGCAGCGCCCCCTCGGGGGGCAGCGCAGTACACGAAGTGACAAGCGTGGGGGCTCTATTTCAGCGGAGCACACCCAGCGCAAACGGCAGGCTGAACATGCCGAGCAGGGTCGACAGGGTAACCAGGCCGGCCACATAGGCGCCGTCGTAACCCATGCGGGCCGCCAGCACGTAACAGCTCGACGCGGTGGGCAGGGCCGAAAACGCCAGCAGCACGGTGGTCTGCACCGGCGACAGGCGAAACACCCAGGACAGGCCCAGGGCGATCAGCGGAATGAAGAGGTGGCGGATGGCCAGCAAGGCCACTGCCAGGGTTTTGGCTTTGGCCAGCTGGCCGAACTGCATGCCGGCGCCGGCAGCCATCAGGCCCAGCGCCAGCGAGGCCGCGCCGATACGGGTCACGGTAGGCTCCAGCCAGACCGGAATCTGGAAGCCCGCCAGGTTGGCTGCGAGGCCGGTGGCAGTGGCAATGATCAGCGGGTTGCGCACGAGTTCGCGCATGAAACCCAGCCTGGCATGGCGCGCCATGGGCCAGACCGCGCCGACATTGAACAGCGGCACACAGACGCCGATCAGCACGGCAATCAAGAGCAGGCCTTCGGCCCCGGCCAGCCGTTCGGCCAGCGCCAGTCCGATGAAGGAGTTGAAGCGGAAAGCCACCTGCGCGCTGGCCGCGTGCTCCCGCCTGTCAATGTGCGCCCCCAGCCAGGGCAGGTGCGGCAGCGAATAAGCCAGGGCAATACCGAGCACGCCCATGCTGAGCCCGGCCGCAATCAGGCTGGAAGCCGCGCCCAGATCCAGCGGGCTTTTGACGATGGACTGGAACAACAGGACCGGAAACAGGAAGTAATAGACCAGGCTTTCCACCTGCTGCCACACCGTACGGTTGAGGGCGGTGTAACGGCACACCAGGTAGCCACACAGAATGAGGGAGAAATCCGGAAAGAGAAGTTGGGCGTAATTCACCCCGGCAAGAATAACCGCAATGGCCGCAAAGCCTGGGAGGCTGCGCGGCAGAAGGCGTCGAAGCGAAAAGCGGCCCCAGCGAGGACAGTTTTTGCCGGATTTGCAGCCCCATAGCCGTCGCTATGGGGCAATAAGCCGGTGAAAAATGGACCGCTGCGGTCGCTTTGCAGCCGACGATCCTTCTGCCGCGCAGACTCCTAGGGATTGCCCTTATGCGTAATCCACAACAAGGTGGCACGGTGCTTGCGTTTACGATAGAGGCTGTCCACTTTCTATTGCAAGGAAAATCGTTATGCAACGCCGTTATCTGCTCACCCTTTCTGCACTGACGCTGGCCACGGCCGCGGCAGGTTCAGCCCTGGCCCAGTCCTACCCGAACAAGGTCGTCAAGCTGCAGGTGCCGTTTGCACCGGGCGGCACCACCGACATCGTCGCGCGCGTGATCTCCGAGCCGCTGGGCAAGGCCCTGGGGCAGACCGTGATCATCGAGAACAAGGCCGGTGGCGGCGGCGTGGTCGGCGCGCTGGAAACCGTGCGTTCCGCGCCGGACGGTTATTCGCTGGGCATGGCGACGGTGTCCACCACGGCGGCCAACCCGGCCATCAACACCAAGATCCCGTACAACCCGCTGACGGACTTCACGCCCATCATCAACATTGCGGCCACGCCCAACATCATCGCGGTGCATCCGAGCTTTCCGGCGCGTAACTACAAGGAATTCATCGCCGAGATCAAGAAGAACCCAGGCAAGTACTCTTACGCCTCGTCGGGCACCGGCGGCATCGGCCACCTGCAGACCGAGCTGTTCAAAAGCCTGAGCGGTGCCTTCATCACGCACATTCCCTACCGCGGTGCGGGCCCGGCCCTCAACGACACGGTGGCCGGCCAGGTGCAGATCATTTTTGACAACATTCCCTCGGCACTGCCTTTCATCCAGCAAAAACGCCTGATCCCCATCGTGGTTGCAGCGCCCACACGCCTGGCGGTGTTGCCTGACGTTCCAACCTTCAAGGAAGTCGGTCTCGAGCCGGTCAACCGCATGGCGTATTACGGCATTCTCGGCCCCAAGGGCCTGCCGAAAGAGGTGGTCGACAAAGTCAGCGCGGCCACGCTCAAGGCCCTGCAGGACCCGGCGGTGCGCAAGCGCATTGAGGACACCGGCTCCATCATCGTCGGCAACACGCCCGAGCAGTTCGCTGCCCAGATCAAGGCCGAGTACGAGGTCTACAAAAAAGTGGTGACCACCTCCAAGCTGTCGCTCGAATAAGTGCCGGCCGGGCGGTTGGACCGCCTTTCCCGCGTTTTACGCCAGCCCCGCCAGCCCCGCCAGCCCCGAGCCGGCGGGGCTTCTTTTTTGCAGTGAATCAGTTTGGTCAGTTTGTTATCGTTGCGCCTATGAATCCCCAGAGCCAGTCCAGCATTGATGCCTTTGTCGACGCCATGTGGCTGGAAGACGGCTTGTCCAAAAACACGCTGGCCGCCTACCGGCGCGACCTGTCGCTGTATGCGCTCTGGCTGGGCGCGAAAGAGCAGGGCGGGCGCCGGCTCGACGACAGTTCCGAGCGCGACCTGAACGCCTATTTTTCGGCCCGGCATGCCAGCACCCGGGCGACCTCCGCGAACCGGCGGCTGACGGTGTTCAAGCGTTACTTCCGCTGGGCCCTGCGCGAGCGGCTGATCAACGCCGACCCGACCCTCAAGTTGCAGTCGGCCAAACAGGCCCTGCGTGTGCCCAAACTCATGTCGGAAGCCCAGGTCGAGTTGCTGCTGGCCGCGCCCGACAGCGACACGCCGCTGGGCCTGCGCGACCGCGCCATGCTGGAGCTGATGTACGCCAGCGGCCTGCGCGTGAGCGAGCTGGTGGGGCTCAAGACCTTTCATGTCGGCATGAACGAAGGGGTGCTGCGCGTCATGGGCAAGGGCAGCAAGGAGCGCCTGGTGCCCTTCGGCCAGGTGGCGCGGCAGGCGATCGAGCACTACCTCGCCGAAGCGCGCCCCGCGATCCTGGGCGGGCAGCAGACCGACGACCTGTTTGTCACCAAACGCGGCAGCGGCATGAGCCGCGTGATGTTCTGGATGCTGGTCAAGAAACATGCGCTGCGGGCGGGCATCACCTCGCCGCTGTCGCCGCACACCCTGCGCCATGCCTTTGCCACCCACCTGCTCAACCACGGCGCCGACCTGCGCGCGGTGCAGATGTTGCTGGGCCACGCTGACATCTCCACCACCACCATCTACACCCATGTGGCGCGCGAACGCCTGAAGGCGCTGCACGCGCACCATCACCCCAGAGGATAGGCCCCCACGGTCGCTCACTGCGAGCCTGCGGCAACTCCCTGCCCCTTGCACTGAGAAAGGGGCCGCTGCGCCTGCGGCCCGGCGAAGCCGGTTCCGCGGCCCCTGCTTGAACAAGAGGGCTGCCGGGGCTGCGCTTGGGGAACGGGGCGTGGCGCGGGGCAAAATGCTTGCATGTTCACATCAGGAAAATTCATGTCATTGATCCCATCACGCCGCCGACTGCTGGCCCTGCCTGTGCTTGCGCTGTGCGCCGCTTCGCTCCCTTCGTTTTCAATCGCCCAGGCCGCCTGGCCGGCACGTCCCATCCGCATCGTGGTGGCGTACCCGCCGGGCGGCCTGAGCGACAACATCGCGCGGGCGCTGGCCGACAAGCTGGCCGTGCAGCTGGGAACACCGGTGGTGGTGGAAAACCGGGCTGGTGCGGGTGGCAGCATCGGCATGGACGTCGTGGCCAAAGCCGCGCCGGACGGCTACACCATCGGCTTTTCCTCAATCAGCCCGCTGGTGCTGAACCCGCACCTGGGCAAGCTGCCCTTTGACCCGGTCCGGGACATTGCCCCGGTGGCCAGCGTGATGTATTCGCCGGTGGTGCTGCTGGCCACCTCTGCTTTTGAAGGCAAGGACTTCAAGGACCTGCTGGCGGCGGCGAAAGCCAGACCCGGCAGCATCCGCTGGTCCACCTCGGGTCTGGCCACGGTGGGCCACATCGTGCTCGAGCAGGTCCAGAACGGTGCCAAAGTGGAAATCACCCATATCCCCTACAAAGGCGGCGGCCAGCAACTGACCGACGCCCTGAGCGGACAGTTTGAAGTGATCACCACCAACCTCAGCGGTGCGGTGATGCCGCACATCCAGTCCGGCAAGCTGCGTCCGCTGGCGGTGGGTGCACCGGCGCGGGTGGAGGCCCTGCCGCAGGTGCCGACCTTTGCCGAGCTCGGTTTTGCACCGGCCAACCTGAGCTCGCTGTTCGGTGTGTTTGCGCCTGGAAAAACACCCGAGGCCGTGCTGACGAGCCTGAACACCGAAATCAATCTGGCACTGAAGACGCCCGAGCTGCGCAAGCGCCTGCTGGGCGCCGACAATGTGCCGACGGGTGGCAGCGCCGCCGAGTTCGGGCGGCAGATTGCGCAGGAGTCGGACAACAACGCCCGCATCATCAAGGCGGCGCAGATCAAGGTTGACTGAAACCCGGGGGCGCAGAATGCTATTGATTCAATAGCTGCCTGCGCCCGTCGTATAAGGGCTGGAGGCCAATTTTATTAAAAATTGCCGAAAGGCAACCGGCTCAACCCGGTGCGCTGTCCGCGCCGGCAGTCTGCGCATACATGTAGTCGCGCCGGAAGGGGTAGCGGCTTTTCGCTCCCTTGATGGCTTCGTCTGCCATGGATTCAGCCGGGCGGGTGGCCAGCATCTGGTGCAGCGAGAGCCAGCCCTGCTCGAAACTCATGGCGCTGCCGGCCAGGTAGAGGCGGTAGGCGCGCAGGATTTTTTCGCCGCGCTCGCTGCCGCCGCTGCCTGTGGCCAGCACCTGCTGCGCCGAATCCAGCCGGGCTTCCAGCGCATCTGACCAGTCCCACAACGTGCGCGCATAGTGGGGCCGCAGGTTTTCCGTATCGACCATTTCCAGCCCGCCGCGCGCCATGTGGTTGAGCACGTTGCTGACATGCAGCAATTGCCCGCCGGGGAAAATGTATTTCTCGATGAAGTCGCCCATGCCCGCGCCGAGCTGGTCGTTGTCCGGCCCGCCGGCGGTGATGCCGTGGTTCATGACCAGCCCGCCCGGTGCCAGCAGGCGCCGGATCTTGCTGAAGTACGCCGTCATGTTGGCACGGCCCACATGTTCAAACATGCCCACCGACGAAATCTTGTCGAAGGGCCGGCTTTCATCGAGTTGGCGGTAGTCGCACAGCTCCATCCGGACCCGGCCCTGCAGGCCCTTGTCGGCGATCAGGCGCTGCACATGCGCGTGCTGGTTCTTTGACAGCGTGATGCCGGTGGCCTGAACGCCATAATGCTCGGCCGCCCACAGCAACAGGCCGCCCCAGCCCGCACCAATATCGAGGAAACGTTCACCCGGCTGCAGCATCAGCTTGCGGCAGATGTGGTCGAGCTTGGCTTCCTGGGCCTGGGCCAGCGTCATGCTGTCGTCCCGGTAGTAGGCGCAGGAATAAACGCGGCGCGGGTCCAGCCACAGGGCATAGAAGTCGTCCGAGACATCGTAGTGAAACTGGATCTGCTCGGCGTCTTTTTCCGGCGTATGCGCCCGGAGCGTCCGGATCTGGCGCTGCAGGGTGTTCCACCAGCCGGCGTCGATGTGAACCGGGTTGGCCGGCAACAGGCTGGCCGCCACCGCCATCACGTCGCGCATGCGGCCTTCCAGATGCAGCTTGCCCTCGACAAACTCCTCGGCAAGCGCGCCGATCTGGCCGGCGCGCAGCCGGGTCAGGCTGGACCAGTGGGAAAACAACATCTTGACCGGGGCGCCGGGCGGGCCGAGCACCTGGCCCGCGGGCAGCTGCACGGCCAGCGGCGACGGCAGGCGCACGATTTTCGACTCAATGTGGGGAACGAGATGCCGGATCATTGCCAACCCTCCTCTGAGACTTCTGCGACCAGACGGTCTGAAACCGAAATATTACTCAATCGTGCGCCAGCTTGCCGGTGTTCCGTGCCCTCGCGCCGTGGGAAAAATTCCCGATTCAGTGTCAGCCGCCCCGGACCCCGGCGCATTGACATGTATCAAGCCGGCGGGCATGCGGGCATGCGGGCATGCGGGCGGCTGCCGTTTCCCGGTTCAGGTGCCCAGCCGGGCCAGTTCGGCCTCGTCAAACCCGGCGGCGCGCCGGGCGGCCAGGTTGAACGGGCCTCTCAGCGCAGGCGCCTCATACCGGGCGGCCAGTTCGGCGTAGGTGGCAACCGGGTCGAGCTGGCGCTGCCCGCACAATGCCGGTATTGGTCGCATCT
This sequence comes from Polaromonas sp., assembly GCF_029945925.1. Lineage (GTDB taxonomy): Bacteria > Pseudomonadota > Gammaproteobacteria > Burkholderiales > Burkholderiaceae_C > Polaromonas. The sequence goes on along the minus strand of NZ_JAQSDN010000069.1, from coordinate 193 downwards.
TCAAATGCAGGACAAACCCATGGTCGTAATCCTGAATGAGGCAGTTACGCAGCTTGGCCGGATGCTCCGGTTTCATGCGTCAGTATCTAGCGAAAGGCTAGAGGCGGTGGTTGAACCTATACGGCAGAGTCAGTTCGAATGAGCCTGTCAGAAATTTTGTGTGTGAGGCATAACATGTCACGAAGGAACATGA
>NZ_JAQSDN010000068.1 GCF_029945925.1 Polaromonas sp. | reverse complement strand
CAGGGCGGCAGCCGCAGCGTGCTGGTGTACCTGGGCATCGACAACAAAGCCGCGCCCCTGGGCCTGCGCCAGGGCCTGTTTGCGCAGGGCACGCTGGGCACGACACGCCTGACGGCCCTGGCCGTGCCGCTGAGCGCCGTGCGTACCGACAAGCCCGCGCCTTATGTGCAGGTGGTGGACAACAACCAGGTCATCCACAAGCAGGTGGAGATGGGCCTGCGCGGCAGCAGTGGTGCAGACGCGGGCAGCGGCACCCTGGTGGCCGTCAAGGGGCTGGCGGAAAACGCGGTGGTCATTTCCGGCGCCGTGGGGGCCTTGCGCGAGGGCACGGCCGTGAAGTTCACGCAGGCGCCCGCCGGGACCCAGGCCGCACCTGCAACTTCCGCCAAAACCGCGCCGTAAACCAGATGTACTGCCCCCACGCTCTCTGCGTTCGCTGCCCCCCGAGGGGGCGCTCATTGCCCTTCGGGCGGCCGGGCGGGCACTGATATGTGGTTCACCCAGGTCAGCCTGAAAAATCCGGTCTTCGCGACCATGGTCATGCTCGCCATCGTGGTGCTGGGCCTGTTCTCCTATCAGCGCCTGCAGGTTGACCAGTTTCCGAACATTGACTTTCCGGTGGTGGTGGTCACGACCGAATACCCCGGCGCTTCGCCCGAGATCGTCGAGAGCGAAGTCACCAAGAAAATCGAGGAAGGCGTCAACTCGATTGCCGGCATCAATGCCCTGACCTCGCGCAGCTACGAAGGCCAGTCGGTCGTCATCATCGAATTCCAGCTGCAGATCGACGGCCGCAAGGCTGCGGAAGACGTGCGCGAAAAGATTGCTTCGCTGCGTCCGCTGCTGCGTGACGAGGTCAAGGAGCCGCGCGTGTTGCGCTTCGACCCGGCCAATCGCGCCATCTGGTCGGTCGCCGTGTTGCCGATGGCTGCAGGCGGGACTGGCAAAACGCCTGCAGCGGCAGGCACAGCGGCCCTGCCCACCGCCGTCGAACTGACCAACTGGGCCGACCAGGTGCTCAAGAAGCGGCTGGAAAACGTGCGCGGCGTCGGCTCGGTTAGCCTGGTAGGCGGCAGCAAGCGCGAAATCAACATCTACCTGAACCCGCAGGCCATGGAAGCGCTGGGCATCACGGCCGACCAGGTGGCGAGCGCCGTGCGCAACGAAAACCAGGACCTGCCGGTGGGCGCCATCCGTTCGCTGGCGCAGGAACGCGTCGTGAAAATCGACGCCCGCATGAAACGGCCTGAAGACTTCGGCAAGATCATTGTGGCGCGCAAGGTGTCCGCCGCCGGTGCGGGCAGCACCGTCACCGTGGACCAGGTCGCCACCATCCGCGACGGCTCGCAGGAGATCGACAGCCTGGCGCTGTACAACGGCCAGCGCACCTTGCTGCTGACCGTGCAGAAGGCCCAGGGCGAAAACACCATTGCGGTGGTCGATGGCCTGAACAAGGCCATCGCTGAATTGCAGGCGCAACTGCCCGCAGGCACGCGGCTGGAGCCGATTGGCGACGGCTCGCGGCCCATCCGGGTGGCGGTTGAAAACGTACGCCGCACCTTGATCGAAGGCGCGCTGCTGACCATCCTGATCGTCTTCCTGTTCCTGAATTCCTGGCGCTCCACGGTAATCACCGGCCTGACACTGCCGATCTCCATCATCGGCACCTTCCTGTTCATGAACCTGTTTGGCTTCACCATCAACATGATCACGCTGATGGCGCTGAGCCTGTGTGTGGGCCTGCTGATCGACGATGCGATTGTGGTGCGCGAGAACATCGTGCGCCATGTGCAAATGGGCAAACTGCCCTACCAGGCCGCGATGGAAGGCACGCAGGAAATCGGGCTCGCGGTGCTGGCCACCACGTTTTCCATCGTGGCGGTGTTTCTGCCCATCGGTTTCATGGGCGGCATCATCGGCAAGTTCTTCCACGAGTTCGGCGTCACCATCGTGGCGGCGGTGCTGATCTCGATGTTTGTCAGTTTCACGCTGGACCCGATGCTGTCGAGCATCTGGCATGACCCGAGCATTCATGCGCACGGCCAGCACGGCAAGCCGGTCACTTTTTACGACAAGACCATAGGCCGGGTGACCGGCTGGTTCGAACGCGCCACCGACTCGCTGGCCGAGACCTACCAGCGCATCCTGCGCTGGTCGCTGGTGCACAAGCTGGCAACCGTGGGCCTGGCGCTGGCGATTTTTGTGACCAGCGTTTTCATGGTGCCCCTGCTCGGCACCGAGTTCGTACCCAAGGCCGACTTCTCGGAAACCTCGCTCAATTTCTACACGCCGGTGGGGTCGTCGCTGGAGGCGACCGAGGCCAAGACGCGGCAGGTCGAAACCATCCTGCGCGAATTCCCCGAAGTGAAGTACACCTTGTCCACCATCAACACCGGCAACGCCCAGGGCAAGATGTACGCCAGCATTTACGTGCGTCTGGTGGACCGCAAGGCCAGGAGCCGCAACGTGGACGAGATGTCCGGCGTGCTGCGCGAGCGGCTCAAGCAGGTGCCCGGCATCACCGTGACCCACGTCGGTCTGCTCGACGCCGTGGGCGGCAACAAGCAGGTGGAGTTTTCCCTGCAGGGCGCCGATCTGAAAGAGCTGGAGCGCCTGACCGGCCTGGTGATGGCCAAGATCAGCGGCATCCCCGGCCTGGTGGACCTGGACTCCAGCCTCAAGGCCGACAAGCCGACCATCGAAGTGGACGTCAAGCGTGATGCCGCGTCCGATCTGGGCCTGTCGGTGGCGCAGATCGCGGCGTCGCTGCGCACGCTGGTGGCCGGGCAGACGGTAGGCAACTGGCGCGCACCCGACGACCAGACCTACGACGTGAATGTGCGCCTCGCGCCCGACGCCCGCAATACACCGCAGGATCTGGAGCGCCTGCCCTTCATCAGCAGCGTCATCGGCAGCAACCCCGACGGTTCGGCCCGCACGGTGCGCCTGAGCCAGGTGGCCACGGTGAAGGAAGCCACCGGCCCGAACCAGATCAACCGGCGCGACCTCACCCGTGAAGTCGCCATCAATGCCAACGTCTACAACCGCTCGGCCGGCGAGGTCTCCACCGACATCCGCAAGGCGCTCGACAGCATCAGCTTTCCGCCCGGCTACCGCTACCAGTTTGGCGGCTCGACCAAAAACATGGCCGAGTCCTTTGGGTATGCGATCTCGGCCCTCGTGCTGGCGATTTTGTTCATCTACATGATCCTGGCCAGCCAGTTCAAGAGCTTTCTGCAGCCCATGGCGCTGATGACCTCGCTGCCGCTCACGCTGATCGGCGTGGTGCTGGCGCTGCTGCTGTTCCGCTCGACGCTGTCGATGTTTTCCATCATCGGCGTGGTGATGCTGATGGGCCTGGTCACGAAAAACGCCATCCTGCTGGTCGATTTTGCGATCCGCATGCGCGATGAAGGCATGGAGCGCAGCGAAGCCCTCTTGACGGCCGCGCGCGTGCGCCTGCGCCCGATTTTGATGACCACACTGGCGATGATTTTCGGCATGGTGCCGCTGGCCTTTGCGCTGACCGAAGGCTCGGAGCAGCGTGCGCCCATGGGCCAGGCCGTCATTGGCGGCGTGATTACCTCCTCATTGCTGACGCTGGTGGTGGTGCCCGTGACCTATTGCTACCTGGATGACCTGGCGCAATGGTTCAAACGAATCTTCACCGGCCGGCGCGCCCTGCCCGCCCCGGTGGTTGCCCCCCAACTAAAATGATGGGTTTCCCCGACAGTCCCACCGTTTATTACAGACCACACCATGAACTACGAACAAGCCCGTTTCAACATGATCGAGCAGCAGATCCGCCCCTGGGAAGTGCTGGACAGCCAGGTGCTTTCCCTGCTGGCCGTGGTCAAGCGCGAGGACTTCGTGCCGACCGCGATGCGGGCCCTGGCTTTTGCCGACATGGAGATCCCGCTGGGCGCCAAGCCCGGCCAGTGCATGCTGGCGCCCAAGGTCGAGGCGCGCATCCTGCAGGACCTGGCCGTGCAAAAGCATGAAAAAGTGCTCGAGATCGGCGCCGGCTCGGGCTACATGGCCGCCCTGCTGGCGCACCGCGCCCAGCAGGTCATTACGCTGGAGATCGACCCCGACCTGGCCCAGCTTGCCCGGGACAACCTGAAAAAAGCCGGCGTCTACAACGCCGAAGTGCGCACCGGCGACGGCGCCGCCAAACTCGGCCAGGCCGTCTCCGGCAAAGACCCGCTGAGCGGCCCCTTCGACGTGATCGTGCTCAGCGGCTCGGTCGCCGAAGTGCCGCCCGCGCTGCTGGCGATGCTGAAAATCGGCGGCCGGCTCAGCGCCATGGTGGGTTTTGAGCCTGTCATGCGCGCCACTCTGGTCACCCGCGTCGGCGAAGCCGCCTTCCGCACCACGCAGGGTTGGGACACGGTTGCTCCGCGCCTGCTCAACTTCCCTGAACCCTCAAAATTCAACTTTTAACCCGAGCCGTCCCGATGATTGACCAACTGTCCCCCGCTGACTTCAACGCCTGGCTTGCCAGCCTGCCGGCCGGCGGCCCCGCACCCATCGTGCTCGATGTGCGCGAGCCGTGGGAAGTGCAGACGACGTCGGTCAAGGAAGACGGTTTCAGGCTGCTGCACATCCCGATGCGTGCCGTCGCCGCGCGGATCTTTGATCTCAAGGAAGAACTGCCGGCCGACCAGCCGGTGGTCTGCCTGTGCCACCACGGGGCGCGCAGCCAGCAGGTGGCCAACTTCCTGGCGCAGAACGGCTTCACGCAGGTGGTCAACCTGCAGGGCGGCATCAACGCGTGGTCCGTGCAGCGCGATGCCTCCGTCCCGCGCTACTGACCCCTGGCCCGCCCTCTTCTCCGACTTCTCCGACTTCACCGACTTCACCGACTTCACATTTCATCAGGACACCCCATGAAAACACTCTTCAAAAAACCGGCCCTGCTGCCCCTGTCTCTTGCGCTGAGTGCCGTATTGGCAGCTTTTGCGCCAGCCGTTCAGGCGCAGAACCTGGTGGAGCTGTACCGTTCGGCGCGCGAGTACGACGCGTCCTACCAGTCGGCACGTTCGCTGTACGAAGCCAACCTGGCCAAGGCCGCGCAGGCCAAGGCCGGCATTTTGCCAACGGCCGGGCTGTCGCTGGGTGTATCGCGTACCAATTTTGAGAACACCAACCCGGTCGCCGACCGCAGCTTCCCGACGCAGACAGGCTCACTGAACGCCTCGCAGCCGCTGTACCGGCCCGGCAACTGGGCGACCTACGAACAGGGCAAGCAGCAAGTGGTGCTGTCCAGGGCCCAGCTCGAAGCGGCCGAGCAGGACCTGATCGTGCGCACCAGCCAGGCCTATTTCGATGTGCTGGCCGCGCAGGACACACTGGCATTTGTCCGGGCACAAAAAGCCGCGGTGGGCGAACAGCTGGCTTCGGCCAAACGCAACTTCGAGGTCGGCACCTCCACCGTCACCGATTCGCGCGAAGCGCAGGCGCGTTTCGACCTGGTGACCGCCCAGGAAATTGCCGCCGAAAACGACTTGCGCGTCAAGAAAATCGCCCTTGACCAGCTGGTCGGCAAAACCGACGCCCAGCCCAAAGGCCTGCTGGTGCCCGTCGAGCTGCCGCCGCTGGTGCCCGCCGACGTGAACACCTGGGTCCGGCAGTCCGAAGACATCCACCCGACGGTGCGCCAGGCCCAGGCCAACCTGGAAGTCGCCAAGCTCGAAATCGACAAGGCCGAAGCCGGCCACAAACCCACGCTGGACCTGACCGCCAGCTACGGCGTGCAGCGCAACCCCCAGGGCAGCGCCACCAGCCCGCTGGACTACCGCAGCAACAGCACCACGGTCGGCCTGGCGCTGAACCTGCCACTGTTTGCCGGCTTCGCCACGCAAAACCGCATCCGCGAAACGCTGTCACTCGAAGAAAAAGCCCGCACCGACCTCGAAGGTGCCAAACGCGGCGTTGCCCTGAGCACGCGCACCGCCTACTTCGGCGTGTTGTCGGGCCAGGGCCAGGTCAAGGCGCTGGAAGCCGCCGAAGCGTCCAGCCAGAGCGCGCTGGACGCCAACAAGCTGGGCTACCAGGTCGGCGTGCGCATCAACATCGACGTGCTCAATGCGCAAAGCCAGTTGTTCCAGACCAAGCGCGACCTCGCACAGGCGCGCTACAACGTGCTGATCGGCGGGCTGCGGCTGCGCCAGGCCAATGGCACGCTGACACCGGAAGATTTGTTGCTGATCAATTCGTTGCTGGTGCCCTAAGCCCCCACGTTCGCTCACTGCGTGCAGTTCTCGGCCTCCCACCGAGGGGGGGGCGCCGCGCCTGCAGCCCCTGCTGGGTTGAGACCCGCTCGGACCAGCGCTGCTTTCAGTGTTTACGCCAGCACTTTGGCGCCATCAAGTTTTGAAGCGGCTCGGTCAAATGTCCACAGCGGACTTTCACCAGCGGCATGGGCCAGTGCGACGTGAACACAATCGGAAAAGTCCGCCTTGCCGCGCTGGTACAGCGTCAGGGCAATCTCGGCCGCGGCCTCTGATTCAAAAGACAATTCCACAGACGCCAGAAGGCTGGACAAGGTGGCAACGATCAGCTCTTTGTCAAAGCCGAAGTTCGAGCGCAATACCCACTCCAGCTCCAGAAACACAGTGATAGGGACATACAAGGTCTCACCCGCACGAATCGCAGCGCGAATGAGCTTCCTGGCCGATGCGAGCTGCCGCTCGTCGTCCTGCACAAGATAGCGAACCAGCACGTTGGTGTCGAGTGCGGCCATCAGCGCCAGGCGTTCATGTCTGCAATACGCACTTTTTTCCCTTGCGGCGCCTTGAGCGTTCCGGCAAGGTCAAGCAGCGACTGGGTTTTGGCCCGCACAATGACCGTGCCATCCGGCATCAGGTGCCAGTGCAACCTGGTTCCTGGCTCGGCATGCAGAGCATCTCTGATGGGCTGGGGAACAGTCGTCTGACCCTTCACGGTCAGAGTGGATTCGGCCATGGTTATTCCTTACTTTTATTGAAATGTAATGATATCCGAAAACGGCAAAACCAGCTCGCAGATTTTTTAGGTGGGCTGTCCTTCAACAGTCGCGGCGTTCGTTCCTGGATATTTCGATCAGCTTGATCACCCTGTCCGCGCCAAACGCGGCGCTGCCCTGAGCACCCGCACCGCCTACTTCGACGTGTTGGCGGGCCAGGGCCAGGTCAAGGCGCTGGAAGCCGCCGAGGCGTCGAGCCAGAGCGCGCTGGACGCCAACAAGCTGGGCTACCAGGTCGGTGTGCGCATCAACATCGATGTACTCAATGCACAAAGCCAGCTGTTCCAGACCAAACGCGACCTGGCCCAGGCGCGCTACAACGTGCTGATCGGCGGCCTGCGGCTGCGCCAGGCCAACGGCACGTTGACGCCGGAAGATTTGTTGCTGATCAACTCGTTGCTGGTGCAGTAGGTCAGCGCGAACGGGTCTGTAGGCTCCTGTCCTCTGCTCAGTAGAAGGAATCTTTTGGCGATCTGCCTCTGGACATGACCATCCCGTCATGCGTGAACTGGTCAACGTCTCAAGCTTGACTATCGACAATATGTAGTTATCGGTAGTTAGCGCTTTCCGCGATCAGATCCGTTATCGGCTAGAGGACATTACTGAACACTGTCGGCTTGGTCTATTTGCTTGCGCCGTAGTCCGACATCCATCATCTCATGCAGTTGCGGTCAAGCTTCGTTTTGTCGTGGCTGCCAGAACTGCAGCGTGGATTTACCAGGATCATCGAGGACTATAGCGACGCTCTGCTTTGCTCTCGTAACCGCCACATAGAAGCTGGATGCGGGGATTGCCCCCAGATAGGCTCCCGAAGCAATGAACTTGGCGATAGGTGCAGTAGGTACGATCAAGACGCGCTCATAAGTCATGCCTTTTGAGACCTTGAAATTCAAAAAAACTAGATCAAAGTTTTTTCCGGAGGTCACGCTATGGCGCAAACACTGTGGCTGGTATAGGTCGACATACTCATTGACGTTTTTGCTTGCCACCAGATAGACACCGTCATGATCAGTCACTGCTTCGTTCTTCGATTGTGTTGCAGGAAACTTCCAGGAAGGATCAAAAATCGTGTCAGAAAAAGCAGCGATGTCAGGATGGCAGCGCCAAGTGACCACGCTATCTTTTATTTCGAGCAGGCCTTCTGTCTGACGCTCACGAAACCAGCTAATCGCGCTGGCATATGAGTACTTTGCATTCTTCTGGCTTCGCGGGTTCGTGGCGAGGACCGACTGTCGGATATCACCAACCATTCGAACTTCGATGGATGAGCGCAAAAGTACGTCAAAAATATCCCAGTCGTGCGAACTGAGATCCTGCACCTCGTCTATCAAGATCTCATCGTAGATGCACTCAAGCCTTCGCAACAGTGCGCCTTTACTATCGGCAACAAGCTCGTGAGCGAGTCTGCCAAGCTCGCACGCATACGCTGCTCCGTTCGAGTCCAGGAAGCGACTTTTGCCACTCGCCATACGGCGTGGCCTCCCTTCGAAATTGAAGCCAAGCACTCGTTGTCCGGAGAATTTGAACGGTAAGAATGGCTTGGCAAAGTGGCGCAATAAGAACGTAAACCAGCCCATCACTTCGACGTGGTGGTGGTCCCCCGCATAACGCTGGAGACGGCTGCGCAGTTCCTCCTGGTTAGCCTGGGTATACGTAAGAATAAGGACTCGCCGATCACCGGAGAGCGAAGCGCAGTGCTCAACAATTCCCTGCGTCTTCCGGGATCCTGCAACTGCTAGCGTAAGTTGGTTACCCATGTGCAAACTTGGCTGCCGCAAGCATGTACGCTGGAGGCACGATTTTTTTGGCCGACTCGCCGATTCGTAGTGCAGCCTCAGTTTTTTCTCGGGTCATCCATGTCAGTAAATCAGCGGCAGTGGTAATGCCAAGGATGTCACGTAGCAGTGTTTCGCCGCTGTGGTGGATTAACTGAGGCTCAAGGGTTTTTCCATGAGCCACCTCTCCAATAAAGAGTTCTCGTTCGCCTGTCTTCAGCCACTCACTCACGGAGTCGCGAAGTCCAACTGGATCGAAACCGTCGTTATCGCGAAGCGCGGCCACCGGCTTGCTAAGTGCAGCGCAAAGCGCCAGACCGCGGGCAAGCGAGAGCCCGCGCATGCTGAGAACGTCAATGCCACATTCCATCGGTCGCTTGCCGTACATGTCCAAGAAAATACGCTCGAATACGATTTCATCCGATGGGCCCTCGACAAGAACGATTTTGTTCGCTAGGACGATGCGGAGAGTGTCGTATCCAGGAAGCTTCTTGAAGTAGGACACCGTATCGGGGTGCAGTTCGGTGAGCTTCGCTGCTACGTTATTACCCATCAGCACCAAAGCGTCTAGCCCCAGTCGGTTGAGTACAAACGAACTATGAGTGGTAACGAACAGCTGCTGTTTCTCGCCGGCCAGGGATTCAATGCGCGCCAGCAAAGTTACGAGGCTGGTGTGTGTAAGGTGATTCTCGGGCTCCTCGATCATTACAAATTTGGCGCGTCCGGCATGCCGGTTCATAGCAAGTGAAATCTTGATCGCCGATTGCTGCCCTTGGCCGGACATAGAGAACGGCACGCTATCGACGTGTGGCGTAACGACTCCTTCCCAAGAGGTTCTGGAAGTTTGATCCATGGCGAGGGCGATTGGCTGGTTGTGCAGCGTCGCGTGCACGGAGCTCATCCTCATGTTGACGCCGCTCAGCGCACTCTTCGACATCAGCGCTTTCACATTGCGATATTCGAGTGATATCTCGGCGCGCTCTGCAGGCTCCAGTTGGTCCCCGAGGATCTGGCGCAGGTGGTAGTCAATGCCGGACGTGGCCCGGACAGTACGTGAGTCAATAACGGCGGTGGCCAGTATCTTGGGGCGGACCGTGATTTCCTTGTCGGCAAAAGAGCGCCAGTCGCAACGGTAGTATTCGACGGGAAGCAACGGCGTTGGAACCTTGGCCCATTCCTCCAGCTCCGCCGCGTATTCAGGGTTGGGCGCGACCCGCATGGTGACTCCCGGGCAGGCATGGGTTGGGAGGTGTGTGTTGATTGCGCCGCACAAAGTTTGCAGCTCAGGAACGTCTTCAAAGGACAGTTCAATCAGAATCTCCGGAAAGCCTACCGGGAAACCGTTCGTCCTCTTTTGAATGAAATCTCGGACAAGGGCAGTATTGAACCAGTGAGGATTGAGTTCCTCGGAAGCGCTTCGGCCGTTGACGCGACCCGTCAATGCGAGTGCGACGGCCTCCATGAGCGTCGATTTGCCGGACTCATTCGCCCCGACGATGAGATTGAACTTTCGGTTCGGCTTGAGGAGCAGGTCCCTATGGATTCGGTATCCCTGAATCTTTATATTGGTGAGCACTTGTCATCCTCATCTGGGGTGGGCCTCCCTGTGACGAAGGCGTAAGGTTTAAACGTCGCACAGAGTGTGGCACATAGCGTTGGTGGGCGATGGCTTTCATGAGGATTGGGGAGTGGCAACTTCCGGTCTCTGAAACGCTCTCTACCCAAGAGCGCATCGCTAGCATTAAGACACGAGATCAACAAAAGAGTGGATCTAATCAGGAGCTGCTATTGTGTGTGGCAAGCACGAGAGCAATAGAAGCAACCGTTCACCTGAAAAAAATATGAGCGTGCCGCTAGCACAGCTTCCGTACAAGTGCTGAAATTTCCGAGATAGATGGCGTTTTCTGGCGACGGAAAAGGGGGTGTCTGAATTTCTGTGTGTGAGGCGAGATTGCCTGCCCGAGGTTTGGGC
>NZ_JAQSDN010000067.1 GCF_029945925.1 Polaromonas sp. | reverse complement strand
AGATACAAAGCTTGGGCGATACTATGTTTCGAAACTTACGTGTTGATGTACTAGGCCGTATCCCCGGTCCCGCGCACCACCAGCACCGGAACCGGCGCGGTCCGCACGATCTGCTCGGCGTCGCTGCCCATCAGGACACGGCCTATGCCACGCCGCCCGTGCGACCCGACCACAATCAGGTCCGCCTTCGCGCTCCTGGCCTGCTCGGCCACATGTTCGCAGATGCGGCCTGGCCCGCCCACAATCAGCACGCTGTCCGTGTCCACGCCCTGGTCCACGGCCTTTTGCCGGCCGAGCGCCAGCAGTTTCTCGCCAGCCACCTGCATCAGCGGAACAATTTCATTGGTGTAATTCATCGCCGTCTCGAAGCCGTTGACGTAGCTCAACTCGTCGACCACATGGAGCAGCCGCAGCCGCGCGCCAGTCAGCCCGGCCAGGCGGATGGCTTCATCGAGCGCCTTTTCCGAAGTCGGGCTGCCGTCGAAGGGAACAAGAATCTGATGGTAAGCGGACAATTTTTTTCTCCCCGGTCAAAGATTTTTCAGCGCAGCGACAAACGCATCGCCACGGTTTCCTGCGCGCTTGCGGTGGACACCTCGAACCCGGTCTGGCGCGCCAGGGCGGCCATGCCCACGTTCTCCGGCAGGCACTGCCCCACGACCTCGGCCGTGCCGCGCTCGCGCAGGTAGCGAATCAGCTTGTCCATCAGCTGGCGCCCCAGGCCGCGCCCCTGCCAGTCCGTGGCCACCTGGATGGCGAATTCCGCCTGCAGGTTGTCAGGGTCGCAGACGGCCCGCGCTTCGCCCACCATGACCGGTTCGCCGCCCGCCTGCGGCACCATCGCCACAAAAGTCATCTCGCGGTCATAGTCGATCTGGCTGTAGCGTGCCAGCTCGGAATGCGGTACCTCGCGCCGCGTCATGAAAAAGCGCAAGCGCATGTCGGCGGGCGACGCCCCGGCATAAAAGGCCATCAGGCGCTGGCCATCCTCGGGGCGAATCGGACGCAGCAGCACGTCCTGGCCCTTGACCTGCACATGCTCTTCCAGGGTTTGCGGGTAGGGCCGGATGGCCAGCCGGCTGCGCTCGCCCGCCGGGACCGGGCGCAACCTGACCCGCGCATCGAGCGCCAGCACGCCGTGTTCATCAACCAGCAGGGGGTTGATGTCGAGTTCGGCCAGCCAGGCCAGGTCGCAGGCCATCTGCGAGACCTTCAGCAGCGTGGCCAGCAGCGCGGCCTCATCGGCGGGCGGGCGCCCACGGTAGCCCGCCAGCAGGAGCGACAACCGGCTGCCGGCGAGCATGTCCTGCGCCAGGCGGGTGTTCAGCGGCGGCAGCGCCACCACATGGTTCTTGTGCAGTTCGACGGCAACGCCACCCTCGCCAAGCAACATCACCGGGCCGAACACGGGGTCCGAGGCAATGCCGACAATCAACTCGTGCGCCCCGGGACGCTCAGCCATCGCCTGCACGGTGAAGCCGAGTATCTGCGCCTGCGGCAGCAGCCCGGTCACCTGCCGACGCATCTTCCCGGCCGCGCGCCTGAGCTCTTCGGCGGAGACCAGGTTGAGCGCAACACCGCCGACGTCGGACTTGTGGATGACCTGGGGCGACACGATCTTCAGGGCCACGGGGTAACCGATGCGGTTGGCTGCGGTGATCGCCTCCTCGACGTCGCGGGTCCTGACGGTTTCCACCGTGGGGATGCCGTAGGCCCGCAGCAGCGCCTGGGCCTGCGCATCACCGAGCCACTCGCGGCCTTCCTGCAGCGCCTCCTCAAGCAGCGACTGGGCCAGTTGCCGGTCCGGCGTGAAGTCCTCCAGCGCGGACGCGGGAAGCTGCTGCAAGGCCTGCTGGTTGCGCGCGTAGGTGGCCAGTTGCAGCCAGGCCGCCGCCGCGCGTTCCGGCGTGTTGTAGCTGGCAATGCCGGCTCCGGCAGTGGCCCGCCGCGCCGCCGCCACCGCCGCACCGCCCAGCCAGCAGGTCAGCACCGGTTTTGCGGACGCCTGGATCAACGGCAGGCAGGCCGCTGCGATCTGGTCGGCAGGAACAATGGCCGTGGGGGCATGGATGAACAGCACACCGTCGACCTCGGGGGCTGCCAGCAGGACCCGCAGGCTGTCCGCATAACGGCTGACCGGTGCATCACCGACGATGTCGATCGGGTTGCCGTGCGACCAGGTGGGCGGCAGGCACTGGTTCAGCGCTTCCAGCGTCCCTTCACCCAGCACCGCCAGCTGGCCGCCGCCCAGCGCCAGTGCATCGGCGGCCAGCACCCCGGCACCACCCCCGTTGGTCAGGACCGCCAGCCGCTCGCCTTGCCAGCCCTTCACATGGGTCAGGGTTTCGGCGGCATCGAACAGCGCCTCCAGCGTGTCCACGCGCAACATGCCGGCGCGCCGGACGGCGGCGTCGAACACCACATCGGAGCCGGCCAGCGCACCGGTGTGCGAGGCTGCCGCCCGGGCACCGTCAGGCGCACGCCCGGCCTTGACAACAATCACCGGCTTGTTGCGCGCGGCGGCGCGCGCCGCCGACATGAACTTGCGCGCGGTCTTGACCGACTCCATGTACATCAGGATGGCCCGTGTTCCGGAATCGCTGGCCAGGTAGTCGATGACGTCGCCGAAGTCCACGTCGGCGCTGTCGCCCAGCGAGATGAAATGCGAAAAACCGATGCCGCGGCTGTTGGCCCAATCCAGCATGGCGGTCGCCAGCGCGCCCGATTGCGTCACAAAGGCCAGCTTGCCGGGCAAGGCGTTGCCGGGTGCAAAACTGGCATTGAGCCCTATCCCCGGCACCAGCGCCCCGATGCAGTTGGGCCCGAGGATGCGCAGCAGCCAGGGCCGCGCCGCATCCAGCATGGCCTGCTCCAGCGTGGGCCCGCCCGCGCGCGAGGCCTGCTTGAGCCCGGCCGACAGCACGATGGCGGCACGCGTGCCCTTGCGGCCCAGGGCGGTGATCAGGTCGGGCACCGTCTCGGCCGGCGTGCAGATGATGGCCAGGTCAGGCGCCTGTGGCAGCGACTCGACATCGGGCCAGGCCGGCCCGCCGCCAACCTGGGCATGCCGGCGGTTGACCGGCCAGACCAGCCCCTGAAACCCGTCCGCCCTGAGATTGCGCAGGACCACGGCCCCCAGACTGCCCTCGCGGTCAGAGGCACCTATCAGGGCCACAGAGGCGGGGTGGAACAGGGTCTCGAGATTGCGTACGCTCATGAATATCCTTGGAACAGGGGGTCAAACATACCCCATGCTGGAAGATTAGCGCCCGGGCAGCACCCTCAGTTGCTCCAGATCAAAGACCCGGGTGCCGGGTGGCCCACAGAATGGTCACGCCAGCACAAGGTTCTCCATGGAAACATACGACAGCACCCTGATGCCGCGCTTCAGCCAGATTCTGGCGCAGCGCGAAGCCGAACTGCGTGCTCTCCTGCGCGCCACCGCCGAGCAGTCCCACGAGGCGGGCGACACCGGGCAGCACCGTGTGATGGATTTCAAGGATGTCGCCATGGAACAGGCCCTGGCCACGGTCGATGAGGCCAAGGCCGGACACGCGGTGCTTGAACTCGAGGACGTGCTGGCGGCGCGTCGCCGCCTGGCCGACCAGAGCTTCGGCCATTGCCTGGACTGCGGCGAAGCGATCGATCTGCGGCGTCTCGCGGCCCGGCCTGCCGCGGCCCTGTGCACCACCTGCCAGGCCATTCATGAGCATGAGCGTCCCATGGCGATGCGGCGCTGAACCGGAAACCGTCCCCACCTGAAAGGAACCCCATGCGTGCAAAAACGCCCCTCCCCGTTCCGTCCCGCGAAAGCACGGGTAGGGGCACCACTCCCGCCCGCTTTCTGGCCGACCTCGGCCGCCAGCAACTGGCCGTCGCCACCGATGCGGCCTGCGCCCTGTTGCGCGGCAGCGAAGCCATGCGGGCCATCCAGCATCAGGCGGCCCGCGAGGCTTCCCTGCGTCACCAGGCTGCGGCGCAAAAGCTGCATGGAAATTGCGAGCCGGCCGACCTGCTGGCCATCCAGTCGGATCTGCTGAGTTTTGACCTGCAGGGTGCCACCCAGTACTGGCAACAGATCACGGCCGCGGCACTGCAGTCACAGGTCGAGATGATGGCCAGCGCCACCCACCTGCTCGACAGCGAACAGGGCGGTGCATTGAAATCGGCCATGGAAAGCTTTCAGGCGGCGATCACTTCGAGCAATGGCTTTTTTGCGGGAAAGCCCGCCGCCACGGCGCCACAAATCCACGCCTGAAGCACGCCG
This sequence comes from Polaromonas sp., assembly GCF_029945925.1. Classification (GTDB taxonomy): domain Bacteria; phylum Pseudomonadota; class Gammaproteobacteria; order Burkholderiales; family Burkholderiaceae_C; genus Polaromonas. The sequence goes on along the minus strand of NZ_JAQSDN010000067.1, from coordinate 95,294 downwards.
CCCGCTGCCCCTTACTGCGGGCAGGAGTGCGAAAACCGCGCCTTACATTTGGTGAACGTAAGTGCCGGGTGCGGCTGACAGCCGGCCCGCAGAACGCAGGCCAGCGACCGGCACTGCTTTGGTCAGCCCCGTTGATTGTTCATGCAGCCAGGCGTGCCAACACGGCCACCAGGAGCCGGCAACCGGCGGTGCACCTTGCAGCCAGTCCTGCGGATCCGCGGGCGCCCTGCCTTGCGCATGGGTGGCGAAGTGGTAACTGGCCCGGGGATGGGCTGCGGCGCCGGACGGCGGATTGACGATGCCGACGTTGTGCCCCCCCGAGGTCAGCACAAAACTCACAGGCGCACGCGTCAGGCGGTGAATCTTGTAGACCGAAGTCCACGGCGACACATGGTCGCGCTCGGTGGCCACCACAAACATCGGCACCTTGATGTCGGCCAGCGAGATGGCGCGGCTACCGGCCATGTAACGCCCCTCTGCCAGGTCGTTGTGCAGATACAGCCGGCGCAGGTACTCGCTGTGCATGCGCGCCGGCATGCGCGTGGCGTCGGCATTCCAGGCGCGCAACGCCGTCATCGGTGTCTGCGCGCCCATCAGGTATTCATGCACGAGTTTGGACCACACCAGGTCCTTGGAATTGATCAGGGCAAAGGCGCCGGCCATCTGGCGACCGTCGAGATAGCCGCGTCCCGCCATCAGGTCTTCCAGAAACGCAATCTGGCTCTCGTCGATGAACAGACCCAACTCGCCAGGCTCGTGAAAATCAACCTGCGCGGCCAGCAGGGACACGGTTTTCAGAGGGGTGCGCGGCCGGGCGCCCAGGGCCGCAGCCGCCATGGCCAGCAAGGTGCCGCCCAGACAATAACCCGCCGCGTGAATGCCGGCGCCGGGCCGGAGTTCGCCCACCGCCTTCAGCGCCGCCATGGCCCCGAGTTCCAGGTAATCGTCGAGCCCCAGGTCCCGGTCCTGACCGTCCGGGTTTTTCCAGGAAACCATGAAGACGCTATGGCCCTGATCCACCAGATAGCGGACCAGCGAATCGGGCGGTGTCAAATCGAGGATGTAGTACTTCATGATCCACGAGGGTACGATCAGTACCGGCTCGGCATCGACCTTTGCCGTGGCCGGTTCGTACTGGATCAGTTCGATCAGGCGGTTGCGGAAGACCACCTTGCCCGGGGTCAGCGCCACCCCTTTGCCGGGGAGAAAAGCCTCCACGCCGCGTGGTTTGCCCTCCGTCAGCACCGCCATGGCGTCGCGCGACCAGTTGGCAAATCCATTGGCCAGATTGGCCCCGCCCGTGGCCAGGGTTTCTTTCAGCACCTGGGGGTTGGAGATGGGAAAGTTCGAGGGTGACCACATGTCCAGCCACTGGCGTGTGGTGAATGCTGCCACGTCTTCATGGTGCCGGGAGACGCCGCGCACGCCTGTCATGGCCCCGGTCCACCACTGGTCCTGCAGCAGGAAGGCCTGGGCCATGGCGCTGAACGGCAGCATGTTCCACTCCTGCGGCGAGAAGCGCTTGTCCTGGGGGGCCGGCTCCACGCAGCGCACACAGTCCCCCCGCCAGGCCTGCGGCGCATACTGCGCCCACAGCAGACCCTTGCGCAGCGCGTCGGCAACCAATTCGGCCTGCCGGGACGGCGACACCAGCAGGTGCGTGAACCAGTCGGCATACGCCCCGGCCACCGAGGCCGGTGAGACGCCGTGCGTGAGTCGGGCCAACCCAGCCTTGAGTGGAAGGTCCATCGGAGCCGGTGTGTGCCCGGGCGGGCGGGAATCAGAAAGTGCCATGAAAAAGTCCGACGCCACTACGCCGCCAGTCAGTTAAAAACAGGATCGTCCCGTAGCAGCGCCACCCCGCATTTGCGCAAGGTCAACGAAACCCCTCAATCGCGGCCCACGGCCTCACCAGCTGCGTACCATGCCTGCATGCCGCCCGATGCCATGTTCGCGATGACCGTCAATCCCTCCGGCGCGAAACTGCAGCCTGGGTCGAAACCTGTGCCGCAGGCGGTTGGCTGCGAGGTGGTGGTGCGCGTGCTGGCCTGCGGCGTATGCCGCACCGATCTGCACATCATCGACGGCGAGTTGCCGGTCCGGCGGGCGAACCTGGTGCCGGGGCATGAGGTGGTGGGGCAGGTGATCGCCCGCGGTCCCCTGGCGCGGCGTTTTGCGGTCGGCCAGCGCATCGGCATCCCCTGGCTGGGCCAGGCTTGCGGTGAATGCCTGTTCTGCACCATGGCCCGAGAAAACCTGTGCGACCAGCCGGTGTTCACTGGTTATGACCGGGACGGGGGCTTTGCCGAATACGCCGCCGCCGACGAGCGCTTCTGCTTTGCCTTGCCCGACCGCTACGACGACGCCCACGCCGCCCCGCTCCTCTGCGCTGGCCTGATCGGCTTTCGCGCCTGGCGCCTGGCGGGCGAGGCCCTGCCGCGCCGGCTGGGCCTGTATGGTTTCGGCGCGGCAGCCCACATCGTCTGCCAGATCGCCGTAGCGCGCGGCCAGCAGGTCCATGCCTTCACACGGTCGGGCGACACGGTGGGGCAGGCGTTCGCCCGCAGCCTGGGCGCCGCCTGGGCCGGCGGTTCGGAAGAAACACCGCCTGCACTGCTGGACGCGGCGCTGATTTTTGCCCCGGTCGGTGCGCTGGTGCCGACTGCGCTGGCGGCCACACGCAAGGGCGGAACCGTGGTTTGCGCCGGCATCCACATGAGCACCATTCCGGCTTTTGACTACGGCCTGCTCTGGGGTGAGCGCGTGCTCCGGTCGGTTGCCAACCTCACGCGCGAAGATGGCGAAGCCTTTTTCCGCACCGTGGCCGGGATGTCCCTGCAGACCCATGTGCAGACCTTTGCCCTGCGGGACGCCAACGCGGCGGTGCAGGCCCTGCGCGAGGGGACGGTACAAGGCGCGGCGGTCCTGCTGCCCTGAGACCGGCAGCCGGAAAGGCAATGGCGGTGCATCCGCGAATCCGGTGCATCCTGTTGCAAAAAATGCGGCGTCGACAAGCGCCATGGCTGCGATCTGTTGCGGGGTCATTGCGCGCGAACGCAATGCTGAAGAACGCCGGCAGATCAAGCCGTGTCCCGCGTGAGCCGGGTTCCGCGTCGACTTGAGCAATGTCAATGCACGCCGCGCAAAGAAGAATAAATTGAGCGCCTTGGCTGCGCCATGCGGCCGCGTTCAGATTCCAGCAGCAATCAGGAGAGTTCCATGAAAACGGATGCCCATATCAAGGCCGACGTCACCGACGAACTCGCGTGGGATCCCGCCGTCAATGCCACCGGCATCGGCGTGGCGGTCAGGGAAGGTGTGGTGACCCTGACCGGCCACCTCGACAGCTACGCCGAAAAGCATGCGGTGGAACAGGCTGTGCACCGCGTGGCAGGCGTGCGCGGCATCGCGGTGGAACTTGACGTCAGGCTGACAGCCGAGCACAAACGAAGCGACTCCGATATCGCGCAGGCGGCGGCCACGGCCCTGCAGCTGAACTCCCTGGTGCCGGACGAGAAGATCCAGGTCCTGGTCGAAAACGGCCGGGTCACCCTCACCGGCGAAGTCGACTGGAGCTACCAGCTGGCAAGCGCCGAACAGTGTGTGCGGCCGCTGGCCGGCGTGCGCGGCCTGTCCAACCGCATCACCATCAAGTCGCGCGCAAGCAGCAAGGACGTCGGCGTCCAGATCACCGCGGCCCTGACGCGACAGGCCGCACGGGAGGCCAAACACATCACCGTGGAGGTTGAAGGCAGCGTCGTCACCCTCTGGGGCAAGGTGCATTCGCTGGCGGAGCGCGAAGCAGCCGTCGGGGCTGCGTTCTCGGCGCGCGGTGTTTCGCGCGTTGTGGACAAACTCGAAGTCGGTGCCTGACATGGAAGGCACATTCCTCTCATCGTTTTTACAATCATTCAAGGAGAGTCCATCATGAGCAATCTTCGTGTCCTGGATCCGGCCTTCACCGACTCCTTCGAGTCGGCCATGCGCCGCTTCTTCTCCCCCGCAGTTTTCGAGACGGAGACGCCGGCGCTGAAAATGCGCATCGATGTCTCGGAGAAGGATGATGCCTACCAGGTCAAGGCCGACATCCCCGGTGTGAAGAAGGAAGACATCAACGTGCGCATCGACGGCAATGTGGTGCAGATCGACGCCGAGGTCAAGCGCGAAAAAGAGACCAGGGGCAATGGTGACAAGGTCCTGCGCAGCGAGCGCTACTGGGGCAATATCTCGCGCACCTTCAGCCTGGCCCAGGATGTGGACGACGGCAAGGTCCAGGCCAGGTACGCCGACGGCGTGTTGACGCTGGAGCTGCCGAAGAAGGCTTCGGCAGCGAGCAAAAAAATAGCGGTTCAATAGCCCCTGCACGCATGACCACGGCGCAGCAGCCGGACGCCCCGGTGCTGCGCATCCGGTCGCTGTCCAAGACCTATGGCAGCGGTGAAACCGCCGTGCATGCCTTGCGCGACGTGGATCTCGAGGTGTGGGCGGGCGAATTTCTGGTGCTGCTGGGCGCCTCGGGCAGCGGCAAGTCCACGCTGCTGAACATCCTGGGCGGACTGGACCGGCCGAGCACCGGCGAGGTGGATTTCCTGGACCACCGCCTGACCGATGCGCCCGATGAGGAGTTGACGCGTTACCGGCGCGAACACGTCGGCTTCGTGTTCCAGTTCTACAACCTCATTCCCAGCCTGACCGTGCGCGAGAACGTGGCACTGGTCACCGACATCGCCAGCGACCCCATGCCGGTGGACGAGGCGCTGGCACTGGTGGCGCTGACGCCGCGGCAGGATCACTTCCCTTCCCAGCTGTCCGGCGGCGAGCAGCAGCGCGTGGCCATTGCGCGGGCCATCGTCAAGCGCCCGCAGCTGTTGCTGTGCGACGAGCCGACCGGCGCGCTGGACTATGCCACCGGCAAGCTGGTGCTCGAAGTCATCGCCCGCATCAACCAGGAACTAGGCACCACGGCCATCGTCATCACGCACAACGCCGCCATCGCCGGCATGGCCGACCGCGTCATCCGCCTGGCGGACGGGCGCATCGCCAGCATTGAAGTTCCGTCGCGGCGGCTCACCCCCGCTGAGTTGTCATGGTGAAGCCGTGAAAGCACTCGATCGCAAGTTGTTGAGGGACCTGCGGCTGCTCTGGAGCCAGGGCCTGACCATCGCGCTGGTGGTGGCCAGCGGCATAGGCGGCTTCATCACCAGCCTGAGCGCGGTGGACTCGCTGGGCCTGGCGCGCGAGCGTTTTTATGCGGAAGCACATTTTGCCGATGTGTTCGCCACGGTCAAACGCGCGCCGAACGCCCTGGTCGAGACGCTGCGGGAAGTGCCCGGCGTGGCCGATGTGCAGACCACCATCGAGCAGGTGGTCCGCATAGCGGCTCCAGGGGTGAGTGACCCCATCCTCGGCCAGCTGGTCGGCGTGGACCGCAAACAGCTGCCGCGCATGAACCAAGTGAGCGTCTCGCGCGGCCGGGCGCTCGACAACGCGGGCCTCGCCTCCGGCGCACGCAGCGACGGCCGCATCGAGGTGCTGGTCTCGGCCGGTTTCGCGACATCGCGGGGCGTCAAGCCGGGCGACATCTTCACTGCCCTGATCAACGGAAAACAACGCACCCTCCTGATCGCCGGCATCGCGCTGTCGCCGGAGTACATTTTTGCCGGGCTGGGCGGCAGCCCCGACCAGCGCGGCTTCGGGGTGTTCTGGATGGACCGCGACACCCTGGCCGCGGCCTACGACATGCAGGGCGCCTTCAACCGCGTGAGTATCAAGCTTGCGCCGGGGGCATCGCAGCGCGACGTGATTGCCCGCATGAGCCGGTTGCTGGCACGTTACGGCGCGGGAGAAGCCTATGGCCGCGAGGACCAGATCTCGCACGCCATGCTCGACGCCGAAATCAAGGAGCAGCAGGTGCTGGGTACGGTGCTGCCTTCCATCTTTCTCGGCGTGGCAGCCTTTCTTCTGCATGTGGTGGTGTCACGGCTGGTGTCCACCCAGCGAGAACAGATCGCCGCCCTGAAGGCGCTGGGCTACGCCAACCGCAGCATAGGTACGCACTACCTCAAGCTGGTGCTGGTGATCGTCATCCTGGGGCTCTTGCTGGGCATCTGGCTCGGCGACTGGCTGGGCGCCGCCTTCACGCGGTTGTATGCCGACTTCTTCTACTTTCCGACGTTTGAGCACCATCTTGCACCGTGGTTGCTGGTGGTGGGTGCGGGCCTGACGCTGGCGACCGCCGTGCTGGGCACACTCAGTGCCATCGGCGCCACCGTGCGCCTGGCCCCGGCCGAGGCCATGCGCCCGCCCGCACCAGGGCACTTCCGGCGCACGCTGCTGGAGCGCCTGGGTGTCAAGGGTGTCAAGCCGGCCCTGCAGATGATCCTGCGCAACATGGAGCGCCGCCCGCTACGCACCGGACTGTCCATTGCCGGCGTGGCAGCAGCCGTGGCCATCGTGGTGATGGGCAATTTCATACGCGACGCGATCGACCATATTGTGGACACCCAGTTCACCCTGGCCATGCGCAGCGACGTGATCCTGTGGATGAGCGACCCCATTGGCAACGAGGCCCGCCATGAGGTGGCACGCATGCCCGGGGTCATCGCGGTGGAGGCGACCCGCGACGTTCCGGTGCGTTTCGTCAACGGCCCGGTCAGCGAGCGGGGCCTCATCCAGGGGTATGCGGAAAACCCCGCGCTGCGGCGCATCGTCGACATCCGCGGCCGGGAAGTGCCCCTGCCCGATGGCGGACTGGTGATGACAGACCGCCTGGCCAGCAAACTGGGTCTGCGTGTGGGTGACACGGTGCGCGCCGAGGTGCTCGAAGGACGCCGTGAGACGCTGCAGCTGACATTGGCAGCCACCGCACAGGAAATGATGGGACTGAACGCCTACATGGAGCGCCGCGCGCTGAACCGGCTGATGCGCGAAGGCGACGTGGCCTCGCAGTACGCGGTGGCACTGCAGCGCGGCAGCGAAGCCGCCTTCCTGGCCGCCAGCCAGGGCCTGCCGCGCGTGGCGGGCACCTTCAGCAAAGCCAACCTGCTGCGCAACATGCAGGAGGTCAGCGCTCGCAATGTCCGCCTCATGAGCCTGGTTCTCACCGTGTTTGCCAGCGTGATTGCCGTGGGTGTGGTCTACAACAATGCACGTATCGCGCTGTCGGAGCGAACCTGGGAGCTGGCCAGCCTGCGGGTGCTGGGCTTCACCCGCGCCGAAGTTTCGGTCTTGCTGCTTGGCGAACTGGCCATCAGCATCGCCATTGCGTTGCCGCTGGGCATGTTGATGGGCTGGGGCCTGGTGCATCTGGTCGCGGAACTGCTCAAGTCCGACCAGTTCCAGTTTCCAGTGGTGATCCAGCCGCGGACCTATGCCTGGGCAGCCATCTGCGTGGTCGCCGCCGGCGTGGCCAGCGCCCTGGTGGTACGGCGACGGATCGACCGGCTCGACATGGTGGCTGCGCTCAAGACAAGGGAATAAGGAACAGGGAACACAGGGGAATGAATGTGCTGAAACTCAAAAAAACGACCTGGCTCTGGATTGCGGCAGGCGTCGCCGTGCTTGCGGCGCTGGCCTGGGCCTTTTCGCCACGCCCCGTCGAAGTTGAAACCGCGGCGGTCAAACAAGGCCATTTCGAGCAGTCCATCGAGGAAGATGGTCGCACCCGGCTGAAGGACCGCTACACCGTCTCGGCGCCGGTGGCCGCACGCGTGGCACGCATGGTGCTGCGCGAGGGTGACAGCGTGGCCGCCGGCGACGTCGTGGCCGTGCTGACGCCTGTCATGTCGTCGATGGTCGATGAACGCAGTGCGCGCGAAGCGACGGCGCGGCTGAAAGCGGCCGCAGCCGGGGTGGAGCGCGCCTCGGCCCGCGTGGCACGTGCCAGAATTTCCCTGCAGGAGGCTCAACTGGAAAAGGAGCGTACCGAGAAACTGGCCGGTGAAGGATTCCTGTCGGCCTCGCGGCTCGATGCGGTCCGCTTGGCCCAGGCAGGCGCCCGCCGTGAACTGGAGGTGGCGGACGCGGAGCGTGAAATGGCGGTGCAGGAAAAGGCCCAGGCCGCGGCGGTGCTGCAACCGGCCGTTGGCGGTGACCGGAGCGCCCGGCCGCTGAGCGTGCGTTCGCCGGTCAGCGGGGTGGTGCTGCGCGTGCCGCAGCCGAGCGAGGCCACCCTTGCCGCCGGTGCCGCCCTGCTGGACATTGGCGACCCCCAGCGGATGGAAGTGATCAGCGAACTGCTGACCACCGACGCGGTGCAGGCCACGGCCGGGCGCCGCGTGGTGATCGAACGCTGGGGCGGGCCGCCCGTCGAGGGCGTGGTGCGCCGTGTGGAACCGGCCGCCTTCACCAAGGTTTCAGCGCTGGGTATTGAAGAGCAGCGCGTCAACGTGCTGATCGACATCAGCAGCCCGCCCGAAGCCTGGCGCAGCATGGGCGACGGTTTCCGGGTGTCGGTGCGGATTGTCACGGCCAGTGTCGAACAGGCCGTGCTCGCGCCCCTCGGGGCGCTGTTCCCTCACGGCAAGGGCATGGCGGTCTACCGGCTGGACGGTCGTTATGCCCGGCTGCAGCCGGTCGAGGTAGGCGCCCGCAACAACAACGAGGCCTGGCTGCCCAGCGGCCTGACGGTGGGGCAGAACGTGATTGTTTACCCGCCTGCCACCATCCGCGACGGCAGCAAGGTCCACGTCCGCACGCCCTGACACCGTGATGCCCGTGATGCCACGCATCATGCCCGCGTGCACGGGGTCCACGCCATGTTGTGCGCCAGCGCGGCAACTCCGGCGGCCAGCGTGGCAGCGAAGGTGACGCGTGACGCCAGGCGTCAACCGGCCAGTGGCGACCAACTGGCGGGACGCACCGGGCTGGCCTGCCGGCTGGCCGCCTGCAAGGCATGGCCGAAGGCCTCAAGACGGCCGGCATAACTGCCGTCGTCGACCTCACGCGTGGTGAATGCGGTCGCCAGCAAGGGCGCACGCCCCAAGAGGTGCCCGATTTCGGCCACTGCATTCGGTGCGCCGCTGCCGCCCATCACCGACACCACCGCGATCTGCTGCAAGTCATCGCGCCGGTCGGCCACGAAGCTGCGCATCGGCGAGGCCAGGCGATAAGCCCAGATCGGAGAGACCAGCACCACCGTCCCGAAACCTCCGGGATCCGGCCCCTGGTAACGGATGCGCGGCTGGCGTCGCAGCAGGGAGTCGGCCACGCAGCGCAGCGTACCGGACGCGCCGGAACGGGCTCGCTCCTCCACGATTTCGCCCGAGGGCCAGTCGAGCTGACTGCACAACAACTGCACCAGGCGACGTGAGGTGCCGGTGTAGGAATAAAAGACGACAAGGATTTTGTCCATCGGTCTCTCCTCTGGGGTGGACGGGAAACTATAGGCAGCAGCCGGGCATGGACATTGAGGTGCATCAAGTCGCTGCGAGATGGGGCCGGAGCGAATGCCCGGCCTCGGCGACCCGGAACTGCTTGACGGACATCAAGCCCGGCGCCACGGGGACGGCTTAACCTGAGCGCACGATGCCAACTCTTGATGCTGCCCTGAACTCCGCCCGCGCCTTGGTCACCACGCTGGCCGGCGCCTTGCCTGCGGAACTGGTCGAGACCCACATTTCGTGGGTGCTGCTGGCCGCGGACACCGCGTACAAGATCAAGAAACCCGTGCACCTGCCCTTCGTGGACTACAGCAGCCTGCAAGCCCGGCGCCATTTCTGCGAGGAAGAGGTCCGGCTCAACCGGCGGCTGGCGCCCGGGCTGTACCTGGACGTCACAGACATCACCGGCACGCCCGCCTCGCCCGACATCGACGGTGCCGGGCCGGTGCTGGAATACGCGGTGCGCATGCGCCGCTTTCCCCCGGGGGCGCTGTTCAGCGAAAGAATCGCCGCCGGCACCCTGGAGAACAAGGATGTGGATCAGCTGGCAGCGCTACTGGCCGACTTTCACGAAGGCGCGCCGCGCGCGGCTGCCACGGATGGGTTTTCCAGCGCCGACCAGCGCCGCCGCATCGCGCTGGCTGCGCTCGAAGGCGCGCGGCCGCTGGCCGACGAAGCCGCGCTGTCGGCGCTGCAAACCTGGCTGACGGCGGAGGCCGACGCACTGACGCCCTTGTGGAGCTCCCGCCAGGCGGACGGGCATGTGCGCGAATGCCACGGCGACCTGCATCTGGCCAACGTGGTGCGTCTTGAAGACCATGTCGCAGCCTTCGATGGCATTGAGTTCGACCCGGCGCTGCGCTGGATCGACATTCTCGACGATGCGGCCTTCGTGGTGATGGACCTCGCTGCCCGCCAGCGGCAGGACTTGTGCTTTCGCTTCCTCAATGCCTGGCTGGACCGCACCGGCGACCATGCCGGCCTGCCTGCACTGCGTTTTTCCGTGGTTTACCGGGCGCTGGTCCGCGCCCAGGTAGAGCACCTGCGCAGCGCCGGGAGCGACGCGGCCCGCCGCTACCTGGCGACCGCGTTGGCCTGGACGCGGCCAGGCCAAGCCTGGCTGGCCATCATGCACGGCCTGCCGGGGTCGGGAAAAACCTGGGTCTCGCAGCGCCTTCTCGAACAGGAAGGGGCCATCCGGCTGCGCTCTGACGTGGAACGCAAGCGCCTGTACGGCCTGGGCATGCTGGAGGATTCGCATGCCCGGGGGCTGGACCTGTACGGCGCCGATGCCACCGCGCGCACTTATGCGCAGCTGTTCGGCCTGGCGCGCACGGCATTGCAGGCAGCTTACCCGGTGATCCTCGACGCCGCTTTCCCGCGCCGCATCGAACGGGATCAGGCACACGCACTGGCACAAGACCTGGGTGTGCCATTTTTCATCGTGCACTGCGAAGCGCCGCTGCCCGTGCTGCGTGAACGCCTGCTGGCCCGCCGCGGAGATGCGTCGGAAGCCAACGTTACCGTGCTTGAACACGTGCGCGAAGTCGTGGAACCCCTGTCGGGGAACGAGCTTTCTTTTGTGCGGCCCATGGCATCGGACGAACCCGCGTGATCCTCTACTGATGAGCGCCGGACGCTTCCGCAATTCCGGCACCCTGCGGACGCCCGTTTCTATTACTTTTGGCTTAAGCGCGATTTGCGAACTGTGCATAGGTGCTGGAACGCAGGCGTTTCCTTGCGATTCATCAAGGCGCACCTGCCGTCGGCTACTAGAGTGAATCCGGCGTTTCAACCCACCGAGGAGACAAACACAATGGAAGCAACTACCGAACGATTGCTCTGGATGTACGAGACCATGCTGCTCATCCGTCGCTATGAGGAAACGATGGCGCAGGTGTACCTGGAGGGCAAGCTGCCGCCACAGATCCAGAAGGGCCTGGCCTTTGACATTGCGTCGGGACCGGTGCCCGGCGAGATGCACCTGGCGGCAGGACAGGAACCCGTCGCCGTCGGCGTGTGTGCCCATCTCACAGATGCAGACACGGTGGTCGGCACGCACCGCCCGCATCACTTCGCCATCGCCAAAGGTGTTCCGCTGGACCGCATGACAGCCGAGATTTTCGGCAAGGTCACCGGACTGGGCCGCGGCAAGGGCGGCCACATGCACCTGTTCGATCCGGCGCGCCGCTTCAGTTGCAGCGGCATCGTCGGCGCCAGCATGCCACCGGCTTGCGGCGCGGGGTTGGCAGCGAAGAAGCTTGGCACAAAAGCCGTGGCCGTTGCCTTTTTTGGCGAAGGCGCGGCCAATCAGGGCGCCTTCCATGAATCACTTAATCTCGCATCCCTGTGGAAATTGCCGGTGGTCTTCGTCTGCGAGGACAACCGCTACGCGATCTCTGTGCCCAAGGCGCAGGCCACCTCGGTGGTGTCCAACGCCACCCGCGCAGCCGCCTATGGCATGGAGGGCATCGCCGTCGACCGCAACGACGCCATCGCGGTGCACGATGCGGCCGCGGTGGCGGTGCGGCGTGCACGCGAGGGCGGCGGACCCACACTGATCGAGGTCAAGACCGACCGCTACATGGGCCATTTCCAGGGCGACGCCGAGGTCTACCGACCCAAGGGGGAAGTCGACGAGCTGCGCAAAAGCGACCCCATCCCTGCGTTGGGCAGCGAACTGCGCCGGCGCGGCCTGCTAGATGATGCGCAGGCCGCCGCCATTGCCGCACGCGCCGAGACCCGCGTGGCAACGGCCTTCACCTTCGCGCGCGAAAGTGCCTACCCGCCGGCCGCGGAGGCGACCGAACACCTGTTTGCCTGACCGACCCAAGGAGATGCAAGATGACTGCAGAACGCACACTCACCATGGCCCAGGCGGTGGCCGAGGCCATAGGCCAGGAAATGGAACGTGATCAGAAGGTGTTCGTGATGGGCGAAGACATCGGCCGCTACGGCGGCATCTTCAGCGCCACCGGCGGCCTGCTGGATCGCTTCGGGCCGGAGCGCATCATGGACACCCCGATTTCCGAAACCGCCTTCATAGGGGCAGCCACGGGTGCGGCCGCTGAAGGCATGCGCCCGATTGCCGAACTGATGTTCGTCGATTTTTTCGGTGTCTGCATGGACCAGATCTACAACCACCTGGCCAAGAACATCTACATGTCCGGCGGTTCGCTCAAGTTGCCGGTGGTGTTGATGACCGCCATAGGTGGGGGTTACGGCGACGCGGCCCAGCATTCGCAGTGCCTGTACTCGGTATTCGCCCATGTCCCCGGACTGAAGGTGGTCGTGCCCTCCAACGCTTACGACGCCAAGGGCCTGATGACCCAGGCCATCCGCGATGACAGCCCCGTGATGGTCTTCTTGCACAAGGGCCTGATGGGCTTGCCGTGGATGCAGTATTACGAGGGCGCAACCAACGCGGTGCCGGCCGGGGCCTACACCCTGCCCTTCGGCCAGGCCGCGGTGGTGCGCGAGGGCAAGGACCTGACCATCGTGACGATCAGCCAGATGGTGCAAAAAGCGCTTCTTGCGGCGCAGACACTGCACACCCAGGGGGTGGACGTCGAGGTGATCGACCTGCGCACACTGGTGCCGCTGGACGTCGATACCGTCGTCCGCTCGGTGGCCAAAACCGGCCGCCTGCTGGTGGCCGACGAGGATTACCTGAACTTCGGCCTGTCCGGCGAGATCGCGGCGCTGATCGCTGAACGTCTGGACGAGGTGGTGTTGAAGGCGCCCATCCGGCGCCTGGGCGTACCCGGCGTGCCGATTCCCTACAGCCGGCCGCTCGAGCAGGCCGTGATCCCGTCCGTCGAAGGGCTGGTGGAAGCCTGCCGCAGTCTGGTCGGCGCGCGGGTGAAGGCCTCCGCATGAGTGCCGCGCCCATGAACATCACGCTCGGGGACGAGGCCTGGGAAGGTGTGGATGCGCAAGTGCAGGCGCTGGTGGACCGCTGGCTGGTGCCCGAGGGCGCGCAGGTCCAGGCCGGACAGCCGCTGGCACGTGTGATTCTGGTGAAGAGCAGCATGGACATCGCGGCGCCTGCCGCCGGCCTTGTCGAGCGTATTCTCGTGCCGGCCGGCGAGACCTTTGGCCGTGGCCTGCCGCTGGCCGTGCTGAAACCCTCCTGAGCGGTGGGACGATCGGCAAAGGTGTGGGTGTGCGCGGGCGGCATTCCGGCCATCGTGCTCGGCCGCGCCCAGCGCGACCTGCCCACCGATCCTGTTCTGCCACGGCGCCGCCGCTCGGGCGGCGGCGGCGCCGTGCTGACAGGACCGTGGCTACTGCGTGCCGCCGTCCGGTTGCCGACGGGCCATGTGCTGGTGGATCGGGGCCCTCTTGCCACGGCACGCTGGTTCGGCAAGGTGCACCAGCAGTGGCTGCAGGCGCTGGGCATCACGGGCACCCGCCTCTGCGACGGACACACCGTTGGACACTGGGCCTGTTTTGCAGGGCAAGGGCCGGGGGAAGTGATGATTGGCGACCGGAAGATGGTCGGTATCACCCAGACCTGGCGGCAGCGCGCCGTCTTGCTGGCCGCCGGCACATTGGTGTCGACGCCGCCTTGGCACTTGCTGTGCGCTGCCCTGCGCCGCCCGCACGAAGAAGCCGACATGCTGACATCGGTCACGGTCGATGCAGCGGCCTGCCTGGGGCATGGCGTGGACGCCGGGGCTTGGGCGAACGCCCTGCGGGACCGGCTTGAGCAGGCGCTGGGAAATGCCGAGACAAATGTCCCGGCCGGTTGAGCGGCTGCGGCCGTCAAGCCGGACTTGCGTTTTATCAAGGCCAGCGATACCCGCCTTGCCTACAGTGGCGCGAAGGATTCCCATGCAAGCAACGCCGCCCCCTGTCCCTCCCACTGTCAACCGGCTGCGCCTGCGCAGGCTGGGCATCGACACCTATCAGGAACCGGTGCTCTACCTGCACCGCGACTGCCCCATCTGTCACTCGGAAGGTTTCGAGGCCCGGTCGCGAGTGGAGTTGCGGCTCAATGGCCGTACCATCATCGCCACGCTCAATGTGGTGACCGGAGACTTCCTCACGGCCGACGAGGCCGGCCTGTCCGAAGCGGCCTGGCGCCTGCTTCATGCGCGGCCGGGAGAAGAAATTTCGCTGCACCATCCCGCACCGCTCGAATCGCTGAGCCATGTACGCGCCAAGGTCTACGGCCGCCGCCTCGGCCAGGCCGCCATCGACGCGGTGATTGAGGACGTGGCGGCCGGGCGTTATTCGGACCTGCAGCTCGCTGCCTTCGTCACCGCCTGCGCCGGCGACCATCTGGACATGGACGAGACCATCGCGCTGACCCGCGCCATGGTCAACGTGGGCGAGCGCATGCACTGGGGCGAGGGCCTGGTCATGGACAAACACTGCGTGGGCGGGCTGCCCGGCAACCGCACCACCATGATCATCGTGCCCATCATTGCGGCCTGCGGGCTGCGCATGCCCAAGACCTCGTCGCGCGCCATCACCTCGCCGGCAGGAACCGCCGACACCATGGAGACGCTGGCGCCGGTGGACCTGGACGTGGCACAGATCCGGCGCGTGGTCGAGCGCACCGGCGGCTGCATTGTCTGGGGCGGCGCGGTGCGGCTCAGCCCCGCGGACGACATCCTGATCCGCGTGGAGCGCCCGCTGGACCTGGACAGCCAGGGGCAACTCGTCGCCTCGGTGCTGTCCAAGAAAGCCGCGGCCGGCGCCACCCATGTGCTGATCGACATGCCGGTCGGGCTGACGGCCAAGGTCCGCAGCGCGCATGCGGCCAACCTGCTGGGGCAGCAGCTTGAACAGGTCGGCCAGGCGCTGGGCATGCAGGTGCGTGTGGTGCAGACCGACGGCGTGGCACCCGTGGGCCGCGGCATCGGCCCCGCGCTGGAGGCGCGCGACGTGCTGGCCGTGTTGCGCCGCGAAACGCGGGCTCCGGCCGACCTGGCGCTGCGCTCGCTACAGCTGGCCGGGCAGATTCTCGAGTTCGGCGGCGCGGCACCCGCCGGGGCCGGCCTGGCCCAGGCCACCGCGGTGCTGGAGGACGGCCGAGCCTGGCAGAAATTCCAGGAGATCTGCGAGGCGCAGGGCGGCTTGCGCGAGCCGCCGGTGGCCACCCACCAGCAACCGGTACGGGCCCGGCATGGCGGCACCGTGATCGCCATCGACAACCGGCGCTTGGCACGCATCGCCAAACTCGCCGGCGCCCCTTCGGCGGCGTGTGCGGGCATCGACATGAATGTGCAACTCGGCACGGTGGTCGAGCGCGGCCAGCCGCTGTTCACGCTGCATGCGGCAACGCCGGGTGAACTCGCCTATGCCCTGGAATACGCCACCACCCCGGCCGAAGCGGTGCA
This sequence comes from Polaromonas sp., assembly GCF_029945925.1. Classification (GTDB taxonomy): domain Bacteria; phylum Pseudomonadota; class Gammaproteobacteria; order Burkholderiales; family Burkholderiaceae_C; genus Polaromonas. The sequence goes on along the minus strand of NZ_JAQSDN010000067.1, from coordinate 79,564 downwards.
TGTGATGGAAGAGGCCTGATGCTGGTGCTGGCTCTCCCCGGTGGTGAGCAGCTCGCGGCCGGCCTCGCCAGCCGCCTGCGCTGCGACTGCGCCAGCTTGCAACTGCACCTGTTTCCCGACGGCGAAACCGGAGTGCGTATCAACGCGCCGGTCAAAGGCCGCTGCGTGGTGCTGGCCGGCAGTCTGGACCAGCCCGATGGCAAGACCCTGCCGCTGATTTTTGCCGCCGACGCAGCGCGTGAGCTGGGCGCCCGGCAGGTCGGGCTGGTCGCGCCCTACCTGGCCTATATGCGGCAGGACAAACGTTTCAAGCCTGGCGAAGCGGTGACCTCACGCAGCTATGCCCGGCTGCTGTCCGCTTCGCTGGACTTTCTGGTCACCGTGGATCCGCATCTGCACCGCATCCACAGCTTGGGCGAGGTTTACAGCATCCGCACGCTGGTGGTCCCGGCCGCGCCGCTGATTGCGCGCTGGCTGCGCAGCCACGTGGACGCGCCCTGGCTGATCGGACCCGACCAGGAAAGCGAACAATGGGTCGCCGAAGTGGCCGGCCTGTCCGGCGCACCCTGGACCGTGCTGGCCAAGACACGGCGCGGTGATCGCGATGTGGGGGTCCGACTGGCCAGCCGCGAACGCTGGCCGGGGCGGACGCCGGTGCTGCTCGACGACATCATTTCCACGGGGCAAACCATGCTGGCCGTCACGCGGCTCCTGAAAAAAGCCGGCCTGGGCGCGCCGCTGTGCATAGGCGTGCATGCGCTCTTCGATGCCGAGGCTCAACGACAGCTGCTCGACGCAGGCGTCACGCGCGTGCTGACCTGCGACACCATCACGCACCCTTCCAACGCGATACGCATGGCCCCGCTGCTGGCCCGTGCCGTGCGCCAACTCAGCGCAGACAGCAAGGGCGCAAAAAAATGACGGCGAAACGTATTGTCCTGATCCAGGGCCATCCCGACACCACCGTGGCCCACCTGTGCCACGCGCTGGCGGCCGCCTACGCCGCGGGCGCGGAAGAAGCCGGGCACACCGTGCGTTTCATCCAGGTCGCCGAACTGGACTTTCCGCTGTTGTGCAGCCAGCAGTCCTGGGAGGAAGGCGCACTGCCCGCCGGCTTGCAGCAGGCGCAGGCCGACATCCGCTGGGCCGAACACATCGTGTTCTTCTTTCCGCTCTGGCTGGGCGGCATGCCGGCCCTGCTCAAGGGATTCCTCGAGCAAGTGGCACGGCCCGGCTTTGCTTTTGCACACGAAGCGGGCCGTCCGACCTTCACGAAAAAAGGGCTGACCGGGCGATCAGCCCGTGTGGTGGTCACCATGGGCATGCCAGCCCTTGTGTACCGCTGGTATTTCCGCGCCCACTGCGTCAAGTCGCTGGAGCGCAACATCCTCGGGTTCGTCGGCATCGCCCCGGTCCACACCACACTGATTGGCATGGTCGGTGATTTCAAGGCGAACGACGGCAGCCGCTGGCTGGCCAAACTGCGGCGGCTCGGACAACGCGCCCAATAAGGCGTGAATGGCCAACCCGCCCACTCCCTCCGCTCCATCCACTCAGGAAAGACCCCCATGAACCCTGCACCCATGGCGCCCCCCCCTTGCGCAGCCCATCACTCTCGCGCCCGGCAATCCCGGCAGCGACATCGTCAAGCGGGTCGGCCTGCTGGCCGCGCTGGCGGCCCTGCTGGCCATCGTCTGGATGCCGGCACTACAGGGGCTGCCTGCCGCCGGGCAGGTGATGCTGGCGATCCTCGCCTTTGCCGTGATCGTCTGGATGACCGAGGCGCTGGACTATGCCGTGAGTTCGGTGGTCATAGGCGCACTCATGATCTTTCTGCTGGCCTATGCACCCGATGCGGCCAAACCCGCCGGCCCCGACATGGGCACCGGTGCGGCGCTCGGCCTGGCCCTGTCCGGGTTTTCCAACAGTGCCGTGGCGCTGGTGGCAGCGGCCTGCTTCATTGCCGCGGCGATGTCCGCCACCGGGCTGGACAGACGCATTGCGCTCAAGGTTCTGTCCAGGGTGGACGCGGGCACCAACCACATCGTGATCGGTGCCATGGTGACGGGTTTCCTGCTCTCCTTCATCGTGCCCAGCACCACGGCGCGCGTCGCCTGTCTGGTGCCCATCATGATGGGTTTCATCCTGGCCTTCAAGGTCGACAGGCGCAGCCGCTTTGCCGGCCTGCTGGTGATCACCGCGGCGCAAACCGCCAGCGTCTGGAACATCGGCATCAAGACAGCGGCGGCGCAAAACATGGTGGCCATCGGCTTCATCGAGAAGCAGTTCGGCACCAGCATCAGCTGGACCGAGTGGTTCATTGCCGGTGCGCCGTTTTCGGCCGTGCTGAGCGTGGCCGTCTATTTCATCATGACCCGCATGATGAAACCGGAGATGAAGGAAATCGCGGGCGGCCAGGCCACCATCCGGCAGCAGCTCGAAGCGATCGGGCCGATGACGCTGCGGCAGTGGAAGCTGCTGGCCATCGTGCTGGTGCTGCTGGGCTTCTGGGCCACCGAAAAAGTGCTGCACAACTTCGATACCTCGTCGACCACCATCGCGGCCATCGCGCTGATGCTGGTGCCGCGCCTGGGGGTGATGGACTGGAAGGAGTCGCAGCGCGGTTTCCCCTGGGGCACGGTGATCCTGTTTGCCGTCGGCATCAGCGTGGGCACCGCCCTGCTGAAAACCAACGCGGCCGGCTGGCTGGCCAACCTGATCGCCAGCACCTCGGGCTGCAGCAGGCCAGCGCCTTTGCCATCCTGATGCTGCTGTCGCTGTTCCTGATCCACCTCGGCTTTGCCAGCGCCACGGCGCTGGCTTCGACCATGATCCCCATCATCATCAGCGTGCTGACGGCCGTCCAGACGCCGGGCCTCAACGTGATCGGCATGACCATGCTGCTGCAATTCGTGGTGAGTTTCGGCTTCATCCTGCCGGTCAACGCGCCGCAAAACATGATCGCCTACGGCACGGACACCTTCGATGCGCGCGACTTCGTGCGCACCGGCCTGGTGATCACGCTGGCCGCCATGGTGCTGCTGGTCGTGTTCGCGCTGACCTACTGGCCGTGGATGGGCTACATGACCAAGGCGGTTTAGTCCCGCCTAGGCTAAACCGGAAACAAGGAGAAACACCATGACCACCTTGACCAAGCTCGCCCTCGGCATGATGGGCAAACTGCGGCCCCAACCGGCCCTGGGCAACGCCACCACCCTGATCAGCCTGCCGCCGCCCGACCGGCAAGCTGGGCTGCCGCTGATGCAAGCCCTGGCCCAGCGCCAGTCGCACCGCGACTACAAGCCGGACCCGCTGCCGCTGGACCTGCTGTCCGGCCTGCTCTGGGCCGCCTGCGGCGTCAACCGCGCCGATGGCGGACGCACCGCGCCGTCGGCTCTCAACGCACAAGAGATCGACATTTATGTGGCCTTGCCCGAGGGTGCCTATCGCTACGACGCTACCGGGCATCAACTGCAGCTGGTCGCCGGCGCCGACCTGCGGCGTGTCACCGGCTACCAAGACTTTGTGGATGAGGCGCCCATGGACCTGGTCTATGTCGCCAACCATCCGCGCATGTCGCTGGTGCCGGCCGCACAGCGCGAGGCCTACGCCCATGTCGCCGCTGGCGCCATCACGCAGAACGTCTATCTGTTTGCGGCCAGCAGCGGCCTGGCCACGGTGATACGCGCCTGGATAGACCGCGCCGCCATCGCCGACGCGCTGGGCCTGAGCCATGACCAGCAAGTCCTGCTGTCGCAGACGGTCGGGTATCCGGCTGCCGCTCCCTGACTGCGTAGCGTGACTGGTTGAGCGCCGCCCTGCGATGGCCGGGGGGATGCTGCTCCAGCCGACCCCTGCGTTCCTTCACCAGTCCGAGTTGGAACCTTGGCACGCATTGACATCTGCCGCTCGCCGTATGGGCTTCCCAGCTCTGGACTATCGGGGTGATTGTTAAAAATGACATTGATAACCACTCCAGGTAAGTACACTGACTTTTCAATCAAAAAAGTGGCCCGCAGTGTCTGGATTTTTTTCAAACAGTACGGCACGACAGGCTCTTCACAGCCCGATCGTCTCACTTTGGCGAACTTCAATTGATGATGCCCTGAACGGAAATTTATATGGACCTGAAGAATCAGAATACGGCTGGCAAATGCCCAGTGATGCACGGCGGCAATACGGCCACCGGCAACTCGAACATGGCGTGGTGGCCGAAGGCGCTGAACCTGGACATTCTTCATCAGCACGACACCAAGACCAATCCCATGGGCGAGGACTTCAACTACCGGGAAGAAGTTAAAAAGCTCGACGTCGCAGCGCTCAAGAAGGATCTGACCGCCTTCATGACCGACAGCAAGGACTGGTGGCCAGCTGACTGGGGACACTATGGCGGCCTGATGATTCGCATGGCCTGGCACTCGGCCGGCTCTTACCGCATTGCCGACGGCCGCGGCGGCGCCGGCACGGGCAACCAGCGCTTCGCGCCACTGAACTCCTGGCCCGACAACGTGAACCTGGACAAGGCGCGCCGGCTGCTCTGGCCCATCAAGAAAAAATACGGCAACAAGCTCAGCTGGGCCGACCTGATCGTCCTCGCCGGCAACGTGGCCTATGAATCGATGGGCCTGAAGACCTACGGATTTGCGTTCGGCCGGGCCGACATCTGGCATCCGGAAGAGGACGTCTACTGGGGCTCCGAAAAAGAATGGCTGGCCCCCAGCGGCAGCGAAAACAGCCGCTACTCCGGCGAGCGCGATCTGGAAAACCCCCTGGCCGCCGTGATGATGGGCTTGATCTACGTCAACCCGGAAGGCGTGGACGGCAAGCCCGACCCGCTCAAGACCGCACAAGACGTTCGCGTGACTTTCCTGCGCATGGCGATGAACGACGAAGAAACCGTGGCCCTGACCGCCGGGGGTCACACGGTTGGCAAATCCCATGGCAATGGCGATGCCAGGCTGCTGGGCCCCGTTCCGGAGGGGGCAGATGTGGACGAACAAGGCCTGGGCTGGATGAACAAAACCACCCGCAGCATTGGCCGCGACACCATGTCGAGCGGCATCGAAGGCGCCTGGACGACCCACCCGACCCAATGGGACAACGGCTACTTCCAGCTGCTGCTCGGTTATGACTGGGAACTCACCAGGAGCCCGGCGGGCGCCTGGCAGTACAAGCCGGTGAACATCCGGCCAGAAGACATGCCGGTGGACGTGGAAGACCCCTCTATCCGTTGCATGCCCATGATGACCGATGCCGACATGGCCATGAAAATGGACCCGGCCTACCGCATCATTGCCGAACGCTTCTACAAGGACCCCGACTACTTCTCGAAAGTCTTTGCGCGCGCCTGGTTCAAGCTGACCCACCGCGACCTGGGCCCGAAGTCGCGCTACATCGGCCCCGAGGTGCCCGAGGAAAACCTGATCTGGCAGGACCCGGTCCCGGCGGGCAGCACCGACTACGACGTGGCGGCGGTGAAGGCAAAAATCGCAGCCAGCGGCCTGAGCGTCAGCGACATGGTCACCACCGCCTGGGACAGCGCCCGCACCTACCGGGGTTCGGACATGCGCGGTGGCGCCAATGGCGCCCGTATCCGGCTGGCCCCGCAAAAAGACTGGGAGGGCAATGAGCCTGCGCGTCTGGCCAGGGTGCTTGGTGTGCTTGAAGGCATTGCGGCTGAGAGCGGCGCCAGTGTGGCTGATGTGATTGTGCTGGCCGGTAACCTCGGCGTGGAGCAGGCGGCCAAAGCAGCTGGTTTCGACATCACGGTAGCGTTCGCTGCGGGCCGTGGTGATGCGACCCAGGATGCCACGGACGTCGAGTCGTTCGAGGCGCTGGAGCCGATCCATGACGGCTACCGAAACTGGCTCAAGAAGGACTACGCGGTCAGTGCCGAAGAGTTGTTGCTCGACCGCACGCAGCTGATGGGTTTGACCGCCCATGAGATGACGGCGCTGGTGGGCGGCCTGCGCGTTTTGGATACCAACCACGGTGGTACCCGGCACGGTGTGCTGACCGATCGCGCAGGTGCTTTGACGAACGATTTCTTCGTGAACCTGACCGACATGGCCTACACGTGGAAGCCCACCGGCCAGAACCTGTACGGCATCTGCGACCGCAGGACGGGTCAAGTCAAGTGGACAGCCAGCCGGGTGGATCTGGTGTTCGGGTCCAACTCGATCCTGCGCGCCTATGCCGAGGTCTACGCGCAGGACGACAACCAGGAAAAGTTCGTGAAGGACTTTGTCGCCGCATGGACCAAGGTCATGAACGCTGACCGCTTCGATCTGGCCTGAGGTCCGGTCGACAGCCCCACGCCGCTCAGACTGGCGGCGTGGGGTCCATCCGGTGCCATGGATCGTAACGGCGCCCGGATCCCAGCGCAGGCGGGTCACCGCACCGTGCCAACCTTTGCCAAGGCCATGGGCCATGAGGAAAAGTGCAAGCTGCACAACCGCTGCCAGCCATCATGGTTTGCTATTTATTCGATAGCTGCTGGCGCAATACTAGAAAGGGCTGAAGGCACTTTTCATTAGAATCCGGACACCTGCCAGCGGCACCGGCCGGACAGCAGAATGACCAGCCATGGCCCACCAGGCCCCGGGGCCTGCGAGCTCAGGGCTCCCGTGCGCCAGCGCGTGGAGCGGTCATACGGCGCCAGAGTCGCAGCACCAGCAGCAACAGGGGCATGGCGTGAATGAACAGGTCGAAGATGTCCAGGGGTCGGGACAGCGTGCCCTCGCCCAGCATCCGCAATTTTTCAATCAGGTGCGGCTCGGGCGTGATCGGAGCCACAGCCATCCAGAGCGCCAGGACGACCAGCCAGACCAGCGGAATGCGGTCCAGCCACCTCATGGCCGGACTCCCTGCAGCCGCTGCGGGCCACGCGGACAAACATGCAGGTCATTATTCAAAGGACGGTGCCTCCGGCTTGACCACCGGCTTGCCGGCCGCCACCCAGCCATCGAAGCCTCCGGCAATCGACTGCACGTTCAGGTAGCCCATGTCGTGCAGGGCCGCGCCGCACAGGGCGGCGCGGCCGCTGGTCTTGCAGTACAACACGATCTTCAGGTCGCGCGGTTGCAGCGCCGGGGTCCCGCTGAACTTGAACTCGAGCAGGCCGCGCGGGACGAGGACCGCACCGGCCAGGTGGCCGGCGGCGTATTCGTCGGCTTCGCGCACGTCCACCAGCACGTCTGCATCGCGCAGGGCGGTTTCGGCGTCTGACACGGTAATTTCCTGCACGCGGGTTTTGGCAGTGGCGACGAGATCATGGGCAGTTTTCATGGGTAGCTCCTGGTAGCAAAGTGAAGAATCGGATTGGGGATTGGGAATAGGTCAGGCAGCCTGCACCCGGCGCGTGCGCCGGACACCGGGAAGTTCATGGTGCGCGAATTTTTTCGTGGATGCGGCGCGTGGTTCGCCACACGCCCCACAACACCAGCGGGATCAGGGCGCCGGCGGCGATCTCCGGGTTGACGGGCGCACCGGCGGCCTTGAACGCCTTGCCCACATACAGCAGCAGACTCACCACGTAATACGAGATGGCTGCAATCGACAAGCCCTCCACCGTGGATTGCAGGCGCAATTGCAGTTCCTGCCCGCGCGTGAGTTTTTCCAGCAGTTGCTGGTTCTGCACCTCGGTGGCGATGTCCACCCGCGTGCGCAGCAGCGCGCTGGTGCGCGACACCCGCTCGGACAGCGACGCCAGCCGCTGCGCCGTGGCCTCTACCGTGGCCATGGCCGGCGACAGGCGGCGCTGCATGAATTCACCCAGGAGCTGGGTGCCGGAAATGGGTTTCTCGCGCAGCTCCGCGATGCGCTGGCCGACCAGCACGCTGTAGGCGCGCGTGGCCGAGAAGCGGTAGCTATGCTCGGCCGTGGCGCGCTCCACGCGGGCCGCCAGCGACACCAGGGTGTCCAGCAGTTCCTGGTCGGAGGCCGACTTGTTTTCGAGCCGCGCCGTGATGTCGGCCAGTAGCCCTTCGGCCTCGGCCAGCATGGGGCCCAGCGCTTTCGCCACCGGCAGACCGCGCAGGGCCATCAGGCGGTAGGTTTCGAGTTCCAGCAGGCGCTGGGAGATGCGGCCGGCACGCATGTCGGTCATGACTGGCGGGGCAATCACCAGCATGCGCTCGAAGCCGTCGGCGCCCAGGTGAAATGCGGTCAGCGCCCACGAGTGTCCGTTGCCCAGCTGCGAAGCCACCACGGCACGGCCGCCGAACCAGGCCAGCGCCTGTGTCATCAGGGCCCCCTCGCCGGACAGATCGCCATGCACCATGGCCAGCTGGATGGCTGCCACCGTTTTCCCGGGAATGCCGGGCAGCCAGCCAGGCGCGACCACCGGGGCTGCCAGCAAGGGTGGCTCCGCAGCGCCGAGCAGCGCGCTGGCGGGCAGCGGCTGCACGATGGCGTAACGCGTGAACTCGGTGTGCCGCTCCCACTGGACGAGGTATCCCTCGCAGCGCAGGCTCAGGAAGTTGCCCTGCAGGCTGTCCAGCGGCAAATCCTGCTGGCCCGGCAGGCGGCGCAGGTGTGCGCACTCCTGCTCGCGCGTCACGCCGGCGTTGAGCACTGCCACGTAGATGATGAGCGCCGGCAGCCGCACGCGGGCCGAGGGCCGCGCGTGCAGTTCGTTGTGCAGCACGGCACGCTGCGCATCGTCGGGCGGCAACAAGGCGAAAGAGGCAGCGAAGGAAGCCGCAGAGGAAGGCAGGCTGGAAGTCATCGCCTGATACTACCGTTTTGATAGCTGTCGGCGCTTGACAAGCAAGGGCTGTAGCCTCTTTTCATGAGGAATCTCCCATGTTCCTGGAAATGAAAAGCATGGAAGACCGGCACGATTTATTTCAGCCGCTGACCGGTACTGTCGGAAATTTCGATGGTGATCGGGATGCCCTGCCCCACACTCTGGGTGACGGTGCAGAACGCCTCGAACTGCTCGAGCACGCGGTCCAGGTGCTGCAGCGAGGCCGCTGGCACACCCAGCGTCATCTGCGCCGTCATGGCCAGCACCCGCAGGCGCCCTTCCGGGTTGCGGCCCACCTGCGAGGTGATGTCGCAGCGCATCGGCTCCGGGGCCTGCTTGAACTTGCGCAGCGCAAACAGCAGCGAATCGCTCAGACAGTTGCCGACGGCGGCGCTGAGCAGCTGCACCGGTGAGGGCCCGAGGCCCGTTCCCAGTGGCGCCGGTTCATCGCCGGTCAGCACCGGAATGGCCCCGCCAAACTGGATGTCAAAGCGGTAGTCGTGCTGCTGAACCAGGCTGACCTGGACAAGGGTGTCGCTCATGGCGCCTCCGGGTCGAAGATGAACAGGATCAGGTACCGCAGGAAAATTTGGACTCGGGCACGCCCAGCTTCTTGAGGATGAAACCGAGCGGGCACATGTTGGTGAACCCGAACTGGAACAGGTTAAAGCCGACAAAGGCGGTGAAGGCCAGGGCCCACTTGCTCACGAACAGCGGGCTGCCCTCGATGCCGAGTGCGAGCGAAGCCAGGATGAAGAGGCCGGCAATGATGCGGATGTAACGTTCGACGGTCATGAAATTCTCCAGAGAGTTAAAAAAAAAGAAAAAAGCGGGTTTTATTTCAGGCGCACGATGCCCAGGAGCTTGAGCACGTACTTCTCATACACCGGCTCCGAATTGCCGGTCTTCATCTTGCGGATGAAATACTTCTCGAACGCGATCTTGGCCAGGTGCACCCATTTGCCCTTCTTGAACCAGTTCACGTTGCGCGGCGGCATCTGCGGCAGGGCCACAAAGGCGGCCCCCGTGTCGCCCATGTCGGCCAGGCAGATCGCGTTCCAGGTGGCCTTGGCCTGCACCGGCCGGCCGGCAATTTCGTCGGCGATGTTGTGGGTGATCGCGGTCACCATGGTCTCTATCATGTAACCGGTCTTGGGCGCGCCCGTCGGCACGGGCGTGACCTCCACCGGCGGGATGGCCACGCAGACGCCGGCCGCAAAGATGCTCGGCCAGGCCTTGCTGCGCTGGTGTTCGTCGATCAGCACAAAGCCGCGCGGGTTGCACAGCCCCGGCACCGCCGCCACCGCGTCCACGCCCTTGAAGGCCGGCAGCATCATGGACAGCTTGAACGGGACTTCATGCTCCTTGTACACATTGCCGAGGTCATCGACCTGGGTGACAAACATTTTCCCGTCCTCGACACGTGTGGTCTTGGCGTTGGTGATCCACTTCATGTCGTGGCCGCGCATCTCCGACTCCATCATGGACTTGCTGTCGCCGACACCGCCCAGGCCCAGGTGGCCGATATAGGGTTCGCTGGTCACGAAGGTGATGGGCACCAGATGGCGCAGCTTGCGCTTGCGCAGGTCGGCGTCGAGGATGAAGGCGAATTCGTAGGCCGGCCCGAAACAGCTGGCCATCGGCATGGCGCCAATGACGACCGGGCCGGGGTTCTTGAGGAAGTCCTGGTACTCCGCCCAGAAAGCTTCGGCGTGCCCCACGGTGCACACGGAATGGGTGTGTCCGCCGTGAGGGCCGGCGCCGGGAACCTCGTCAAAGCTGAGCTTGGGACCGGTGGTGATCACCAGGTAGTCGTAGTCCAGGCTGTCGCCGCCTTCCAGCGTCAGGCGTCTGGCCTCGGCGTCGATGGTGGTGACGGCCTTGGGCACAAAGGCAATGCCCTTGCGCTCCAGCAGGGGGGCAATCTTCAGCACGATGTCGTCCCGCTTGCGCCAGCCCACCGCCACCCACGGATTGGAAGGCACGAACTGGAAATAGTCCACCGCGCTGACCACCGTGATCTTGTGCTCTGGCGGCAGCAGCTCCCGCATTTCGTAGGCAGCCGGCATGCCGCCTATCCCGGCACCCATGATGATGATGTTGGCCATGTCATGTCTCCTTGGTTCAGGTTGAAAATCAGTCCGTCACTCAGGCTTCAATGCGCGCAGCCGGCGGGGCCATCCGGTGCTGGTACAGCGCGAAATAGAGAACCGGAATGACCACCAGCGTCAACAGCGTGGACACCAGGATGCCGAAGATCAGCGCAATGGCCAGGCCATTGAAGATGGGATCGTCCAGGATGAAAAAGGCGCCGATCATGGCGGCCAGGCCGGTCAGTGCAATCGGCTGGGCGCGCACGGCGGCCGAGCTCACCACGGCTTCCTTGAAGGCCATGCCCTGCGCGACCTGCAGCTCGATGAAGTCCACCAGCAGGATGGAGTTGCGCACGATGATGCCCGCCAGCGCGATCATGCCGATCATGCTGGTGGCCGTGAACTGGGCATTGAGCAGCGCGTGCCCCGGCATCACGCCGATGATGGTCAGCGGAATGGGGGCCATGATCACCAGCGGCGCGAGGTAACTTTTGAACTGCGCCACCACCAGCAGGTAGATCAGGATCAGGCCCACGCCGTAGGCGGTGCCCATATCGCGGAAAGTCTCATAGGTGATCTGCGATTCGCCGTCCCACTTGACCGCGTACTGGCGGTAGGGATCGGAGGGCTGGCTGATCCAGTATTCGCCCAGTTCCCCGGTGTTGGGCAGGGCCGCCTGCGCCAGCTTGGGCCGGATGCCGAACAGGCCATACAGCGGCGAGTCGAGCTTGCCGGCCATGTCGCCGAACACATAGCTGACCGGTTGCAGGTCCTTGGTGAACAGCGGCTTGTTGATCACGCCCCGCTCCACCTGTACCAGCTCGGACAAGGGCACCATGCGGCCATTCGCGGCTTTCATGGGCAGGGCCAGCAGGGCATCGAGCCCCACCTGGCTGTCCAGCGGCAGCTGCAGGCGAACCGGCACCGGGTTCTTGGACTGGCCATCGTGCAGATAGGCGGCATCCGCGCCCGAAAGCGCGCCATGCACCGTCTGGGCAATCGCCGCCACTGGAATGCCCAGTGACTCGGCCCGTTGGCGCCGCACCGTGAGATGGGCGCGCGGGGCGTCCTCCTTGAGCGAGGTGTCGATGCCCACAATGTCGGGTGTGGCCGCAAAGGCGGCGGCAATGCGCCTGGCCAGCGCCTGGCGGCCGGCCTCGTCCGGGCCGTAGACCTCGGCCACCAGCGGGCTCATGACAGGCGGGCCGGGCGGCACTTCCACCACCTTGACCCGGGCCTGATGGCGCGCGCCGATCTTTTCCAGTTCCGGGCGCAGGCGCTGGGCGATCACGTGGCTCTTGTCGCTGCGGTGTGCCTTGTCCACCAGGTTGACCTGCAGGTCGCCCTGCTCGGCCTCGGCACGCAGGTAATACTGGCGCACCAGGCCGTTAAAGGTGATCGGGCTGGCCGTGCCGGCATAACCCTGCAGGTCGCGCACCTCGGGCTGCTGCGCCAGGAAAGCGCCCAGCTCGTGCAGGGCGGCCGCGGTGTTTTCCAGCGGGGTGCCGGCCGGCATGTCCACCACCACCTGGAACTCGCTCTTGTTGTCAAAGGGCAGCATCTTGAGCACCACCCACTGCACCATGGTCAGGCCGACCGACAGCAGCAAGGCCACCAGGATGCCGGCCAGCAGCAACCAGCGCTTGCGCGCGCTGTCGAGCAGGGGCGTGAGGATGCGCGTGAAAAAGCGCTCCAGCTTGGGACCTAGTCCGCCCGGTTTCGCGGTGCCTTCATGACCGTGCCCGGGGCCGTGCGTTTTCATGAGCTTGAGCGCCAGCCACGGCGTGACCGTGAAGGCAATGGCCAGTGAAATCGCCATGCCGAGGCTGGAATTGATCGGGATCGGGCTCATGTAGGGGCCCATCAAACCGCTCACAAAAGCCATGGGCAGCAGCGCGGCGATCACCGTGAGGGTCGCCAGGATGGTCGGACCGCCGACCTCGTCAACCGCTGCGGGAATGATGTCGGCCAGCGACTTTTCCGGAAAGAGCTGCTGGTGGCGGTGGATGTTTTCCACCACCACAATCGCGTCATCCACCAGGATGCCGATGGAAAAAATCAGGGCGAACAGGGACACACGGTTCAGCGTGAAGCCCCAGGCCCAGCTGGCAAACAGCGTGGCCATCAGCGTCAGGATCACGGCCGCGCCGACAATCACGGCCTCCCGGCGTCCCAGGGCGAAGCCCACCAGCAAAATCACCGAGCCCGTGGCAAAGGCCAGCTTCTGGATCAGCTTGTTGGCTTTTTCCGCGGCGGTCTCGCCATAGTCGCGCGTGACCGTGGTCTGGATGTTGGCCGGGATCACCGTGTTGCGCAGTTCTTCCAGGCGGGCATTGGCCGCACGCGCCACATCCACGGCGTTTTCGCCGGGCTTCTTGGTCACGGTCAGCGTCACCGCCGGATAGACCTGCCCCGCAGCCGGTGGCGCTGCGGCCGTCGGGCCGGCATCCGTCACGGCGGCGCCCGGCGTGAACCACACATAACGCTGCGGCAGCTGGGCGCCGGCCTCGATGCGGGCCACCTCGCTCAGATAAACCGGTTTTCCGTTGCTGACACCGACGACCAGGGAACCGATCTCCTCGGCGGAGGAGAGGAACTCGCCGGTCTCCACGGTGAGCATCTGCGGGGTCGGGCCCGAAGGGTCCAGCACCGAGCCCGAGGGCATGCCGAAATTGGCAGCGGCCAGCGTCTGCTTGAGCCCGAGCACATCAACCCCGCGTTCGCGCAGGCGCACCGGGTCCAGCCACACATGCACGGCGCGGCCCGGGCCGCCTATGGTCTGCACCTCACGCGTGCCCGGCACACGTTTGAGTTCCATCTCCAGGGTGCGCGCCACCCGCTCGAGATCGTTGGCGGCCAGCGCATCGCCGCTCCAGAGCGTGACGGCCAGCACCGGCACGTCGTCGATGCCCTTGGGCTTGACGATGGGAGCGAGTGTGCCGAGGTCACGCGGCAGCCAGTCCTGGTTGGCGTTGAGCACGTCGTACAGGCGCACCAGCGCCTCGGTGCGCGGCACGCCCACCTTGAATTGCACCGTCAGAACGGCCAGGCCGGGCCGGGCCACCGAGTACGTGTGCTCGATATCGGCAATCTGGCTGAGCACCTGCTCGGCGGGCCGGGCCACCATGTTCTGCACGTTTTCGCTGCTGGCCCCGGGGAAGGGGATCAGCACGTTGGCCATGGTCACGTTGATCTGCGGCTCCTCCTCGCGCGGCGTGACCAGCACGGCAAACAGGCCCAGCAGCAGGGCCATCAGTGCCAGCAGCGGCGTGATGGCATTGGACTGGAAGGCCGCCGCCATGCGGCCGGATGCGCCGAGGCGGGTGGAACCGGAAGGTGTGTGATCGTTCATGGCCACCTCAGCGCGCAGCGGTCTGCGGACGGGCACCGGACAAGCCGGCGCGCACCGGGTCCAGCGCCACGCTGTCACCGGCGGACAGGCCTGCCAGGACTTCCACGCCGGCCGTTCCATGGTCGGAGCCCAGCCGCACCGCCCTGAGCGAGAAACCCTGCCCGGCCACGACATACACCGCCGTCAGCTCACCGCGCCGGACCACGGCCGAGGCCGGCAGCACCATGCGCTCGGACGCGCCGCCGACAAAACGCACACGCACCTGCTGGCCCGGCACCAGCGCACCCGTGCCGGCAGTCGGCAGCTCCAGCCGCCACTCGATGGTCTGAGATACCGGGTCCGCCGAGGGCAACACGCTGCGCGCCACCGGCACCAGCCACTGCGGGCCGGCCTTGCCGGCCGGGCCCTGGATTTCCACCTGGCTGGCCGACCGGGCGATGTCGCCCAGCGACGCCGGCACCTGCACCACGGCACGCAAAGGCAGCGGCGCATACAGCGTCAGCAGGGGTGTACCCGGCATGGCCAGGTCACCCGCTTCGCTCAGGGTCTGCAACACCCAGCCGTCATACGGAGCGGTCACGCGCGTGAAACCCTGCGCCAGTGCCGACTGGCGGGAACCCGCAGCGGCCTGGTCGCGTCCGGCCTGGGCGGCGTTGAGCTGCGTATTGGCGGTGTCGAGTGCGGCCTTGCTGACAAAACCCATGGCCTGCAACTCCCGCGAGCGCTCGGCGTTCGCCCGCGCATTGCGCAACTCGGCCTCGGCCTGCGCCACCTGCGCCTGGCTGCGCTGCACGCCGGTCTGGGTCTCGCGGTCATCGATGGTGGCCAGCAACTGCCCGGCACGAACGCGGTCACCCGCCTTCACCAGCAAGGACGCCACCCGTCCCGACGCCTGCGCCGACAAGGTGCTTTGCTGCACCGGCTGGACCACACCGTCGAGCTCAAAGCCCGTGGGCACCGCCTTCGCCCGGATCTGCACCACCGGCACCTCGACGGCTGTAACGGCGCGCGCCGAACCGGCGCTGAGCGCCAGGCCCAGCACCAAGGCCAAGGCCTGAAAAACGGGAAACTGCAATTTTTTCATCATCTGTCCTTTGTCATGCCCGTGGCTGCTGAGCGTCGCCGACCGAACCCGCAGCCTGTTTTTCCATATTGGGTTCAGAGGCTGTTTCTGCACTTGCTTCATATCAATCTCCCGCTGCTTTTCCGGCGGGGCGTCGCTCCGTCCCGGATGAAAGACCGGCACCCGATCACAGCGCATTGAGCGGGATCTTGAGATAAGACACCCCGTTGCCCTCGGCCGGCGGCATCTCGCCGGCGCGGATGTTGACCTGCACCGACGGCAGGATCAAGGTGGGCATGTCGAGCGTGGCGTCCCGGGCGGTGCGCATCTTCACAAATTCGTCCTCGCTTACTCCGTCATGGACATGGATGTTTTTGGCGCGCTGCTCGGCGACCGTGGTTTCCCAGACAGGGGACCGGCCCTCAGGCGGGTAATCGTGGCACATGAACAGGCGGGTTTCAGGCGGCAGACCCAGCAGCTTGCGCACCGACCGGTACAGGGCGGCGGCGTCCCCGCCGGGAAAGTCGCAACGCGCCGTACCGACATCGGGCATGAACAGGGTGTCGCCGACAAACACGGCATCACCGACGAGGTAGGCCATGCAGGCCGGCGTATGGCCGGGTACGGACAAAGCCCGGACCTGGAGCGCCCCGATGGACAGGGTCTCGCCGTCCTGCAGCAGGCGGTCGAACTGGCGGCCGTCGGTCTGGAACCCGGGCTCGAGGTTGAAGATGCGCTTGAAGGTGGTCTGCACCTGGGTGATGGCCGCCCCGATGGCGATTTTTCCGCCCAGCTTCCCGCGCAGATAGTGCGCCGCCGACAGGTGATCCGCATGGGCATGGGTTTCCAGGATCCATGCCACCTGCAGCTTGTTTTCCTGCACAAAAGCCGCCAGCTTGTCAGCGGAAGTGGTCCGGGTGCGGCCGGACCTGGCGTCGTAGTCGAGCACGGCATCGACGATGGCGCAGGCACCGCCTTCCTTCTCATGAAGCACGTGGCTGACGGTCCAGGTATCGGGGTCAAAAAAGCTTGTGACGATGGGTGTCATGTCTTGTTTTCCGGCTTGCTCAGTTTCGATTCTAACATTCTATTTACATACATTATATTTGTCAATATAATATCATTATCGCAAATCAAAAGGAGAGCCTCCCATGCCCGCAGACACTGTGATGGATCTCGGCAGCCTGCGCAGTTCTGCCGATGCTGCCTGCCGTCTCATGAAAGTGCTTTCCAATCCGGATCGCCTGCTCTTGCTGTGCCAGCTGGCGCAGGGAGAGATGCGCGTGGGCGAGCTGGAGGAATCGGTCGGCATCCTGCAGCCCACGCTGTCGCAGCAGCTTGGGGTGTTGCGCGACGAGGGCCTGGTCAGCACACGCCGGGACGGCAAGGCCATTTATTACCGCATCGACAGCCCGCAGGCGCTGGACGTGATGAAAGTGCTCTACGCCCAATTCTGCAGCGTTCCCACGAAGAAGGCGCGCTGAGGCCAGCCTCCTGGCGTCATTCCACTGGCATGTTGCCGGGCAGGTGCGCCTGCAAGGACCGGACCTGCCGCTCCAGCCCCTCGATACGGTTCAGGTAGCCCAGCAGGAGTCCCACCGTGAACAGGTCCAGGTCGAAATCCTGGCGCAGCTTGCCGGCCATACGCAGCGGCATCACGCATTCGGCGCTGAACAGGCGCTCCTGCCGGACGTCCTGCATCGGCACCAGGGCACCATAGTCCATCAGTTCATCCAGTTCGTCCACGCTCAGGGCACAGATTTGTGCGAGTTCAGCCAGGGTCACGGCCTCGTGTGCGTCGAGCCATGCGATGTCAAGCAGTTGTTGTTCCATGAAACTTCTCCTTGCCCGCAGGCGCGCGCGGGTTGAAGTGCGAGGCCTTCGCCAGTTCCCCGAAAAGCTCGCGCTCCCGCTCAGTCAGGGTGGCAGGTACGTCGATCCGCACGGCTGCGTAAAGGTCACCGCGGCCGCCCCGGCCATTGGCCAAGCCCCGGCCCCGCAGGCGCAGCTTGCGGCCCGAATGTGTCCCCGGCGGCACGGTAAGCACCACCGGGCCGTCCAGCGTTGGCACCTCGACGTCCGCGCCCAGCGCCGCTTCCCAGGGCGCCAGCGCCAGGTCAAAGTACAGGTCGTGGTGGTCGGCCCGAAACACCCTATGCGATGCGAGCATGATATGAAGGTAAATGTCGCCATCGGCCCCGCCGTTGCGGCCCTTTCCGCCCTTGCCGCGCAGCCGCAGCTTCTGGCCTTCGGTCACGCCCGCAGGAATGGTGACTTCCAGCGTGCGACCGCCTTCCTCATCGGCCAGATCGAGCTGGACGCTTGCCCCATGGTGCGCGTCTTCCAGGGTGATGCGGACACTGGTTTCGTAATCCCGGCCGTGCATCGGCACCGGCCCCCTGGACGGCCTGCGCCCCCGCCCCATGGCGGCCAGCAGGTCGGCGAGATCAACGCCCTCAAACCCCTGGCCTTCCGCACCGAAATCGTGGCGCCACTGCGGCGGCGGTGCGAACTCCTCCCCAGCTGGACGGCGGCCCAACTGGTCGTAGGCCGCGCGCTTTTCGGGGTCCTTCAGCGTCGCATAGGCCTCCCCCGCCTCCTTGAAGCGGGCCTCGGCATCGGGCGCCTTGGACACGTCGGGATGGTGCTGGCGCGCGAGCTTGCGGTAGGCCTTCTTGATCTGCTCGGTGTCCGCATCACGCGGCACACCCAGCGCGGCGTAATAGTCCTTGTACTTCATGACAGGGCCTGCCGCTCAACTCGCGTTCAGTGCACGCGCGTCTCGAAAGCCCGGGTCAGGCCGTCCAGGTCGGTGATGCGGATGTGGCGCTTGTCCACCTCCAGCAGACGCTGCTGCTGGAAGGCCGAAAAGGTCCGGCTCACCGTTTCAAGTGTCATGCCGAGGTAGCTGCCGATCTCGGCACGCGACATCCGCAGATGGAACTCGCTGGCCGAATACCCGCGCGCCTTCATGCGCTGCGACAGGTTCAGCAAAAACGCCGCCAGCCGCTCCTCCGCATTCATGCTTCCCAGCAACACCATGAGGCTGTGTTCGCGTACGATCTCGCGGCTCATCAAGCGGGTGACCACATGCTGCATGCCCGGGTTGCCGGCCGCCACTTCGGCGAAATGGGCAAAGGGAATGGCGCAGACTTCGGTGTCTTCCAGCGCGGTGGTGCTGCTGGCATGGGCGCCGTTGGCGACGCCGTCCAGGCCCATCAGTTCACCGGCCATGTAAAACCCGCCCACCTGCTCACGGCCATCTGACAGCGTCAGGCTGGACTTGAAAGTGCCGCTGCGCACGGCATAGATGAACTGGAAGCGGTCCCCTTCGCGGTACAGCGTCTGGGCAGCTTTCACCTTGCGCCGGCTGAACATCAGGCTGTCGAGCCGCTCCACGTCGCTGCCCGTCATGCCGCAAGGCAGGCACAGGTCGCGCAGGTGGCAGGTGGAGCAATGCGTCATGAGGGGCGCAACCGATGCCGATGCGGGCGCGGCTTGCCGGGACACGATGCGGATGGGAGCGGCAACGGCTTCGAGGGTGGCTGCAGACATGGGTTTCTCCTTGGATGATTCAGGCGTCAGCATGCGACATACCGGGCGACTTTCGCCACCGTCTGAACGAGCTGATCGAATTCGGTGCTTTTGTCGAGGAAAGCTTCGGCGCCCTCCCCGAAATAACGTTTACGGTAGGCGGGGCCGGAATTGCTGCTGAACACCACAAAGGCGATGTCCGGTGCGGCCTGGCGGACGGCGCGCAGAACCTGCAGGCCGGAGCCGCCCTCGAGCTGGACGTCCAGCACCACCACATCGGGCGACGCAGCCAGGATGCCGTCAATGGCATCCTGCGGCGTGGTGGCCCGTCCAACGACGCTGATCGCGCTGGCTTCGAGCATGGCGGCAACGCGGTCGCGGATCAGGACCGAGTCATCGACGATAAAGACTTTGAGGGGGGCTTGGCGGAAACGCATGGCCCTACTGTGGCCGCAACCGGTCCCTGCGGCCATAGGCAGCGGCTGAATGCACGCCTCGGAGAATTCCGGATTCAGAAGACCTGAGCGCCTACCCCGTCTAGGAATAGTCTTAGGCGCAAGAATGCCCCGGGCACAGCCAACCCCAAGCGTCCTGCCGCAACCGCTCCGTCAGTGCGCCATCAGCACCGGCAGGGTCATGGACCGCAACACCGTGCGGGACGTGCCGCCCAGCACCCACTCCCGCGCGCGGCTGTGGCCGTAGCAGCCCATCACCAGCAGGTCGGCCTCGAGGTCAAAGGCGCGCGACAGCAGCAACTCACCGAGCAACTCGGGCTCCCCCGCTTCGCGGTGCCAGGTCGCCTCCACCCCGTGCAGTTTGAGATAACTGCCCAGGTCCAGGCGCTGTCCGCTCACCGCCTCGTCCGCGCCTGACCAGGAAAGGACATGCACGCGCCTGGCCCGCTGCAGCATGGGCAGCGCAGCGCTGACCGCCCGGGCCGCCTCGCGCGTCGGCTTCCAGGCGAGCACCATGGTGTCGCCGATGGACGCTGGCACACCGATGTAGGGCAGGATCAGGGCCGGTTTGCCGCTGGCGACTATCACGGACTCGGCAAAATCGACCGGCACGCCGGTCGCCGGTGTGCTGGCCGGATCGTGCTGGCCGAGCACCAGCAGGTCCGCGTACAGGGCCTGCTGGGTAAAAACGGCCATGATGGGATCGTCGCCCACCTCGGCCCAGGCGGCCTGCATGCCGGGCTTCGCCAGCACGCTGTCGAACGCTGCGCGGGCGCGCGCGCGCAACTCGTCATCTATCTCGCGCAAGGCCGCGGCCACACCCGGACCGACCTCGGGCGCGAAGGGCAGCGCCACGAAACTGGGTGTCACGGCGTAAAGGCCGGTCACGGCAGCACCGTGGGCCCGACCGATGCGGCACGCCGCCTCGAGGCGTTGCGCGGCCTGCGACGAAGCGTCCAGATGAACGAGCAGTTGCGTGAGGGGTGTTTTCATGGGCCGGCTCCTTGGTCATTGCGATGCGGCCACCTTAGGGGACCGGCGCCGGTAGCGGCTTGACGAAGGTCAAGCGCGAGGCACGAGCGGGCTCAAGGCTCCAGCGGCTCCGACACCCCGTGCTTGATGGCGTAACGGATCAGCTCGCTCTGGTTTTGCAGGCCCATCTTCTGCATCAGGTTGG
The DNA here is from genome assembly GCF_029945925.1 of Polaromonas sp. GTDB lineage: Bacteria > Pseudomonadota > Gammaproteobacteria > Burkholderiales > Burkholderiaceae_C > Polaromonas. Next base: position 59,141 of record NZ_JAQSDN010000067.1, on the reverse strand, counting down.
CCTTGTGGGTGCTGATGGTCTTGACTGAAAGTTTCAGGCGCGTCGCAATGTCCGTCACGGAAACACCGGCAGCAATCAGGCGAAACACCTCGAATTCACGGTTCGACAGCGACTCGTGCGGCGCCGAGGTTCCGCCCGGCATGGCACTCAGGGCGAGCTGCTCGGCGACTTCGGCGCTGATGAACGCGCCGCCGGCAGCGATCTTGCGGATGGCCTGCTCCAGCTGCCCCGGCGCACTCTCCTTGGTCAGGTAGCCGCTGGCGCCGGACTTGATGGCGCGCACGGCATACTGAAGCTCCTGGTGCATGCTGAGCACAAGAATCCGCACTTTCGGCTTTTCACTGCGCACCAGCTTGATCAGTTCCATGCCGCTGCGGCCCGGCATGGACAGGTCCAGCACCAGTACATCAAAATCGGATTCGCGCACGCGCTGCAGGACTTCGGTTCCGTTGGCCGCCTCAGCCACCACCTGCAGGTCATCCGCCGAGGAGACGATGCGTTTGAGACCTTCGCGAACAATGGCGTGGTCGTCGGCAATCACGATTCTGGTCATTGGGCGGCCTCAGCTTCGGGCAGGGGAATGGTCACGCCGACGCGCGTGCCCTGCCCCGGCGCACTGTCGATGTTGACGCTTCCATGGAGCAACTGCGCCCGCTCATGCAAACCCATCAGCCCCAGCGACTGCGGCTTGCGCGGCATGCCGGTCACAAAGCCCTTGCCGTTGTCGCGCACCGACAGCGTGATCTCGCCCGGCAGGCTGCCGATGACCACGGCGACTTCGGTCGCGCCGGCGTGTTTGGCGACGTTGGCCAGCGCCTCCTGAACGATGCGGAAAACAGCAGTGGCATAAGGCTCCTGCAGCTCCAGGTCCTCGTCGGCCGAAAGCTTGCACGCCACACCTGTGCGTTGGCTGAAGTTGTGGACCAGCCACTCGATGGCGGCCAGCAGGCCCAGGTCGTCCAGCAGCAGCGGCCGCAGGTCCGCCGCGATGCGGCGCGTGGAAGCCACCATGCCGTCCACCATGGTCAGCATGTCCGTCAGTTTGGCCGCGGCCACGTCAGGCGCCGCGCGGGTGTTGTCGCGCACCCAGATGGTGTCCATCTTCAGCGCCGTCAGCGACTGCGCCAGCTCGTCGTGCAACTCACGGGCCACCCGGGTCTTTTCCTCCTCACGCGCGGCATTCACAGCAGCCGCAAAGGCAATTCGCTCCTCCTGGGCCCGGACCCGCTCGGTCACATCGCGCAGGATCACGGTGTAGAGTTTTCCGTCGGCCGTGTCGAGCTGTGAGATCGAAGCGTCCATCGGGAATTCTTCCCCGCTGGCGCGCAAGCCGTAAATCACGGAGCCGTCGCCCATGCGTCGCGAAGTGACACCCATTGCCGAAAACCTGTGGATGTGTTCATCGTGACCTGCGCGAAAGCGTTCGGGGATGAGCTCGCCCAGAGACTGACCCAGAGCCTGCCCGCTCGGCCAGCCGAAGATTTTTTCAGCCGCGCGGTTGTACATCACGATGTGCTGCTTGTCGTCCACGGTAATGATCCCGTCCATGGCGGAGTCCAGCAGGGCCGCGAGCCGCGCATGCTCGTCTTCCGCCAGCAACCGGCCGGTGATGTCGCGCAGGATCACCGTGAACAGCTTCCCGTTCGGCGTATCAAGCTGGGAAATCGATGCATCCAGGGGAAACTCCTCCCCATTGGCGCGCAGGCCATAAACCACATTGCGCGTACCCATGCGCCGTGATGTTACGCCCGTGGTTCCGAAGCGTTCGACATGCCCGGCATGCCCTTGCCGGAAACGGCCAGGAATCAACCTCTGCAGGGACTGGTGCATGACCTCCTGCTGCGGCCATCCAAAGATTTTTTCGGCCGCGCGGTTGTACAGAATGATTTTTTGCTGGTCATCCACCGTGATGATGGCATCCATGGCCGAGTCCAGCACCCCCGCAAGCAGCGCTGCTGCGCTGTCGGGGTTGTCAGCCGGTGAGGCTGTATTCAGGGGACCGATAGCAGAAAAAACCATACCTCAGTGTAGCAATGACCAAAAGTATTCATTTTTGAGCCCGAAACCGGGCGTTGATAACTTTGGACCAAACTGCCCATCTTCCCCGTACCCAGCTCCCCGATCAAATGCCGTTGAGCCACATCAATGGTTTTCCCCCGCCCTCGCTTCACACTGAATACAACTTTCTTTGCATCCTTTCAGGAGTCGATCATGTACCAACGAATCCTTGTTCCCGTCGATGGGAGCGATACCGCCAACAAGGCCCTGACAGCGGCGTTGCAACTCGCCAGGGATGCTGGCGGCCGGGTGCGGCTTGTTCATGTGCTGGAAGAACTGACCCACCTGACCGGTTATGAACAGTTTGGCGGCTATTCGGGTGATCTGACCCGGATCATGCGCGACTCCGGAATGCAGATCCTCAATGACGCCATGGCCATCGCCAAGGCCGCAGGCGTGGAGGCGGATACGGTGCTTTTCGACAATCTGGGGGAGCGACTCGCCGAGGCGGTGGCCGAGGCCGCCAGGCAATGGAAAGCCGATTTGTTGGTCGTCGGTACCCATGGTCGGCGCGGCGTCGGGCGCATGTTGCTGGGCAGCGGTGCCGAGCAGGTCATCCGGCTCGCCCAGGTGCCGGTGCTGGTGATCCGCTCGGAGACGGAAAGCAAGCCAGCCGCTCCCTGAAGCAGAGCAGCAATACCAGGGTGGCGCGGCAAAGCGTCCTCAGGAGGCAGCCAGTAACGTGCGTACCTGCTCGTCGCCCACCGGTCCGAAGTCGCGGTAACAGTGCCCGACACCGCGGAAATCCGCCGGACTCAGGACGCAGACAAACTCATCGGCCGCGGTTCCAATCCGCTCCTGGGCACCCGGGGGCGCGACCGGCACGGCCACCACGATCCAGGCGGGCTTGGCCCCTCGCAAGGCCATCAGCGCGGCGCACATCGAGGCCCCGGTGGCCACGCCGTCGTCCACCACAATGACCGTGCGCCCTTCGATGCGTGCAGCTTCCCGCGCTCCACGGTAAAGCATCTCGCTCCGCGCCAGTTCACGGCTCTCGGTCGCGATGATCTCTTCCAGCTGCTGCGGACTCACCCCGCTGGCAGCCAGCGCCTTGGGATCGATGTACCTTGCGCCGCCGCTGGCAATGGCACCCAAGGCCAGATCGGGCCGGCCCGGCACCCCCAGCTTTCGCACAACCAGCAAGTCCAATTCAGCCACCAGCGCCCGGGCCACTTCCCACGCAACCGGTACGCCGCCACGTGCCAAGGCCAGCACGACGACATCGTCGCGTCCTGCATACGCCTGCAGATGGCCGGACAATGCGCGACCGGCGGCAGCGCGGTCTTTGAACTGGGTGGTCATGACCATACCGTGCAGAGGCCTGCCAAGGCAACCTCGCTTCGTGTTATTGCGGGCGGCAACTGTCCGGGCGCTCGCCTGTGGGGACGGGACAGCGGTTGACCTCGGCTGATGACATGCCAAGCAGAGCGGTCAAGGCACTCGACACCATGCACACCATCCAGAATACAAAAAAGGCCGCGGTGTATACGCCCTGCCGCGAAAGGCCCAGCGGCTGGCCGGACCAGTGCAGGTCCCCCGGATCGACCACGGCAAAGACAAGCAGCTCAAGCGCGCAAGCGCCCAGGAACGCGGGCCACGCGATCCACATCAATTTCTGGTTCCACATGGCTGTCTCCGTTTTTATAGTGGTTCAGCGCTGCCCGGCGGGCGCCGGCGTGGCACCAGGCGGCGTGGCTGCGTGGTTACGCCCCTGCACGGCCGGCAAGAGGGATTTCTCCCTCTCTGCGGCGAGCGTCTTGTTGATCTCCAGGCCCTGCCGGTAATAGTCCTCGGCCACCAGTGATTCCGGGTTGGCCAGGGCAAGCCAGAGCGTGGCAAAGCCGGCCACTACCACGATGGCAGGGCCCGCAATCACCATCCAGACATAGCCGAATTTCCACCAGGGCGCGGGTGCCGCTTGCGGTGCCTGGGCAGTACTCATGTTGTTTTCCTTCATGTGGCTCTCCATCATCGTGGAACGAGGAAAATGGACTTCTCGTTGACGTGGCTCTCGCCGGCAATGTCACTGACATTGAACGCGATCGCGTGTGATCCGGGAGTGGCCGACCCGTAGCCGATCTGCAACCGCACCGGCACCCAGCGCGATTCGGCAGAGCCGATATCGAATTCGGACTCCGAAGCCAACACCAGACCTTCCAGACCGGACGCCGTGATGCGGTAACGCTGCGGCTGCTCGGTGGCATTCATGATCTGCAGCCGATACACATTCTCCAGTTTGCCGCCGGCGACGATGCGCGACAGTGCTGCGCGGTCCCTCACCACATTTACTTTCAGCGGCGTACGCTCAAGCAGGCTCCACAAGATGCCGACGCAAAGCGCCACCAGGATCGCACTGTAGACCAACACCCGCGGGCGCCGCACCCTGCGCCACAGCTGGGAATTGCTCCACTGGCCGGCCATGGCGTTCTGGGTGCTGAAGCGGATCAGGCCGCGCGGGTAATTCATCTTGTCCATCACCGTGTCGCACACGTCAACGCAGGCGGCGCAGCCGATGCATTCGTACTGCAGTCCCTCGCGGATATCGATACCCGTGGGGCAGACCTGCACACACAGGGTGCAATCCACACAGGCCCCCAACGCCAGCGTGGACAGGTCGGCCTTGCGCGAGCGGGCGCCGCGCGGCTCGCCGCGAGCCGCGTCATAACTCACGATCAAGGTGTCGCGGTCAAACATGGCGCTCTGGAAGCGCGCATAGGGGCACATGTATTTGCACACCTGCTCGCGCATGAAGCCGGCGTTGCCATAGGTGGCGATGGCGTAGAAGTTCACCCAGAACCATTCCCAGGGGCCGAACGACAGCGTGAAGGCCTCGGCCCACAAAGTCTGGATCGGCGTGAAGTAGCCCACGAAGGTGAAGCCGGTCCACAGCGACAGGACAATCCACAGGAAGTGCTTGGTCCCCTTTTTCAGCAGTTTGCGCGCCGATGCGGGCTCCGCATCCAGCCGCATGCGCGCGCTACGATCACCCTCGACCTTGCGCTCAATCCACAGAAAGATCTCGGTATAGACGGTCTGCGGGCAGGTAAAGCCGCACCACAGCCGGCCCGCCACCGCCGTGAACAGGAACAACGACAGCGCGCTGATTACCAGCAGACCAGTCAGGTAAATGAAGTCCTGCGGGTACAGCACAACGCCGAACAGGTAGAAGCGGCGTGCACCCAGGTCGAACAACACGGCCTGCCGCTGGCCCCATTCCAGCCAGGGCAGGCCATAAAACACCAGCTGGGTCAGGAACACGAAGACCCAGCGCCAGCGGGCGAACAGCCCGGTCACCGAGCGCGGATACAGCTTCTTCTGCGCCTCGTACAGCGAGACCTCTTCCTCGGGAACGATGGGGATGATCTTGCGGACCGGGGATTCCTGCACGGGGTGAACTCTTTCGGTGATCAGGGGCGCACGGTTGCGAGCGTCGCTGGCTTGTTGGACAGACCCCAAACGTAGGCTGACAACACGTGGATCTGCGCTTCGGTCAGCTTGCCCGCCTGGCCCGGCATGACATTGACCTTGCCGCTATTGACGATGTTGACAATCGCCTGTTCGCCCCAGCCGTGCAACCAGATGTCGTCGGTGAGGTTGGGCGCGCCCAGGGCCTGATTGCCCTTGCCGTCCATGCCATGACAGGCTGCACATGCCGTGAACTTGGCCTTGCCGAGCTGGGAACGCAACGAGTCGTGCGGACTGCCGGACAGGCTGAGCACGTAGTGGGCCACGTTCTTCACGTCATCGGGCGTACCCACGGCCGCGGCCATGGGCGGCATATTGCCCTGCCGGCCTTGAGTGATGGTCTCGACAAGCTTGGCAGGCGCACCGCCGTGTATCCAGTCGCTATCAGTCAGATTGGGAAAACCCTTGCTGCCGCGTGCGTCCGAGCCGTGGCACTGGGCGCAGTTGTTCATGAACAGACGCTCGCCGACGGCCATGGCCGCGGGGTCGCCAGCCAGCGCCTCGGCCGGTTTCGCAGTGAACTGCGCATACAGCGGCGCCAGCTCCTTGTTGGCCTTTTCGACCTCGTCGGTATATTCGCCGTGGGTGGTCCAGCCCAGTTCACCCTTGTAGCTGCCCAGGCCGGGATAAGCCACCAGATAGCCCAAGGCAAAAATGATGGTCAGCACAAACAGCCACATCCACCATCGCGGCATGGGGTTGTTCATCTCACGCAGGTCCTCGTCCCAGACATGGCCCGTGGTGTTGTCGGCGCTGGGGGTGACCTTCTTGCGCGCTGTGATCCAGAGCAGCAGCAGGCAGGCAAAGATGCCGACCAGGGTGAGGACGGTCACATAGACCGACCAGAAATTACCGGTGAAATCGCTCATGATCAATCCTGCTCAAACGGGATGCGCGCAGCTTCATCGAAGCGGTCACGGTTGTGGCGGGCGTAGGCCCACCAGGCAATGCCCAGAAAGGTGGCGAAGCTGGCCAGCGTGGCCAGAATACGCAAGGTGGTGATGTCCATTGGCGTGGCTCCTGTCAGTTGGCAGCGGGTGCTGCAGGTGCAGCCGGCGGGGCCGATGCGCCGGGTGCCCCGGTGGCCGCGCTGCCCCCAACGGTTTTGCCGGCGAAGTTATTGGTCAGGGCCAGGCCCATGCCTTGCAGATAGGCGACCAGGGCGTCCATCTCGGTTTTGCCCTTGACGTCCTCGGCGGACTTGGCGATTTCGTCATCGGTGTAGGGCACGCCCACCATCCGCAGTGCCCGCATGCGCGGCGCCATGTCGGCGGCATCGACCAGGTTCTTATCCAGCCAGGGATAGGCGGGCATGTTGGATTCTGGAACCAGATCGCGCGGATTGTTCAGGTGGATGCGGTGCCATTCGTCGCTGTACTTGGCCCCCACGCGATGCAAGTCAGGCCCGGTTCGCTTGCTGCCCCACTGGAAGGGGTGGTCGTAGACGAATTCGCCGGCCACCGAATAATGGCCGTAGCGCAGCGTCTCGGCGCGGAACGGCCGGATCATCTGCGAGTGGCAGTTGTAGCAACCCTCGCGGATGTAGACATCGCGCCCGGCCAGTTGCAGCGTGTTGTAGGGCTTGACGCCGGTGACAGGCTCGGTGGTCGACTTCTGGAAGAACAGCGGCACGATCTCGACCAGACCGCCGACGGCGACCACCAGCAGGATCAGCACGATCATCAGGAAGTTGTTGGTTTCGACCTTCTCGTGCGAGAAGCCGGCGGTGGTATTTTTGTTATCGCTCATGGTGTTTCCTCAGGCGGCTTGCGGCGCTGGCACGGCTACGGTGACGGAGCGGCCATTGGCCACGGTCATCCAGGTGTTCCAGGCCATCACCGTCATGCCGAACAGGTACAGCAGGCCGCCGAACATGCGCACGACGTAGAAGGGATAGGTCGCCTTGACCGACTCGACGAAGGTGTAGGTTAGCGTGCCGTCGGCATTGAGGGCGCGCCACATCAGACCCTGCATCACACCGGCGATCCACATCGCGGCGATATAAAACACGATGCCAATGGTGGCAGTCCAGAAATGCACCTCGATCGCCTTGACCGAGTACATTTTCTTTTGACCAAACATGCGCGGGATCAGGTAGTACAAGGAGCCCATCGTGATCAGCCCGACCCAGCCGAGAGCGCCCGAATGCACGTGGCCGATGGTCCAGTCGGTGTAATGACTCAGGGCATTGACGGTCTTGATGGACATCATGGGCCCTTCGAAGGTGCTCATGCCGTAGAAGGAAAGCGAGACAATCATGAAGCGCAGGATCGGGTCATCGCGCAGCTTGTGCCAGGCACCCGACAGGGTCATGATGCCGTTGATCATGCCGCCCCAGCTGGGCGCCAGCAGGATCAGCGAGAACACCATGCCGACCGACTGGGTCCAGTCCGGCAACGCCGTGTAGTGCAGGTGGTGCGGGCCGGCCCACATGTAGGTGAAGATCAGCGCCCAGAAGTGGACGATGGACAGGCGGTAGCTGTAGACCGGCCGCTCGGCCTGCTTGGGAATGAAGTAGTACATCATTCCCAGGAAGCCGGTGGTCAGGAAGAAGCCCACCGCGTTGTGACCGTACCACCACTGAATCATTGCATCCTGCACCCCGGCGTAGGCGGAGTAGGACTTCATCCAGCTATAAGGCACCGCGGCACTGTTGACCACATGCAGCAGGGCGATGGCCAGGATGAAGGCACCAAAAAACCAGTTGGCCACGTAGATGTGGCGCACCTTGCGGATACCAATGGTGCCGAAGAAAACGATGGCGTAGGACACCCACACCAGCGTGATCAGGATGTCGATGGGCCATTCCAGTTCGGCGTACTCCTTGCCTGAGGTGTAACCCAAAGGCAGACTGAGCGCTGCCGCCACAATGACAAGCTGCCAGCCCCAGAAGGTGAACGCGGCCAGTTTGGGGGCGAACAGCGGCACGCTGCAGGTACGCTGCACCACGTAATAGCTGGTAGCGAACAGGCCGCAACCGCCGAACGCAAAAATCACCGCATTGGTATGCAGCGGCCTGAGGCGGCCATAGCTGAGCCAGGGGATACCAAAGTTAAGTTCGGGCCAGGCAAGCTGGGAGGCGATGATGACGCCGACCAGCATGCCGACGACGCCCCAGATCACGGCCATCAGGGAAAACTGCCGTACCACCGTGTCGTGATAGTACGCAGTGCGAGCTTGTGGTTCGTTCATGAGTCACCTATTGTCGAGATGTAAGTAGTGTCTCTTTTGGCATGACGCCGGAGCTTGATACAAGTCAATCCGATCGAAGAATGCGCTCACCTTCGGCGTCCACGGAGTCAAACTGGCCGCGCCAGACAGCCCAGGCCAGCGCAACAATAATCAGCAACGCCAGCCCGACCGACAGGGGAATCAAGAGAAAAAGAATGTCCATGGAATGATCCTATTATCCCGGCATACGGGCCAGCCGGGCTGAATTGAGTACCACCAGCAGCGAACTGGCGGCCATGCCCAGTCCGGCCAGCCAGGGCGGCATGAAGCCGAGAATGGCCAGGGGCACACACACGGCGTTGTAAAGGGCCGCCCACAGCAGGTTCTGGCGCACGATGGCGCGGGTACGGCGCGCATGCTGCAGCAATGCAGACACCGCAGCCAGCTGGCCACCCAGCACGATAAAGTCGGATTTGGCCTGCGCCAGCGGCACGGCCTGGCCCATGGCGACCGACACATCGGCACAGGCCAGCACCGGCCCGTCGTTCATGCCGTCGCCGACCATGGCAACGCGCCGGCCCTGCCGCTGCAACTCGCGCACATAGGCCAGCTTGCCTTCCGGCGTGCGCTGTCCGAACGCCTTGTCGATGCCCGCGCGCGCAGCCAGGCGGGAGACGGCGGCCACCAGGTCGCCGGAAAGCAGTTGCACCTGCAGGCCCAGGGCGTGCAGCGCCCCGACCGCCGGCCTGGCGTCTGGCCGCAAAGCCTCATCCATCTCAAAACTGGCGAGCCAGCCTTGTTCATCCGACAGATGCACCTGCGGGCCGCCCGCGGCCTGGACATCGGCCGGCGCCCCGCAAAACGCGGCCGATCCGAGGCGCATGCCGTGCGGTGTCCCGCCAGTGCCGGCCGCGACATGGCCCTGTAAACCCTGGCCGGAAACTTCGGTGACATCCACAGCAGACTCCGGCACGGATCCCGCCGCCTGGACAATGGCACGCGACAGTGGGTGCAGGGAATGCTGCGCCAGCGCAGCCGCCAGCGACAGAACCTGCGCGGCAGGGGTGCCCTCGCGGGTCCGGCTGACAGTCACCGCCATGCGGTCTTCAGTCAGCGTGCCGGTCTTGTCGAACACCACTGTGTCCACCATGGCGCAGCTCTCCAGCGCCTCCAGGCGGCGCACCAGCACACCCCGCCGCGCCAAAGCACCGGCAGCGGCCAGCGTCGCCGCCGGGGTGGCAAGCGAGAGCGCGCAGGGACAGGTCACAATCAGCACCGCCACGGCCACGCTGATCGCGTGCACCGGGTCGGTTGGCCACCACCAGAGCGCCGCGGCAGCACTGGCCAGCAAAACCATCACCACAAAAGGCCCGGCGATGCGGTCGGCGATTCGCGCCAGCCGCGGCTTCTGCACCGAAGCCTGCTCCATGAGGGCCACCATGGCGGCATAACGCGTCTCGCTACCTGCGCGCTCCACCCGCACCAGCAGCATGCCGTTCAGGTTATGGCTGCCGGCAATGACCGCGCTGCCGACGCGGCGCTGCAGCGGCGTGGACTCGCCGGTGAGCAGGGCTTCATCGACCTGGCTCTCGCCGGCCGTCACCGTGCCGTCGGCCGGAATCACGTCACCGGGCAGCAGGCGGATCAGGTCACCCGGCACAAGGCGGCGCACGGCCACACGCTCGAAGGTGCCGTCAGCCCCCTGGCGCTCCACGCCGTCGGGCAGGCTGCGCATCAGCGCCTCGAGCGAGCCGGCGGTGCGGTCACGCAGGCGCTGCTCCAGCAGGCGTCCAGAGAGCAGGAAGAACACAAACATGGTGACCGAGTCGTACCAGACCTCTGCGCCCCAGCGCGAAGCCGGATCGAAGGTGGCGGCCGAGCTGGCACCGAACGCAATGAGAATGCCCAGTGCCACCGGCACGTCCATGCCGACACGCCGGTTGCGCAGATCACGCAGCGCTGAAGAGAAAAACGGCCAGCAGGAAAACAGCACGACCGGCAGGGTCAGCACCCAGGAAGCCCAGCGCAGCAGGCTCTGGGCTTCGGACGAGATGTCACCCGGCTCGGCGATATAGGCCGGAAAGGCGTACATCATGACCTGCATCATGCAAAAGCCCGCCACCAGCCAGCGCCAGAGCATCATGCGCTGGGCCTGGATGCGCGGCGCCGCAGCCAGCATGTCGCCGGCGGGCAGCGCACCATAACCGGCCCGCTGCAGCGCGGCCAGCCAGGCCGAGGGCCGGCCCTGGCCGGGCGCCCAGGCCACACGGGCCACCGCGCTGGCGCCGTTGACCTGCACGTTGTCCACGCCGGGAAGCTTTTGCAGCACCTCCTCCACCGTGAGCGAGCAGGCTGCGCAATGCATGCCCTCGATCGCGAGGTAGGACTCCCACAGGTCCGCGCGCCCGGGCAACGGCCGGCTGAAGCCCTCCCATTCGGCGCGCTCGTCCAGAGCGGACCAGCGCAAGGCCCGTTGCGCGGCGCCGGTATCGAGGGTGGCAGTGTGCATGGGGCAAGCCTACCCTGCCCCGGTAACACCCGCTTGACATGGATCAAGCGTGCCGGACGATCGCCAGCCTAAGCTGCAAGCCTCGCATCAACCCCAGGAGACCCCGCCATGTACAAACGCATCCTCGTCGCCACCGATGGTTCCACACTCTCAAAAAAAGCCGTGCGCAGCGCCATTGATCTGGCCGGCGTCGTCGGTGCCGAACTGGTCGCGCTATATGTGGTGCCGCGTTACCCGGTCAGCTATTTCGAAGGCGGCATCACGATTTCAGCGCAGGACGTGGCCCGTACCGAGAAGCAATGGGCCGACAAGGGCCAGGCCGTGGTAGATGCGGTGCAGCTGCAGGCACAGGGCGAAGGCCTCAAGGCCAAGGCTGTCGTCGCACGCTCCGACCTGGTGGCCGAGTCCATCATCTCGGCCGCGAAAAAACACAAATGCGACCTCATCGTCATGGCCTCGCATGGCCGCAAGGGCATCAAACGCGTCCTACTGGGCAGCGAAACCCAGCATGTACTGACACACAGCAGCGTTCCCGTGCTGGTGTTGCGCTAAACTGGTTTTTCAAAACCGGTTTTTATCCAGCACAAGGAGAAATAATGAAAGTCCTGTTCGCCGCTGACGGCAGCAAATACACCAAAAAGGCCCTGGCTTTTCTCGTCACGCACGAAAGCCTGGCCGGTCCCGAGGATGAAGTGGTGGTGCTCAACGTCCAGCCGCCCGTTCCTCCGCGTGTCAAGGGCATGGTGGGTGCGAGCACCGTCAACTCCTACTACGAGGACGAGGCCAAAAAAGTGCTGGACCCCATCGAGCGCTTCCTCAAGCGGCACAATCTGCAGTACCGCACGGTCTGGGTCGCCGGATCACCAGCGACTGAAGTGGTGCGTGCCGCCAAACGCGAAAAGGCCCACATGATTGTCATGGGGACACACGGCCACGGTATTCTCGGCCGCGCCGTCATGGGCAGCGTGGCCCAGCGCGTGGTCACCGACAGCGAAATTCCGGTGCTGCTGGTCAAATAGACGGAGACTGCAGCACGCCAGGCCGTAACGCGCCACCAGACAAAAAAAGCTGACACTGTCAGCTTTTTTCATTGATGCAAGCGCTTCCTGGCTTCCTGATTGACAACCACCGGCGTGGCCATCTCGACCCCCCCCCCGACTTGGCTGGCCTTCAACATCGGTCCCTCGGTGAAAAGTAAGAAGTTTTTCCACCACCGCCCGCATCCGCGTCGGATAGGTATAGAGCTATTGCAGTGTTGCATGCTTGATGGAACAAATAAAAGCGATGGATTTTGGGTCAGGGCAAGGCGCAAACCACAGCGATACCCTGGGTATCGCGCGGATTTGCAACGCCGCCATGGCGAAAAAGACGCGGTTTTATGCTCCAGATAGCGTGCAACACTGCACTAGTACTGCAGCACGGAAGTAGCGAAACAAAATGAAAGTGATGACTTCGTGCCCAGGGCAAGGCGCAAGCCGCAGCGAAGGCTGTGCGCCTTCGCAAGGATTGCAACGCCGCCACGGGTGCGAAGGCGCGCTTTCATGTTTCGATATTTTCGGGTTGCAGTACTAGGCCTTGGGCAACGTCACCCCGACCTGGCCCTGGTACTTGCCGCCGCGGTCCTTGTAGCTGACTTCGCAGACGTCGTCGGGATCGCTCTCGAAAAACAACACCTGTGCGCAGCCTTCGCCCGCGTAAATCCTCGCGGGCAACGGGGTGGTGTTGGAGAACTCCAGCGTCACATACCCTTCCCATTCGGGCTCGAAAGGCGTGACGTTGACGATGATGCCGCAGCGCGCGTAGGTGCTTTTGCCCAGGCAGATGGTCAGCACGTTGCGCGGGATGCGGAAGTACTCCAGCGTGCGGGCCAGCGCGAAGCTGTTGGGCGGGATGATGCAGCTGTCGCCGTGGAAGTCGACAAAACTCTTTTCATCGAAGTTTTTCGGGTCGACCACCGTACTGTGGATGTTGGTGAAAACCTTGAACTCGGGCGCACAGCGGATGTCGTAGCCGTAGCTGCTGGTGCCGTAGCTGATGATCTTCCTGCCTTCGCTTTCGCGGATCTGGCCCGGCTCGAAGGGTTCGATCATGCCGGTGGTCTCGGCCATGCGGCGTATCCATTTGTCGCTTTTGATGCTCATTCGGAAGGTTCCTTGCTTTGCCGCCCATTGTAGGCAAGCCGCGGCATGCACCGGCAGCCATCAGGCTGCTATCGATTGAATAGCTGCCTGCGCCCGTCCGGAAAGGGCTGACGTCCGATTTTGCCACTAACAAGCAGTGCATCCGCCAGTTCCTGCCTGCCACACCGGGGTTGGCGCAAGTTCAAAGCCTACGCGCGGTGGGTGGTGCCGGGCCGGTCCATGTTGCGTTCCGGTGCTGCCCCCTCTGGCCGAGCGAGGGTTATCAGCCTTTTCGGCCTCCAGCCCTTATGGGGTATGCGCAAGCAGCTATCAATTTTTCGGTAACTCGACGCGGATCAGCCAAAGCCGGCGGGGATGACGGGGAAATTTTTTTGACCTAACCCTGCAGAAAGTCACGGTGAGTGCCGATAAGCCCTGAGAGCATCACAAATACCCCCCCGGGTACTTTTGTTAACCGCTGTCGGCGCGCGTATTTGCATTTGCTTTTTTGTCCGTTTTACCAGTTCCCTCAACCTGACCAAGGAAATTACCCATGAAAAAGAAACTGACCCTCAGCGCCATCCCCCTCGCCCTGGCCATGCTGGCTGGAGGCGCCCTGGCCGACACCGTCAAAATCTCAGGCGCAGGCACGGTGTTCGCCGACTTTGTTTCATCGGGCAAAGCCGCCGTTGAGAAGAGCACCGGCCACACCCTGCAAATCGTCAGCTCCAATTCCGGCAAGGGCCTGGCAGACCTGGCCAGCGGCGCCGCCGACATCGCCATGGTGTCGGAGCCGATGGATGTGGCGGGCCCATTGGCAGAGGTGGCCGGCACCAAGATCGATCCCAAGACCGTGCAGTTCTTCGTGTTGAAGAAGGCCGAACTTGTGTTCATCGTGCACCCCAACAACCCGGTCGGCAAGCTGACACCTGAGCAACTGCGTGACATCCTCACCGGCAAGATCGCCAACTGGAAAGAGGTGGGCGGCAAGGACAAGGCTATCGTTGTGTATGGCGAAGGCCCCACTGCTGGCACGCGCGCGCTGATCAAGAAGCTGGTGATGGGCGGCGCGGAGTACGGCCCCGGTCTGAAGGCGCAGACCTCGATCAAACGTGCGGCTGAATTGGTGGCAACTGACGAAGCGGCAATCGCCGGTGTCGGCAGGAATTTTGTCGAAGCTGGCAAGACCAAGGCCATCGACAGCAAAAAGTTTGAGCGTCCGCTAGCCCTGGCCACGGTGGGCGCACCGAAGCCGGCCGCCAAGGCCGTGATCGACGCCTACGCCAAAGAAGCCAAATAAGCTGATGTGATTTCGCAGCATGCGGCCGCCACGGGCGGGCGCATGCCAATACAAAACTCAAACAAAGGGGGGGTTGTGATGAACCTGAACCGTATGAAAAGCGTTGGTATCGGCATGCGGCTAGGCGGCGCTTTTGGCGCCCTGGCCCTGCTCTTGCTGCTGTGTGTGGGCTTTGGCGTGCTGCGCCTGAATTCGCTCAACACGTCGATGCAGTCGCTGCTTGAACACGAAGCGCGCGCCAGCGTGCTGTCGGCGGAGCTGGTCGCGCAGGCCCACGAGATCACGAGCGCACTCGGTCGTGCCGTGATGTCTGACACGGGTGACCAGATTCAGGCCAACCTCAAGCAGGCCGACAAGGTGCGTGCAGACAATGCAAAAACCAAGACCTTGCTCGTCAAAGCGCTGGACAAGGACGTGGCACGCGCCGCATTGAAGGATATAGAAGCAGCCGAAACGGCCTACCGTGCTGGCATCGACAAGGCGGTTGCAGCGGTCAAGAATGGTGACACCGACGCTGCACGCGTTGCACTCAACGAGAAGTCGCAGCTCAGCGTCGAGGCTGTCTACCTGGGGGCGCTGAAAAAATTGGATGCCCTGCTGCACAGTGAAATGGAAGCCGCCCAGGCCCAAGCCGACTCGGCCTATGCCACCGGACGCAACCTGCTGCTGACTGCCGCGCTGATTGCCCTCACCCTAGCCGCTGTGCTCGGCTTCTGGATCACACTCAGCCTGCTCAAGCAGCTCGGTGGCGAGCCCGAGTATGCCGCCGGCATCACGCAGCAAATCGCTGCCGGTGACCTGAGCGCAGAGATCACGCTCAAGCCGGGTGACCAGTCCAGCTTGCTGCATGCGATCAAATCCATGCGTGACAGTTTCGGGACCATTGTGGGGCAGGTGCGCCAAGGCTCCGAAAACGTATCGACCGCCAGCGCCGAGATTGCCCAGGGCAATAACGATCTCTCCGCCCGCACTGAGCAACAGGCCAGCGCGCTGGAAGAAACCGCCGCTTCGATGGAGGAACTCAGCTCCACCGTCAAGCAAAACGCCGACAACGCCAAACAGGCCAACCAGCTGGCTATCAGCGCCTCCACTGTGGCCGTCAAGGGCGGCGAAGTGGTGGCCCAGGTGGTGGGCACCATGAAGGGCATCAACGATTCGTCCAGGAAGATTTCCGACATCATCAGCGTGATCGACGGCATTGCGTTCCAGACCAACATCCTGGCCCTCAATGCGGCGGTGGAAGCGGCCAGAGCGGGCGAGCAGGGCCGCGGCTTTGCCGTGGTGGCCTCTGAAGTGCGCAGCCTGGCCGGTCGTTCAGCCGATGCCGCCAAGGAAATCAAGACGTTGATCAGCGACAGCGTGCAGCGGGTCGAGCAGGGCACCGCGCTGGTCGATCAGGCCGGTGTCACCATGACCGAAGTGGTGAGCTCGATCCGCCGGGTCACCGACATCATGGGTGAAATCAGCGCGGCCAGCAATGAGCAGAGTCTGGGCGTGGCGCAAGTGGGCGAGGCCGTGACGCAAATGGACCAGGCCACGCAGCAGAATGCGGCGCTGGTCGAAGAGATGGCAACGGCAGCCAGCAGCCTGAAAACCCAAGCGCAGGATCTGGTCAGCACCGTGGCGGTGTTCAAGCTGGCGGATAGCGCCTCATCGCAAGTGTCATTTGCCGCTCCTGCGAGACTGGCTGCCCCGGCAAGAGCGCCCAAGGCCTTGGCCAAGCAGCAGTGGGGAAGCAATACTGACTTTCCCCGTGCATAGAGCAAAGTGGGCGCTGCGGTCGTGGAACTGACGAATGACATGAAAAAAGACAGCAAACCTGTCTGGGTCGCCGGGATCAAGACGTCTGCGACGGCTGAATTCTAGGAACCTGTCGGACCTGGGGCGTCAAAAGGCGAAAATCGGCCCCAGCGAGGACAGTTTTTGCCCGATTTGCAGGGCCATGCCCCAGCTATGGCTCAAAAAAATGTAGCTGGCCACGCCCGCGTCTTCGCGTTCCAGAAAGCGCTCTACCGCATCGGTGAAAGCCCGATGCGCGAGCCAGTGGGCACTGGTGGTTTTGGCCGGCAGCAGCGCGCACGCCATTTTGTGCTCGCCCTGGGTGATGCACCATGGCAAGGGCGGTCGTAGCAGGACTCAAAGTGCAGGCTGCCCCCCGCTCCAGAGCGCCCCAGGAACGTCCGCAGGGCAGCCGGCGGGTTGCCCCAGGTTTGATCCGGTGCCATGGATTGCGGGTCGAGCCCGCAATGACAAGTCAAAGTCAAGGCCATCCCGAGCACTACGGTCGTCATCGGGGACCCGGGATCAAGTCCGGGGCAGGCTCGATCCGGGAGCCATGGATGGCAGGCATCCCAGCCATCCCACGCCTGCTCGCCAACCATGGCCACCACCGCGTGGCCAACATGGGTTGCCCACGCGCTGACGACAAATGTCCGCCTTCGGCCAAAGCCGTCGGATGTTCTGCAAACGCAAAGCGCTCCTGCGGGTAACCGCACAACGAACGATTGGCACCGACGAAGCGCCCATAGACGGGATTCCGAACCCGAGCAGCGTGTCGATCCAGACCTGAAAATGCTATCTTTTTGATAGCTTTTCACGCAATCCCGTCAATGGCTGGAGGCCAATTTTGCTTACAGAAAATCGGCTTGAACAGCTTGCGCCTGAGAAATCACGGTTTGCTCGACCACGCGGTCGTCCCCCAGCACGATCAGCGCAAACAGCAGCTCGTCCAGGCTGCCCGCCTGCGCCGTCTTGCGCGCCAGCAGCGGCGTGGCCTGCGGGTTGAGCACGAGAAAGTCGGCCTCGCAGCCGGGCAGCAGGTTGCCCACCACACCCTCCAGCCCGAGAGCGCGCGCCGCACCGCCTGTGTGTTGCCACCACAACTGCTGCGGCTTGAGCGACACGCCGGGCTTGGTCTGCCCTTCCCGGCCCACGTAATACGCCGCCAGCATGGTGTGAAAAGGGCTGAAGCTGGTGCCGCCGCCGACATCGCTGGCCAGGCCATACAGAAAATCCGCGCGATCGGCAGCGGCGTAGTCAAAAAACCCGCTGCCCAGGAACAGGTTGCTGGTCGGGCTGACGGCCGCCGCCGTGCCGGTGGCGCGCATCAACGCGCGGTCCTCGTCGTCGATGTGGATGCAGTGGGCGTACACGGCGCGCGGACGCAGCAGGCCGAACTGTTCATACACGCTGAGGTAGCTGCGCGCCCGCGGGTAGAGCTCGCGCACCCAGGCGATTTCGTCCTTGTTCTCGGCCACATGTGACTGGATCCAGACGTCGGCGTAACGCGCGGCCAGCTCGCCGGCGCCGCGCAGCTGCGCCTCGCTGCAACTGGGTACAAAACGCGGCGTGATCGCGTAACCGAGCCGGTCCACGCCGTGCCAGCGCGTGATCAGCGCCTCGGTGTCGATCAGGCTTTGTTCGGTGGCATCACGCACACCGTCCGGCGAATGCTGGTCCTGCAGCACCTTGCCGGCAATCATGCGCAGGCTGCGGCGCTGGGCCTCTCCGAGCAGGGCATCGACGGACTCCGGATGCGAGGTGGCAAAGGCCAGCGCCGTCGTCACGCCGTGGCGCAGCAGTTCATCCACAAAAAACGCCGCCGCCTCGCTGTTGTGCGCGGCATCCGAAAACCGGCTTTCATGCGGAAAGGTGTAATTTTCAAGCCACGGCAGCAGGCCTTCGGCGGGTGAACCGATCACGTCGAGCTGCGGGTAGTGGATGTGCATGTCGACAAAACCCGGCGCGATGATGCGGCCCGGCAGGTGGGTGACGTCAATACCGGGAAAGCGCGGCGCCAGCGCGCCGTAGCTGCCCGCGGCCTGCACCACCTGGCGGCCAGCGCTGTCCGGGCCGACCACCAGCAAGCCGTCGGCCTCGAGCACAGCCTGGGCCGGCCCGGGAAAATAAAGAAGGGAGGCGCGCCAGGCTTTCATGTCACAAGGGTACCGCAGGCAGGCTGCAGCGCAATACGCCGGCCCGCATAAGGTTTATTTGGCCAGCTTGCCCTGCACGCCCTGCACCAGGAAGTTCATGCCCAGGATCTGCTCGTCGCTCAGCGTCTTGCCGGCAGCCAGCACCTCGCGGCCCTCGTTGTCCAGCAGGGCCGTGCGCGCCCGGAAGGGATGCAGCTTGCCGATAGCAATGTCCTTCTGCCGCGCCAACACCTCGTCAACCACCTTTTTCGGCACTTTCGGGCCAAAGCTGTCAACGCGAATCATGCCCTCCTTCACGCCACCCCACACCGCACCGCTTTTCCAGCTTCCGTCGAGTACCGCCTGCGCGCGCCGGGTGTAGTAGTCGCCCCACTGGTGCGTCACCGCCAGCACCTGGGCGTCGGGCGCAACCTTGCGCATGTCCGAATGGTAGGCAATGGCGAGTTTGCCGCGCTCCTGCGCAGCAGCCATCACCGCGGTGGAGCCGGTGTGAAAGGCCATGACTTCCACGCCCTGGTTGAAGAGTGTCATCGCCGCTTCGCGTTCGCGCGGCGGGTCAAACCAGGCGCCCAGCCAGACCACCTTGACACTCGCCTGCGGATTGACCGAACGCATGCCCAGCGTGAAGGCATTGACACCCTGGATCACTTCGGGAATGGCAAAACCTGCGACATAACCGGCGCTGGACGCGAGACGGCCGGCAGCGATGCCGGCGAGGTAGCGGCCTTCGTAATAACGTGCGTTGGCCACCGCCACGTTCGCTGCGGTCTTGTAGCCGGTGACGGACTCGAATTTCACATCCGGAAAGTCCTTCGCCACCTTCAGTGTCGGTTCCATGTAGCCAAAGCTGGGCGTGAAAATCAGCCGATGGCCCTGGCTGGCCAGATCGCGGATCACACGCTCGGCATCGGCGCCTTCAGGCACGTTTTCAACATAGGTGGTTTTGACCCGGTCGCCGAGCGCCGCCTCAACGGCCTTGCGGGCGTCGTCATGCTGACGCACCCAGCCGGCATCGGTCAGCGGCGCCACATAAACGAAGCCGATCTTCAAAGACTCCTTGGCGGGCGCGGCGGATTGGGAAAAAACGGGTGAAATAAAACAGGCGGCCGCGAGCGCGGCAGCGAGGTTTTTGTACATGGTGGTCCTCTACATGGCCCCGGAAAACAAAAAACACCAGCGCGCCGGGGCAGCACGCGGGTGAAACGCTATTTTAGCGGCTCAGGCCGTCCAGTCCCGCTGACGGCCGAAGCAACCACAGAGGTGTTGGTCTTAATTCAAGCAGGGGCCGCGGAACCGGCTTCGCCGGGCCGCAGGCGCAGCGGCCCCCTCGGGGGGCAGGGAGCTACACGCAGTGAACGACCGTGGGGGCTAATAGGCTATACAGGCAATGTCCCGCAACGCATCCTGGAAGGATCCGTCCCGCACGGCTTCCCATTTGCGCGGCAACGGGTCCTCGAAGACGGGCTGGCCGTGACCCATGGGCTCGGATAGCAGCGCCACCGAGAGCAGGCGCATGCGCTGGCCCGTGCAGTCAAATTCGCTGTGGTGCAGGCGCGAGTAATAACCCTTTTCGTCGGTGATCTGCACCAGTTGGTAGTCCATCAGCCACCACATCCTGACCATGCCGCCCTTGCCGCGCAGGGTGGTGCGGTCGATGTAAGTGACGACCGCCGGATCGACCATGACTGGCGTCCATTGCGCGGCAACACCGGCGCTCAGGCACATCAGGGCAAGGACGGTGATCAGGCGTTTCATGGGTGCGGTT
The DNA here is from genome assembly GCF_029945925.1 of Polaromonas sp. Taxonomy (GTDB): domain Bacteria; phylum Pseudomonadota; class Gammaproteobacteria; order Burkholderiales; family Burkholderiaceae_C; genus Polaromonas. The sequence goes on along the minus strand of NZ_JAQSDN010000067.1, from coordinate 38,818 downwards.
CAGTCGATGGGATGAATCCTGCCGCACCGCGGCGAACTATCCCGTGCACACGGTAGCACACCGAAGAAGCCCGCCCCGCCCCGAAGCGGCGATAATCGTCCTGAAAACATGGCCTTTTCTCCGGGCCGCAGAAGCCCCCCCACCAGGAAAACCAGCGACTATGCGGGACAACGACGTTTACCAACTCACGCCCAAGGGCCAGCAGGAACTGCGAAGCGGCGCAACCACGCTGCCGCCCGCCGAGATTGAGCTGCTGATCCGCATCGACGGCATCCTGAGCTTCGCGCAAATCAGTGCGGGCATGCCTGCCATCCCCGCCGAAACACTGGCAGCGACCCTGCAGAGCCTGCTGATTCGCGGACTGCTGGCGCAGGCGGAGAACGATCCCTTTACCGAACAGTTCAACATCCAGCTCAACCAGCTCGCCCTGTCCAATGCCGAGGCCGAGGCCGACTCGGGCGCTGCGTCCCTCAAGAAGGCCGGCTACTACGTCAGCATCGCGCGCGGCCGCGGACCGGCCCGCAAGCTGGCGCCCGGCGAGATGCTGTCGGCCATCGTGGTGGACGACGAGCCCATGCTCGCCAAGTTCATCCAGACCTATCTCTCCTTCGAAGGCTTCCAGGTCCGGCTGGCGGGCAACCGCGCGGAAGTGGTGGCCGAATTCCGCAAGCCGCCGATTCCCGACCTGATTCTTCTCGACGTGATGCTGCCCGACGCCGATGGTTTTGACATCCTGCTTCGGCTGCGCCAGCATCCGGCGCTGAAAAACGTACCTGTCATCATGCTGACCGGCAAGGCCACACGTGAATCCGTGATCAAGGGCCTGGCCGGTGGCGCCGACGGTTATGTCACCAAACCTTTCGAGGCCGACGCGCTGATGCGGGCGGTCAGGACCGTGGTGGGTCTGCCGGAAGCCCCGGCCGCCCCCGGCGCAGCACCCGACCCCTGGGTCAACCGGGACGCCAAGTCCTGAGCTGCAAGCGCCCGGGGCCAGGGCTGTTAACCGACCCTAGCTAAAACTCTCGAAACACGCGGCCAGCCGTTCCAGGTGGCCGCGTTTGGCCGCTGCGTCGGCGAAGCTGGCTTCGAAACTGTTGCGCGCCAGCGTCCAGGCATGCTGCGCATCCATGCCGGTGGCCGCAAAAGTCTGCGTGAAGTTCTCGTTCATGTAACCACCGAAATAGGCCGGGTCGTCGGAGTTGACGGTCGCGGCCAGCCCGGCATCCAGCAACTGGCGCAGGTTGTGCTGCGCCAGGTCCGGGAACACACACAGCTTGAGGTTGGACAGCGGGCACACCGTCAGGGCGATGCGGTCTTTCGCCAGGCGCTGCATCAACGACGGGTCTTTGGCGGACTGCACGCCATGGTCGATGCGTTCGACCTTGAGCAGGTCCAGTGCCGTCCAGATGTATTCCGGCGGACCCTCCTCGCCCGCATGCGCCACCAGGTGCAGCCCGAGTTCGCGGCAGCGTGCAAACACACGCGCAAACTTCTCGGGCGGGTTGCCGACCTCACCGGAGTCCAGCCCCACGCCGATGATCAGGTCGCGCCAAGGCAGCGCCTGCTCCATCGTCTCGAAAGCTTCTTCCTCGCTGAGGTGGCGCAGGAAACACATAATCAGCGCGGCGCTGATGCCGAGCTCGGCCTGCGCATCGACACAGGCGCGGTGCAGGCCCTTGACGACGGTTTCCATGCTGATCCCGCGCGCCGTGTGGGTCTGCGGGTCAAAAAAGATTTCGGCGTGGATCACGTTGTCCTGCGCGGCCCGCGCCAGGTAAGCCCGCGTCATGTCGTAGAAATCCTGCTCGGTGATCAGCACGCTGGCGCCGGCGTAATAGATGTCCAGGAAACTCTGCAGATTGGTGAAGGCGTAGGCGCTGCGCAGCTCTTCCACGCTGGCATAAGGCAAGGTCATGCCGTTGCGCCGGGCCAGCGCAAAGATCAGCTCGGGTTCGAGCGAGCCTTCGATGTGGATGTGCAGTTCGGCCTTGGGCATGGCGCGCAGCAGCGCGGGCAGGCGGTCGGGGGATACCGGTCGGACGGAATTCATGTCGGCTCCAAAAACGAAAAAAGCTGCCTCAAGGCAGCTGGGACCCTCACCCCTGCCCTCTCCCGGGGGGAGAGGGAGCAAGGCATCAGTTGCCCGGGACTTTGCCTTCCACGCCCTTGACGTAGGTCTTCAGGCCACCCAGGAATTTGTCGTCGGCCACGGCGTCCTTGGCCACCAGTTCCTTGCCGGTGTTGTCCATGATGGGGCCTTTCCAGATCGAGAAGCTGCCATCCTTGAGGCCGGCCTTGATTTCGTCGATGCGTTTTTTGGTGTCATCGGGCACATCGGCGGCAATCGACACCATGTCGATCGCGCCTTCCTTCACGCCCCACCAGGTCTGGCCGGTCGCCCACTTGCCTTCAAGCGCGTCCTTGACGGCCTTGATGTAGTAAGGACCCCAGTTGATCACGGCCGAACCGAGGTGGGCCTTGGGACCGTAGGCGGTCATGTCCGAGTCCCAGCCGAAGGCGCGCTTGTTCATCTTCTCGGCGGTCTGCAGCACGGCCGACGAGTCGGTGTTCTGGAACAACACGTCGGCGCCGCCGTTGATCAGCGCGGTGGCGGCTTCGGTTTCCTTCGGTGGGTTGAACCACTCGTTGACCCAGACCACCTTGGTCTTGACCTTGGGGTTGACCGACTGCGCACCCAGCGTGAAGCTGTTGATGTTGCGCACCACCTCGGGAATCGGCACCGAGCCGACCACGCCCAGCGTGCCGGTCTTGCTCATCTTGCCGGCGATCACGCCGGCCATGTAGGCACCTTCGTAGGTGCGGCTGTCATAGGTGCGCAGGTTGTCAGCCGTCTTGTAGCCGGTGGCGTGTTCGAACTTCACGTCCTTGAAGTCGGCGGCCACCTTGAGCATGGGCTCCATGTAGCCGAAGGTCGTGCCGAAAATCAGCTTGTTGCCCTGGCTGGCCATGTCGCGGATCACACGTTCCGCATCGGCCGACTCGGGGACTTTTTCGACGAAGCTGGTGACCACCTTGTCGCCAAATTCCTTTTCGATTTCCTTGCGGCCGTTGTCGTGCGCGAAGGTCCAGCCGCCGTCGCCGACCGGGCCGACGTAGGCAAATGCAATCTTCAAAGGCTCCACTTTGGCCGGTGCCGGCGCGGCCACAGGCGCGGCGGCCGGAGGCGGTGCGGGCTCTTCCTTTTTGCCGCAACCGATGAGGGCCGCGGAAGCGACTGCGGAAAGGGCAGCCAGCTTGAGCAGTGAGCGTTTGTGTAGGTCAGTCATGTCATCTCCTGTAAGGACGGTTGCAGTTAACGGTTGCGATGAACGGTTGGCGAGGTGGCAAACCCCAGATTATGGGCCGGGAACATCATGAACCGGGGTAGAAAGGCTTTCCAATCGATGTCGGCATGTTCAGCCTGATCCAGCGCGGGTTGCGCGAGATCAGCACCAGCACCACGATGGTGGCCAGGTAGGGCAGCATGGTCAGGAACTGGGGCGGCACATCCACGCCCAGCCCCTGCAGGTGAAACTGCAGCATGGTCACGCCACCGAACAGGTACGCACCAAGCAACACCCGTGCCGGGCGCCAGGTGGCAAAGGTGGTCAGGGCCAGCGCGATCCAGCCCTTGCCGGCAATCATGCCTTCGACCCACAGCGGCGTGTAGACCACCGAGACATAGGCACCGGCCAGGCCGCACAGCGCGCCACCGGCCACCACCGCCGCCAGCCGGATGCGCCGCACCGGGTAACCCAGGGCGTGCGCCGACTCCGGGCTTTCACCGACCGAGCGCAGCACCAGACCGGCGCGCGTGCGGTACAAAAACCAGATCATCCCGAGCGTCAGCGCCATGGCGATGTAGACCATGGGGTGCTGGCGAAACAGCGCCGGCCCGACAAAAGGCAGGTCGGCGAGCCAGGGCAAGGCGTACTGGCCCTGCTCGGGGAGCTTCTCCTGCACGTACTTGATGCCGGCAAAGGCCGAGAAACCCGCACCAAACAGGCTCAGCGCGAGCCCGGTCGCGTACTGGTTGGTGTTGAGCCAGATCACCAGCACGCCGAAAATGGCTGCCAGCAAGCCCCCGGCCGCCATGCCGGCGGCAAAACCGAGCCAGATGTTGCCGCTGTGCACCACGGCGGCAAAGCCGGCAATCGCGGCGCACAGCATCATGCCCTCGGCGCCCAGGTTGACGATGCCGGCTTTTTCATTGATCAGCAGGCCCAGCGAAGCAATCGCCAGCACGGTGCCGGCGCTCAGGGTGGCCGCCAGCAGCAAGGCGTAGGAGTCCATCAGCGGGCGCCTTTCATGACGGGTTTGACGCGGCCCGTCCAGCGCACGCGGTAGGTGATCAGCGTGTCGCAGGCCAGCAGGCTGAACAGCAGCAGGCCCTGGAACACCCCGGTCAGCGACTTGGGCAGGCCCAGGCGCGACTGGGCCAGTTCGCCGCCGATGTAAAACATGCTCATCAGAATCGCCGAAAACACCATGCCGGCCGGATGCAGCCGCCCGACAAAGGCCACGATGATCGCGGCAAAGCCGTAGCCGGCCGGCACATAAGGCGTGAGCTGGCCGATCGGACCGGCCACCTCCAGCGCGCCGGCCAGCCCGGCGGCCCCGCCGGAGGTCAGCAGCGCCACCCACAAGGCCTTGCGCGACGAAAAGCCGGCGTAACGCGCCGCGGCTGGCGCCAGGCCGCCGACCTGCTGGGCAAAGCCGGCCCGGGTGCGAAACAGGAAAAGCCACAAGGCCACCGCGCCGGCCAGACCGATCAACAGGCCGATGCTGACCCGCGAGCCCTGCATCAACCGCGGGATCTGCGTCACCGCCTCGAAGGTTTTGGTCTGCGGAAAGTTGTAGCCCTGCGGGTCTTTCCAGGGGCCGAACACCAGGTAGCTGAGCACCATGTCGGCCACATAGACCAGCATCAGGCTGACCAGAATTTCATTGGCGTTGAAGCGGTCGCGCAACAGCGCCGTGATGCCGGCCCAGGCCATGCCGCCCAGCACACCGGCCGCAATGATCGCCGGGACGATCCACGGGCCGGTGGTTTTGCCGGCCAGCAGGGCCACGCCCCCGGCTGCGACCGCACCGATGACAAACTGGCCCTCGGCGCCGATGTTCCAGACGTTGGAGCGAAAACACACGGCCAGGCCCAGCGCAATGATCAGCAGCGGTGTCGCCTTGACCATCAGCTCGCTCAGCGCATACGGCGACTTGACCGGTTCCCAGAAAAAGATCTGCAGGCCGCGCACCGGGTCCTTGCCCAGCGCCGCAAACAGCAACACACCGATCACCACCGTGATCAGCAACGCCAGCAGTGGCGAGCCGAGGCTCCACCATCGCGAGGGCTGCGGCCGGGCTTCAAGCTTGAGCATGGGCACCCTCCACGGCATGGTCATTCCACAGTCCGCTCATCCACTGCCCGACCAGCGCCACCGTCGCATCGGCACGCGGCAGGGCCGGCGAGATCTGCCCCTTGGCCATCACGTAAAGGCGGTCGCAGATGTCGAACAGTTCTTCGAGCTCTTCGCTGACCACCAGCACCGCACAGCCCTTGTCGCGCAGCTTGAGCAGTTCGCCACGGATTTGCGCCGAGGCGCCCACGTCCACCCCCCAGGTCGGCTGCGAAACAATCAGCAGTGTGGGTTGGGCCTCGATCTCGCGGCCGACCAGGAATTTCTGCAGGTTGCCGCCCGACAGCGATTGCGCCGCCGCTTGCGGGCCGCCGGCCTTGACCTGGTAGCGGGCGATGAGGCCGGCCGCCTGCGCCTGCAGGGCGCCGAGCTTGAGCCAACCGCAGCGCCCCACCGCATCACTTCGCGTGAGCAGCAGGTTGTGCGCCAGGCTCAGCGTCGGCACGGCCCCGCGCCCGAGCCGCTCTTCCGGCAGGAAATGCAGGCCCAGCGCTCGGCGCTGCATGGGGCCGAGCCGGCCCACGCCCTGCCCCGCAACCTGGATGCTGTCGCCCGCCGCACGTCTGTCTTCACCCGACAGCGCATACAGCAGCTCCTTCTGGCCGTTGCCCGAGACACCGGCAATGCCGACCACCTCGCCAGCGCGCACCGTCAGCGCAATGTGTTGCAGGTCCACGCCAAACTGGTCTTCCCGCGCCAGGCTCAGGTCGCGCACTTCCAGCACCATGGCGCCGGCGGGCTGCTCGCGGTGCTCGAGTGCCGGCGGCTCGGCACCAATCATCAGGCGGCTCAGCGAGGCGTTGGACTCCTCGCGCGGATCGCAGACGCCGGTGACCTTGCCGCCGCGCAGCACCGTGCAGGCCGTGCACAACGCACGGATTTCGTGCAGCTTGTGGCTGATGTACAGGATGCTGCAGCCGCGTGCGGCGAGCTGGCGCAGCGTGACAAACAGGTTCTCCACCGCCTGCGGCGTCAGCACCGAGGTCGGCTCGTCAAGAATCAGCAGCTTGGGGTCGGTCAGCAGCGAACGCACAATCTCCACACGCTGGCGCTCACCCACACCCAGCGTGTGCACCGGCCGCGTGGGTTCGAGCTGCAGGCCGTACTCCTGCGTGGTGGCGATGATGCGGCGCGACACCTCGGCCAGGCTCAGGCTTTTGCTTAGGCCGAGCCACACGTTTTCAGCCACGGTCAGCGTGTCGAACAGGCTGAAATGCTGGAACACCATGGCGATGCCCAGCGCACGCGCCTCCTGCGGGTTGCGGATCACCACGGGGCGGCCATCGACTTCAACCCGGCCGGCGTCGGGCTTGACCGCGCCGTAGATGATTTTCATCAGCGTCGATTTGCCGGCGCCGTTTTCGCCGAGCACGGCGTGGATCTCGCCGGGCTGGACCGTCAGCGACACATCGCTGTTGGCGACCACCGCCGGGTAGGCCTTGGTGATGCCGGTGAGCCGCAGGCGCGGCGCGGCAGCGGACGGCGGGCCGGGCGGCGGGTCTGAAGGAACGGTGGAAGCGGACATTGTCTCTTGGTTCTTATATATGTTTCAAGGCTCCAGCCCTTGTGCATCAAGCGCAGGCAGCTATTCTTTTCGTAGCGCCGAAGCCACCGTCTTGACACGGTCGCGCAGCCATTTGGCCGACGCCGAGGCATGGGTGCGCTCATGCCAGAGCTGGTAATACATCATGCGGGGGAAGTCTACCGGGCAGGGAAGGATCTTCAACGGCAAGGTCGCCGTGTAACGCTCGCAGTACTGGCGGCCGGTGGTCAGCACCAGCAGGCTGGAGGCCACCATGGCGGGAATCAGGCCGAAGTGCGGGCAGCGCACGGTGATGTTGCGCTGCAGGCCCAGCTTGTCCAGGTGCTCATCAATCACGCCCTTGGCGCCCGGGTGGGTGGGCGTCGGCGCCACGTGTTCGGCGGCCAGCCAGCTCGCGCTGTCCCAGCCGCGGCGTACCGCCGGGTGGTTTTTGGCCACCAGGCAGACCACCTCGTCGCCGAACAGGCGCGCCATGTGCAGGTCGCCCGGCGGCGCCGGCCAGTTGCCGACCACGATGTCGACCTCGCCCTGCGCCAGCCGCGTGCGGTAGTCCGACTCGCCCGATAGCGGGTGAATGTCCACATGGCACAGCGGCGCCAGGTTCTTGATCTGCGCCACGAGCTGCGGCAGAAACAGCGGGTCCATGTAGTCGCTGCAGGCCAGGCTGAAGGTGTGGGTGGCGGTGGCCGCATCGAACCCGCGGGCGTCGCTGAACAACACCTCGGCCGCCCGGAGAATACGCGCCGAGGGGTCGATCATGCGCAGGCCGGCGTCGGTGGGCACCATGCCGGCGCCCGAACGCACCAGCAGCGGGTCCCCCGCCAGCTCGCGCAGGCGCTTGAGCGCGGCGCTGACGGCGGGTTGGTACATTCCAAGGCGGATGGCGGCGCGCGAAACGCTGCGTTCGGTCAGCACGGTGTTCAAGACCCTTATGAGATGGAGGTCTATCTTGTCGAATAAGGCCTGGTCTTTCATACCTTTTTGTGCATCGCTCTGATACGACGATGGGTATACCGGCCCGGAACGATTGGGTTTACCCTAGGAAACATGGACATGTCTTCGCCTCTTAAAACCATTCAATTCATCCGGGGTGGCGAGGTGGTCGCGCTCGCCAATGTACCACCCAGCCGCACGCTGCTGGAGGTGCTGCGTGAGGACCTGGGCTGCACCGGCACCAAGGAAGGCTGCGGCGAAGGCGACTGCGGCGCCTGCACGGTGGTGGTCGGCGAGGCCGAAGGCGGACGCCTGTCTTATCGGGCCGTCAACAGCTGCATCAAGCTGGCGCATTCGGTGAACGGCCAGGCGCTGTGGACCGTTGAGGACCTGGCCGCCGCCGACGGCACGCTGCACCCGGCGCAGGAGGCCATGGTGAATTGCCATGCGTCGCAGTGCGGCTTCTGCACCCCCGGGTTTGTCATGAGCCTGTTCGGCATGTACCAGAATCATGTCTGCCAGGGCCAGACCATCACGCGCGAGCTGGCGCAGCAGGACCTGTCGGGCAACCTGTGCCGCTGCACCGGTTATCGGCCAATTTTTGACGCTGCGCAGCAGATGGCGGCCTTGCCCGCCGTGCCGGTGGACGAGGCCGATCTGCTATCAAAACTGGAGCTGCTTGCGCATAAGCAGCAAGGGCTGGAGGCCGATTTGGCTTACAACGCGCCGCGGACCCTGGCTGAACTGCTGGCCGCCCGCGCCGCCCACCCCGACGCCCAGCTCGTCGCGGGGTGCACCGACGTCGGCCTCTGGGTGACCAAGATGCACAGGCAGTTCGGCCAGGTGCTGGACCTGACGCGGGTGGAGGAACTGCGGCGGGTAGAGCACTACGAGCACCACGTCGCCATCGGCGCGGCCGTCACGCTCAGCGACGCCTTTGCCGCACTGGTGGCCGACCGGCCGCAGCTGCAGGCTTTTGCCCATCGCTTCGCCGGCCTGCCGGTGCGCAACGCCGGCACCCTGGGCGGCAACGTGGCCAACGGCTCGCCGATCGGCGACTCGATGCCGCTGCTGATCGCACTGGGCGCGAATGTCGTGCTGATGAGTGTGCGTGGCCACCGCGAGATGCCGCTGGAGCAGCTCTACACCGGCTACCGCAAGAATGTGATGGCCAAAGACGAGCTGCTGGCCTGGATCAAGGTGCCCCGGCCTGGCAGCCCTCACCCTGACCATCTCCCGCAGGGAAAGGGAACAACACCGGGCGCTGCTGCTCCCTCGCCCCTCTGGGGAGAGGGCGAGGGTGAGGGGCAGGAGTTGCTGCGCGTCTACAAAATTTCCAAACGGTATGACGACGACATCTCTGCCGTTTGCCTGGCGATCAAGCTGCAAGTGGAAGATGGCAAGGTCAACTCCGCCTCGATAGGCGCCGGCGGCGTGGCGGCCACACCGGTGCGCGCTTCGCAGACTGAAGCCGTCCTCACCGGCCGGCCCTGGACCGCGGCCACCGTGCAGCAGGCCATCAGCACCCTGCGCGCCGAGTTTTCGCCGATCTCCGACATGCGCGCCTCGGGCGCCTACCGCAGCGAGGTGCTGGGCAATTTGCTGCAGCGCTTCTGGCTGGAGAGCCAGGGTTTGCAGCAGATCAATCTGGAGTCCTTTGTTCTGGAAGAAGCCACGTGAGCATTCAAAAAACCAACCAATTTGTCATGTCTGCACACCTGGCCGGGGAATGGATGGCGGAACAAGTCCGCAATGACAGCCTTGGGAAAAAAGCGCAATGAACGCCCGGGAAAAGAACCACGATGAAGGCCCGGTCAGCCGCGCCGACAACCCGGCCGCGCCCGTGGTCCCCATGCCGCCCGTGGCCGCCCCAGCCGCAGCGAACAAGCCCGCGCGCGGCGCTGCCGGCCACTCGCACAAACACGAAAGCGCCCGCGCGCAGGTGGCCGGTGCCGCAACCTATGTGGACGACATCCTGGAAGCGCGCGGCACCCTGTACGCGGCACCCATCCTCTCGACCATCGCCCACGGCCGGCTGCGCGGCGTGGATGCCGCCGCCGCACTGGCCATGGCCGGCGTGCACGGTGTCGTCCTGGCAGGCGATATTCCGGGCGACCCGCTGCTGGCCACTTTTGTGCATGACGAGCCGGTGTTTGCGACCGACACGGTGGAACACATCGGCCAGGTCATCGGCCTGGTGGTTGCCGGCTCGGTGATGCAGGCACGCCGCGCCGCACGCAAGGTCAAACTCGACATCGAGGAACTGCCGGCCATCCTGAAGGTGCGCGAGGCGCTGAAGGCCGAAAGCTATGTGTTGCCGCCGGTGTTTGTGAAACGCGGCAACGCGGCGCAGGCGCTGGCTTCGGCCCCCCACCTGCTTTCCGGCCAGCTCGAGGTCGGCGGCCAGGAACACTTCTACCTCGAAGGCCAGATCGCCTACGTGCTGCCGCAGGAGCAGAACCAGTGGCTGGTGTATTCCAGCACCCAGCACCCGGGCGAGGTGCAGCACTGGGTCTCGCACGCGCTGGGTACAGCCAACCATGCGGTGCGTGTCGAATGCCGGCGCATGGGCGGCGGCTTCGGCGGCAAGGAAACGCAGGCCGGCCACCTGGCCGTGTGGGCCGCGATTGCCGCAAACAAATTCAAATGCCCCATCAAGCTGCGGCTGGACCGCGACGACGACTTTCTGGTCACCGGCAAGCGCCACCCCTTTGCCTACGACTACACCGTAGGTTTCGATCACAGCGGGCGCCTGCACGGCCTGAACCTCATGATGGCGGCCAACTGCGGCTTCAGCGCCGACCTCAGCGGCCCGGTGGCCGACCGCGCGATTTTCCACACCGACAACGCCTACTTTCTCGAAGACGTGGAGATCGCGTCCTACCGCTGCAAGACGAATACGCAAAGCCACACCGCCTTCCGTGGCTTCGGCGGCCCGCAGGGTGTGGTGCTGATCGAAACCATTCTCGGCGACATCGCGCGGCATCTGGGCCTGGACCCGCTGGATGTGCGCAAGCGCAACCTGTACGGCGTGGAAGACAGGAACACCACCCATTACCAGATGAAGGTCGAAGACAACATCCTCGACCCTTTGCTATCAAAACTGGAGCTGTCTGCGCAATACCGGAGCCGGCGCCAGGCCATTTCGGCATGGAACGAAAAAAGCCCGGTGATCAAGCGCGGCATCGCGATCACGCCGGTCAAGTTCGGCATCTCCTTCACCGCCACCTTGTTCAACCAGGCCGGCGCACTCGTGCATGTCTACACCGACGGCAGCGTGCAGGTCAACCACGGCGGCACCGAGATGGGCCAGGGCCTGAACACCAAGGTCGCGCAAATCGTCGCCGACGAACTCGGCGTGGCTTTCGAAGACGTTCTGGCCACGGCCAGCGACACCAGCAAGATACCGAACGCCTCAGCCACCGCCGCCTCGGCCGGCACCGACCTCAACGCGCGCGCCGCGCAGTATGCCGCGCGCAATGTGAAGGGCAACCTGGCGCAGTTCGTCGCCGGGCTGGACAGCTGCGGCGCCGGCGCCGTGTCTTTTGCCGGCGGCAAAATCAGCTCGCCCGCCGGCAGCCGGCCTTTCCCGGAAGTGGTGCGCCTGGCCTATGCCAACCGCATCCAGCTCTGGAGCGACGGTTTTTACCGCACGCCGAAAATCCACTACGACAAGACCACGCTGACCGGCCGGCCGTTTTATTACTTCGCCTACGGCGCTGCCTGCAGCGAGGTCGCCATTGACACGCTGACCGGCGAAAGCCGTGTGCTCAAGGTGGACATCTTGCACGACGTGGGCACCAGCATCAACCCGGCCATCGACATCGGGCAGATCGAAGGCGGCTTTGTGCAGGGCATGGGCTGGCTGACCACCGAGCAGCTGGTCTGGAACGACAAGGGTTTGCTGAGCACCCACGCCCCCAGCACCTACAAGATTCCGGCCACCGGCGACATCCCCAAACACTTCAAAGTGGACCTCTGGCCCGAGCCGAACCGCGAGGACAACGTCTTCGGCAGCAAGGCTGTGGGTGAACCCCCGTTCATGCTGGCGATCAGTGTGCTGGAGGCGCTGAAAGAGGCGGTGGCGGCGGCCCGGCCGGGCGCGGTCAGACTGGAAGCGCCGGCGACGGCGGAGCATGTGCTGAAGGCCCTCAAGCGTCCCTAAATCAATATTTATCGTGGATGGCTAGCCAGCAGTGTTTTACGATGTGGCCTGCACGATCTAGCGATGCTGGGGATAGGAGTCCTTCACGCCCCCGTGCAACGCCTGACTTAACGACCCCAGCCCAAGTCGGCCCGGCCGCTACAAGATCCCTGCGACCGGCAGCATCCCCGAACACTTCAAGGTGGACCTCGAGCCGAACCGGTAGCACAAGGTGTTCGGTAGCAAGGCCGCTGGCAAGCCGCTCTTCCTGTAAGCGATCCGCGTGCCGGAAGCGCTGAAGGGAGGACAGCCTGACTCGTCAAAGGCCACGCTGAATAGGCCCCGTCAAAGAGCCCACACGGGTCGATGACGCAACGAATTGGCTCAAACGCCGCCGAGCGCGCGTTCTTGTTCAGCTTAGGTTCAGCTGCACGCCTGCAACATGGTCCCAAGGTCCAGAGCTAACCACTGGCTCTCAAGCCTTTCAACCTTTCCCACCGAGTAAAGCCGCAGAGCAAGGCGCTTTTATTGCCCACATCCCACGAAGGAATCCCATGAAATCCATCACCCAAATTTTCCTGTTGACCGCCTGCTGCACGATGCTGCTGACCGCATGCAACAAGGCAGAGACCCCGAGCGCAACCCTGACTCCGGCTGCCAGCGCAGCTGCCAACGTTTCAGATGCCGACATCACCAACCATGTGAAATCTGCACTGAACAAGGAACCCGGTTTGGCGGGGCTGGACATCACTGTCGTCACGACCAAGGGCGACGTTCGGCTCACGGGTGTCGTGTCAAGCCAGGCGCAGATCGATACCGCCATCAGCGCCGCACGGGCCGCCCAGGGCGCCCATACCATCCACAATAAGTTGACCGTCAAGCAGTAAAGCACAGCCCCGTGATCCGGTCACCATGCCTGACGCGGCGGTGCTGACAATTCCTGTCTGCCAAACCGACCCAGCCCCACCTCCACCAACCCTTCGGGACGGCGAAGGAGGAACAACACATCCATCCCCATGCGCTGTGCCGTGGCCAGCCCTTCAATGGCGCCCTCCACCAGCAAGGCCGTGGCCCAGGCGTCCGCTTGCATGCAGGTACGCGCCAGCACGGTGACCGATGCCACGGCGTTGTTCACATGCGCACAGCGGCGCGCGACTCGGGATGTAACACTTGAGCCTCGGTGTCCGTGGACCTTACTCAGCGTTGAATATGGAAAGTTTGGCGAACGACGGGTCAGGCAGCCAGCGCCTTCATCACCGCGTACAGATCCGCCTTGCCCTCGAAACCGATGCCCGGCAATTCAGGCAGCGTGACGTAGCTGTCCACCACCTTCACACCGTCGGGGAAACCGCCATAGGGCTGGAACAGATCGGGGTAGGACTCGTTGCCGCCCAGTCCCAGCCCCGCCGCGATGGCCAGCGACATCTGGTGGCCGCCGTGCGGAATGCAGCGTGTGGACGACCAGCCGTGCTCTTTCAGCATGTCCAACGTGCGCAGGTATTCGACCAGGCCATAACTCAGCGCGCAGTCGAACTGCAGCCAGTCGCGGTCCGGGCGCATGCCGCCGTAACGGATCAGGTTGCGCGCATCCTGCATGGAAAACAGGTTCTCGCCGGTGGCCATGGGCTTGTCGTAGTGCTGAGCCAGCTCGGCCTGCAAGGCGTAGTCCAGCGGGTCGCCGGCCTCCTCGTACCAGAACAGGTCGTAGGACGACAGGGCTTTGGCGTAGGCGACGGCGGTCTTCAGGTCGAAGCGGCCGTTGGCGTCAACCGCCAGCTTCTGGCCCGGCGCCAGCATGCCCAGCACCGCCTCGATGCGCCGGCAGTCGTCGGCCAGAGACGCGCCGCCTATCTTCATCTTCACCACCGCATAACCCCGGTCCAGGTAGCTGCGCATCTCCATCATCAGTTTGGCGTCGTCCTTGCCCGGGTAGTAATAACCACCGGCGGCATAAACGAACACCTTGCGGTCGGGCGTGCCGTTGCCATACCGCTCGGCCAGCAACTGGTACAGCGGCTTGCCCTCGATCTTGGCCACGGCGTCCCAGACGGCCATGTCGATGGTGCCGACGGCGACCGAACGTTCGCCGTGCCCGCCCGGTTTTTCATTGGTCATCATCGCCGTCCACACCTTGTGCGGGTCGAGGTTGTCGCGGCTGTCGTCGAGCAGGCTCTCCGGCGCGGTTTCCAGAATGCGCGGCACAAAACGCTCGCGGATCAAGCCGCCCTGGCCATAACGCCCATTGGAATTGAAGCCGTAACCGATGACAGGCTTGCCGTCGCGGACCACGTCGGTGACCACCGCCACCAGGCTCAGCGTCATCTTCGAGAAGTCGATGTAGGCGTTGCGGATGTCGGATTTGATGGGCTGGGTGACTTCGCGGATGGCTGTGATTTTCATGGCGCTGCTTCGGGTGAGTGATGGGGCTATCATCGGCGCCACGCGTGCCGGCGTCCAATGCCGGTTTTTTCTTGTTCCATGCCCGCAAAGCACCGCCCATGAACCTGACCTGGTTGGAGGATTTCCTGGCGCTGGCCAGCTCGGGCAATTTCTCGCGCGCCGCCAGCGACCGCCACATGACGCAGCCGGCCTTCAGCCGCCGCGTGCGTGCGCTGGAGGAGTGGCTGGGCGTCGCGCTGTTCGATCGCACCACGCACCCCGTCACGCTGACCGAGACCGGGCAGTGGTTCCAGTCGGTGGCGCAGGACATGCTCGCGCGTGTGGCCCGTGTGCCCGATGAAGCACGGGCGGTGGCGGACGCCAGCTCCGCCACCCTGCGGTTTGCGTCCACCCATGCGTTGTCCTTCACCTTCCTGCCGGCCTGGCTGCGCGGACTGGAGTCCGGCTCGCCGATGGGCCCGATACAACTCGTCTCCGACGTGATGCAGCAGTGCGAGGCGCTGATGCTGCAGGGGCGCATCCAGTTCCTGCTGTGTCACTGGCATGAGCAGGTGCCGGGCCGGCTGGACCCGGCGAGCCACCGCTCGGTGAAGCTGGGCGGCGACACCCTGGTGCCGGTGTCAGCGCCGGGCAAAAACGGCAAGCCCCTGCACCTGCTTTCTTCCAGCGGCAAATACGCACCCATCCTCGCCTACAGCAGCGAGTCCGGGCTGGGCCGCATCGTGCGCGCCCTGCGCAGCGGCGCGCTTGAAAAATCCCGCAGCGAGCCGGTGTTCACCGCGCACCTGGCCTCGGTGCTCAAGACCATGGCGCTGGACGGGCGCGGCGTGGCCTGGCTGCCGCTCAGCCTGATCAACGAGGAACTGGCCAGCGGCCGCCTGGTCGCCGCCGGCGGCCCCGAGTGGGCGATTGAACTCGACATCCGGCTGTTTCGCAGCAACGCCGCCGCGCCGCCGGCGGCGGAAAACTTCTGGCGCAGGGTGGCGGGTCCGCCCGGCGAAGCCGTTTCGTGGAAGCTCTTCAAGCACGCCCTAACTGGGGGGTGAGAGGCAAGTCGCGTCACTACGTTGTCTTTGGTTGACTACCAACGCCTTCGTCAATTCAGTGAAACGCATTCTTAGGCCGAATGGCACTTACATAAGCCAAAAAGTCTGTCATCCCGGCCTTGAGCCGGGATCCATGCCGCATGTTCCACCGGGCAGGCCCGCGAGGCATGGATTGCGGATCAAGTCCGCAATGACAACTTCAGGCGTCATCCACGTCCCCGCCTGTCATCCCGACTGGCAGGTTTCCTGGTATTCGCGGCTTAAGTAAGTGCCATTCTTCTTAGGCCCCGCAATTGATACCGATGTCCTCCACGCCAGGGGAATCAGTTTTGATGATGCTGGCCTGCGCCTGCAGGTACTCAACAAGCTCCAAAAACGGTTGCCTCTTTGCGCCCCCGGGGATGCCCGTGCTTCGCAACCTCTGGACCTCAAGTTCAAGCTCAATCGTCTTCCCGATACCTGCTTCGCCAGGAACCACAGCAAGGGGCTTGTCTCGTATATCTTTCCAAGTGAGCTCCCCCTTGCCTGAGCCGAAGTAGCCGCCCCAGTCTTCGCTGTCGTCTCGCAAGTCCCGCACAGATGCGAACGTCCGAAACCGTTCGATTGGCGGCGCATTCGAAAGGGGGTTCATGGCAGCAACTTTCCCCGAGGTTGATGGTGGACTCGAGTATCGGCTATCGTGCCACTCGCTCAACAGCTCCAAAATCATGTAGGTAGCAAGGCGAGCCTCGATGGCGGCACGTTTGAGTTCGGAGTGCTGTTGCAGCCGGGGTCGCCACCGCACTACTCCCTGAACAGGTCCTCAATCACCGCGCGCAGCCAGCGGTTGCCGGGGTCCGCCTCAAAGCGTTTGCTCCAGTGCAGCGAGACCGTGAAGTCGCGCAGCGGAAACGGCGGCTCGATGACGGTGTAACCGCCGCCGGCCGCGAAAATGTTGGCGATATTGCGCGGCATCACGACCGCCAGGTCGGTGGCCTTGACGATGGACGGCAGCACCATGAAGTGTTCGGTCGTCAGACGCAGGCGCTCTTCGAGCTGCAGCATCTGCAGGATGCGCAAGGTGTCGGAGTGGGTGCGTACCGCCACAAACTCCAGCTGCTGCAAGGCGTCGAGCAGTGCCTGGCCGCTGCGCCGGCGCCGGGCGAAAGGGTGACCTTCGCGCAGCAGCACGATGTAGCGGTCCTTGAGCAGTTGCACCCGCTGCGTGTCTTTCACCGCCGGCAAAAAGCCGAACGCAAAGTCGATGCGCCCGTTGTCCAGCGCCGGGGCGATGTCGTTGCTGGCCCGCGGTGAGGTTTCAATACGCACCCCGGGTGCGAGCTCGCGCAGCGCCGCCATCAGCTCGGGCAGGAAGCGGCCTTCGCCAATGTCGCTCATGTGGATGCGGAACACCTTGCGTGACTGCAACGGCTCAAACAGGGCCGATTCGTTGAGCGCCTGCTCCAGCGTGGCCAGCGCGCTGCGCACCGCGTCGGCCAGGCGGTCGGCCTTGGGCGTGGGCTGCACGCCGCCGCCGGCGCGCACGAACAGCGGGTCCTTGATCAGGAGGCGCAGCCGCGTCAGGCCCTGGCTGGCAGCGGGCTGCGTGAGGTCCATCAACTCGGCCGCGCGGCTCACGTTGCGCGTGCGGTAGACCGCATCAAACAGCCGCAGCAGGTTCAGGTCGATGTCTTTTATATGCATTGAATGAATACCAGATAGTCTCATTATTTTATTGATGGATAGTCGAATGGGGCCCAAACTCGCTGTTACCCTTGAAAATAAAACCCGGAGACAGCCTTGGAAGTTTCATTCAGCAAGGAAATCGAGTCGTTGCGCATGGGCGCGGGCGAAACTTTCCACGGCGAGGGCATCCTCGCGATCACCAAGGCATTGCTCCAGTCCGGCGTGGCCTATGTGGGCGGCTACCAGGGCGCACCGGTGTCGCACCTGCTCGACGTCATGGTGCAGGCCAAGCCCTACATGGACGAACTCGGCGTGCACGTCGAAGCCTGCTCCAACGAAGCCTCGGCCGCCGCAATGCTGGGCGCGTCCATCCACTACCCGCTGCGCGGCGCGGTGACCTGGAAATCCATCGTCGGCACCAACGTCGCGGCCGATGCGCTTTCCAATCTTTCCTCGCCCGGCGTCACGGGCGGCGCGCTGATCGTGGTCGGTGAAGACTACGGCGAAGGCGCCAGCGTGATCCAGGAGCGCACCCATGCCTACGCGCTCAAGTCATCGATGTGCCTGCTGGACCCGCGGCCGGACCTGGGCAAGATGGTGGCCATGGTCGAGCATGGTTTTCGCCTGTCCGAAACCTCGAACATGCCGGCCATTCTGGAGCTGCGCATACGCGCCTGCCATGTGCGCGGCAGCTTCGAATGCAAGGACAACCGCCCGCCGGCGATCTCGACGCGCCAGCTGATGGAGGAACCCGCCGCTTTCGACTACGCCAAACTCGCGCACCCGCCGGTCACCTTCCGCCACGAAAAACTCAAGTTCGAGGAGCGCATTCCGGCGGCGCGCCGCTACATCGTCGAGCAGCAGCTCAACGAGCTGATGGACGGGCCGCGCAAAGACCTCGGCATCATCGTGCAGGGCGGTATCTACAACGCGCTGATCCGCGCGCTGCAGCAGTTCGGCCTGTGTGACGCGTTTGGCCAGAGCGAGATTCCCCTGCTGGTGCTCAACGTCACCTACCCGCTGGTGCCCGAGCAGGTGGCGGAATTTGCGCTGGGCAAACGCGCGGTGCTGGTGGTCGAGGAGGGCCAGCCCGAATACATCGAGCAGGAGATCGCCACCTTTTTGCGCCGCCGCGACATCAACACGCCGCTGCACGGCAAGGACATGTTGCCCTCGGGTGGCGAATATTCGGTGGAGGTGGTGGCGCAGGGGCTCGTGCACTTCGTCGAGAAGTATTTGCTCCCTCTCCCTCTGGGAGAGGGCGGGGGTGAGGGAGCCGCGCACAAGCCCTCACCCCAACCCTCACCCACGGGGAGAGGGAGTCTGGAAGGGGCCAAGGCCTGGCTCCAGGGCAACATCGAGCGCCGCAGCGCAGTGGGCCGCGAGATCGCGGCGGAACTGAACCAACCTTTGCCGGTACGCCCGCCCGGCTTTTGCATTGGCTGCCCGGAGCGGCCGGTGTTCTCGGCGCTCAAACTCGCGCAGCAGGATGTGGGGCCGGTACACATCGCGGCCGACATCGGCTGCCACGCCTTCGGCACCTTTGCGCCCTTCTCATTCGGCCATTCGATTCTGGGTTACGGCATGAGCCTGGCCAGCCGCGCCGGCGTCTCGCCGATGATGGCGCGGCGCACCCTGTCCATCATGGGTGACGGCGGCTTCTGGCACAACGGCCTGCTGACCGGCGTGCAGTCGGCGCTGTTCAACGGCGACGACGCGGTGCTGCTGATCTTCAAGAACGGCTACACCTCGGCCACCGGCACGCAGGACATCATCTCCACGCCAAGTGATGACGCCAAGTTCAACGCCAGCGACAAGCTGCAAAGCCTGACCGACACCAACAAGACGATTGAAAACACCCTGCAGGGCCTGGGCATTCAATGGTTACGCACGGTGCACACCTACCATGTGGAGGAGATGCGCCAGACGCTCAACGAGGCCTTCACCACCGATTTCAACGGGCTCAAGGTCATCATTGCCGAGGGTGAATGCCAGCTCGAACGCCAGCGCCGCATCAAACCCTGGCTGGCCGGGTTGCTCAAAAAAGGCAAACGTGTGGTGCGGGTGAAATACGGCGTCGATGAAGACATCTGCAATGGCGACCACGCCTGCATCCGCCTGTCGGGCTGCCCGACGCTGACGCTGAAAGACAACCCCGACCCGCTCAAGGTGGACCCGGTGGCCACGGTGATCGACGGCTGCGTCGGCTGCGGCCTGTGCGGCGCCAACGCGCATGCGGCGACCCTGTGCCCCTCGTTTTACCGCGCCGAAGTGATCCAGAACCCGAAGTGGCATGAACGCCTGCTGGGCAGCGTGCGCGGCGCCTTCGTGCGGGCATTGCAGACATCATGAACATGAACCAACAACAACCCATCACCCTCCTGATCTGCGCCCTGGGCGGCGAAGGCGGCGGCGTGCTGACCGAATGGCTGGTCGACATCGCGCTGGCCAGTGGTTACGCCGCGCAGAGCACGTCGATTCCCGGCGTGGCCCAGCGTACCGGCGCCACCACCTATTACCTCGAAGTGTTCCCGGTGCCGCTGGCCGAACTGCAGGGCAAACGCCCGGTGTTCAGCCTGAACCCGGTGCCCGGCGCGCTGGACGGCATCGTGTCGTCCGAGCTGCTGGAAACCGCGCGCCAGATCGGCAACGGCATGAGCTCACCGCTGCGCACGCTGGTCATCAGTTCCAGCAGCCGCACCTTCACCACGGCGGAACGCATGGAACCGGGCGACGGCCGCACCGACAGCGCGCCGCTGCTGGAGGTGCTGCGTGCGCAAAGCCGCGAGCACCATGTGTTCGACATGGGCCAGATGGCGAAAGACTGCGGCACCGTTGTCAGCGCCGTGATGCTGGGCGCGATTGCCGGCAGCGGCCTGCTGCCCTTTGCGCGCCAGGCGTATGAAAGCGTGATCCGCCACGGTGGCAAGGGCGCCGAAGCCAGTTTGCGTGGCTTCGCCCAGGCCTTTGACCAAGTGGGCACACAACGGGCGCAGACGGCGCTGGTTACCCGCTTGCTATCAGAAGAGGAGCTGCTTGCGACCGTCTCTAAAGGGCTGGAGGCCTATTTGGCTCATATGTTCCCGGCAGAAGTGCACGACATGCTGGCCCTGGGCCACGCCCGCATGCTGGAGTACCAGGGCCGCGACTACGCCGACCTCTATGTCCAGCGACTGCGGCAGGTGCTGGCCGCCGAGGTGCAGGCGGACCCGGCTGCGGCGCAGGGCTACGCCATCACGCGCGAGATGGCGCGCTGGCTGGCACTGTGGATGGCGTTTGACGACATCGTGCGCGTCGCCGACCTGAAAAGCAGTGCCCAACGCTGGCAGCGTGTGCATGGCGAGGTCAAGGCGGGCGCCGGTGACCTGCTGCAGGTCTACGACCATTTCAAGCCGGGCGCCGCGGAATTCGCGGCCCTGCTTCCAGCGAGCCTGGCCGCGCGCGTGACGCGCTGGGACCGCCAGCGCGTGGCGCGCGGGAAGGCGCCGTGGGCGATGCCGCTGAAGGTCGGCACGCATTCGGTCTTCGGCATGCTGTCGCTGCGCCTGCTGGCCAGCCTGAAGTGGCTGCGCGTGCGCGGCAGCCGTTACGTCACCGAGCAGGCACTGATCGAGCAATGGCTGGCCGGCGTGGTGCGCGGCACGCAAAGCCATTGGCACCTGGGCCACGAGATCGCCTTGTGCGGCCGCCTGATCAAGGGCTACGGCAGCACCAACGAACGCGGCAAGGACAACCTCATGCATGTGCTGGAGCACCTGGCCACAGGCGCCACTTTTGCATCGAACGAATTGCGCGCAGCCGCCATTGCCGCCGCCCGCAACGCCGCCCTGCTCGATGAAGCCGGCAAGGCGCTGGACCAGACGCTGGTGAGCCACGGCGCACCGGCGCGCCCGGTGAAAGCACAACCGATCAGATGGGTCGACAACCCACACCGCAAGCCGCGTGCCGCCAGGACGACCTGAGTCGCGCTTTTCGAAACCCGGAAACCTGAAACCAAGAGGAGACAAACCATGAGCCCATTCTTCCAACCCGGCCGCCGCACCCTGCTGGCACTGGCGCTGATCGCCAGCAGCCTTTTTTCCGCAGCGCAGGCGCAGACCACTTCGTCAGGCTCAGGACAGGCCTGGCCGGCCAAGCCGGTCAAGGTCATCGTCAACTTCCCGCCCGGCGGCGCGGCCGACCAGCTGGCGCGCGCCATCGGTGTGCCGCTGGCCGAAGCCCTGGGCCAGCCGGTGGTGGTGGAAAACCGCGGTGGTGCCAACGGCAACATCGGCGGTGAAGCCGTGGCCAAGGCGCCGGCCGACGGCTACACCCTGCTCATGAGCTCGGGCGGCATGGTGTCGGTCAACCCGCACCTGTACCCGAAGATGTCCTTCAATCCGGCCAAGGACCTGGTGCCGGTGGCGGCCGCGGCGCGCGTGCTGGTGTTCCTGGAAGTCAAACCCTCGCTGCCGGTCAACAACGTGAAGGAATTCCTGGCCTACATGAAGGCCAACCCCGGCAAGCTGTCCTTTGGCTCACCGGGCAATGGCAGCTCGCCGCACCTGGCGGCCGAGATGCTGAAGGCCCAGACCAACACCTATGCGGTGCACGTGCCTTACCGCGGCGCGGCGCCGGCCATGCAGGACCTGCTGGGCGGCCAGCTCGACTTCATGTTCGACCCGGGCATCGGCCTGCAGCATGTGAAGGCCGGCAAGCTCAAGCTGCTGGCCGTGGGCAGCGCCAAACGCTCGCCCTTGTTTCCGGACGTACCCACCCTGGACGAAGCCGGCCTGAAAAACTTCGACGCCGACACCTGGTTCGGCTTTTACGCGCCGGCCGGCACCCCGCCGGCCATCGTGAACCGGCTGAACCAGGAGATCAACAAGATCCTCGCGACGCAGCCGGTGAAAGACCGCATCATGGCAATCGGTGGCATTCCGGCCCCGATGTCGCCGTCCGACTTCAACATGCGCGCAGCTATTGACGGCACACGTTTCGGTGCGCTGATCCGGGCGCGCAATATCAAGGGGGATTGAGCCCTCACGATCGCTCAATGCGTGCAGTTCCCTGCCCCCGCAAGGACAGCACGCTCCTGGCTTGTCATTGCGGACTTGATCCGCAATCCATGGGGGCACACCCGCGCCGGCTGCTCATGTGACATGGATCCCGGATCAGGTCCGTGATGACGCTTCAGGCGAAACCCTGCGCAGGCTCCACAGGCCTGCCTGACCTCCATCGACATAATGATCCCATGAGCAAACAGATCACCCACACCATCCGCGTTGAATTCGGCGACTGCGACCCGGCGCGCATTGTGTGGTTTCCCAATTTCTTCCGCTGGATAGACGCCGCCTCGCGCAATTTTTTTGTGCAGTGCGGTGTGCCGTCCTGGCAGGAGACCGAAAAAACACTCGGCGTGATCGGCACGCCGCTGGTGGACACGCATTCGCGCTTTCTGCGCACCGCCACTTACGGCGACACGCTGGACATCCACACGTCCATCCCCGAATGGCGCGAGAAAAGTTTTGTACAGCGTTACCGCATCATGCGCGGGGACGATGCCATCATGGAATGCGACGAGGTGCGCATTTTCGCCGGCCGGCGTGCCGACAACCCGGAAGCCATACGCGCCCTGCCGATTCCACCGGAGATTCGCGCCCTTTGCGAATAGTTTGAAACCAAATCTGCCTCCAGCTCTTATTGGACGGGCGCAAGCAGCTACAAAATCAGTAGCGCCCGGAAGTCGTTGACATTGGTGTGGGTGGGCCCCGTGATCACCAGATCGCCCAGCGGCTCGAAGTAGCCATAGGCGTCGTTGCGGTCCAGGAAGCCGTTGATCTTCATGCCCTGCGCCACCGCGCGCGTCAGGGTGTCGGGCGCCACAAAAGCACCGGCGTTGTCTTCCACGCCGTCGATGCCGTCGGTGTCGGCCGCCAGCGCATACACGCCGGGCTGACCCTGCAGGGCCAGCGCAAGACCCAGGCAGAACTCGCCGGCACGGCCGCCCCGGCCTTTGGCGGCCCCCGCTTGAAGGGGCCGGACCGTCACGGTGGTTTCGCCGCCACTCAAAATCACGCAGGGTTTGCTGAACGGTTGGCCCCGTAGCGCCACGGCACGCGCCAGCGCCGCATGCACCTTGCCGACCTCGCGCGACTCGCCCTCCATTTCGTCGCTGAGGATATGCGCATCCAGCCCCGCCGCGCGCGCCGCGGCCCCGGCGGCCTCGAGCGACTGCTGCGGCGTGGCCATCATGTGGACCTCGTGGCCGTCAAACGCCGGGTCGCCGGGCTTGGGGGTTTCCAGCGCCCCGCTTTCGAGTCGCGACAACACGTCCGCCGGCACGTCGATGCCGTAACGTTTCAGGATGGCCAGCGCGTCGGCGCAGCTGCTGGCGTCGGGCACGGTCGGGCCGCTGGCGATGATGGACGGGTCGTCGCCGGGTACGTCGCTGATGGTCAGCGTGACCACCCGCGCCGGCGCGCAGGCCGCGGCCAGGCGCCCGCCCTTGATGCGCGAGAGGTGTTTGCGCACACAGTTCATCTCGCCGATGTTGGCACCGCTGTTGAGCAGGGCCTTGTTGATGCGCTGCTTGTCTTCCAGGCTCAAGCCTTCGGCCGGCAGCGTGAGCAAGGCCGAGCCGCCGCCGGAGATCAGGCATAACACGAGGTCGTCCCGGGTCAAGCCTTGCACCATGGCCAGAATGCGCTGCGAAGCGGCCAGGCCGGCCGCGTCGGGCACCGGGTGGGCGGCCTCGACCATCTCGATGCGCTGCGGCAGACCTTCAGGCCGCGGCGGAATGTGGAGGTAACGCGTGACGACCAGGCCTTCGAGCGGCGCGTCCGCCGGCCACAGCGCTTCGACGGCCTGCGCCATCGAGCCACCGGCCTTGCCGGCGCCGATGACAATGGTTCTGCCCTTGGGCGGTGGCGGCAGGCAGGCGGCCGTGTTGTGCAGCGGCATGGCACGCGTGACCGCGGCGTTGTAAAGATGCTCAAGGAACTGGCGCGGATGGGTGGCGGGAACGGGTGCAGTCATTCAATGTCTCCTGCCCGCTATTGTGACGCCCCAAGCTGCTGGTACCCCACCTGAAACGACCGCGGCACCGGCGCCCTCACCGGTGCATGGCCGGCGCAAACCTACTTCTTGCCCAGGCCCAGACGCTGCGCGCCTTCGGTGTACAGCCGCGTTTTTTCCTTCATGAACGCGTCCATCTGGTCCACGCCCACGTTGACCAGCTCGAAACCGCTTTTGGCGGCGAGCGCCTTCATCTCGGGGTCATTGTTCAGGGCGGCCCACATGTCCGAAATCTTCTTGCGGGTCTCGGGCGGGGTGCTGCGGGGCACACCGATGCCGCGGTAGGCACCGTCCACCCAGTCCACACCCAGCTCCTTGAAAGTCGGCACATCCGGCATCAGCGGGTGACGCTTGTCCATGGCCACCGCCAGCGGGCGGATACGGGTCTTGTTGTTGATGGCAAACGCGGTGTAGGTCATCGCACCGTCCACCTGCGCGCCCATGACCGAGGTCGCCATGTCGCCCGTGCCCTTGAAGGGCACATAAATGGTCTTGACGCCAAACGCCGCGTTGAAGCGTTCGTGCGCCGCATGGTTGGCCGAGTTCTGGCCCGAGCCGCCCAGGCTCAGCTTGCCGGGGTCGGCCTTGGCCGCCTTGATGAAGTCCGCGAAGTTCTTGATCGGGCTCTGCTCGGGCACCACCAGGATGTCGGGCGTGTAGTGGAACCAGAACACCGGCGTGATGTCCTGCGTCTTGTATTGCACCAGGCCCTCGATGGGCTGGAACACGATGTGCGGCAGGTTCACACCCACGATGTTGAGCCCGTCGCCGGGCAGGGTGTTCATCTGCGACCACATCAGCGCGCCGCCGGCACCGGCCTTGTACTGGATGACGGTGTCGACGGCCGGGCATTTTTTCTTCAGCACCACCTGCTGGTGGCGCGCCGACAGGTCCGACTCGCCGCCAGGCGGAAAAGCCTGCCAGTACTGCAGGTTCTTGTCCGGGCAGGCCAGTCCTGAGCCCGTCGAAGGGGCCTGCGCCATGACGGCGGGTGCGGCGGCCAGGCAGGCGATGCCTATCCATTGTCTGATGTCAACTTTCATGCTGCTGTCTCCTTGTTTTATGTGAATGCCACGGGGAAAAGGGTTCAGGCCGCGCGCGCCTGCTGCGTGCCAACTTCGGCGAGCCATGCACACACAGCGGCGGTGACCTGTGCGGTGGTGGCGTTGCCGCCCAGGTCGCGTGTGTGCAGGGCCGGGTTGGCGGTGACGGCCTCGATGGCCTGCATCAGTTGCCGCGCCGCCACGTTTTCACCGAGGTGCTCGAGCAGCATGACGCAGCTCCAGAACGTGCCGACCGGATTGGCCAGGCCCTTGCCCATGATGTCGAAGGCCGAGCCGTGGATGGGTTCGAACATCGAGGGGTAGCGGCGCTCGGGGTCGATGTTGCCGGTGGGCGCAATGCCCAGGCTGCCGGCCAGCGCCGCCGCCAGATCGCTCAGGATGTCGGCGTGCAGGTTGGTCGCGACGATGGTGTCCAGCGAGGCCGGGCGATTGACCATGCGTGCGGTGCAGGCGTCCACCAGTTCCTTGTCCCAGGTCACGTCCGGGAACTCTTTGCTGATCTGCAGCGCAATCTCGTCCCACATCACCATGGCATGGCGCTGGGCGTTGGACTTGGTGACCACGGTCAGCAGCCTGCGCGGGCGCGCCTGCGCGAGCTTGAAGGCGTAACGCATGATGCGTTCGACGCCGGCGCGCGTCATCATCGACACATCGGTGGCCACCTCGATCGGATGGCCCTGGTGGGCACGGCCGCCGACGCCGGAATATTCGCCCTCGGAGTTCTCGCGCACGATGACCCAGTCCAGATCTTTCGCCGTGCAGCGTTTGAGCGGTGCGTCAATGCCGGGCAGGATGCGTGTGGGCCGCACATTGGCGTATTGGTCGAAGCCCTGGCAGATCTTCAGCCGCAAGCCCCAAAGCGTGATGTGGTCCGGAATATGCGGGTCACCCGCCGAGCCAAACAGGATGGCGTCCTGGTCGCGCAGCGCGTCCAGGCCGTCGTCGGGCATCATCACGCCGTGCTCACGGAACCAGTCGCCGCCCCAGCCAAAAGAGGTGAAAGCGAAGCCGAAATTCTGCGTGGCAGCCAGGGCCTGCAGCACCTGCTGGCCGGCCGGGACCACTTCCTTGCCAATGCCGTCGCCCGGGATGCAGGCAATCTTGTAAACCTTCATGACATGTCCTTGAAATTATTGACCCACAAGGATGGACTCTAGCGCTTGCCCGATTCAACAGAACGTCTTAAAGTAATTACATTGTTTACTTTGAGTTAATAATGAGCACACCGGCCTCCGCCCCTTCCGAGATGGCTTTTTTCAGCCTGCTGGCGCGCAGTGGCAGCTTCTCGGCCACGGCGCGCGAGCTCGACGTGACCACGCCGGCCATCAGCAAACGCCTGGCGCTCATGGAAGCGCGGCTGGGCGTGCAGTTGCTGAACCGGACCACACGCCGCATCAGCCCCACACCCGAAGGCGAGATTTACCTCAGCCATGCGCGGCGCATCCTGGCCGAGATCGCCGACATGGAGCAACTGGTCTCCAGCGCGGTGGCGGCGCCCAAGGGCCTGCTGCGCGTCAACGCCACGCTGGGCTTCGGACGCAGCCACATCGCCCCGCTGATCTCCAGCTTCGTGAAACAGCACCCGGACATGCAGGTCCAGCTGCAGCTCACGGTCAACCCGCCGCCGGCCAGCGAGGACGCTTTCGATGTGTGTGTGCGCTTCGGCGAGCCGCCCGAGGCGCGCGTGATCGCCCGCAAGCTGGCCCCGAACCGGCGCCTGCTGTGTGCGGCCCCCGCCTACCTGGCCAGACACGGCACGCCCAAGGTGCCGCACGACCTGACGCAGCACAACTGCATCGGCATCCGCCAGGGCGACGAGGCCTACGGCATCTGGCGCCTGACGTCGGGCAAACGTACGGAAACCGTGAAGGTGCGCGGCAACCTGAGCACCAGCGACGGCGAGATTGCCGTCAACTGGGCGCTGGCCGGCCACGGCATCGTGATGCGTGCCGAGTGGGACGTTGCGCGCTACCTGCACAGCGGCCGGCTGCGCCAGGTGCTGGAGAACCACCAGACCCCGCCGGCCGACATTCATGCGGTCTGGCCGCAGCGCCATCAGGTGTCGGCACGCGTGCGCGCCTTTGTGGACTACCTGGCGGGCCACTTCGAAAAATCGTCCACGCGGGCCGCGGGCCTGGTCACCCGCTGGTAAAAGGGGTGGTCAGGGCGAGGTCAGGCGTTGTCAGGGTGTCTTCGCTCCGGCTTCGAACCATTGCCGGACCAGGGCCCGTTCCGCCTCGGTGATGCCGGTGGAATTGTTCATCGGCATGGTTTTGCTGACCACCACCTGCTGGTACACCGCCTGCGCATGCTGCCTGAGCAGCGCCGGCGAGTCGAGGCGCACGTTTTTCATCTGCACCTGCGCGCCGTGGCACAGGTAGCAGCGCTGCTCCAGCACTTTTTGCAGATTTATATAGTCATTTAGGCCTGCAGCCCCCGCCATTCCTGCGCCACCAGCTATTGAATCAGTAGCAAGTCCGGCACCGGCAGCCTGCGGTGGCGGCTTCATCCAGACGATGGCGCCGAGGATCAGCACCAGCCCGACCAGCGCATAGGGCAGCGGGTTGCCGTTGCGGCCCAGCTTGTAGCCATGGCGCATGACAAAAAACTGGCGTATCAGCGCGCCGGCCAGCATCATCAGAATCAGCACCAGCCAGTTCTGCGGATGTCCCCAGGTGAAGCTGTAGTGGTTGCTGAGCATGGCAAACAGCACCGGCAGGGTGAAGTAGGTGTTGTGCACGCTGCGCTGCTTGCCGCGCTGGCCGTGCACCGGGTCCACCGGCTCGCCGGCCTTGATGCTGGCCACCACCTTGCGCTGGCCGGGGATGATCCAGAAGAAGACGTTGGCACTCATGGCGGTGGCAATCATGGCGCCTACCAGCAGAAAAGCGGCGCGCCCGGCAAACCAGTGGCAGGCCAGCCAGGACGCTACACACACGAGCACCAGCACCAGCGCGCCGACGATGGCATCACCGTTTTTGCGTTTGCCGAACAGCTGGCAAATGCCGTCGTACAGCATCCAGAACACCACGAAGAAAGACAAGGCCACGCCAATGGCGGCGCCGGGCGACCAGTTCATCAGCGATTTGTCGACCAGGTAGGTGCCGGCGTTCCAGAGGTAGGAGACGGTGAACAGCGCAAAGCCGGTAAGCCAGGTGCTGTAGCTCTCCCAGTAAAACCAGTGCAGGTGGGCGGGCAGCGTGGGCGGCTTGACCGCAAACTTGACCGGGTGGTAGAAACCGCCGCCATGCACGGCCCAGAGTTCGCCGCTGACGCCCTGGCGCTGAAGGTCTTCATCGACCGGCGGCGTCAGGCTGGAATCGAGAAAGACAAAATAAAACGAGGAGCCGACCCAGGCAATGGCGGTGATGACGTGGACCCAGCGCAGCAACAGGTTGGCCCAGTCCAGAAGATAACTTTCCATCCGATGACCTCCATGGGGCAGGCAAGGCCCTGCCATGATTGGAAGCTGCTCACCACCGCGGGCACTGTAAGCAGACAAAAGGTCACGAACAAGGACAGGCTTGCAAGCCATCCCGCTCCGCTGCGACCGGATCGCAAAAGTGTATGCGAACTACGCGCGGTGCAGCAACAACTGTGCCGCCACCGACACCGCAATCACCTCAGGCTCCTTGCCGGTGATGCCGGGCAGGCCGATCGGGCAGGTCACATGCGCCAGTTCTTCGGCGCTGAAACCGCGCGCCTCCAGCCGGTGCCGGAAGGTTGCCCATTTGGTTTTGCTGCCGATCAGGCCGATGTAAGGCAGGTCGCCCCGCTCGCGCTGGCGCTTGAGGCATTCGGCCACGATGTCCAGGTCTTCGGCGTGACTGAAACTCATGATCAGCACCCGCGACCGCGGCGCCAGGCCCGTCACCGCGCGTTGCACCGGGTCGGAATGTTCACACACCACCTGGTCCGGCACCGCCTCCGGGAAAATGCCGTCGCGGCTGTCGATCCAGTTCAGCGCAAACGGCAGGCGCGAGAGCACCTGAATCAGCGCAACACCCACATGCCCGCCCCCAAAAAGCGCAACCGGCTGTAAATTTGTATCCAGCCGGCGGCGCAGGCCCGGCACGTCGTCGGGCCCGACCGGTTCAAAGCACAGATGAACCACCCCGCCGCAGCATTGCCCCAGCGACGGACCGAGCACAAAACGGCCAAGCGCCTCACCCGGCAACCCCTGCAGACGTGCGCGCGCTCTCGCCATCGCCTCGTATTCCAGGTGGCCGCCGCCTATGGTGCCAACAGTCGCGCCGGCAAAAACCGCCATCCAGGTTCCGGCCTCGCGCGGCACCGAGCCTTCGGTGGCGCTCACCTCGACCAGCACGGCCGGCTCCAGCGCCAGCCGGGCCAAAAACAAATCCTTGAGCTGACTCACGGTAGAAACCCTCTGATACACGGCCCCCTCGCAGGGCCCGCAGAACGCATAATTCAGCCTCAGGGCAGCCGGTTTCTGTGACACAACCGGCGCCCGGGCAGACTGCACAATAGCAGCCACCACCGTCTGGCAACTACACAAGGATACGTATGCCTGAATCCTCACACCGCCGCTTCTGGCTTGTGGCCCTGCTTTCGACCGCAGCCGGCGCCCTTGTTTCCGCCTGCAAGTCCGCGCCCCCACCGGCAGCGGCACCCGAGCCGGCGGCACCATCCCCCGTGATCGGCCCGATCTCCGGCCCGGCCGGCTCGGCGCGCCAATCGGCCGCACCGACGGCCCGCGCCTACCGCCAAAGCGGCGCCAGCCACCTTTATGGACTGCACGCCGACCGCATCTACAAGGGGAAAATGCCGCCCCTGCTGTACGCCATTGGTGTGCTGAACGTGGAAATCAACCAGGTCGGCATCGTGACCCGCCTGGACTGGATGCGGGCACCGCGCCATGCGCCCGAAGTGGTTGCCGAGATCGAACGCATGATCAAGGCCGCATCGCCTTTTCCGGCGCCGGTACGCATTGGCAAGGTCGTCTACACCGACACCTGGCTCTGGCACAAAAGCGGCAAATTCCAGCTCGATACGCTGACCGAAGGGCAGACTTAAAGCCCCCACGGTTGCTCACTTCGTGTAGCGCCCTGCCCCCCCGAGGGGGCCGCTGCGCCTGCGGACTGGCAAAGCCGGATCCGCGGCCCCTGCTTGAATTAACACTTCACGCAGTTCACTCCGCATGGATGGGTCAGGACCCGCGATACGTGGAATAACTCCAGGGGCTGACCAGCAGCGGCACGTGGTAATGCTGGCTGGTGTCGGCCACGCCGAAGTCCAGGCTCACCCGGTTCAGGAAATTCGGCTCCGGCAGCGTCACGCCGCGGGCACGGAAATATCCCGCCACGTCGAACACCAGCCGGTAGGTGCCGCGCCGAAGGCTGCTGTTGTCATAGAGCAGCCCGTCGGGGTTGCGGCCGTCGCTGTTCAGTTGGAAGGCTTTCACCAGCGTGGCCTGGCCGCCGTCGGTGGTGTACAGCTCGACGAACATGCCGGCCGCTGGCGTGCCGTGCATGGTGTCCAGCACATGTGTGCTCAGGCCCATGTCAATTCCTTGTTTGGGGTGCATCGGTCAACCCGATAGTCTACTGAAAGTGTATACAGTTTTAGGCTTTCCGACTATCATTTGCGCCATGGAATCGTCCACCACCAGCGCCATTGTCGAAGCCCTGACCAAGGCTATTGTGGAGCACCGGCTGCATCCCGGCACCAAGCTGGCCGAGCAGAAACTGGCCGACCACTTCGGCGTTTCGCGCACGCTGGTGCGCCAGGCCCTGTTCCAGCTCTCGCAAAACCAGCTGATCCGGCTCGAGCCCGCGCGCGGCGCCTTTGTCGCTGCGCCTTCGGTCAACGAGGCGCGCCAGGTGTTTGCGGTGCGCCGCATGCTGGAAGCCGAGATGACCCGGGCGTTTGTGCGCAGTGTCACGCCGGCCCGGATCAAGGCCCTGAAAGAACATGTGGCGCAGGAAAAAATGGCCGTGGAGCGGCAGGATGCGCCGGGTCGCACCGAGTTGCTGGGTGACTTCCATGTCCGCATGGCCGAGCTGATGGGCAACGAGGTGCTGGCGCAAATGCTGGGCGACCTGATTTCGCGCTGCTCGCTGATCACGTTGATGTACCAGAGCGCCAGCGCCGCCGAACACTCGCACGACGAACACGCCGAAATCGTCAGGGCGTTGGCCGCCAGGGACGAGGAGCGCGCCGTGCGCCTGATGGACGAGCACCTGCAGCATGTCGAGGAAAATCTCAGCTTTGACCGCCCGATGCCGACCAACGATATTTCCATGGCCCTTTCATGAAAAATCCCGCCGACATGCCAAGTCAATTTTCCGCCGGGCCGCCCCAAGGAAGATTAGCCCCCCCGGGGGGCAGCGCAGCACACGCAGTGGCAAGCGTGGGGGCCACATACCCACGCGACCTCATTGGCTATGGCCGCACGCCGCCGCATGCGCAGTGGCCGGGGCAGGCCCGCATTGCCGTGCAATTCGTTCTGAACTACGAGGAAGGCGGCGAAAACTCCGTGCTGCATGGCGACGCCGGCTCCGAACAGTTTCTCTCCGAGATGGCCAACCCGCCCAGCTACCCCGAACGCCACCTGAGCATGGAAGGCATTTACGAGTACGGTTCGCGGGCCGGCGTCTGGCGCCTGCTGCGCGAGTTTGAAAACCGCCGGCTGCCGCTGACCGTGTTCGGCGTCAGCATGGCCCTGCAGCGCCACCCCGAGCTGACCGCCGCCTTCGCCGAGCTGGGCCACGAAATCGCCTGCCACGGCCTGCGCTGGATTAATTACCAGGGTGTGGACGAAGTGGTCGAGCGCGAACACATGCGCCAGGGCCTGGACATCATCACCCAGATGACCGGCCACCGGCCGCTGGGCTGGTACACCGGCCGCGACAGCCCGCGTACGCGGCGGCTGGTCGCCGATGACGGCCAGCTGACTTATGACAGCGACTACTACGGCGACGACCTGCCGCTGTGGATGAAAGTGGCGCGCACCGATGGCACCGTGGTGCCGCGGCTCGTGGTGCCCTACACGCTGGACACCAACGACATGCGTTTTGCCCTGCCCCAGGGCTTCTCCCAAGCCGATGATTTTTTCACCTATCTGCGCGACAGCTTCGATGCGCTGTATGCCGAGGGCGACCCGAACGGTCTGAACGCGCCCAAGATGCTCAGCATCGGCATGCACTGCCGCCTGCTGGGCCGGCCCGGCCGCGTCGTAGCGCTGCAGAAATTCCTCGACCATGTCCAGCAGCACGAACATGTCTGGATCTGCCGCCGCATCGACATTGCACGGCACTGGCAGCAAGTCCATCCCTTTAAAGAATGACCATGACCCTGACCCTTGAACAACTCAACACCGCACCGACTCCTGAAGCCGCGGCCTGGCTGACCGGCCTGTACGAACATTCGCCCTGGATCGCCGATGCCGCGCTGGCACACCGCCCTTTCCGGTCGCTGGCTCACCTTAAACATGTGATGGCCGGCATCGTCCGCGAAGCCGGCTGCGAGGCCCAGCTCACGCTGATCCGCGCCCACCCCGAACTGGCCGGCAAGGCCATGGTCAGCCGGGCGCTGACCGCCGAGTCGACGAACGAACAGGGCAAGGCAGGCCTGACGGACTGCACGCCCGACGAGTTCGCGCACCTCCAGGCACTCAACACCGCCTACAACACGAGGTTCGGCTTTCCTTTCATCCTCGCCGTGCGCGGCCCGCGCGGCACCGGCCTGAGCCGGCAGGAGATCATCGCCACCTTCGAGCAACGGCTGGCCAACCACCCCGACTTCGAGCTCGCTGAGGCCCTGCGCAACATCCACCGCATCGCCGAGTTGCGCCTCAACGACAAGTTCGGTCTGGAACCCCGCCTGGGCAACCAGGTCTGGGACTGGCAGGAACAGCTGAGCGCCTTCAGCGACCCGGGCTACCTGGAAAAAGGCCAGCTCACGGTGACCTACCTCACCGACGCGCACCGCGCGGCCGCCCGGCTGATTGAACAGACCATGCGGGACAGCGGCTTCGACGAGGTGAGTGTGGACGCGGTCGGTAACGTGGTGGGCTGCTACAAGGCGCGCCCTCACCCCGACCCTCTCCCGGCGGGAGAGGGAGTGAAAACACTCATGACCGGCTCGCACTATGACACCGTGCGCAACGGTGGCAAGTACGACGGCCGCCTTGGCATTTTTGTACCCGTGGCCTGCGTGGCCGAGCTGTCGCGCGCGGGCAAGCGCCTGCCTTTCGACTTTGAAGTGATGGCTTTCGCAGAAGAAGAGGGCCAGCGCTACAAGGCCACTTTTCTCGGCTCCGGCGCGTTGATCGGCCAGTTCAACCCGGCCTGGCTGGACCAGAAAGACGCCGACGGCATCAGCATGCGCGAAGCCATGCAACACGCCGGCCTGCCGGCCACGCTGGAGGCCATCCGCGCACTGCAGCGCAAGCCGGCCGACTACCTGGGTTTTGTCGAACTGCACATCGAGCAGGGCCCTGTGCTCAATGAACTCGACATCCCGCTGGGCATCGTGACCTCCATCAACGGCGGCGTGCGTTACACCTGCGAGGTCACCGGCATGGCCAGCCACGCCGGCACCACCCCCATGAACCGCCGGCGCGACGCGGCCCTGGCCGTGGCTGAACTCGCGCTGTATGTGGAGCAGCGCGCCGCGCGCGACGGCGACTCGGTCGGCACCATCGGCATCTGGACGGTGCCCGGCGGTTCGACCAACGTGGTGCCCGGCCGCTGCCAGTTCACGCTGGACCTGCGCGCTCCCAACGATGCGCAGCGCAACGCCATGGTGGCCGATGTGCTGGCCGAACTGAAAACCATCTGCGAACGCCGCGGTGTCCACCACAGCACCGAAGAAACCATGCGTGCCGCTGCTGCGCCCAGTGCCCCTGCCTGGCAACAGCGCTGGGAGAAAGCGGTGGACAGCCTGGGCGTTCCGCTTTACCGCATGCCCAGCGGCGCGGGCCACGACGCGATGAAGCTCCACGAGGTGATGCCGCAAGCCATGCTGTTTGTGCGCGGCCAGAACTCGGGCATCAGCCACAACCCGCTGGAAAGCACGACCAGCGACGACATCGACCTGGCCGTCCAGGCTTTCCAGCACCTGCTGAGCCAATTTGCCGGACCCAGCCATGACTGATGACGAAAAACTGGATGCCTGGGTGGACGCTCACTTCGAGGAGGAAGTGCGCTTTCTGCAGGAACTGATCCGCGTGCCCACGCCCACGCCGCCCGGCAACAACGCCCCGCATGCCGAACGCACGGCCGAACTTCTCCACGCTTTCGGTTTCGAAGCGGAAAAACACAAGATCGCGCCGGTGGAAGTCAAGGCCTATGGACTGGAATCCCTGACCAACCTGATCGTGCGCCGGCGTTATGGCGAAGGCAGGACCATTGCCCTGAACGCCCATGGCGACGTGGTGCCGCCCGGTGAGGGCTGGACCCAGGAACCCTATGGCGGCAAGGTCGTGGACGGCAGGATCTACGGCCGGGCATCGGCCGTGAGCAAGTCCGATTTCGCCACCTACACGTTTGCCGTGCGGGCGCTGGAGGCGCTGGGCATCCCGCTGCAGGGCAGCGTGGAGCTGCATTTCACCTACGACGAGGAGTTCGGCGGGGAGATGGGTCCCGGCTGGCTGCTCAAGAACAAGCTCACCCGGCCGGACCTGCTGATCGCCGCGGGTTTCAGCCATGAAGTGGTCACCGCCCACAACGGCTGCCTGCAGATGGAAGTCACGGTGCACGGCAAGATGGCCCATGCCGCCATCCCCGACACCGGTGTGGATGCACTGCAGGCCGCCGTGCACATCCTCAATGCCCTGTATGCGCAAAATGTGCAGTACCAGAAAATCACGTCCCAGGTCGCAGGCATCACCCACCCCTACCTCAACGTGGGCCGCATCGAAGGCGGCACTAACACCAACGTCGTGCCGGGCAAGGTGATGTTCAAGCTGGACCGCCGCATGATTCCCGAGGAAAAACCGTTTGAAGTGGAACGCGAAATCCGCAAGGTGATCAATGATGCCGCCAGGGAGGGCGAAGGTGTCCGCGTCGAAATCAAGCGCCTGCTGCTGGCCAACGCGCTCAAGCCGCTGCCGGGCAACCAGCCGCTGGTCAATGCGATCCAGAAGCATGGCCAGGCAGTCTTCGGTGAGCCCATCCCGGCGATGGGCACGCCGCTGTATACCGATGTGCGCCTGTACGCCGAGGCCGGCATACCGGGCGTGATTTACGGCGCCGGGCCACGCACGGTGCTCGAGTCCAACGCCAAACGCGCCGACGAACACCTGGTCCTCGACGACCTGCGCGGCGCGACCAAGGTGATTGCGCGCACGCTACTTGAACTGCTGGCGCCCCTGCCATGAACCCCTGCCGCCGGCAGCCATCCCCTTTCTGCACGGTGCGGGCCGGTTCAGGGCATATCCCGATGGCTGCGCCGTGCACCCGACCCACAATCAGGGATGCACAGGGTGCCTCCAGACACCGGCCGGGCATTTTTCTTGCTTGACGTGATACATCCCCAACCTTCTCCGGAGCACCCATGACAAAACGCGCTTTCATCAAGACCTTCGCAGCCCTGGCCGTCACGGCCGCCACCGCCGTCTGCGGCAATGCCTACGCCCAGAACACACCTGTCAAGTTCCAGCTGGACTGGCGTTTTGAAGGACCGGCGGCACTGTTTCTGACCCCCGCCGCGAAAGGTTATTTCAAGGACGTCAAGCTGGATGTCACGATTGACGCCGGCAACGGCTCGGGCGGCACCGTCACCCGCGTCGCGTCGGGCAGCTACGACATGGGTTTTGCCGACCTGGCCGCGCTGATGGAATTCCATGCCAACAACCCCGACGCCGCCAACAAGCCGGTCGCGGTGATGATGGTCTACAACAACACGCCGGCTTCTGTGATGGCCCTGAAAAAATCCGGCATCAAGACCGTGGCCGACCTGAACGGCAAAAAACTCGGTGCGCCGGTGTTTGACGCCGGCCGCCGCGCCTTTCCGATTTTTGCCAAGGCCAACGGCATCAGCGGCGTGCAGTGGACCGCCATGGACCCGCCATTGCGTGAAACCATGCTGGTTCGGGGCGATGTCGATGCCATCACCGGCTTCACCTTCACCTCGCTGCTCAACCTCGAAGCGCGCGGCGTGAAAGCCGAAGACGTGGTGGTGCTGCCTTACGCCGACAACGGCGTCAAGCTCTACGGCAACGTGATCATCGCCTCGCCGAAAATGATCAAGGAGAACCCCGCCGCCGTGAAGGCCTTCCTGCTGGCCTTCACCAAGGGCGTGAAGGAAGTCATCGCCAAACCGGCGGCCGCGATTGAAGATGTCAAGGCACGCGACGGCATCATCAACACCGCGCTGGAAACACGCCGCCTGCAGCTGGCCATTGACACCGTGATCAACAGCCCCGACGCACGTGCCGAAGGTTTCGGCCAGGCCAGGGGCCCGCGCCTGACACTGATGGCCTCGCAGGTGTCGGACGCCTTCAACACCAAGACACGTGTCAATGCCGACAGCGTGTGGAACGGCTCCTTCCTGCCCACGGTGGCCGAACTCAACGTTCTGCCCGCCGCGAAGAAGTAACTGAGTAACTGCGAAATACGGCGCCCGCCGGCGACCCGCGCCGGGAGACACCCTGAACGACACGGCCGGCCTTTCCCTGAAACGCCGGCCGTTGTCCTGAAGACCCCGGGCGAATCACAAAACTCAAAAAAACATGCAAGCACATCCCGACGGCCATTTTGTTGACTTCAGCGACGTCTGGCTCGCCTACAACGACGAGTTGCTGGCGCAAAACCACTTCGCCGTGGAAGCAATCGACCTCAAGGTACGCGAGGGCGAGTTCATCGCCATCGTCGGACCCTCGGGCTGCGGTAAATCAACCTTCATGAAGCTGACCACCGGCCTGAAAATGCCGTCCAAAGGCCGCATCACGATCGACGGCCAGCCAGTCACCGGCCCGCTGAAGATTTCCGGCATGGCTTTCCAGGCACCGTCGCTGCTGCCCTGGCGAACCACGGTGGACAACGTGCTGCTGCCGCTGGAGATCGTCGAGCCCTTTCGCAGCCAGTTCAAGTCCAAACGCAAGGAATTCGAGGAACGCGCGCGCAAGCTGCTGCAGAAGGTCGGCCTGGGTGGTTACGAGGACAAGTTCCCGTGGCAGCTGTCGGGCGGCATGCAGCAACGCGTGAGCATCTGCCGCGCGCTGATCCACGAACCCAAGATGCTGCTGCTCGACGAGCCCTTCGGCGCGCTTGATGCCTTCACACGCGAGGAACTGTGGTGCATCCTGCGTGACCTCTGGACCGAGCAGCGCTTCAACGTCATCCTGGTCACGCACGACCTGCGCGAGTCGGTCTTCCTGGCCGACACCGTGTATGTGATGAGCAAAAGCCCGGGGCGTTTTGTCGTCAAACGCGAGATCGACCTGCCGCGCCCGCGCGACCTCGAGGTGACCTACACCCAGGCCTTCGGCGACATCGTCCACGAGCTGCGCAGCCATATCGGGGCCATCCGCACGCCCGTCATCAACCCCGCGCCAGCCACAGAGGGTAAATAAGCCATGACAAAAAAACAGATTGAACGCTGGTCCCCGTTTGTGCTGCTGCTGGCCATCCTGGCGCTGTGGCAAGGGGTGGTCATGGTGTTCGGCATCGCCGAGTACATTTTTCCCGCACCGCTCGCGATCGCCCAGTCCATGGCCGAGTTTGCCGGCCCGATCGCGCAGGCCGCCTGGAAAACCTTCTGGGTCACCATGGTCGGCTTCGGCCTGTCCATCGTGGTCGGCGTGATGCTGGGCTTTCTGGTCGGCTCCTCGCGCCTGGCCTATGCCGCGGTCTACCCGCTGCTGGTCGCCTTCAATGCCGTGCCCAAGGCGGCGATTGTGCCCATCCTGATCGTCTGGTTCGGCATCGGCGTCGGCCCCGGCATCCTGACCGCCTTCCTGATTTCGTTTTTTCCGATCACCGTGAACATGGCCACCGGCCTGGCCACGCTGGAGCCCGAGCTCGAAGACGTGCTGCGCGTGCTGGGCGCCAAACGCTGGGACGTGCTGGTCAAGGTCGGCCTGCCGCGCTCCATGCCCTACTTCTACGGCTCGCTCAAGATCGCGATCACGCTGGCCTTTGTCGGCACCGTGCTGGCGGAAATGACGGCCGGCGACTCCGGCATCGGTTACCTGATGCTCAGCGCCGGCTCGCAGCAGCGCATGGCGCTGGCTTTTGCCGGGCTGGTGGTGATCGGCGCCATGGCGATGATCATGTACGAGCTGTTCAGCTATATCGAGAAGCACACCACCGGCTGGGCGCACCGCGGATCGCAGGGCGGTTGAGTCTTGCAGAAGGCTGCCGGAGCGGAAGCCCGGGGTTTTCAGGACAAATGGGGCTCCAGCCCTTATGGTACCTGCGCAAGTAGCTACTGAATCAATAGCATCTCGCACATCCCTCGCATCACGCTGCGCCAGCGGACTGCTTGGGACAGTAGGCGCAACTCCCCACTCCCTCCCCCCACCCCTCCCTCGCCCCGCTGGGCGATGGCGGGGAGCTTCATTTGGCCGCGTGTGCTGCGCT
>NZ_JAQSDN010000066.1 GCF_029945925.1 Polaromonas sp. | reverse complement strand
CGTCGCCAAAAGAAAAGTAAGCAAAAGAAAAGGCGACCCGATGGTCTGGGTCCCTCCGCTTCGCTGCGGGCAACCTGCGGTGCTCGCCGAAAACGGGGTCGAGCTCGAACTCGCTGCGCTCAGACAATCGCTCGCCCTGATCCGTTTTCGGCTGCGCTCCTCGGCCCAGCCCGACGGGTGGGGATGAAAGCGGGAGCGAATTCGGGTGCGGGGAGACCTGACGCGCGCAGCGCGTCAGGTCGAAGAACGCGGCCGTCATGTTTGCACGCGAGTGCAGCACACGTTGCCAAATGAAGTCCCCCTCCATCGCCCAGCGGGGCGAGGGAGGGGTTAGGGGTGGGAGTGGGGAGTCCGTCCTACTGTCAACAACATGCCCGGGGCGCAGCGTGACGCCTCACCGCAGGCACCACTCTTACGCCGCTTCCTTGTAAAAGTAGTCGCGTTGGATGCCGCGCGGCGCCAGCGGCTCGACCGCCTGGTGAATCGCCCCGATATGCTCCGGCGTCGTGCCGCAACAACCGCCCACGATGTTCACCAGGCCCTCTTCGGCAAACTCGCGCAGCAGGCGTGAGGTGACGTCCGGCGTTTCGTCGAAGCCGGTGTCGCTCATCGGGTTGGGCAGGCCGGCATTGGGGTAGCAGCTGATGAAGGTGTCGCCGGCCACACGCGCCAGCTCCTGGATGTAGGGGCGCATCAGCGCCGCACCGAGCGCGCAGTTCAGGCCCACGGCCAGCGGCCGCGCATGGCGGATGCTGTGCCAGAAGGCGGTGACGGTCTGCCCGCTCAGGATGCGGCCCGAGGCATCGGTGACCGTGCCGCTGATGATCAGGGGCAGGCGTTCGCCGGATTTCTCGAAATACTCGTCAATCGCAAACAGCGCCGCCTTGGCATTGAGCGTGTCGAAAATGGTCTCGACCAGCAGCGCATCGGCGCCGCCCCGGACCAGCGCCTCGGTCTGTTCGTAATAGGCCTTGCGCAGTTCCTCGAAGCTGGTGTTGCGCGCGCCCGGGTCGTTGACGTCGGGGCTGATGCTGGCGGTCTTGGGGGTGGGGCCGAGGGCGCCGACCACAAACCGCGGTTTGTCCGGCGTGGAAAACTTGTCGCAGGCGGCGCGCGCAATGCGGGCGGACTCGTAGTTCATCTCGACCGCGAGGTCGGCCATGTCGTAGTCGGCCTGGGCCACGGTGGTGGCGCCGAAGGTGTTGGTCTCTATCATGTCGGCGCCGGCGGCCAGGTAGCTTTCGTGGATGTCCTGGATCACGTCAGGCCGCGTCAGGCTCAGCAACTCGTTGTTGCCCTTGACGTCCTTGGGGAAGTCCTTGAAACGCTCGCCGCGGTACTGCGCCTCGTTCAGCTTGAAGCGCTGGATCATGGTGCCCATCGCCCCGTCGAGGATGGCGATGCGTTTTTCGAGAATGACGGGCAACTGCTGGCCCCGGGTGTAGATAAGCGGCTTCATGGCCCGATTTTAAGGCGCAGGCCATACACGGACAAGCTCACGGTCAATTGGAAAGGTGGGACGGACCCCATCCTTCAAGCAGGGGCCGCGGAACCGGCTTTGCCGGGCGACAGAAGCGAAGCCTCTGGCGAGCGGCGGCCTGCAAGGTGCGCGCATTACACGCAGTGAAAAGCGTGGGGGCTCCATTTTCCCCCGACAATAGCGCTTACATCCGAGCTCGACCCATGAAACACCTCCAACCCATAGAAGCCTGGGACTACCTGCAGCAGCACCCCGACGCCCTGTTTTTGGACGTGCGCATGGAAATCGAGTCGCTGTATGTGGGCCGCCCGCCCGGCGTGGTCAACGTGCCCTGGTACGAATACCCCGACCTGCAGCCCGACCCGACCCGGTTCGCCGAAGCGGTTGAGCGCGAGGCCAGCGGCAAGGACCAGCCGGTGTTGCTGATCTGCCGCTCGGGCCAGCGCACACTGGCCGCCGGCCTGGCGCTGGAGGCGGCGGGTTTTGCCGAGGTCATCAACGTGGTGCACGGTTTTGAAGGCGAACTCGACGAGCGGTTCCAGCGCTCCACCCTGAGCGGCTGGCGCTTTGACGGTTTGCCCTGGGAGCAGATGTAGCCTTGGTTTTCTGACAAAATCCGGCTCCAGCCCTTGCCCCACTTGCGCAGACAGCTCCTTTTTCGATAGCATTTTTACACTCCTCCGCCTTGTCCCTGCCGCACCCCACGCCCCCACTTTCCCCGCTGGACATCCTGGGCCAGGTTTTCGGCTACCCGGATTTCCGCGGCCCGCAGCAGGCCATCGTCGAGCATGTGGTGCGCGGCGGCGACGCGCTGGTGCTGATGCCCACCGGCGGCGGCAAGTCGCTGTGTTACCAGATCCCGGCCATCGCCCGGCAAAACGCCGGCCACGGCGTGACGGTGGTGATCTCGCCGCTGATCGCGCTGATGCACGACCAGGTCGGCGCGCTGCATGAGGCCGGGGTGTCCGCGGCCTTTCTCAACTCGACGCAGACGCAGGAAGAAAGCAGCGCGCTGGAAAAGCAGCTGCTGCGCAACGAGCTGACCCTGCTCTATGCCGCGCCGGAGCGCATCAACACCCCGCGCATGAAAGGCCTGCTGGGCTCGCTGCACGAACGTGGCCTGCTCAGCCTGTTTGCCATCGACGAAGCGCATTGCGTGAGCCAGTGGGGCCACGACTTCCGGCCCGAGTACCGCAGCTTGAGCCTGCTGCACGAAACCTTTCCCGACGTGCCGCGCATTGCGCTGACGGCCACCGCCGACGCGCTGACGCGCCAGGACATGATCGAGCGGCTCAAGCTCGAGGATGCGCGCGAGTTCGTCAGCAGCTTCGACCGGCCCAACATCCGCTACACCATCGTCGAAAAAACCGATGCGACACGCCAGCTGCTGCGTTTTATCGAGAACGAACACGCGGGCGAGGCCGGCATCGTGTATTGCCAGTCGCGCAAGCGGGTCGAGGAAGTGGCCGACATGCTGCAGGACGCCGGCCTGAAGGCCATGGCCTACCACGCGGGCCTGGACAGCAGCTTGCGCCAGCAGCGCCAGGACCGCTTCCTGCGTGAGGAAGGCATGGTGATGGTCGCGACGATTGCCTTCGGCATGGGCATCGACAAGCCCGACGTGCGTTTTGTCGCGCACCTGGACATGCCAAAGAACATCGAAGGTTATTACCAGGAAACCGGCCGCGCCGGCCGCGACGGCCTGCCGGCCAATGCCTGGATGGCCTACGGCC
The DNA here is from genome assembly GCF_029945925.1 of Polaromonas sp. Classification (GTDB taxonomy): domain Bacteria; phylum Pseudomonadota; class Gammaproteobacteria; order Burkholderiales; family Burkholderiaceae_C; genus Polaromonas. The sequence goes on along the minus strand of NZ_JAQSDN010000066.1, from coordinate 8,146 downwards.
TGCAGGACGTGGTGAACCAGCGCCGCATGATAGACACCAGCGAGGCGGCCAGCGAGGAGTTCAAGCAGGTCATGCGCGGCAAGCTCGATGCCCTCTTGAGCCTGGCTGAAGACACGCGTTGCCGGCGTGTCAGCCTGCTGCATTATTTCGGTGAAGACAGCCAGCCTTGCGGCAACTGCGACAACTGCCTGGCCCCGCCCAAGGTCTGGGACGCGACCGAAGCCGCGCGCAAGATGCTCAGCTGCATTTACCGCGTGCAGCAGGCCAGCGGCATCAGCTTCGGCGCCGGCCACCTGATGGACATCCTGCGCGGCAAGGCGACCGAAAAAGTGCTGCAGCATGGCCACGACAAACTCAGCACCTTCGGCATCGGTGCCGACCTGGCCGAGGTGCAGTGGCGCGGCGTGCTGCGCCAGCTGATCGCCAAGGGCATGGTGCGGGTCGACCCCGACGCCTTCAACACCCTGCAGCTGCTGCCCGATGCGCGCCAGGTGCTCAAGGGCGAGGTCAGCGTGATGCTGCGCGAGCAGGCGCTCGGTGGTTCGGCCGACCGGCGCAAAAGCAGCACCAAAAAGGGCACCAAGACCTCCGTCAAGGGCCTGGCCGAAGCCTCGCTCAACGCCGGCGCGCTGGAACGCCTGGCCCGGCTCAAGGCCTGGCGCGCCGAGGTGGCGCGCGAACACAACCTGCCCGCCTTTGTCATCTTCCACGATGCGACCCTGCGCGCCATCGCCGAGCGGGCGCCGCAAAGCACGGCCGACCTGGAAGGCATCAGCGGCATCGGGGTGAAAAAGCTCGAAGCCTATGGCAGCGAGGTATTGCGCGTCTGCGCCACTGACGCCTGACCGGCCGGCGCCGCGGCTACAGCCATCCACCCGACAGCAAGCCGCCCGTCAAGCCAGCGGCCCCGGCAGTCCATGTCGGACCCGCTCGCCTGTGGGGCCTGCTGCACAATACCGGCCTGTGGGAGCCAAGAGAACATTCACTGCCGCGGGAGTGCTGGCCGCCTTTGCCCGGGGGTTGCTGGCCGTGCTCTGCCTGCAATCTGCCCTGCTGGCCAGCCCCGCGGCGGCAGGCGAGCTGCTGACCCTGGACCAGCAGCGCGCCCCGCTCAACATGGTGCCGGCACTGGAGTTCTGGATCGATGCGAACGGCCAGGCTTCGGTTGAGAAAATCGAGGCCGGTGCCCACACCCTCGGGTTTGCGCCGGTTCAGAGCGGCCGGCCCTACGCGCTTGACAACGCGGCGCTCTGGCTGCGTTTTAACGCCGTGGTCAAGGATCCGCAGACACACTGGAAACTGGAATTGCCCATGTCCGGTGTCGACAGGATCACACTTTATTACCGCGACAGCCTGGGCCGGTGGGTGGTTCAGCAAGCCGGCGACAGCCTGCCTATCAGCGCCTGGCCGCAGCCGGGGCGCTATCCGGTGTTCTCGCTGAGCCATGAGGTCGGGCAACTCGTCCCTTATTACCTTCGCGTCGAGCACGCCCGCATCCCCTTCTCCGCGCTGCCGCGCGTGGTAAGCGACGCGCAGGTCACCACGGCGCGTCAGCTGGAGCACCTGCTGCTGGGCGCCTATTTTGGCCTGGCGGCGCTGGTCACCGTCTTGGCCCTGATCAATGCCACGGCCTATCGGGATTGGGGCTTTGCCACTTATGCCCTGTATGTGGCAACCTTTGCGGGCTCACAGGGCGCTTTCTCCGGCGTGGCCGGGCTGTACTTGTGGCCGGAGCTGCCGAAGCTGAACAATATTTCCATTGTTCTGCTGCCATTGACGGCCGCGGCGGCCGCCCTCTGGTTTGTCCGGACCGTCACCACCCCCAAGCGCTTTTCGCGGGCGCTGGACTGGTTCATCGTGGCGCTGATGGGGCTGCTGCCGCTGGTCGCACTCATCGATGCAGCCTTTCCGACCATCGAAAGCTTTGCCCTCATCAACATCCTGGTCAGCGCCGGCATGGGGGTTGTGTTGATGGTGGTCGGGGTGTCACTGGTTGAAGGCGACCGCCATGCACGCTGGATGGCCCTGGGGTTTTTGCCCATCATGGTGGCCACCCTTTTCCCCTTGCTGCGCAATTTCGGCGTGCTCGCGTCCAGTTTTCTCACCCAGAACGCGCTGATGCTGGGCTCCGCGGTAGAGGCGCCCATCCTGTTTTACGGTTTGTTGCGCCGCGTCACACAGCGGCGCGAGTCCGAAACGCGTGCGACGGCCTTGCCCACGACCGACCCGTTGACCGGGCTGGGTTCGGCCAGGCTGCTGCTCGGCAGGCTGCGCCAGGCCCTGCGCACCGCCGAACGTTACAGGCAGCCCTGCGCGCTGCTGATTGTCAACCTGAGCAACCTCGCCAGCCTGCAGCAGCAGCACGGCCGCGAGACGGGTGACCGCGCCATGGTGATGGCGGCCGCATGCATCCGGGGCGCCGCCCAACCCACGGACACGGTGGCGCGGGTCGGCGACAGCCTGTTCGCGTTGCTGATGGAAGGGCCCATGAGCAGCGATTCGGTCACCCAGGTGGCCACCAAGATCCTTGCCGGCGGTCTGCGGCCATCCAGAAAGCTGCCCGAGGCCGATCCGCTGCTGTTCCATATCGCCATCGGTTATGTGGCCGAGTCGGCACGGCTGGGCCCGGACCAGGCCCAGGCCTGCCTCGAGCGCATGGTGCAGGCGGTCAAGGACATGGACGACGGGTCGCGCAAGGCGATCCGTCTGACCCATCTGTAACTTGACTTGCGGCAATATCAGCCCTCTGCCCCCGCCAATGTTGCGCAGCGTGCTATTTATTTAGTAGCGACCAACCTACTGCATGAAGCCCATGCCGCGGGCGTCACGCACATCGGGCTTGATGCGGTGCTCGGCTTCGAGCTGGCTTAAAAACTCGTCCGCCGTGAACTCGACCGACAAAATGTCGGTCTGGCGCTTGACGGCTGCAAAGTCACCCGGGCACAGCTGGTTCAGGCGGGCCAGCCGGTCGCGCAGGGCAGCGGTCAGCGCCGCACCGTCACCGGCCAGCGCTTCCGTGACGAACATCTGATCGCGCTGGAGCGGCGTCAGCGGCAGGAACTTGATCTTGAAGGTAAAACGCCGCAGCGCCGCCTGATCCAGGCTCTCGAGCAGATTGGTGGTGCAGACAAAAATGCCGCTGAAACGCTCCATGCCCTGCAGCATTTCGTTGACCTCGGTGACCTCGTAGGTGCGCTGCGCGCCGCGCCTGTCCTGCAGGAAGCTGTCGGCTTCGTCGAGCAGCAGCACGGCCTTCTCCTGCTCGGCCTCGGCAAACATCGCGGCCATGTTCTGCTCGGTCTCGCCCACGTACTTGCTCATCAGGTCACTGGCCTGCTTGATGATCAGCGGGCGGTCCAGCGCCTTGGCCATGTGTTCGGCCAGGGCCGTCTTGCCGGTGCCCGGTGCGCCATAAAAACACAACGTGCCGTGGCCACGCGCCTTGAGTGCCTCGACGATGCGCGGGACGTCGAAGCGCGACTCCACATTCAGCATGGACAGGTCGTAGGTGGTCACGCTGCGCCGTCCACCGGCGCCCGCCCTGTTGCCCAGCGCCTGGTCGGCGTTTTTGAGCTGGCGCTCGATCAGGGACTCCATCAGCGCCGTGTGGCCACCGGACAGGATCGCCCCCATGCCGGCGGCATCGGTGCTGGCGCCCGGGCTGCCAGCCAGTTTGGCAAACCGCACCGCCGTACGGATTTGCGCCGGCGTCAGGCCTTTGCGGCCGGTCAGCCTGGCCACCAGGGCGTCGCTGACGGGCACGCCTTCGAGCGTCTTGCGCACCAGGATCTCGCGTGCGCCCGGCGGCGGCGACTTGAGTTCCAGGTGGTAGGCAAAACGGCGCCGGAAGGCGGGGTCGATCTGCTCGATGCGGTTGGTCACCCACAGGGTGGGCACCGTGTTGGACTCCAGAATCTGGTTGACCCAGGCCTTGCCGTTGACCGAAGCGGCCGCCGGGGCAGACAGCTGCTCGGAGCGCGCCATCAGCTGCGCCGCTTCACTGGTGAGCGGCGGGAACACATCCTCGACCTCGTCAAACAGCAGTGCGGCATGGGCACTGCCCTTGAGGAAGACCTGCGCGATCTGCAGCGAGCGGTAGCGGTCGCGCCCGCTCAGCGAGTTGCCGTCGCGGTCGGCATATTCAACTTCGAACAGGTCCAGGCCGGCCGCCTGCGCGACCACCTTGGTCAGCTCGGTCTTGCCGGTGCCCGGCGGCCCGTAAAGCAGCACGTTGACCCCCAGCTCCTTGCCGGCCACGGCATTTCGCAGCAACGCCACGAGCACCTGGACGTCCTCCTGCGCGAAGGAGAAATCGGCCAGCCCGAGGCTGCTGCGCTCCACCGGCCGGGTGAACACCGCCATCAGCTCGTTCTGGTCGCGGTACTCGCGCATCAGCACTGGCGGCAGTTTTTCACTGACCTTCATGAGGTCGGCCAGGTCGGTGATGTTGTGCTCGGAAATCAGGTTTTCGACCATGCCGATGCGCTCCAGCCGCGAGCCGGCGCGCAGGGCCTCGGCCACTTCGTTGGCTTTCACACCGGCCACCTCGGCCAGCGCGGCATAGGCCTCCGGTGCGTTGCTGACCTTGAACTCCACCAGCATGGAGCGCAGGTCGCGCTGGTAACGCGCCAGCGTGCCGTACAGCAGCAGGGCACGTTCGGCCTGGTTCAGCTGCAACAGATTGGCCAGGGCGTCGATGTTTTTCTCGACCAGCGTGGACTGTTTTTTCAGCGCGTGGGTCAGCCAGTCGCCGGTGGCCGACAGCACCGACAGCAGGTCCTTGGGCTGGTCCTTGGCGTATTCGTCGAGGTAGAAGAACAACGTGCCTTCCTCGTAGGGCCCGCGCCAGGCGCCATGGCGGCCCATGAAGGCGGCATCGCCCAAGGCCTCGTGGCCCTGCCAGAATTCGTTGCCCCTGCAGCGGCGGCCCAGGAATTCACGCAGGCGCTGCAAGGCCGGCAAGGGCCACACCAGGTGCCGTCCCGACAGCGACAGAAGACTGTTGAGGTCGCGCCGCACATTGAACTTGGCACCCTGCCGGGCCGCCAGCGTCAGCACAAAATGCGAACACATCAGGTCCAGCACCGGCGCCTCTTTCAGGCCGGGGGACAGCAGCAACTGACCCTGCCTGTCAGCACCACCCGAACGCTTGCTCATTGAGAACCTCCAGCCCGGAAGGCCACATCATTTACACATGCACCCCAGATTGACGTAGACCCAACCATAACGCAGCTTCGCACACGAGGGAAGACGCGCCGGCCATGCCCCCGTGTAAATTGCGCCACAAACCCGGCCACAATCGACACTTCTGCCGGAGATCTTTCCCATGCTTGCTTTGACCGATATTGAGGCTGCGGCGCTTCGCCTGCAAGGCCAGTTGCTCGATACTCCCTGCGTGGCGTCCAAAACCCTGTCGCAGATCACCGGGGCGGACGTTTTCCTGAAGTTCGAGAACCTGCAATACACCGCCTCCTTCAAGGAGCGCGGCGCCTGCAACAAGCTGGTGCAGCTCTCGGGCGAAGACGGCCGCCGCGGCGTGGTGGCGATGAGCGCGGGCAACCACGCCCAAGGCGTGGCCTACCATGCGCAGCGCCTTGGCCTGCGCGCGGTGATCGTGATGCCGCGTTTCACCCCCGGCGTCAAGATCGAGCGCACGCGCGGCTTTGGCGCCGAGGTTGTGCTGCACGGCGACACGCTGGAGGAGTCGCGCAGCCACGCCCTGGCCCTGGCCGAACGCGAAGGCCTGGTGTTCATCCACCCCTATGACGACGAAGCCATCATTGCCGGCCAGGGCACGGTGGGCCTGGAGATGCTGCACGCCGTCCCCGACCTCGACACGCTGATCGTGGCCGTTGGCGGCGGCGGCCTGATCGCCGGCATGGCGACGGCCGCCAAGGCGATGAGGCCCGGCATTGAAGTCATTGGCGTGCAGACCTCGCGCTTCCCGGCGATGGTCAATGCGATCAAGGGCACACACTACCCCCAGGGCAGCAGCACGATTGCCGAGGGCATCGCCGTCGGCACGCCTGGCGTGATCCCGCAAGCCATCATTGCGCGCCTGGTGGACGACCTCGTGCTTGTGGAAGAAGGCGACATCGAGCAGGCTATCGTCATGCTGCTCGAAATCGAAAAAACGCTGGTCGAAGGGGCGGGCGCTGCGGGTCTGGCCGCGTTGCTGAAATACCCGGACCGCTTCAAGGGGAAAAAGGTCGGCCTGGTGCTGTGCGGAGGCAACATCGATCCGCTGCTGCTGGCGGCCATCATCGAGCGCGGCATGGTGCGCGCCGGCCGGCTGGCGCGCATCCGCGTGAGTGCGCGCGACGTGCCCGGCTCGCTGGCCAGAATCACCGCCACCGTCGCTGATGCCGGCGCCAACATCGACGAGGTGCATCACCAGCGGGCATTCACCATGCTGGCTGCGCAGAACGTCGACATTGAACTGGTGATCCAGACGCGCGGGCGCGCGCACATTGCGCAAGTGCTGGACGTGCTGAACACCGCCGGCTTTGAAGCCGTGGAGCAACAATGATGAACCTCGAAACCCTGCAAGCCGCCCTGCCCGACTATTTTGCCCCCTGGGTACAGGCCCTGGGCCTGCACGTCGTCTCGTTTGACAGCCAGGGCGTGACCTTGCGCGTCCCGCAGAACCCGCAGCTCTCCCGGGTCGGCGGCATGCTCTGCGGCCAGGCCATGATGGCCGCCGCCGACACGGCCATGGTGCTCGCGCTGATCAACCATTTTGGCGCGTTCAAACCCTGCACCACGGTCCAGATGAACAGCAGTTTTCTCAAGCCCCTGTCGAACCAGGACGCGCTGGTCGAGGCGCGTGTGATTCGCGCTGGCAAGTCATTGGCTTTTGGAGAGATCGACATCCGCGGCGCAGACGACGGCAAAAGTGTTTGCCGCGCCACGACAACCTACGCCTTGCTCTAGGGTTTCTAGCGCAGGTGTTTGCTCATTTTGGCGGCAAACAGCTGGGTGATACTCACGCTGCGCCGGCCCGGCAAGAGTTCGAAGCTATCCCCCGCGCTCAGGGTGCCTGGCGTCAGGACCGACAGGTAAAAGCCGCAAAAGCCGCTTTGCGCCATCAACCTCGAGGCGCGCGTAAAACCCATGGCTGCATTGAATTTGTAGCAGGGCTCGCGCGGAATGCGCACCTGCAGTTCGCAGTGTGGGAACCTCAGCACGTCCCCGGCCCACACCTCGCTTTCCAGCAGCCCCTGCAGCGTGAGGTTTTCACCCAGGCTGCCAAAAGGCAGGCTGTCGTCGATCTGGCTCAGGCCCTGTTCGCGGCGCGCAGCCTGCCAGAACGGGTAGTGTTCTGCCGGGTAGGCATAAACGGCTTTTTCGAGCCCGCCATGCACCGAGAGGTCGGCCTGCTCGTCACCGAGCAGGCCCACGGGCAACACAGGCACCGGGCCGGCCACGGCCTGCTTGCCCATGGCCGTGAGCACTTGGCGCCCACCCATGCTGACGCGCCGGGCGACGGCAAGCTGCACGGACAGCAGCTGGTGTAATGGGGACAAGCTCAGTTCCAGCCAATCACGTCGAAACCCTTGTCGGCCAGGCAGCGCTGCACATACGCGCGGTAGGTGCTGCTGGGCCGGTCGTTGCGGAAGGCGCCCTGAACCGCACCCGCCGAGCCGCCCACGGCGGCGCCTCCTGCACCGGCGCGGATCACGCCTTCGGTACCCCGGCCAGTGATCAAGGCACCAACAGCGGCGGCCACGCCGCCGGTGGCCGCGCCGCCCCCCCGCGCCACCGCATGGGTGTTCTCGGAAGGCGTCAATCCTGCTGCTGCAGCCCGGGCCATGCAGGCATTGGCCTCGGCACGGCCCTGCGCGTCACCCACGCGTTGGAGCGTGGCGTTGGGATACAGGACGGGCCGCGCTGACGGGGTGGCCGAGCCGGTGCTGGCGCAGCCCGGCAAGATGCCCAGCACCAGCGCAAGAACAAAACCGCCGCCCCAGCGGGTCAAATCAGGGTGCATGCTTTTGACTCCAGCGTTGAACTGCAATAACGCCCGCCCGGATGCCGCCGGACGACCAGAGATCGACTTTCCGTCCGCATGCGAGCTGCATCTATTTGAGCGGCAGTATTTTCCAATTCAGGTATGAGCCTGAAGGGCGGTTGATGCGGCGATCTG
>NZ_JAQSDN010000065.1:29386-114400 GCF_029945925.1 Polaromonas sp. | reverse complement strand
CAGTTCTACATGCAAGTCACGGGCCAGCTGGGGGACTTATTCAGCATTGCCTTAGCTTCGTCGGCTTTGTATTCGAGCTGGGGGCATGGGCAAAGGTATTTGAAACATCGGGAGGGCATGATGGGTCATGAGCTGGTAGCCCCGCGGCTGCTGTCTAACTGGTCCTATATGGACTCCCCCTCAACGGCAAGAGGCGGCTGCGCCGCAAGTGTTGGTGGTCCGGTCATTTTTACGTTAACGCGCAAAACAACGTCCGTGGTAATCTACGTTCCATGAGCCAAATTTCTGTTGCCGACATTTTGGAGCTGCCCGTCCAGGAGCGCATTCAACTCGTTGAAGTGATTTGGGAAAGCATTGCTGCCGTCCCTCACGCCCTTGAGGTTTCCCCCGAGCTGAAAACCGAACTCGAAGCGCGTTTGGTCGACTTTGAGCGAAACCCAGAGGCCGGTTATTCCTGGGATCAGGTAAAAGCACATTTAAAAAACGGCTCGTGGCGTACCGCTTGAAGTTTGCCGGTCGGGCCGTTCGCGAAATTGGCGAAGCGTTCGATTGGTATGAGGAACAGAGCAAAGGGCTAGGCTCTGAATTTGAGTTGGCTTTTGAACTCCAACTCAAACGCCTTGAGCAAGTCCCGCTTTTGTACGCAGAAATTGTTCCAGGCGTACGCCGCACACTTTTGCCACGGTTTCCGTACGGTGTTTTTTACACGGTCAAAAATGATTTGGTTCACGTTTTGGCTGTTATTCACAATGCGCGCCATCCACAGCGGTGGCCACATGAACGTGCCCGTTAACTGGTGATGCCACCGGACGCTTTGCGTCGGTGAATTTCGACGTTGAAGCAATTGAGTCACATGCGAGCTTTTATCCCCAGCCGCAAGGCAACCCGGGACTATCTGAAGCAAGGTGAGACAGATGGCAAAAATTGATGCTTATGAACAGGACATCCTGACGGCATTTGAAAAAGGCCGCCTGAAGTCTGTCGCCACCAAAGGCGAGTTAGAAAAGCTCAAGGCTGCGGCCAGGGCGACGGCCGTCAAGGACCGCAGGGTCAATATCCGCCTGTCGTCGATTGATCTTGGCGACATCCAGGTGAAGGCGCTGGAAGAGGGCATCCCTTACCAGACACTCATCGCCAGCGTCCTGCACAAATACGTCAGTGGCCGTCTTGTCGAAAAGACGAAAGCCACCACCGCGCGTTCAACCCCGCCCGGCCGCAAACACGCGGCGGATTAGGGCCAGCCTCACCCCGCCCCATGGCACTTCTTGTATTTCTTCCCGCTGCCGCAGGGGCATAAATCATTGCGGCCGGGCGCGGCCTCCTTGTGCACCGTGGCCACCTTGGCGCCGAAGCTGCGCCAGAAGCCGCGCAGGTCGTACACCGCCCATAAGGCTTCGCCGAATTGTTCGAGCCGCACTTCGCTGGCGCTGGGCGCGGCGTCTTCGCCGAGCATGGGAATCTCCATCGGGCCCGGGTCGTCGTCGGTCAGCTCGATGATGGCGCCCAGCGCGGTGTCGAGGTCCTCGACGGCCTGTTTATCCTTGGCTTCCTGGCGCGAGAGCGCCCACTCGTCGGGCCAGGACTCGACCGCGTACATGAAGCCCAGCGCCCAGACCTGGGCAAACGAGGGCACGCTGTCCATGTCGATGTCCTTGCGTTCCTCCTCGGGCAGCCGGGCCAGCATGCCACGCATGTCGCCGACCTGCGGGTAAAACGCGCGTTCGTCCTGCAGGCTTTCCACGTCGGCATCCAGCGCGCGGCAGATGTCCTGGTAGCGGCGTTCCCACAGGTCCATGAACTGCGCGCGCTGCGCGTCGCTGGCAAACAGCTGCCGGGCCGCGGCCTCGTCTTCGGCGCCCTCGAAGTCGAGCAGCACGGCCATGTAGTCGTCGGGCGGAATCTCGCGCCGCGTGCAGGCCAGCGCGGCCAGGAAACCCTCGCAAAACTCCCATTGCGGCGTTTCCTCCTCGCGCTTGCGCAGGTCGTCGAGGATGTTGTCCAGTGTTTCGAAATCCTCGGGGCTCAAGGCGCCGGGGAAGAGGGGTTCCGGGATGGAAGGGGCATCTGTCATGGGGGTGTCCGTGGTGGTTGAACGCGTATGGAAGGCAGTGTAGCCGCAGCCCCGCGGGTGCACGGCGAAGCGCCGCCCGGAGTCAGGTTACTATGTTTTTTATAGCTGTCAGCGCCCGTACATCAAGGGCCAACAGCCTTTTTTTCATACAAATCACGGCCCGGTCTTTGCTCAGCAGCCAGGCTTTGTGCGCCACGGCCAGGTCGATGAAGATCTGGTCGTCCGCGTCACTGCAGGTCACCGGCGCCTTGCTGCCGGCGGCCACGGTGCGCGCATGGGTGTCGAAGGCCAGCAGCACTTGCGCAGCAACCAGGCCGTCGCGCGTCATGCGCTTGGCGACCTGCGGATAGTCCAGCACACGTTCGAGCTCTACACGCATGTCCTCGGTGGCCAGCCATTGCAGCTGCCCGGTGACCACCGCGCTTTTGAGCGCCTGCGCCGCCAGGTCGCCAAAAACGAACAGGTCCAGCACGATGTTGGTGTCGAGCACCACGCAGTCGCCGGCCCGCGCCTGGGTGTCCATGGCGACCGGGTTCAAGGCGTGGCGGCGGGCTTTTTCTCGCGCGCCGAGCCGGCCACCATGTCGAAGCGGAACAGCCGGCATTCGATGGGGCCGTTCCACATCGGTACGCGGCGCGATTCCTTGAGCCGCATTTTCTGCGGCAGCTTCATGTCGGGCGTGAGCACGTGGGCGGTCCAGCCGGCGTAGTTTTTCTTCCAGTGGCTGGCCAGTTGCGGAAAGAAGTCCGAGGCCTCCTCGCCCCAGGCATTGAGGGCCTGCTCGCGGCCCGGGTTGGCCGAACGGTCGCGCGAGGTTTCGAAGGCGGGCTCTTCGCGCGTGTCCCGGGTGTCGCCGGCGTCGCGGCTCAAGGGCTGGCCGAACTCGTCGATGGGCTGGTTGCGGTGGTCCTGTTGCGCCTGGCCGCCTTGCTGGCGGCGCTGGTCACGCCCCTGCAGGGCGGGAATGCCGGCCACACCGGCCACATCGATACGTTCGCCGTAGGGCGGGTTCACCAGCATCACGCCCGAGGGCGCGGGCGGCATGCGCTGCAAGGCGTCGCCGCCGCGCAGTTGCACCGCGTGCGAGACGCCGGCGCGTTCGGCATTGCGCTCGGCAAAGTCAACCATGCGGAAGGAGACATCGCTGCCGAACACCGGTGCGGTCGGTGGCGTGATGGCCTGCTCGGCCTGGTCCAGCAGACCTTCCCAGACGTGGGGCTGGAAAGGCACGAATTTTTCAAACGCAAAATGCCGGCCCATGCCGGCGGCGATGTTGCAGGCGATCTGCGCCGCCTCGATGACGATGGTGCCCGAGCCGCAGCAGGGGTCGTACAGCGGCACGCCCTGTTTGCACAAGCCCGCCTCACCGCTCCAGCCGCTGGCGGCGATCATGGCGGCGGCCAGGGTTTCCTTCAGCGGTGCATCGCCCTTGTCCTCACGCCAGCCGCGCTTGAACAGCGGCTCGCCCGAGGTGTCGATGTACAGCGTGACGGTGTCGGTCGTCAGGTGGGCATAGACACGCACGTCGGGCCAGCGCGTGTCGACATCGGGGCGCACATCGTATTTGTCGCGGAAGCGGTCGGCGATGGCGTCCTTGATCTTGAGCGCGGCAAAATTCAGGCTGGTCAGCGGGCTGTGCTGCGCGGTGATCTCGACCTTGAAGGTCTGCTTGGGCGTGAACCAGATTTCCCACGCCACGGCGGCGGCGGCGTTGTACAGGTCCTGCTCGCTGCGGTAGCTGTTGTGCTGCAGCTCGATCAGCACACGCTGGGCCAAGCGGCTGTGCAGGTTGAGCTGCAGCGCATCGCGCCAGGAGCCCGTGACCTGCACGCCGGCTCGCCAGGCTTTGCCCTGGTTGCCCGTGATGCGTTTGACCTCGGCGGCCAGCAGCTCCTCCACGCCGGCGGCGCAGGGTAGAAATAATTGAAGTTGGTTCATAAAGATTTTCGGAGGTTGGCCGGCGCAATGCGCAGCGCTTCGCGGTATTTGGCAACCGTGCGGCGCGCGCATTCAATGCCCTGCTCCTTGAGCATCTCGGAAATCTGGTTGTCGCTGAGCGGCTTTTTCAGGCTTTCGGACGCGACAAACTGCTTGATCAGCGCGCGCACCGCGGTGCTGGACGCATTGCCGCCGGTCTCGGTGCCGAGTGCCGAGCCAAAGAAATACTTGAGCTCGAAGGTGCCGAAAGGCGTGCTCATGTACTTGGCGGTGGTCACGCGTGAAATCGTCGATTCGTGCAGACCCAGCTCGTCGGCGATTTCGCGCAGCACCAGCGGCCGCATCGCCAGCTCGCCGTGGGTGAAGAAATTTTTCTGCCGCTCGACAATCGCGCTGCTCACGCGCAGGATGGTATCGAAACGCTGCTGGATGTTCTTGATGAACCAGCGCGCCTCCTGCAGGCGTTGCTGCAGCGCCTGGCCACCCTGGCCCTTGTTCTGCTTGAGGGCGTTGGCGTAGATGTCATGCACACGCAGGCGCGGCATCACGTCGCTGTTGAGCGAGACCTTGAAGCCGCGGCCGGACTTGACCACCAGCACGTCCGGCACGATCAGGTTGCGCTCGACGTTGACAAAGCGCCGGCCCGGTTTGGGGTCGAGCCGGCAGATCAGGCCGATGGCGCCCTTGATCACCGCATCGGGGAAACCGCAGAGCTGCGACAGGCGTTTGACGTCGCGCTTGGCCAGCAGCTCCATGGGGTGCTGGCACATCGCTATGGCGGCGCGGGTCTCGTCCTTGTCCTTGCAGTCGAGCAGTTGCAGGCTCAGGCACTCAGCGAGGTTGCGAGCGCCGACGCCCGCGGGTTCCATGTGTTGCAGCAGCTTGAGCGCGACCGCGAACTCATGTTCCACCGCCTCCAGCTGCTCGAGGTCGTCGCCGGCCAGGCCAGCGGCCAGCGAGGACAGGCTGTCTTCGAGGTAGCCGTCGTCGTTGAGCGATTCGATCAGGAAATGCAGCGCGGCCTTGCCCTCGGGCGACAGGCGCAGCGAAAGGGCCTGCCGGTGCAGGTGGTCCTGCAGCGACTCATGGCTGCGCGCCAGTTCGGTGGCATCGACATCGCTGTCGTCGTTGTTGTTCTTGCGCGGCGTGGCGTCGCCGCCCCACTCGCTGTCGTCGGGGGCGGTGTCGACGCTGCCGTCGCCCTCCCAGCTTTCCTCGAGTTTGGCCTCGCTGCTTGGTTCTGCATCATTTTGACCTGCAGCCCCCGTATCTTCTGCGCTGACTGCTATGGAATCCGTAGTGGATTCAAACTCGCGGGTTTCCTGGCTGACCGGCGTGTCGACCTGGCCCAGGCCGAAATCCTCACGCGGGGCAGCCTCCTCGGCCACTTCAAGAAACGGGTTTTCGTCGAGCATCTGCTCGACTTCCTGGCTCAACTCCAGCGTCGACAGCTGCAGCAGGCGGATCGACTGCTGCAACTGTGGCGTGAGCGCCAGATGCTGCGAAACGCGAAGGGAAAGTCCCTGCTTCATGCCACCCCTTAAACGCGCAGCAACGCGGGTTGGGAGGTGTTAAGCAAGCGGGGGCCGCGCAACCGGCTTTGCCGGGGCGCAGGCGCCGCCCCCTGCAGGGGGGAGGGAGCTACACGCAGTGAGCGACAACGGGGGGGAACCATGGCCTACATCTTGAAGTGCTCACCGAGGTAGACCCGGCGCACGTCGGCATTGTTCACGATTTCAGAAGGGGTTCCCGTGGCCAGCACATGGCCGTCGCTGATGATGTAGGCGTGGTCGCAAATGCCCAGCGTTTCGCGCACGTTGTGGTCGGTGATCAGCACGCCGATGCCGCGCGACTTGAGGAAACCGATGATGCGCTGGATCTCGATCACCGCGATCGGGTCGATGCCGGCAAACGGCTCGTCAAGCAGAATGAAACGCGGCTGCGTGGCCAGCGCGCGGGCGATTTCAACGCGGCGACGCTCGCCGCCGGACAGGGCCGGTGCCGGCGAGTCGCGCAGGTGGTCGACCCGCAGGTCCTGCAACAATGAATCCAGGCGCTTGTTGAGCACCGCGGCAGATAGCGGTTTGCCGGCGTCGTCGGTCTGCAGCTCCAGCACGGCGCGCACATTCTGCTCGACCGTGAGTTTGCGGAAAATCGAGGCTTCCTGGGGCAGGTAGCTCAGGCCCAGGCGCGAGCGTTTGTGGATCGGCATGTGCTCGATCGACTCGCCGTCGATGGTGATCTCGCCGGCATCGGCGCGCACCAGCCCGACGATCATGTAAAACGAGGTCGTCTTGCCGGCGCCGTTGGGACCGAGCAGGCCGACCACTTCACCTTTTTTTACCGCAAGGGAGACATCCCTGACGACCTGGCGGCTTCCGTACGATTTTTGCAGGCCGGTGGCGACCAGGCGACTGACGGGGGCGGTTTCCGGGGACACGTCCATGGGGGTTTGGTTACTTCTTGTCATTGCCCAGCGTGGTGCTGGGCCGCAGGGAGGGAGACGGCCCGGCAGGCGCGGGCGCTGCGGGGGCGCCGGAAACCGTGTTGCGCGGGGCCAGCAGGGCGCGAACGCGCCCCGTCGGGTTGGAGGGGGTCTTGGTCTGGGCGCCGGCGTCAACGGTGAAGACATCGGTCGGGTTGTCGTAAATAATCAGCTCACCGGTGGTTTCGTCGGCCAGGGTGGCGCCCACGTAACGGCGCAACACGGCGCGCTTGATGAACTTGACGGTGTCGGCGCGGCTGTCGTATTCGATTCTTTCGCCCTCCCCCTCGATGTATTCATCGACACCTTCGCGCTTCTTGCGGTAGTAGGCCAGCTTGTCGGGTGCCGCAATCACGATCGCGTTCTGGTAACCCTCGGGGTCCTGCTGGACATCGA
The DNA here is from genome assembly GCF_029945925.1 of Polaromonas sp. GTDB lineage: Bacteria > Pseudomonadota > Gammaproteobacteria > Burkholderiales > Burkholderiaceae_C > Polaromonas. Next base: position 107,510 of record NZ_JAQSDN010000065.1, on the reverse strand, counting down.
CGCGGGCGCCACGAACAATGATGGTCCCCTTGGTGATGACCACGTTGCCGGTGAAAACACTGGTCTGCTTGAGGTCGTCGTAACGCAGGGCGTCGGCCTCGGCGTTCATGGGCTTGTCGCGGTCGGCCTTTTCGGCCGCAACCGGAAAAGCCGCGAAGACGGCGACCAGCATCAGTACACGGGCGGAGTTTTTCATAAAGGCACGAATCTTGCTGCTTTGGTGGTATTGACTCATTGTAGCGACGCAACTCCGGGTAATCCGCCCCGCCCATAAAAAACCCGCCCATTCGGGGCGGGGTTCGATAGCCACCAAGGGACATGCTCAGGATGATCGGATTTGAAGCAATCGACCGTGGGGGGGGGCTCTTCAATCCAGCAGGGGCCGCGGATCTGGCTCTGCCAGTCCGCAGGCGCGGCGGCCCCCGAGGGGCTGGAGCCTGCGGCTCCAAAGCTGCTTGAGCAGCTTTGGACAGGCGACAGAGGCGAAGCGTCTCGCGAGCCGCGGCCTGCAAGGCCTCGGGAGCTGCACGCAGGGAGCGACCGTGGGGCTAACCTTTCCTGACCTGGGCAATCAGGTAGTCGGTGACCAGCAACGCGCGCCCCATGGTCTGTGCCATCGAGCCCGAGGTGAAATACCGCCCGGCGACGCCAAGCGCTGGAACGCCGTCGATCTTGTAGGCATCCTGCAACTGGGTGGCCTTGCGGGCCTTGGTCGCCACTGAAAACGAGTTGTAGGTCTCGAGAAACTTCGCCTTGTTGAGGCCCTGCTTTTCCGCCCAAGCCGCAATCAGGTCCGGCGTGTTGAGCATCTGTTTTTCCACATGGATAGCGTAAAACACCTTTTTGTGCAGTTCATCGACCTTGTTCATGGCCTCGAGCACGTAATAAAGGCGCTGCTGCGGCTCGAAATCGGGACGGAAGGCGATCGGCACGCGGCGGACCGCCACGTCTTTGGGCGCCTTTTTGATCCACTCTTCCAGTGCCGGCTCAAAAGTGTTGCAGTGCGGGCAGCTGTACCAGAAGAACTCCACCACCTCGACCTTGCCGGCCGGGGCTTCGACCGGGGCCGGTTTGTCCAGGACGAGGAAGTCGGTTCCCGCGCGCGGCGCCGGCGCCTGGGCCCGGGCCGGGGTGCTCAGGGCGCCCAGCGAGGCGGCGGTGGCCACCGAAGCGGTGGCTATCGAAAATTCACGTCGTTGCATCAAGCTTTTCTCCAATAGTGCAAGGTTTGACACCCAGGTTCCAGAAAGTTCAGCGCTGGACGCGAACCAGGGCGGTTTCTATGCCGCTGCCGTCAAGCCGTTCCTTGGCCTTGTCGGCATCGTCCTTCTTGTCGAAAGGCCCCAGACGCACCCGGTACACCGTGCGGCCGGACTGCTCGCGCTCGGTCACCTTGGCCTCCAGCCCCATCAGCGAAATCTTGGCGCGCTGCTGCTCGGCGTCCTCGGGGGTGCGAAAAGCACCCACCTGCACAAAATAGCTGAAAGGGTCGGCCCCGGGAGCGACGGCCGGCGCGGCCAGCCTGGCCTTGGCCAGGTCCCCGATCGGGTCGGCCGAAGGTTTTGCGGTCTGGGCAGCCGGTTCAGCCGGGGCCACAGGCGCCGCTGCCGGCTTCTGGGGCGTGACATCGGTCACCGGTCCGCCCGACGCCGCAGACGGCTTGGCCGGGTTTTTGCCATACAGGGGGGCATTGGGGTCCCAGTCCCGGTTTTTCCTGGTCTCGGCCGCGTCATGGTCGGGGCTGCGCGACTGGCTCTTGTTCATGAACGGCACCGGCACCTTGGTGATGTAGACGGCCACCGCCAGGGCAGCAGCCAGGCCGATCAGCGCACCAATAATGAGCCCCAGCAGGGTCCCGCCTCGTTGTGTGTTCATGCCTTGCCCGGTTTGCTTGGTGGAAGGGTTACGCGTCATGGTGTCAGGGCTCTGGTTTACATCTTCTGCGGGGCGTCAACGCCCAGCACCTTCAGGCCATTGTGCAACACCTGCGCGGTGGCGGCGACAAGCGCCAGGCGTGCCAGCTTGACCACGTCGTCATCCACCAGAATACGCTCGGCATCGTAATAGCTGTGGTAGCTGGCAGCGAGCTCGCGCAGGTAAAACGCCACGTCATGCGGCGCAAACCCGGTGGCGGCATTGGCCAGCATGTCGGGGTACTTGGCCATCAGCAGCATCAGGGCCTGCGCCTGCGGGCTGTCGAGCGCGGACAGGTCCATGCCCTTGAGGGTGGCGACATCGCCGCCCCAGGCCGCCAGCACGGAGCAGATGCGGGCGTGGGCATATTGCACGTAATACACCGGGTTTTCGTTGTTCTTGGCCAGGGCCAGGTCGATGTCGAAAACGTACTCGGTGTCGGGCTTGCGGCTGAGCAGGAAAAAGCGCACCGCGTCCTTGCTGGTCCACTCGATCAGGTCGCGCAGCGTGACATAACTGCCGGCGCGCTTGGAAATCTTCACCTCCTCGCCGTGGCGCATCACACGCACCATGGTGTGCAGCACATAGTCGGGGTAGCCCTGGGGAATGCCGGCGCCGGCGGCCTGCAGGCCGGCGCGTACGCGGGCGATGGTGCCGTGGTGGTCCATGCCCTGGATGTTGATGGCGCGCGTGAAGCCGCGCTCCCACTTGGCCAGGTGGTAAGCCACGTCGGGCACGAAGTAGGTGTAGCTGCCGTCGCTTTTTTTCATCACGCGGTCTTTGTCGTCGCCGTAGTCGGTGGACTTCAGCCAGAGCGCGCCGTCCTGCTCGTAGGTTTTGCCGGCTTGCTTCAGTTTGGCCACCGTGGCCTCGACCCGGCCCGAGCTGTACAGGCTGGACTCGAGGTAGTAGTTGTCGAAGCTGACCGCAAAAGCCTGGAGGTCCAGGTCCTGCTCGTGGCGCAGGTAGGCCACGGCGAACTGGCGGATCGCATCCAGGTCCTCGATGTCGCCCGAAGCCGTGAACTCACGGTCATCGGACTTGACGGTTTTTTGGGCCATGAAGTCGGCCGCGATGTCGGCGATGTAGTCGCCGTTGTAAGCCGGCTCGGGCCAGAGCGCGTCGCCGGGCTTGAGGCCCTTGGCGCGAGCCTGCGTGCTGGTGGCCAGTGTGTGGATCTGCACGCCCGCGTCGTTGTAATAGAACTCGCGGTAAACGTCCCAGCCCTGGGTCGCAAACAGGTTGCAGATCGCGTCGCCGAGCGCCGCCTGCCGGCCATGGCCCACGTGCAGCGGCCCGGTCGGGTTGGCCGAGACAAACTCGACCAGCATGCGGCGCGCCTTGTCCACCGGTTTGACGCCGTACTGCCCGGCCGCAGTCAGCACCTCGCGCACGGTTTCCTGCTTGGCCGCCGGCTTGAGCCGGAAGTTGATGAAGCCCGGCCCGGCGATCTCCACCGCATCGACCCAGCGCTGGTAAGCCGGCGCCGCCAGCAGCGACTCGCGCAGGCCCTCGGCGAGCTGGCGCGGGTTGAGCTTGAGCGGTTTGGCCAGCTGCATGGCGGCCGTGGACGCGAAGTCGCCATGGGCGGCGACCTTGGGCGACTCGAAAGCGGCCTTCTGGCCGGCACCGGGGGACAGCTTGTCCAGCTCAGCGGCCAGGACCGCGAGCAATTCTTGTTTGACTAGGAGCATGCGCTGATTTTACGGGTGCGGGCCGGTAAGCGGGCCGGCGCAGTTGGCCGCGCGGCCTACTTGCCGTAGCCGCGCGCCAGAAACACGGCGGCCAGCGGGATCAGCGGCAGCAGATGCGCCTGCACCATCACCAGCTGGCGCGCCTGCGTGACCTGGCTGGCGTCGGGCAAGCGGCCGGTGGCGCGCAGCTCGCGGCGCCAGCGGGCAAACAGCCGCGTGGGCTGGATGGACAGCAGCGCGATGCCGACGAACAAGGCCAGCTTGACGTAAAGCAGCGCGTTGGTGCCGTACCAGCCCGCACCCTTGGCGCCCAGGAACACGCGCAGCAAGCCGGTCAGCAACACGGCACCCGCCGCCAGGGCGTAGATCAGGTCGATCTTGCCCAGACGCTCGACCACGGCGGCGTTGAGCCACTCGCTGCGGCACAGGGCCGCCTCGCTGGCAAGAAACACCACCATGGTCAGGATGGCCAGGATGTGGGCATAAGCGAGCAGGGCTTCGAGCGTCATGGAGGTCTCGCGGCTGGTCCGGTGCTTGTGTTCAGGGGTGCGCGGTGCGCTGGCCGGTCCAGAACGCGGGCTCGCCGTAGTTGTGTTTGAGGAAGTCTATCCACAGGCGCACGCGCAGCGGCAGGTGCTTGCGCTGCGGGAACACCGCGTAAATCCCGTTGGGCGGCGCATCGAAGTCCTGCAGCACCGCCACCAGTTTGCCGGCGGCAATTTCGGCCTCGACCTCCCAGGTGCTGCGCCAGGCAATGCCGTAGCCGGCCATGCACCAGTCGTGCAACACCTGGCCGTCCGAACAGTCGAGCGGGCCGCCCGGTTTGAGATGAATGGCCTCGTAGTCGCCCTCACCTGACGCGTCCGCCAGGACGCCTTCCTGTTGTCGCCCATGGGCGTTGCGCGGAACGCGAAACGCCCAGCCCCGCGTCTGCGAAGCGTCGCTGGACAGCGTCAGGCAGTCAAATTTCGCGAGTTCGGTGGGGTGCTGCGGCGTGCCGTGGCGCTGCAGGTAGCCGGGCGTGGCCACACACAGGCGGCGGTTGTCGGCCATGCGCACACTGACCAACGAGGAATCGGGCAGGTCGCCGACGCGCACCGCGCAGTCGAAACCTTCACCCGCCAGATCGACCACGCGGTCGCTGAGGTTCAGTGAAATGGTGACGTCGGCATGCAACTGCCGAAACAGCGGCACCAGCGGCGCCACATGGCGGCGCCCAAACCCGGCCGGCGCGGTGATGCGCAGATGCCCGCTGGCCTTGACTCCGCCGGCCGACACGCTGGCCTCGGCATTGGCCACGTCGATCAACAGGCGCTGGCAGTCTTCCAGAAAGGCGCTGCCCTCATGGGTCAGCGAAATCCGCCGCGTGGTGCGCACCAGCAGCTTGACGCCCAGCCGTTCTTCCAGCGCATCGAGCCGCCGCCCCATGATGGCCGGTGCCACGCCCTCGGCGTTGGCCGCGGCGGTCAGGCTGCCGCGCGTGGCGACCGAGACGAAAGACTCCATCTGTTTGAGTTTGCTCATGGGTCGCGATTATGAGCACAAAAGGTGGCAATGGGGCATCGAAGATCTTTATTGCACCGTCGATGTCACCGCCTGCGCGCCTGTAGCGCCCGGCGCGCAGGCAGGTTCAGGTGATGATCTTCCCGCCCTGCAGGGCCTGGATGTCCGCCTCGCCATAGCCGAGCTCCTGCAGCAATTCCAGCGTGTGTTCGCCCAGCCGGGGTGGGTTCAGACGCACGCCGGGGCGCTCGCCACCCAGGGTCAGGGGCAGCAGCGGCACATGGGTGGCACGCCCGTCCGGCAGCGTTAGCGGCGCCAGACCGCCGGTCTGCTGCAAATGCGGGTCGTCAAACAAGTCCTCGGGACGTGTGATGGGCGCAAACGGCAGGCCGTGCTGCTCGAACAGCGCACTGAGTTCGGCAGCGCTTCGCGGCGCCAGGCGTTCGCGCAGCTGCGGCAGCAGCCAGTCGCGTGCACGCACGCGGTCGTTGTTGCTGCCCAGCCGCAGGTCGGCGCGCAGGTCGGCAAACCCGAAGGCGTCGCAAAACAGCTGCCACTGGGTGTCGCTGACCACGGCCAGAAAGATCTGGGCGCCGCCGTGCACGGTGAACACGTCGTAAATGCCCCAGGCCGAAATGCGGCCCGGCATGGGCGCGGCCGGCTGGCCGGTCACGGCAAACTGCATCATGTGCTGGGCCACCAGAAAGACATTGTTTTCAAACAGCGCCGCCTGCACCTCCTGGCCCTTGCCGGTTTTTGCGCGCGCGGCCAGCGCGGCCATGGCGCCGATGGCACCGAACATGCCGCCCATGATGTCGTTGACGCTGGTGCCGGCGCGCAGCGGGTCACCGGGCCGGCCCGTCATGTAGGCCAGGCCGCCCATCATCTGCACCACCTCGTCGAGCGCGGTGCGGTGGTCATACGGGCCGGGCAAAAACCCCTTGTGGCTGACGTAAATCAGGCCTTCGTTCAGTGTCGACAGGCTGGCGTAGTCCAGCCCCAGCTTCTGCATGGTGCCCGGCTTGAAGTTCTCGCTGACGATATCGGCGGTCGCCACCAGCTTGAGCGCAATCTCCCGGCCCTGCGCCGTCTGCAGATCCAGGGCAATGCTTTTCTTGTTGCGGTTGAACAGCGCAAAAAACCCGGCGCCTGAGCCCAGCAAGCGGCGCGTGTTGTCGCCCCCCAGCGGCTCGACCTTGATGACCTCCGCGCCCAGATCGGCCAGCACCATGCCGCAGGTCGGGCCCATCACCATATGGGTGAATTCGATCACGCGCAGGCCTGCCAGCGGCAAAGGCGTGGCAGGCAGGACGGGGCCGGAAGCCGCTAGCGGCGGCGGGGAGGGCTGGGACACGGTGGAATTCCTTGATAGGCGGTGGTTGGCCGACCGCTTGGCTCATGACCTGCAAATTATGCGGCGCCCGTCAGATCCGGAAATTACATTCAAATATGTCATGGATAAATCACTTTTTAATCAATTAATCTTTGTCAAAGTATCAAATACAGTCTAGCCATGGAAAAACCCAAAGCCGGGCACGTCGTGCCACGGGCTGTTCTCTTTGATGCCTACGGCACGCTGTTCGACGTGTACAGCGTCGGCCTGCTGGCGGAGCAACTGTTTCCGGGCCAGGGCCAGGCGCTGGGCGTGCTCTGGCGCGACAAGCAGATTGAATACACGCGGCTGGTGACCACCAGCAATGGCGGTCAGCACTACCGGCCGTTCTGGGAGCTGACCCGCGCCGGCCTGCGTTACGCGTGCAAGCGCCTGGGCCTGGACCTGACGGCCGAACGCGAAGATCGGCTGATGAACCAGTACCGGCACCTGTCGGCCTTTCCGGAAAACCGCGAGGTGCTGCAGGCTTTGAAAAAACGCGGCATCGTCACCGGCATTTTGTCCAACGGCGATCCTTCGATGCTGGACGTGGCCGTCAAGTCCGCCGGACTCGAGGACCTGCTCGACCATGTGCTCAGTGTCGACAGCATCCGCAAATACAAGACCCACCCCGAGGCCTATGCGCTCGGGCCGCAGGCCACGGGCCTGGCCGCGCCGCAGATCGCCTTTGTCAGCTGCAACAGCTGGGACGCGCTCGCCGCGACCTGGTACGGCTACCAGACACTCTGGGTCAACCGTTACGCCCTGCCCTTCGAGGAGCTGGGCACACAGCCCACGCGTACCGGCAGCAATCTGCGCGATGTGCTGGGTTTCTTCCCGGCGGGATAATCCGTTTCACGATTTCGATCTTTCTTTTTTTCTTTTTGCCCTTTTTTGAGGTTCCCCCATGACGACAACAACCCCACGCACATCGCTCCACGGCCTGCAGGTGGCCACGGTTCTGCAACGCTTTGTCGATGACAAGGTCCTGCCCGGCACCGGCGTGGACCGTGCCGCCTTCTGGAAAGGTTTTGACGCCATCGTGGCGGACCTGGCCCCGAAAAACATCGCCCTGCTGGCCGAGCGCGACCGCCTGCAGACCGAGATGGACAGCTGGCACAAAGCCAACCCCGGACCGATTGCCGACATGAAGGCCTACCGCGCCTTCCTCGAGAAAACCGGCTACCTCGTGCCCGCGCCGAAAAAAGTCACCATCACCACCGGCAATGTCGATGCCGAACTCGCCAAACAGGCCGGTCCGCAACTGGTGGTGCCCATCCTGAATGCGCGTTATGCGCTGAACGCGGCCAATGCGCGCTGGGGCTCGCTGTACGACGCCCTGTATGGCACCGACGTGCTCTCCGAAGACAATGGCGCTGAAAAAGGCAAGGGCTACAACCCGGTGCGCGGCGCCAAAGTCATTGAGTACGCACGGTATGTGCTGGACCGCACCGCGCCGCTGGTCAAGGGCTCACACATCGATTCGACCGGGTATGCGCTGAGGGGCGGCAAGCTGGTCGTCACCCTCCAGGGCGGCAAAAACACCACGCTGGCCGATGCGGGCCAGCTCATCGGTTACCAGGGCAAGGCCTCGGCACCGTCGTCCGTGCTGCTACAGCACAACGGCCTGCACATCGACATCCGCATCGACCGCAGCACGCCGATCGGCAAAAGCGACGCGGCCGGCGTCAGCGACCTGGTGGTGGAAGCGGCACTGTCGACCATCCTCGACCTGGAAGATTCCGTGGCCGTGGTCGACGCCGACGACAAGGTGCTGGCCTACAGCAACTGGCTGGGCATTTTGCAGGGCACGCTGACCGAGAGCGTCACCAAGGACGGCAAGACCTTCACCCGCGGCCTGAACCCCGACCGCGATTACACCTCGCCCACGGGCAAACCCGTCACCCTGCACGGCCGCTCGCTGATGTTTGTGCGCAATGTCGGCCACCTGATGACCAACCCGGCCATCCTTTACACCGCCGCCGACGGCTCGACCAAAGAAATCCCCGAAGGCATCCTCGACGCCGTCGTCACCACGACGATCGCGATTCACGACCTGAAGCGCAAGGGCAAAAAAGGCATCAAGAACTCGCGCAAGGGATCGGTCTACATCGTCAAGCCCAAGATGCACGGCCCGGCCGAAGTCGCCTTTGCCGCCGAGCTGTTCAGCCGTGTCGAAAAAATGCTGGGTCTGCCCGACAGCACCGTCAAGCTCGGCATCATGGACGAAGAGCGCCGCACCAGCGTCAACCTGAAAGCCTGCATCGCCGCGGCCAAGAGCCGCGTCGCCTTCATCAACACCGGCTTCCTGGACCGCACCGGCGACGAGATGCACACCGCCATGCATGCCGGACCCATGATCCGCAAGGGCGACATGAAAAGCAGCGCCTGGATCGCGGCTTACGAGAAGAACAACGTGCTGGTCGGTCTGTCCTGCGGCCTGCGCGGCAAGGCGCAGATCGGCAAAGGCATGTGGGCCATGCCCGACCTCATGAAAGCCATGATGGATCAGAAGATTGCCCACCCCAACGCCGGCGCCAACACCGCCTGGGTGCCCAGCCCGACCGGCGCGACGCTGCATGCGCTGCACTACCACCAAGTCAAGGTCAGCAAGGTGCAGAAAGACCTCGAGAAAATCGACGCCGGCAAGGAGCGCAATGCATTGTTGAACGGCCTGCTGCAAGTTCCCGTCACGGCCACGCCGGACTGGAGCGCCGAGGCGAAACAGCAGGAGCTCGACAACAACGCCCAGGGCATCCTCGGTTATGTGGTGCGCTGGATCGACCAGGGCGTGGGCTGCTCCAAGGTGCCCGACATCCACAACGTCGGCCTGATGGAAGACCGCGCCACCCTGCGCATCTCCAGCCAGCACATGGCCAACTGGCTGCTGCACGGCGTGGTCAGCCACGCGCAGGTGAAGGAAACCTTTGAACGCATGGCTGCCGTGGTGGACAAACAGAACGCTGGCGACCCGCTGTACCAGCCCATGGCCGGCCACTTCGACACTTCCGCCGCCTACAAGGCAGCGTGCGACCTGGTGTTCAAAGGCCTGGAGCAACCGAGCGGCTACACCGAGCCGCTGCTGCACGCCTGGCGGCTGAAGGTCAAGGCCGGCAGCGCCTGACATGTCTGGGGTGTCATGCCGGGCTTGATCCGGCATCCATGACTTGCTACTAAATTAGTAGCTATCTCCGGCCGTCCCACAAGGGCCAGAGCCGGATTTGATGCACAAACCGCCCTCCACGGCGCCTTCGGGCGCCGTTTTTGCTTCCTCATTGGAGGGCTGCGACCCTGTTCGGGCCAACACCCTCCCACCACAGCGCGCTACGCTGTGGTTGTCACCTGGCCGCAACCGGCCTCAGCCCGCCACGGCCGGCCGCCGATCGCTCAGCGCACCGTCCGGTCGCGTGCCCAGCCGCTGTAGTCCTTGTCGGTCAGCAGCGTCCACAGGGCCAGAACGGCAATGGCCAGGCCGACCACCACCGCATTGGGCATGGCCTGCTCATGCGTGCTGAACCCCAGTGCCCAGGGCGAGGCGATCAGCCAGACGCCCAGGGCCCCCTCGGTCCACTCTTCCCAGGCACGCGGGACAAAAATCGCCCCCAGCGCCACGGCGACCAGGGCCGCGCCGACGATGACCGCGTTCAGCATGATCACCCTGTCATCCTGGAAACCCAGCGCCCAGGGCGAAAGAAGGACCCAGAGACCCAACAAGGCATTGATCGGGTCTTGCCAGTGTTTCACTTGCTCCATGGTTACACCTCCTGACAGCGGGGAAAAACGGGTCCGCTGCAAGAAATTTGACCCGGCCTGGACCGGCTTTGTTCCCCGGGCTCTGGTCGCCCGTTCAAAGCCACAACAAACTGCAACGGTTTGTTATGGCTGGTGCCGTCCGGGCCCGGCCGCGTGGAAACAGGGCACGCCGGCAGGCAGGCAGCCGCCGCCGCACGGGCCGCCCTGATTCGCTATGCAAAACATAGCTACAGGCGCCCGTCCCTGTTGGGCTCCTGCCGGATTTGTCTGCACGAGCTCGCCACCGAAGGCGGAAGCACCAGACGGTGCCGCCGGCACGCGCCAGCGTGCTGCGCCCACGCCGGTGGAATGTAAGCAGCATCTCTTTGCTGCGCAGCGGGTTAGAAATCGTTACAAGATACTTCGGCATTTCCAGCAGCATCCTGCCGGTTCAGCCCACACTTCGGGGTCAGGTTGAACCGGAATTTTTTCCCGGAAAATTGACTTGACACGTATTCACGTCCACTCCTTTTCCTCTGTTAGCCACCTCGCCCTCCACCATGGCATCGCAAGCCGACGTCTTACTCCGCTGTCTGCAGGAGGCTGCCAAGGCCGCCAAGCCGGCGCTTGAACGCTGTATCGACCACGCGGTGGCGGCCCTGCAGGTGGCAGAAACACAAAGCCTGAAAATCAGCGAGCGCGACGACCTGGCACTGGCCTGGCGCGAACTGCTGCGCCACCGAGACGGCTGGTGTGCGCAATACCCCGGGGCCCTGCTGGCCGCCTTCAGCCAGCCCGCAAAACCGGCTGCGCAGCCGGTCGCGGCGCGCACCCCGGTGCCTGCGCTGGCGGGCGCCGACATGTTTTCGCTGGTGGACGACACCCAGGTCGAGGAAGGCATCGAGTCCTCGCGGCTGCTGCAGCAGGTCTCGCCCTTGGTCGAGCAGGTGCTGGCCGAACTCGACGGCCTGATGAGCTCGGCGCAGGGGCTGGTCAATGTCCGCGCGCAGGCCAACCCGGTGCGGCCCGAGGTGTATGCGCAGACGCTGCGCACCCTGCTGTTGGGCGCGCCGGTGGCGCCCGCCATCAGCGCCTTGTGGATCAAGCACCTTGGCGAGCCCCTGGGGCGCGAACTCAAACGCATCTACGAGCGGCTGATCAATGTGCTGGAACTGGCCAAGGTGCAGGCCGCCAGCTACCGGGTGCTGCAGACGCCCGCCAGCGCCGGCAAAAAGCCGGGCAGCGCCGCAGCCGGCACCCCCGCGGGCGACAAGCCCGGCGCCGGGCCGGGTGCGCAAGGCGGCCCCGTCGGCATCGGTTACGCCTCGGACGAGCCCTTCACCCGGGTGCCGTCGCACTACGCGGACCTGTCCAACTACGAAGTCAAGGACGCGCTGTTCCAGGACTTCCTGTTTCGCGGCGGCAGCAACGCCGACCACGGGCTGGCGCCCGCCTATTACGCCACCATTGAAGAAGAGCTGATCGCGCTCAAGGGCACACCCGACTCGGCACAGGCGGCGCTGCAGGCCGAGCCGGGCCCCGCCGATACCGGCACTACCGGCGATGACGACCGCAGCTACCGCGGCACCCGCAGCGACCCGCGCCGCCCGGCACTGCCGGCGCAGGACGCCGACGAGGGGCCGGACAGCCCGTCGCGCATCGTGGACGTGCTGAGCCAGCTCAGCTCGCAGGTCTGGGGCGTCTACGGCCGCGCCCGCGAGCGCGCGCTGGTGCGCACGCAGCTGCGCAAAGACGCCACCCGTGTCGGCCAGGTGCTGGGCATGGAGGTGGTGAAAAAACTGGTCAACCAGGTCGCGCAGGACCCGCGCCTGCTGGTGCCGGTGCGCGAGGCAATTGTGGCGCTGGAGCCTTCGCTGCTGCGCCTGGCCATGGTGGACTCACGCTTTTTCAGCGAGGAAAGCCACCCCGGGCGCCGCCTGATGGAGCGTGTGGCGCAGCGCAGCTTCAAGTACAACGACGAACACAACCCGGCGTTCGACGTTTTTTTCCATTCGCTGACCGAGGCCTTCAACGGGCTCAACGCCCTGGAGATCGAAGACGCCCGGCCCTTTGGTGCCGCGCTGGCCGAGCTGCAGGCGCTGTGGGACGAGCAGGACCAGCACGAGCGTGATCTGCGCGGCAACATGCGCCAGACCATGCAGCTTGCCGAAGAGCGGCAGGCGCAGGCCGACCAGATTGCCCTGGACATGAGTCTGCGCGCCGACCTGGACCATGTGCCCGGGGTGGTGCTGGACTTCCTGTTCGGGCCCTGGGCGCTGGTGATGGCGCATGCCCGGTTGACCGACACCGCGCGCCAGATCGATCCCCAGGGTTACGGCTCACTGGTGACGGACCTGCTCTGGAGCGTCAAGCGCGAAGCCACGCTCAAGCGACCGGGCAAACTCATCGCGATGATTCCCGGCCTGCTCGGCAAGCTGCATGCCGGCCTGGCATCGCTGGGGCTGGACCCGGGCGAGACCGAGGCGTTTTTCGACGCCATGGAAAGACTGCACCGCCCGGTGCTCAAACTGCGCCGCGTGCGCAGCCGGCGCGACGCCGTCGAATCGGACAACGCCCCGCTGGAAGTGGCCTTGGCCGAAACCGACCTGTCCGACCTGAGCGACCTCCTGCCGGCCACCCCCGAGCAGCGCAAAGCCAAGGCCGCCGGCCAGCCCTGGCTGGCGCCGCAGGAACTCGATCAGGCCGGCTTTGAAGACACCTTGCCGTCCGGGCCGGCGGCGCTGAGCGCCACGCCGGAGGACGACACGCCGGTACACGCAGTGCCCGACAGCGGCGCTGACGACACCCCGACGGCTGCCGACGGCGATGACGGGCGCCAGCCCGAAGACATCCTGATGGGCCTGCGCGAAGGCAGCTGGGTGGATCTCTACTCCCGGCGCCACTGGCTGCGTGCGCAGCTGATCTGGGCCAGCACTCGCGGCACCCTGTTCATGTTCGTCAGCCACGGCGGCCAGCCCCACTCCATGACCAAACGCAGTTGCGAACGCCTGATCAGGGACCGCCTGCTGCGCCCGGTCCAAACCCACGGCGTGGTGGCCCACGCGCTGGACCACCTGGTCAAGGAGGCCACGCCGGTGGATCCGCAAGGCCGTGCCGCTTAACGCCGGCTTGCCGGCCCATCCGAGGGTCAAACCCGAAGCGCTACAAATTCAATAGCATCTCGCGTCCGTCACTTAAGGGATGGAGGCCGATTTCATCAAGAATCTTGTGGGCGGTGCCGGCGCCCCCGGTTCTCCGCACCATAATGTCCACTGTCATGCTTCTTGCATGGCAGAGGTCCATCTTGCTCAAATTTCTGCTTCGACTCACCGCCAGGGAACGCACGCGCCGCAGCAACCGGCAGTTTGGCGGCATCCTGGCCTTTGTGGCCGGCGCCATCAATGCCGGCGGCTTTCTCGCCGTGCAGCGTTACACCTCGCACATGACGGGCATCGTCTCGGCCATCGCCGACGACCTGGTGATCGGCAGCATAGGCCTGGCGCTGGCCGGCCTGGTGAGCCTGGCCGCGTTTATCGGCGGGGCCATCACCACCACCTTGCTGATCAGCTGGGCCAGGCGCCAGGAGCTGCGCAGCAAGTACGCGCTGGCCCTGTTGCTGGAAGCGGTGCTGCTGCTGATGTTCGGTCTGGTGGGCGCCAACCTGAAATCATTTGCCACCCTGCTGGTGCCGACGGCGGTGCTGCTGCTGTGTTTCATCATGGGCCTGCAAAACGCCATCATCACCAAGATCTCGCACGCCGAGATCCGCACCACCCACATGACCGGTGTCATCACCGACCTGGGCATCGAGCTGGGGCGCCTGATCTACTGGAACCAGTCGAAAAAGGCCAACCACATCCAGTTTGTCGAGGCCAACACCGACAAGCTGTTCATCCATGCCACCCTGCTCGGGCTGTTTTTTTCGGGCGGCCTGTTTGGCGCCGTCGCCTTCAAGGCCATGGGCTTCAGCGCCACGCTGCCGATTGCCCTGCTGCTGGTGGCGATGGCCCTGCCGGCCGTCGCGATGGACCTGCGCAAGCTCGCGAGGTCGCTGTGACGCTGGCGCCCGACGCTTTCCAGTCGCTGCAGTACACCAAGCCTTTCGTGCGGGAGGACGGCGCATCGAAGTCGCTGCATTTCACGCTGGGCGAGCTGCAAAGCCGCATGCTCATGCACCAGCCCTGGCGGCTGGACGTGGACTACACCCGGACCATGATGGGTTTTCTGCTGTTCCAGCCCGCGCCGGCCCACATCGGCATGATCGGGCTGGGCGGCGGCTCGCTGGCCAAATTCTGCCACCGGCAGTTGCCCGCCTCGCGCATGACCGTGCTCGAGATCAACCCACATGTGATCGCCCTGCGGCGCGAGTTCCAGATCCCCGACGACGACGAACGGTTTGCAGTGATCGCCGCCGACGGCGCGCTCTACCTGCAGGCCGCCGCGCCGGTCTTCGATGTGCTGCTGGTCGACGGTTTTGACCACGACGGCCAGCCCGCGGCGCTGTGCTCCCAGCGTTTTTACGACGACTGCTTCGCCGCCCTGGGCGAGCACGGCGTGCTGGTGGTCAACCTGCACCACGACCACCCCGACTACCCGGTGCTGGCCGGCCGCATCCACCGCAGCTTCAGCGGCAACGCGGTTGAAGTCATGGCCGCAGAAAAAAGCAATGCGATTGTGTTTGCCTCCCGCGGGCCGGCCATTTCACCGCGCCGCGTGAACCTGGCCCGAAGCCTGGCCGGTCTGGACGACGCGGGGCGCCTGCAGCTCAAAACCGAGCTGGGGCGCATCGCCTGGGAAATGAAGGACCTCGCCGGGGATGTTTAGAACTTGTGCTTGGGGTACCAGGCCGCCGACGGCATTGCGCGCCCCTGTCCCACGCCAGCGGTCCGGCGTGCAGGCACACTGGAAGCTTCCCGACGGACATGGAAGATCAGGATGAGCCAGAAAACCAATTTTTCGTTTGAGATGCACTACCCGGCAGCGACCCGCGCGCCCGAAGCACAACGCGCGCAGCTGATGGCCGCGCTGGGCCCGACGCTGCAGGCGCTGTTTGCCGCCGGCGACAGCGCGGCCACGGTGGTCATCAGCGACAGCCACAAGGGCAGCGGCCACAAGATGGTCGAGCTGGTGACCACCTTGCAGGACATGCAGATTGCCGCCATCCTTCAGGCGTTTTCCGAACAACACGGTCTGTCCGTGCAGGCGCTCGAATAAGCAGCCCCGGGCCGCGCCGGTCAGACCGGCCCTCCACCCATTCGCTATGAAATCAGGAGCTGCTCTCGCCCGTGTTTATTGGGCTGGGGCCGATTTTTGATCAGAACTGACGTTGACGCTGGCCTTGCGCCTGCCCCTGTCCATGGTCTGCCCCGTCACGGACGGACGTCACCACCAGGTGGATGAAATGCAGCTTGGCCACCACTTCGCGCGGCAGCACAAAGGGGTAAAAGTCAGGCTGTCCCATGGCGCGTGACATTTCATTGAGCAGCGTGGTCAGCCGTGTCCACTGGTTCAGGAAGTCCAGGAACACCTGGGCCTCGGGGTGGTCCGGCTGGTACAAGGCATCCAGCGTGAAGGGCGTGAATTCCAGCTGCGCGCTTTCGGCCGACAGGCCAAAACTCAGGGCCGTGTCGACGGTGTCGCGCATGTGCAGGTAGTGGGCCCAGCACTCGGCCCAGTCTTCCCACGGGTGCACGCTGGCGTAGGCGCTCACGTAGTGCAGCGCCCAGTCCGGGCGCGGCCCCTGCTCGTAATTGGCCTGCAGGCTGGCCAGGTAGTCCTGGCTTTCATCGCCGAACAGATCCCGGAAACCTTGCTGCCAGGACGTGCCGGCGACCAGGCGGTCCCAGTAGTAGTGGCCGACCTCGTGGCGCAGGTGCCCCAGCAAGGTGCGGTAGGGCTCATGCATGGCCTTGCGCGTGGCCTCGCGCGTGGCGTCGTCGGCTTCGTTGAGGTTGAGGGTGATCAGCCCGGTGTCGTGCCCGGTCATGATGTGCGGGCCGAAGTCGGGTGAACGCAGGAAGTCGAACATCAGGCCGTGTTCGGTATCTTCACTCGCCCGCGACGCCACCGGCAGGCCCAGCACGAGCAACGCCGACACCAGGCGCCGCTTGGCCAGCTCGATGTTGCCCCACAGCTCGCCGTTGTCCGGGTGCGCCGGGTCGTTCAGGTCGGGAATCGTGCGGTTGAGGCGGCAGGCCTGGCACAGCAGCTGCGGCGGTCCGTCCTGGCTGACCGGCACCAGCCAGTTGCAGGCCGCCGGGGTCTGCAGGTTGGCGCAGCGAAGGTAAACCGCCGCCGGTGTGTCCGGCTGCGCGGCGCCGCCCTCGGGCTGCCAGGCGACCCAGGTGTCGGGCTGCTCGCCGGGCATCAGGGGCAGGAGGCGGGCCTGCGCCGGGTCGTAGCCCAGCGCCGTGCCGCAGGCCAGGCAGGTGCTGTTCCTGAAAAAAACGGGGCTGCCGCACTGACAGTGGTAAGCACGGCCGGCCAGGCGCGGCAAATGGGCAGGGGCGGAGGAAGGGCTGTCGTTGAACAAGGGAATTTCTCAAAGCGCCTGGCGCGGCGGGCAAAAAAAGGCGATGGGCCGGGGGGTCCGTTTCCTTCGGAGTTTCCCATGTTTGTCGCGCCGCCCGGGGGCCGCCCGCCTTGTTCTTCTGTCAGTCTTTGCCGACAAAAATGGCATGCCCCCGCCGGGCTTTTATCATCGGGGCACCGGTTCACATCAATTCAAAGGAAAACCATGCCCACCTACCACGTCGAAATGATGGAAGGCCGCACCCTCGAGCAGAAGAAAAAGCTGGTCGCCGAGATCACCCGCGTCAGTGTCGACATCCTGGGCGGCGCGCCCGATTCGGTGGATGTGATCATCACCGACATCAAGCGCGAGAACTGGTCCACCGGCGGCAAGCTCTGGTCCGAACCGCGCGACTGATGCCCTTTCGCTCCTTTTGCCCCGCCGCGACAGAACAAAGCCGGCCTTGAGCAGCCCCTCCACGCTGGACGAGATGCAGGCGCGTTACGGCGCGCGTTACCGCTGGCTGCTGCTGCTGTCGGTGATGACAGGCACGATGGCCTCCATCATGTCCTCGACCATCGTCAACGTGGCGATTCCCGACATGAGCCAGCACTTCACCCTGGGCCAGGAGCGCGCGCAATGGGTCACATCAGGCTTCATGGTGGCCATGACGGTCTCCATGCTGACCACGCCCTGGCTGCTGGCACGTTACGGCTACCGCCGCACCTATGTGGGCACCATGCTGCTGCTGCTGGCCGGCGGCATCGTCGGCGGCTTTGCCAACAGCTTTGCGCTGGTGCTGGGCGCGCGCGTGGCCGAGGGCCTGGCGGCCGGCGTGGTGCAGCCGATTCCGGCCATCATCATCATGCGGGCTTTTGCGCCGCACGAACAAGGGCGCGCCAGCGGCATCTTCGGCATGGGTGTGGTGCTGGCACCGGCCATCGGCCCCAGCCTGGGCGGTGTGCTGGTCGACCTGTTCGGCTGGCGCTCGATTTTTTTCATGGTGATCCCCTTTTGCCTGGCTTCGCTGTGGATGGCTTACCGCTATGTGCCGGTCACCTCCCCGGGCGGTGTGGCGCCGAACCGCAAGGGCGCCACCCTGGACTGGCGTGGCCTGCTGCTGGGCGGCGCCGGCACCCTGTGCCTGCTTAACGGCATGGTGGCCCTGCATGGCGGTTCGGCGCTGCAAGCCGCCTTGCTGCTGGGCGGCGCGGCGCTGGCGCTGGTGCTCTTTCTGGCCTGGCAGCGGCGCATGGCCGCCACCGGGCGCGAACCGCTGATGAACCTGGCGCTGTTCGGCTACCGGACTTTCGCGATGGGCAGCATCGTCGCCTTCATCTACGGCACGGCGCTGTTCGGCTCGACCTATCTGCTGCCGGTCTACATGCAGCTCGGGCTGGGCCTGTCGGCCTCTTATGTCGGCACCATCCTGCTGCCCGCCGGGTTTGTGCTGGCGGTCACGATCGCGCTGGTGGGGCGGCTGGCCGACCGCCATCCGACCTGGCTGCTGGTGAGCATCGGGCTGGCACTGCTGGCACTGTCGTTTGCGCTGATGCTGACCGTGACGCTGACCAGCGCCATCTGGGTGCTGGTGCTCTGGGCCATCCTGGGCCGCATCGGGCTGGGCTTCATTCTTCCGTCGCTCAACCTCGGCTCCTTGCGGGCGCTGGACCACAGCCTGATTTCACAAGGGTCAAGTGCCATCAACTTCGTGCGCATGCTGGGCGGCGCCATCGGCGTGAGCCTGTGCGGCATCGTGCTGGAATGGCGGCTCGCGGCGCATGGCGACTCGCTGACGCAGGCCGCGACCAGCCCGGCGCGGCTGGCGGCGTTCAACGAGTCCTTCATGATGCTGGCCGCGCTGTGTGTGCTGGCGCTGTTCGCCGCCTGGAGATTGCGCCCCCACGCTCGGCACGATGTGTCCTCGCTGCCCCCCGAGGGGGCTGGGTCCGCCTTGGGGCGGCCCGGCGGCGACCCGCGCCCTCCTGCGGCCAAGGATTGATGCCATGTGCCAGCTGCTCGGAATGAACTGCAACACGCCGACCGACGTGACCTTCAGCTTCAGCGGTTTTGCGCAACGCGGCGGCAACACCGGCGAACACACGGACGGCTGGGGTATCGCCTTTTTTGAAGGCAACGGCGACGCCAGCAACGGCGGCAGCGATGGCAGCGACAAGGGCCTGCGCCATTTTGTCGACCACCAGTCGGCGTGCGCCTCGCCCGTGGCCGAACTGATACGGCGCTACCCGATCAAGAGCCGCAACGTCATTGCCCACATCCGCAAGGCCACGCAGGGCCGGGTCGCGCTGGAAAACTGCCACCCCTTCGTGCGCGAGCTGTGGGGACGCTACTGGGTGTTCGCGCACAACGGCGATCTCAAGGACTTTTCGCCGCGCCTGCACGGCAGCTTCCGGCCGGTGGGCACGACCGACAGCGAACGCGCGTTTTGCTGGATCATGCAGGAGCTGGCCAAATCGCACGCCGGTGTGCCCAGCGTGGGCGAGCTGACCCTGACCCTGCGCGAACTGGCGGCGCAGATCGCACCCCACGGCACCTTCAACTTTTTACTCGGCAACGGCCAGGCCCTGTGGGCCCATGCCTCGACCAGCCTGTACTACGTCGAGCGCAAACACCCGTTTGCGCACGCCACGCTCAGCGATGAAGACCTCAGCGTGAACTTTGCCGAACACACGCAGCCCACCGACCGGGTCGCGGTGGTGGTGACGGCGCCGCTGACCACCAATGAACACTGGGTCGCCTTTGCACCGGGCGAGCTCAAGGTTTTTGTCGGCGGTGCGCTGCACCCCTGATTTGCTATAAAAAGAGGAGCTTTTGGCGCCCGTCATTGCTGGGCTAAAGGCTTGTTTGATTAAATTCAGAGAGCGGCTTCGAGCGCATCCACAAACATCGCCGCCACATCGAACCCGGTCTGGTCGAAAATTTCCTGGAAGCAGGTTGGGCTGGTCACGTTGATTTCGGTCACGCAGTCACCGATCACGTCCACACCGGCCAGCAGCAGGCCGCGGCTGTGCAGGATGGGGCCCAGCGCCTCGGCGATCTCGCGGTCGCGCGCCGACAAGGGCAGCGCCACACCCAGGCCGCCGGCCGCCAGGTTGCCGCGCACCTCGCTGCCCTGCGGGATGCGCGCCAGGCTGTGCGGCACGGGCCGGCCACCGATGATGAGCACGCGCTTGTCGCCCTTGACGATCTCGGGCAGGAACTTCTGCACCATCAGGCTTTGCGCGCCGTGGCGGTTCAGCGTTTCGGTGATGGAGCCCAGGTTCAGGCCGTCGGGTCCGACGCGGAAGATGCCCATGCCGCCCATGCCGTCGAGCGGCTTGAGGATGATGTCCTGGTGTTCGGCATGAAAACGCTTGATGTCCTCGGGGTCGCGCGTCACCAGCGTGGGGCCGATGAACTGCGGAAACTCCATGATGGCCAGTTTTTCAGGGTGGTCGCGCAGCGCGCGCGGCTTGTTGTAGACCCGGGCACCGTCGCGCTCGGCCTGCTCCAGCAGGTGCGTGGCGTAGAAATACTCGCTGTCGAATGGCGGGTCCTTGCGCATCAGGATGGCGTCGAAGTCTTTCAGCGCGACCTGGCGCGTGCCGCGCTCGGCGAACCAGTCCTGCGTATCGCCCGTCAGCGTGATGTCGCGCACATGGGCCATCACGGGGGCGCCGCGTTGCCACATCAGGTCCTGCTGCTCGCAGGCGCTGATCTGGTGGCCGCGCCGCTGCGCTTCACGCATCATCGCGAAGGTGGTGTCCTTGTAGATCTTGAAAGAGGCCAGCGGGTCGGCAATAAAAAGAATATTCATGAACGGGGTCCGTCAGTAAAAGGGGTGGTGACTGCTCAGGCAGCGCGCTGCCGGTATTGTTGTACAAATAGCGCCATCGCGCCGGCCACCACGCCCCAGAAGGCCGAGCCGATGCCGGCAAGGGCCACGCCCGACAGCGTGACCAGAAAAGTGATCAGCGCGGCCTCGCGGTGCGATTCGTCGCGCACGGCCTGCGCCAGGCCGCTGCCTATCGTGCCCAGCAAGGCAAGCCCGGCAATCGCGACGACCAGTTCCTTGGGAAAAGCCGTGAGCAAACCGGTCACGGCAGCGCCGAAGATGCCGATCACGACATAAATCGCGCCGCAGGCCACGGCCGCGGTGTAGCGCTTGCGCGGGTCTTCGTGCGCCTCGGGGCCCATGCAGATGGCGGCCGTGATGGCGCTGAGGTTCAGCGCAAACGCGCCAAAAGGTGCGAGCACCAGCGTCGCCAGGCCGGTGAGCGTGATGACCTTGGACACCGGGATGCCGCCGTCCGGTGCATCCGGCCCGTACCCCGCGGCACGAATGGCCGCCACGCCGGGCAGGTTTTGCGAGGCCATGGTCACCACAAACAGCGGCAGCGCCAGGCTGACAATCGCCGCCAGCGTGAACTGCGGCGCGACAAACACGGGCAATGCAAATGAGAAGTTCATGGCCGTCCAGGCCATCTCGCCGCGCGCGGCCACAAACACAATCGCGCCGAACAAAGTCAGCACCACCGCGTAACGCGGCATGAAACGTTTGCCGAGCAGGTAGATCGCCAGCATCAGCAGCACCAGCGGCAAGGCCGTCTGCGCCGCGGCAAAGGCCTGCAGGCCAAAACGCGCGAGCACGCCGGCCAGCAGCGCCGACGCAATCGCCATCGGAATGCGGTTCATGACTTTCTCAAACCACCCGGTGACGCCGAACAGCGTGATCAGCGCCGCACTGACCATGAAGGCCGCCACCGCCTCACCCATCGAAAACCCACCGGCCAGCCCCGCCGTCGCCAGCACCGCCGCGCCCGGCGTGGACCAGGCCACCATGACCGGCTTTTTCAGCCACAGCGAAGGAATCGCCGAACACAAGCCCATGCCCCAGCCCAACGCCCACATCCAGGAGCTGATCTGTTCCGGCGTGGCGTTGAAGGCCTGCGCTGCCTGGAAAACAATCGCCACCGAACTTGTGAAGCCGACCAGCACGGCGACGAAGCCGGCGGTGAATGCGGAGAGGTTGAGGTCTCTGAAAAATTGCATTCGGGGATTTTGGCAGGGTTATGTCTCGTACGTTGCTGGCCTGAAGCGCCGGCGTCACGCTGCGCCTGCGGTTTGCCTTGGACAGTAGGCGCAACTCCCCACTCCCTCCCCCCGCCCCTCGCCCCGCTGGGCGATGGCGGGGAGCTTCATTTGGCCGCGTGTGCTGCGTCCACGTGCATGAATGACGGACTGTTGAGTCCGACATGACGCGCTTCGCGCGCCATGTCTCCCCGCACCCGAACCCGTATTTGTTCCCCCTCCCGTCGGGCTGGGCCGAGGAGCGCAGGCAAAAGCGGATCAGGGCAGGCACTTGTTTGAGGCGCAGCCGAGTTTGTGCCTGACCCCGCTTTTACCGAGCACCGGAGGCTGCCCGTAGCGAAGCGGAGGGACCCAGACCATCGGGTCGCCTTTCTTTTCCTTAGGTTTCTTTGGCGAAGCAAAGAAAAGTAAGTCGCCCGCCGGGGCGAGACCCGGCCAGCAGGCGAACCATACGGTCAAAAACACAGTCGGTAGTCGGCAAACATGGATCCCCCCGGATCGGAGTCCGGGACAGGCTCCTCAAGTCCGGGATGACAAGCACGAGGAAACGTCAGCTATAAATTTCATAGCTGCTTGCGCCCAAATTCATTGGGCTGCAGCCATAAAACACCAAGATCAAATCTCGATCTTGCTACCCAGCTCCACCACCGAGTTGTTCGGCAGGTTGAGAAAGTCCGCCGCGCCGCTGGCGTTGTGGTGCATCTGCGCAAACAGCTTTTCGCGCCACGGCGCCATGCCGCTGCCTATGGTGGGCACCACCACGTCACGCGAGAGGAAGTAGCTGGTCGTCATGACGTCCAGTTCGCAGCCGCGCGTGCGCATCTGCTGCAGCGCCTTGGGCAGATCGGGGTCGTTCTTGAAACCATAGTGAACGACAACCTGCCAGCAGTTGTGGCCCAGCGACTCGATCGCCAGGCGCTTGTCCATGCCTATCCATGGCACCTCATGGTTGCGCACCGTGACAAACAGGTTCTGCTCGTGCAGCACCTTGTTGTGTTTGAGGTTGTGCAGCAGCGCATTGGGCACGGCGCCCGGCTCGGCGGTCAGGAACACCGCCGTGCCTTCCACGCGGGCGGGCGGGCTGATGAAAACCGCTTCCAGGAAGCCGGGCAGGTCGATCGCGTCGGCACGCAGTTTCTGATTGAGCAACGCGCGGCCCTGCTTCCACGTCATCATGACGGTGAACATGCCCATGCCGATCAGCACCGGGAACCAGCCGCCTTCAATGAACTTGAGCGCGTTGGACGCAAAAAACATCAGGTCGACCACAAAGAAAACCCCTGTGGCCGCGACACACAACGCCAGCGGCAGCTTCCAGGCGTAGCGGATCACAAAAAAGGTCAGCACCGTGGTGATCAGCATGTCGGTGGTCACCGCAATGCCATAGGCCGAAGCCAGGTTGGTGGAGTTCTTGAACAGGGCAACCGCCACCACGATGGCCGCAAACAGCGACCAGTTCACCGCCGGGATGTAGACCTGGCCGGTTTCATGCACCGAGGTGTGGCGGATCTGCATGCGCGGCAGGTAGCCGAGCTGGATCGCCTGTTTGCTGACCGAAAACGCCGCCGACAGCAGCGCCTGGGAGGCAATCACCGTGGCGGCGGTCGCCAGGATCACCAGCGGCACCAGCGCCCACTTGGGCGCCATCAGGTAAAACGGGTTGGTCACCGCCTCGGGCGTGTAGATCAGCATCGCGCCCTGGCCGAAATAGTTGATCAGCAGCGCCGGCATGACCAGTGCAAACCAGGCCATGCGTATCGGCTTCTTGCCGAAGTGGCCCAGGTCGGCATACAGGGCTTCGGTGCCGGTGACACACAACACCAGCGCGCCCAGCAGCACAAAGGTGATCCCCGGATGCTGGAAGATAAACCGCAGCGCATGGTGCGGGCTGACGGCGCCCAGCACCTCCGGGTGGGCCCAGATGTGCGGGATGCCGAGCACGGCAATGGTGACGAACCAGACGGCGCAGATCGGCCCGAACAGGCGGCCAATGCCGGACGTGCCGTTCTTCTGGACATAAAACAGCCCGAAGATGACCACCAGCGCAATCGGCATGATGTAGGCGTGGAAGGCTGGCGAGAGCAGCTCCAGCCCCTCAACCGCGGAAAGCACCGAAATGGCCGGCGTGATGACGCCGTCGCCGTAGAAAATCGCGGTGCCGAAGATGCCCACGCCCAACAACCAGCGCCGCAGCTTGGGCTTGTCGTTGACCGCATTGGTGGCCAGCGCCAGCATCGCGATCAGGCCGCCTTCACCGTTGTTGTCGGCGCGCAGGATCAGCGTGACGTACTTCAGCGAAACAATGATGGTCACGGTCCAGAAGACCATGGACAGGACGCCGTAGACGTTGTCCGGAGTGAGCGGCACAAGGCCCGAGTTGAAGACGACCTTGAGTGCATACAGCACGCTGGTGCCAATGTCGCCGTAAACAATGCCGATGGCGCCCAGGGTGAGCGCCGCAAGAGATGATTTTTTTCTGGACACAAAAAAATTCTCGCGGGGGCCCGGGTCAGGCTGGCCGCCACGGCGAGAAAGGTTGTCTTGGGGAGTGCTATTTTGCGCCCGGTCCCGCATTCGGCAAGTCAGAGCAAACCTCTAATCACGAGAATCCGGTATTTTGTTGCACCGCAACAACTTGTAACAACGACGCGAAGCGGTCGGTTTTTTTGTCCAACTGAAAGGGCGAAAAAAACCGCTCTGTTTTTGATAGCTGTCAGCGACCACCCATCAAGGGCCGGGGGCCAAAAAGGCCCGCAAGTGAATGGTTTTGAGCGCCCAGGGTCCGCAGCGCCTTCCCCGACTTCGTCAGCCGCCGCGGGCGGCCGGCTTTGCCGGATACCTCGCGGCGTCCCCTGCAAGGGGATAGGGGTGAACAAGCCTCTAGTCGTAAACCTCGGCGTCCGGGTCGGTGGCTTCCAGCTCGTAACTGGCGGCCAGCATGGCCAGCCGGCCGATCACCCCATACATGTAGAAACGGTTGGGCCCGCTGGCGCCCGGCGGCACACCCGGCTGCGGCAGCCGGCCGCTGTCGGCAAAAGCCAGCGGCACGAAGCTGGCGCCGGGGGCGTTGAGGTTCTCGTCGATGCCGCGGTCGGCGTGCACGCGGTAAAAGCCGCCCACCACATAACGGTCCATCATGTAGACCACGGGCTCGGCCACCGCGTCGTTGATGCGCTCGTGGGTCTGGACCCCCTCCTGGATGATGACCTCGGACAGCGGCCGGCCGTCCTCGGTGGTGCTCATCTTGTTTTTGGTCTTGCCGTTGAGCTCGTCGAGGTCTTTCACGTCGCGCACCGTCATGATGCCCATGCCGTAGGTGCCGTTGTCGGCCTTGACGATGACAAACGGCTTTTCGTTGATGCCGTATTCCTTGTATTTGCGCCTGATCTTGGTCAGCAGCGCATCAACGTTGGTGGTCAGGCAGTCCATGCCCGTGCCTTCGGCAAAGTTGATCTCGCCGCACTTGGCAAACATCGGGTTGATCAGCCAGGGGTCCACGCCCAGCAGCTTGCCGAAACGCTTGGACACCTCTTCATAAGCCTGGAAATGGCGCGACTTGCGCCGCACCGACCAGCCCGCATGCAGCGGCGGCAGCAAATACTGCTCGTGCAGGTCTTCCAGCATGCCGGGAATGCCGGCCGACAGGTCGTTGTTGAGCAGGATGGTGCAGGGGTCGAAATTTTTCAGCCCCAGGCGCCGGTCTGTGCGCACCAGCGGCTCCAGCGTGATCTGCTCGCCGGTGGGCAGGGTCAGCGTGGTCGGCTCGGTGATGTCGGGACTGAGCGAGCCGAAACGCACGTTGAGCCCGGCCTGGTGAAAAATGCGCTTGAGCTGCAGGATGTTGGCCAGATAAAAGGTGTTGCGCGTGTGGTTCTCGGGAATGACCAGCAGGTTGCGCGCCTCGGGGCAGATTTTTTCAATTGCCGCCATCGCCGCCTGGACGGCCAGCGGCAGCATCTCGGGCGTCAGGTTGTTCCAGCCGGCGGGGTAGAGGTTGGTGTCCACCGGTGCCAGCTTGAAGCCGGCGTTGCGCACGTCGACCGAGCTGTAAAACGGCGGCGTGTGCTCCATCCACTCGAGACGGAACCAGCGCTCGATCGCCGGCGTGGTGTCCAGGATGCGCTGCTCGAGTTCGTTGATCGGGCCGTTCAGGGCCGTAATGAGATGCGGAACCATGCGGCCCTCTTTTATAAGTATTGGAAGCGAATTCTAGGAGGTGGAGGCGATCACGCCGCATTCAAGGCAAGCTGCCCTTCCCCGAAGAAGCCCGGCACGCGGCTCGTGACGGCTATTTCGCGCCTTCGACCAGCCAGAGGATCAGGGCCCTGGCGGTTTCGGGGCTGAGCCTTTCGTGAGCATCGATGTGCTCCAGCCATTCGCCCGGGCGCAGCTTGTCGGCCAGCCGCTGCTCGGCCGCCGCGTCAGGCTTGCGCTCGGCGTATTTGGCCGCGATCTGCGGAAAACCCGGCGCCTCGCCGCGCGGGTAGGCGCCGCGGCAGTTGTAGCAACCCATGTCGACGGCCGACGGTGAAGCGGCCTGGCCCGCCAGCGGCAGTGCCAAGGCCGCGAGAAACAGACCGGCCGGCGCGAAACGGCTGTCAAAAATCCGGAAAGACATGATCACAGCCTCACTTCCCCGTTGCCCAGCACCACGTATTTCAGCGAGGTCAGGCCCTCGATGCCGACCGGGCCGCGGGCATGGAACTTGTCCGTGGAGATGCCGATTTCAGCGCCCAGGCCAAACTCGAAACCGTCGGCGAAGCGGGTGCTCGCATTCACCATGACACTGGCCGAATCGACCTCGCGCAGGAATTGCTGGGCATGCATGTGGTCGCGCGTGAGGATGGCGTCGGTGTGGTGGCTGGAGTACTGGTTGATGTGGGCAATTGCTTCGTCCACACCGGCCACCACCTTGATGCTGATCACCGGCGCCAGGTATTCCTCATACCAGTCCTGCTCGCTGGCGGGCTGGACGATGGCGTTTGGCACCGGGGCCAGCAGGGCCCGGGCTTCGGCGTCGCAGCGCATCTCCACCCCCTTGGCGGCGTAGATGGCGCCGATTTTCGGCAGGAAGTCAGCCGCGATGCCGCGCGCCACCAGCAGTCCTTCGCTGGCGTTGCAGGGGCTGTATTTGCTGGTCTTGGCGTTGTCGGCCACGGCCACGGCCATGGCCATGTCGCAGGGGTCGTCCACATAGACATGGCAGTTGCCGTCCAGGTGCTTGATGACCGGCACTTTCGCGTCGCGGCTGATGCGCTCGATCAGGCCCTTGCCGCCGCGCGGAATGATGACGTCCACATACTGCGGCATGGTGATCAAAAGACCCACCGCCGCACGGTCGATGGTGGGCACCAGCTGCACGGCCTCTGCCGGCAGGCCGGCGTCCTGCAGCGCCTGATGCACCAGGGCCGCCAGCGCCTTGTTCGACTCGATCGCTTCGGAGCCGCCGCGCAGGATGCAGGCGTTGCCGCTTTTGATGGCCAGCGACGCGGCTTCGATCGTGACGTTGGGCCGGCTTTCGTAAATCATGCCGAACACGCCGATGGGCACACGCATCTGGCCGACGCGGATGCCGCTGGGCTGCTGCTTCATGCCGATGATCTCGCCGATCACGTCGGGCATGGCGGCGAGTTGCTCGCAACCCGCGGCCACCGTGGCGATGTCCTTGGCCCCGAGCTTGAGGCGGTCCAGCATGGGGCCGGCCAGGCCGGCCGCGGCCGCCCGTTCGAGGTCACGCTGGTTGGCCGCCTGCAAAGGCGCAACGTTTTGCCGCAGCAAGCCGGCCAGCGTCAAAAGCGCTCTGTTTTTGATAGCTGCCGGCGCGCGCGCCGTCTGGGCTGAGGCCGATTTTGCCTTGGAACCCATGACCGCCATCAGGCCTGCCAGTTCGGCGTCGGCTTCGCTGCTTCGGGTCAGCGTGTTGGAAAGATCAGGCGCGTTCATGCCCCTATTTTGCCCGTATTCATGCGGCGGGGAGCACGGCCGTCACTTCCGGGCGGGCACGCCGCGGCGTTGCATCATGTCCTGGCTCATGGCCCGCAGGGCGTCGCCCGTCAGCGTGGCCTGCGCTGCGGGATAGGCCAGCTGGTCCTCGTCCGCCAGGTGGCGCACGTACAGTGCGGCAAACCGGCTCAGCGCAGCGGTCCGGGCAGGGTCCAGCGGCGTCCAGTCCGCAGCCGGGCTGTCGGTGATGGCCTGCAGCACACTGCGCGCCAGGGGCCAGGCGGCTTCCATGTCGCGGTGGTCCTGCAGCAGGCGCTGCACCAGGGCGCGCAGGCCGGCGTCCGGTCCGGCCAGCAGCGGCGGGAACACGTGCATCTCCTCGTCCTGGTGGTGCAGCGGCGCGGCGAGGTCGAAGTAACGCATCACGTCACGCGCGGCCTGCCGCGCGGCATCGTCGCAGCCGCGCTCCAGCAGATGCTGCTGCAGGCGTGCCAACAAGGCCAGCATGCGCTCGACCCGCTCGTGGCAAGCACCCAGCATCTCGAAAGGCGCTTCAAAACCGGCCCCAGGCGCTTGAAAGCCGGGCACGGCATCAGGCCGTTCAGTGCGGCGCACCGTGCCCATGTCAGCCGAACTGCACCGGTTGGCCCTGCGGGTCAAACGGGATGAAAGCGCCAATCTGCCCCTGCTTGATGGACTCGACCATGCGTTGCAGCGGCTCCTCGGCATCTTCGGTGGTGGGCGCGCGGTTCACCGAGCCCCCCAGCGCGGCGGCGAACACCAGGCCCCAGTGGTGGCCGAACTGGCTGGACTCCTGCACAAGCGCCGCAAACGAGCTCAGATCTTCCGGCCGCTTGTCCACACACATCAGCGGCACCAGCGCACCACCCTGGCCGGCTTCAAAACGTTCGCGCTGCACCGGCGTGCTGTCCTCGGGCAGCTCCACACCGGTGAACACAAACAGCAGGCGCTGCGGCTCGGGCTGGGCCCGGGCTGCCTGCAGCAGGTCGTCAAAACTCAGAATGTCCATGAATCATCCAGTCACAGGGAATAAAAAGAATCCGCCGGTTCGCGCCCCGGTGCGTGCCCGTCGGCCGAAAGGCTGCTTGTAAAATCCGGCGGCGCAGGGCGCAGGCGCGCGGGCTTGCGCGACTGTGCCGTGCCGATGCTGACAAAACACAGCGCCTGTTCGCCAGCCGCCAGGCCAAACAGGGCGCGCAGGCCGGCGGACTTCAGCGCCTTGCCGCTGGTCAATGCCGAACCATACCCCAATGCGGTGGCCATCAGCAGCATGTTCTGGATCGCGCAACCGGCGGACACGGTGCGTTCGGCCAGGTCAATCTCCGCATCGCCGCGCTGGCCATCGACAACCACCAGCATCAGCAAGGGGGCCCGGTGCGCTTTTTCCTGCGCCTGCGCCAGCTGTTCCGCAGTGGCCTGGGCGTCGCGCGCCATCAGCGCCGCGCCGAACACCTCGGCCAGCCGCGCGCGCGCCGCCTGCGGAACAAACACCAGGCGCCAGGGTTGCAGCTGCCCGTGGTCAGGCGCCGTGGCCGCCGCGTTCAGGATCATGCCGAGCTGCTTCGCGTCGGGACCGGGCGCCAGCAGGCGCTTGGGCAAAATGGTCTGGCGTGACTGCATCAGCGTCGCCGCCAGGCTGGCCGGATCGTTGTCTGGCGCGGTGGATAGTGGCAACGGGGGCGGGACGGCAAGCAGGTTCATCAGTACGCCCTCAACCGGGCCGCGCGTCAGCACGCAGGCGGCCATACCAGTTGCCCAGCCGCACACCCCACACCCCCATGACACCCGCCCACAACAGCGCCGCCGCCAGCAGCAGCCAGCCCGCGAGGGCCGTTTGCGCGGCAGCCGCAATGCGCAGCAGCGTCGCGGCCTGCAGCAGCCAGAACAGCGTCCAGATCATGTTGTCGGCCACCAGCGCGCGGCCGCTGTGGCCACAGGACACCCGCGTGACCATGGCCAGCATCAGCGACGCCAGGCAACCCATGGTCAGCGCATGCAGCGACCCAAGGGCCAGCACCGGCGCGTCCTGCACCAGACCCAGCCACTGCGCAAGACCCCCGAGCACCAGCGCCAGGCCGAGCCAGAAAAACCCGATGTGCAGCATGGCCAGCAAACGGTTCTTGAGGCTTTGCACCAGCCCCCAGACAACAGCGAGCCAGAGCAGCACGCCGCCCGCGGCCAGCTCGAAGGCACCGCGCGCCACGCTCCAGACCGTGCCCGCCGTGCCTTGCAGGGGGCCCTCCAGCTCGACCCACACCGCCACGACCTCGGCCGCCGCGACGGCCAGCATCAGCCACAACACCCAGAACGGGCGCCAGGCGTCGATGCGCGGCATGGCACTGGAGGTGAAAAACGGAATCATGCGGTGTGCCACCGAGACGTAGACCACCACCACAAACCCCCACAAGCCGGTGAGCACGCAGGCGCGCGCCACGTCGGGCTTGCCCAGAAACAGACCGAGTGCCAGACCGGCCAGACTCACGCAACCCACGATGCAGGCCGCGCCTGCCGTGCGCGCATGCACCTGGTCGTCGGCATGGCTGCGCCGGATCAGCCCCCAGAACAGGGCCGTTACCCAGGATAGCCCCGCACAGGCCAGCACCAGCCCGGCCAATGCCGTCAGGCCATGCAGGTGCGCGCCGGCCAGGCACAGCAGCCAGCCCGTTGCCTGCAGCAGCAGTGGCACGCGAAGCTGCCGGGGCACCAAGGGCTGCACGCCCAGCCATTTCGGCCCGGCCGTGAACAGGAAACCCGCGAAGAACAGAGGAATAAAACCAAAGGTCATGACCGCACCATGGGCCAGCGAAGGCGACAGCGCATAGGGCAGGCTCAGCACCGGACTGATGCGGTCCAGCTGCACCAGCGCCCACCAGCTGCCTGCGGCCACCAGCACCACCATGGCCAAGAAAAAACCCAGCCGGTGCGGCGCCAGCAGCAGATGGCTGGCGCGCCAGCGGCGATCCACCCTGGCCCGCTCGCTGGCCGTGGGTTTGCCCGGCCTCACCCGCAGGGCGATGACCGGGCGCTCACTCATCCGCAAACGCCCAGGTGGCCACACTGGGTGCAATAGTCGCAACCATCCTTGCGGATCACCGCGTGGGCGCCACATTCGCTGCACTTCTTGCCCGCCATCACCGGCGGCGCGAGCGCCATGTCGACCTGGGGATCCACGACCGGTGCTGCGCTGGCAACGCCCTGTCGGGCGCGCCGCGCAATGATGTTCTGCACCGCATAGGCAATGGCGGCGACTTCCGAGTCGTGCCACAACGGCACGCGTGTGCCGTCGGTTTTCTCATAGGTGCCCAGCCGCACCGGGCCACGGTCCCAGGCGACCTTGCGCATGTCGCTGAGCGCACGCTCGAGGAAACCGCCGCGCGCGGCCAGCGACAGCATGCGCATGCTGGAGGTGATCCACTGCTGCGACTCGCCGCTTTGCCCCACCGGCATGAAAAACTCGATGGCACGTTCAACCGTGCCCTCGCCGCTGGCCGACGGCACCGGCAGGAAAGACACCACGATGTACAGCGTCTTGTGCCCTTCCTGCGTCCAGTAGTCGACCTTTTCGGCCACCGCCGACAAGGCGCCCTTGGGACGGCTCTCGATCACCGTGCGCATCGGATCCATGGGCACCGCCGCGGCCGGCGCGGCGGCGGGAGCATGGGTCTCCAGCACCGAACCCAGAATCGCATTGGGCCGGTAGGTGGCCAGGCCCTTGAGTCTGGCGCGCCAGGCTTGCTGGTACAGGCTCTTGAAATCCTCGTAGGCGTAATCGGCCGGCACATTGACGGTTTTGGAGATCGCCGTGTCCACAAAGGGCTGCACCGCTTCCATCATGCCAATGTGGCTGTCCGCCGACATCTCGAGCGCCGAAACAAAGTAGCCCGGCAGTTTGTCCACGTTGCCGCCGAGTTCGCGGTACAGGCGCCAGGCATGGTCTTCCACCGCGTATTCGGTGGTGCTGCCGTCAGACTCGCGTTTCTTGCGCCGGTACATCCACGAAAACGGCGGCTCGATGCCGTTGGACGCGTTGTCGGCAAACGCCAGGCTGACCGTGCCGGTCGGTGCAATCGACAGCAGGTGGCTGTTGCGGATGCCGTTGGCGCGTATGGATTGCTGCAGGGCGGCCGGCAGCCTGCTGGCAAAGGTGCCTGAGGCGAGATAGCCGTCGGCGTCGAACTTCGGGAACGCGCCTTTTTCTTTCGCCAGCGCGACCGACGCAGCGTAGGCCGCATCGCGCATGGCGACGGCGATACGCGCCGCCATCTCGCGGCCCTCGGGCGCGTCGTAACGCAGGCACAACATGGCCAGCGCATTGCCCAGGCCGGTGAAACCGACGCCGATGCGGCGCTTGGCGGCCGACTCGGCCTGCTGCTGCGGCAGCGGCCAGAAGGTCACGTCGAGCACGTTGTCAAGCGCACGCACCTGGGTGGTCACCGATTTCGCAAAAGCCTGGAAATCAAAGTCCGGCGCGCCATTGAAGCCGAAGGGGTGGCGCACAAAACGCGTGAGGATGATGGGCCCAAGGTCGCAGCAGCCGTAGGGCGGAAGCGGTTGCTCGCCGCAGTTGTGCACGTACAGGCCGTTGGCGTCAAAGGCATGGATGTCAGCCACGGTCACATCGAAAACGTCCTCGCAGCCGTCCTCGGTCAGCGACTCGACCGTGGCCGTGAAGCGCTCGCGGTTGAGGCTGCGTTTGTAGCTGCCGAGCGCATGGTCCAGCCGCTCGGCCTTGTCGGTATCGGCAAACCCGACGCGCTCCGCATACATCCTCAGGTTGTCCCCGCTGATGACCAGCTCATGCTGCGAAGCCGTCTCATAAACCGTCAAACCACCGCGCCCGTTGGGAAGTGGCCGTGCCTGTGCCAGACGCCGGTTGGGGTAAATGGTGGAGACAATGCCCAGACGCAGCAACATGCGCTGCGCCGTCTGAAGCAAACCCGGATCGCTTTGGGACAACCTCAGGCTGACGCCTTTTTCCTGCGAACCCTGCACAGAACCATCGGCATCAAACAAGCCACGCAGAAGCCCCTCTGCAAAGACGGACGACGCCTTTTCCATGGCGGCGGTAATTGTCTTGTGACCGGGACGCATGCCCATGTCCAGAGCCAGGCGCCGCACAGCACCTGAGGCCATGCGCGCCTCGCCCCGTCCAGCCACGGGCCGCTGAAAGCCCCGGAAGTCGGACCGGTGCGACAAAGTGGCGGCTGCGGCCTCGGCGGCGTGCACGATACCGGCAGCACCTGTCTGCGCATAGGCCACCGCACCATTTGCCGCCAATTTGAGTTCAGGCGCCCACACCGAAATTACCGCCTTGTCGCTCTTGAGGGTGCCATCGCCGATCAGCAGCCCCAGCAAATAACCTTCGGCCTGCGTACCGGCCCCCTCCCACCCGCCCAGTGCGCGGTGATCGTGCAGCAGGATTTCGTCGCCCGCCTTCAGTTGCGCAGCTTCAGTCCACCCGGCCTCCAGCGCGAACCGGGTTCTGCGCGCCACACGACGCACCCGGTGGTCGGCGGTGAGGCGCAAGGCCTGCCCTTCGAGCGTGCGCAAAACGAACACGGGTTTGTGTCCTGTTTTGAAAAAACCGTCGCTTTTCACCGCGTAGGACTTGCCATCAACCACCGCACTGAAGGGCCGCCCCACGAGGTCCGATACCTGCGCCGGTCCATCCGTCGTCATTACCCAGGTGTCGGCCGTCACGCAGGGATTGGTCGCCGCAATTTCTTCGCAGTAACGCAGGTTGTTGTCCTGGTTGATGTGGTCCAGGAACAGGATGCCGGGCTCGGCAAAGTCGTAGGCCGAATGCATCACGGTGTCCCACAACTCGCGCGCCGCGACCGTCTGGTAGACCCACAGGCCGTCGGCACGCTGGAACGCGCCTTGCGCGATCAGCGGGGCGCCGGGTTTGGCCTTGTGCACCAGCTCCCAGGGCTGGTCTTCGGCCAGGGCGTGCATGAACGCGTCCGGCATGCCGACCGACACATTGAAGTTGTTCCAGCGCCCGGGTGTGCGCTTGGCGGTGATGAACTCGTGCACATCCGGGTGGTCGATGCGAAGCACGCCCATCTGCGCCCCGCGCCGCGAACCCGCGCTCTCCACCGTGGAACAGGACTGGTCAAACACATTGATGTAGCTGCACGGACCGGAAGCCATGGAGGCCGTGGCCTTGACCTCCGCGCCGCGCGGCCGGATGCGTGAAAAATCGTAACCCACGCCGCCGCCGCGCCGCATGGTTTCGGCCGCTTCGCGCAGGGCCTCGTAAATGCCGGGGTAGCCGCCGTCATCGACGCCCTGGATACAGTCGCCCACGGGCTGCACAAAGCAGTTGATCAGGGTCGCCTGGATGGCCGTGCCCGCGGCACTCATGATGCGGCCGGCGCCTATTGCGCCGGCGTGCAGGTTCTCGAGGAACAGCGCCTCGTGTCTGGCGCGCTCCGCTTCCGGCTCGACCGAAGCCAGGGCCCGCGCCACGCGCCGGTACAGGTCTTCCACACCCGACTCGCCGGGCTTGAGGTATTTTTCCTTCAGCACATCCTGGCTGATGGGCTGGGTGGCCGTCAGGTCCTGAGGCCGGCCGAACTGATCGCGTTTCATGCTTGTGCTCCTGCGATGGACGCTGACGGCTGAATGCCACCGAGCAGCCATTGCATCAATTCTTGCACCGAACGGATCTGATCGCCAAACGGCAGGCGGGCAGCACCACGGAAGAAGAGGCCTTTACGCGCATTGCCGTCAAACGCATGGCCGAGCTGCTGGTCGATGCAGAACTGGCCCATGCTGGCCACGCCGTCGCGCAGGCCGCAGTGGGCGAGGCAGTCAAACGACATGTTGCATTTGGCCTTGACATGGGCCGCCGCCTGGAGTTTGGGCTCGAGTCGGATGTATTTGTCCAGCCAGGGTGTGCGCACCGCACGCGCCGGCAGGCCGGCCACGCTGACGAACTCCACCATGTCTTCCGGTTTGGCTTCGGCCAGCACCTTCTTGAAGGCGGGGTCGGCATCACACTCCTGGGTCACGGCAAAAGCCGTTCCGAGCTGCACGGCCGAGGCGCCCAGAGCCTGCAGGCGCAGGATGTCGTCCCGGCAGTTGATGCCGCCAGCGGCAATCAGCGGAATCTCGCGCTCGATGCCCGCCGTCTTGAAAAATTCCAGCACCTGGGGAATAACCACCTCGAAGTCAAAACGCGGGTCATGCAGGTCCGCGACCTTCGCCGCGCCCAGATGACCGCCGGCCAGGCCCGGGTGTTCGATGACGATGGCATCGGGCAGGCGGCCCTTTTTCTGCCACTTGCGCACCAGCAATTGCACGCCCCGCGCGTCCGACAGGATGGGAATCAGGGCGGTGTCGGGATGGTCACGCGCCAGCTCCGGCAAATCCAGCGGCAGGCCGGCGCCGACCACCAGCGCATCGGCGCCGCTGGCCAGCGCCTGGCGCACGTAATCTTCGTAGGCGCCGAGTGCCTTCATGATGTTCACGGCAATCAGGCCGCGGCCCTGTGCCAGCTCGCGCGCCCGGCGGATTTCGCGGTCCAGCGCCTCGAGATTGGCCGCGTTGATCAGGGCTTTCGCATCGGGTTCCTTGTCCAGGTGGCCCGTTTTGGCCATCAGGTCCGGATGCAGGCGCCGCAAGTCCACGGAAGACACCGTGCCCACCCCGCCAAGGCGGGCCACCGCGCCAGCCAGACCACCGGCCGACACACACACGCCCATGCCGCCCTGCACCACCGGCACCAGCTCCTTGCCGCCCAGCCGCCAGGACCGCAGGCCCGAATCACGGGCTAGTGTCTGCAGTATCGCGGCGGCCGCCGCCGAATCGACACTTGCCTTGGCGGCCAGGTCAGCTGCTAATGATTTGTCCATCGTGCTCCACATAAGGTTGGTACGGGCCAGTGCCGCTGTTGGAGGCTATCGCAGCGGGCACAAAACTTCCTTGCCGTACATCAAAGATGTGGATTTCACCGTCCTCAATCACGTAATGCCAGCCATGCAGCGTCAAGGTGCCCTTCTCGACTTCACGCCGCACCATGGGGTAGGCCATCAGGCGCTCGAGCTGCAGCACCACGACGCGCTGCTCGGTGCGGCGCAGGGCTTCGGGGCTGGCCTGGACCGGCAGCAAGGCTTCGCTGGCCAGCTTGAGCCAGGCCTGCAGGGCCACGGCTTCTTCGGGCACGCCTTCATAAGCGGCGCGGATGGCGCCGCAGTGGCTGTGGCCGCAGACAATGATGCGCTCCACATGCAGGCTGAGCACGGCGAACTCGATCGCCGCCGTGGTGCCGTGCAATCCGTGGGAACCGTCATACGGCGGAACGAAGGCCCCCACATTGCGCACGATGAAAAGCTCCCCCGGGCCGGCCCCCGTCAGCAGGTAGGGCACCACGCGCGAGTCCGAGCAGCCTATGAACAGGGTCTTGGGATGCTGCCCCTGCGCCACCAGGTCCTGGAAACGCTGCTGGTGCAGCGGAAAATAGTCGGAGTGAAAACGCCGCAAGCGAAGCAGCAACTCGTCCGCGCTTGCGACGTCTTCGGTCATTGGACCAGCGGCGAATCAGCCCCTTCCAGGGCAACGCCTTCGACTTCCGCCTCCCCCACCAGCAGGGTCATGTACTGGTGCAGGGCCCGGGCGCGCGACTGCATGGTCAGCAGGGCCGCAATGCGCTCGCGCACTTCCTCATAGGCGGGCTGGGTGCCACTGCGGCGCTCCAGCACGTCGATGATGTGAAAACCGAAACGCGTGTGGAACAGGCGCGGATGCACACCGGTGCCGGTTTGCGCATGCTGGAGGTGAAACAGCTCTGTTGCCAGTTCGGGCGCGCAGTCGTCCGGCGTGATCCAGCCGAGATCCCCGCCCTGGGTGCTGCTCGGGCAGTTGGACAGCTCGGCAGCCAGCTGGGCAAACCGCTCCGGGGACACCCCCTTGTGCGACAGCTCCAGCAAGGCGCGTTCGGCATGCACGGTGAGTGCCTGGACGTTGACACCGGGCGTGACGGCAAACAGGATGTGCCGCACGTGCAGCGCCTGGCCCACCAGAAACTGCGCCTTGTGGGCTTCGTAATAACGCCGGCCTTCGTCGTCGCTTGGCTGGGGGCTGACCACCTGCCGGTCCACCATGGCTTCGATGATGTCGCGTTCGGCCTGGCCCAGTTCCGGGGTGGTCAAGCCGGTGTGGCGCGGCAGCAGGCCGTGCAACACCGCCTGCTGACGCAGCAGTTCAGTGTAGGCCAGTTCGCGCAGCGTGGCCGTGTCCGGACGCTGCCCGGTCGCATGCAGGGCGATGCCGTTGACGCAGGCCGTTGGCTGAACTGGCTGGTCGGCTGCAGGGCCGCACTGGCAGGAACCGCTGCCGCAGCCCTGGGCGGCGGCGGGTGAAGAAAGCGTCTGTGTGGTCATGGAGGGTCCCTGGTTCATTGTGAGGGGTCAGGGAGCACCGGGCGACTTGGCCCGGGGAACGCCAAGGCGGCGGCTGCGCACGACCTGGTAGGGACGGAAAATGTAAGCGACCGATCCGAAGCCGCTCCATACATGAACCAGGCGGCTGAAGGGGAACAGCAGGAAGATGGTCATGCCGAACACGATGTGGAAACGGTAGGGCCAGGGCAGGACGGCCAGCGCTGCAGAGTCCACCTCGCGCAGGGTGAGAATGCGCTGCGCCCAATCGGCCAGGATCAGCATCACGCTGCCGTCGGCGTGTCCCCACGAATACGGCAGGGTAATCAGCCCCACCACCAGCTGTACCCACAGGATCAGCAGGATCGCGAGATCGGTCTTGTGGCTGGTGTAACGGATGCGCGGGTCAAACATGCGGCGGTAGATCAGCATCGACAGGCCGATGAAACAGATGATGCCGGCAATGCCCCCCGCGTAGATCGCCATGCGCTGCTTGGTCGCGGCGTCCATGAAAAAGCCATACACCGCGTGGGGTGTCAGCAGGCCGACCAGATGGCCGAAGAACAGGAACAGGATGCCCACGTGGAACAGGTTGCTGCCCCAGCGCAGCAGGCCGGTGCGCAGCAGCTGCGAGGAGTCGCTTTTCCAGGTGTACTGGTCGCGGTCGAAGCGGATCAGGCTGCCGAGCAGGAACACGGTCAGGCAGATGTAGGGGTAGACACCAAAAAGAAATCCGTGCAGTCCGGGGCTCATGCTTGTACTCCTTGGGTGGGCTGTGCCTTGCGTACGTGAGGCACGATGTGAATCGGTTGCGGCTGGTCCGGCCGGGCCTGGCCCTTGGACGAACAGCCGTCAAAGACGACCGGCTCCTCCCAGACCGCGTCGACAGGTTCTTCCGCCGCGATCTG
Source organism: Polaromonas sp. (assembly GCF_029945925.1). Taxonomy (GTDB): domain Bacteria; phylum Pseudomonadota; class Gammaproteobacteria; order Burkholderiales; family Burkholderiaceae_C; genus Polaromonas. The sequence continues at coordinate 69,438 of NZ_JAQSDN010000065.1, read as the reverse complement.
CACCGGCTGAGCCTTCTCCCCGGCAAGCTCCAGCAAGGCTCCCAGCACCGAGGCGTAGCCACTTTCGCGCTGCTGCAGGGCCGCGAAAATCGCATTGAAGATATGCGCCATCTCGGCGAGAAATTCGCGTGCCTCGCGCGGCGGCTGGGTCGAGGTGAATTCGAGCACCACCGGCAGGAAGTCCGGCATCTCGCCTTCTGCCAGGTACATGCCGGCCTTCTCGTAGGTCTGCGCCAGGTCAATCATGGCCGGTCCGCGGTCACGCGAGTCGCCGTGCACGTGTTCGAACAGGTGCAGCGATGTGGCGCGGCCCCGGTCGAACAACTCGACATAAGCCGCCTCGGTCTCGAGCGCCGGCGCAAGCGCGAGTGCTTCGATCAGGACATCCAGCTCGGCCAGTCGCAACGGCTCCAGCGCACGCTCTTCGTGCAGTGCCTCGCGCAGCGCACCCAGATGGCCGCGCAGCTCAGCGTCGGGATAAGCGAGCAGCCGGGCCAGCACACGCAGGCTTTTTGAAGCCACAGCGGGGGTGTTGTTGAAAAGTGCCATGGTTCAGACCTCCACCTTGATGGGAATAGTGCGTTTCTTGTTGCCGCCGAACAGGCTGACGTCGCTGGCGCCGTCGGAGCAACCGTTGCCGAAGGTAAAGCCGCAGCCGCCGCGCATGTCGAATGCGTTCTCGGCGTATTCGCGGTGGGTGCTCGGGATCACGAAGCGGTCTTCGTAGTTGGCAATCGCCATGATGTGGTACATCTCCTCGACTTCGGCCACAGTGAGCCCAGCCTGCTCCAGCACCGCCAGGTTCTGCACCTGGTCCACATGTTTGCTGCGCTGGTAGGACCGCATCGCCAGCATGCGCTGCAGTGAGCGGATCACCGGTGCCGTGTCACCGGCAGTCAGCAGGTTGGCCAGGTACTGCACGGGAATGCGCATCTGCGCGATGTCGGGCAGTTCGCCGTTGATGCCGATCTGGCCAGCGTTGGCCGCCGAGGTGATCGGCGACAGCGGTGGCACATACCAGACCATGGGCAGCGTGCGGTACTCGGGGTGCAGCGGCAGCGCCACCTTCCACTCCACAGCCATCTTGTAGACCGGGCTGCGGCGGGCGCCTTCCAGCCAGGCTTCGGGAATGCCGTCCTTGCGCGCCTGTTCAATCACTTTCGGATCGTTCGGGTCCAGGAAAATGTCGAGCTGGGCCTGGTACAGGTCCTTGTCGTCTTCCACGCTGGCCGCTTCCTGGATGCGGTCGGCGTCATACAGCACCACACCGAGGTAACGGATGCGGCCCACACAGGTTTCGCTGCAGACGGTCGGCTGGCCGGCTTCAATACGCGGGTAGCAGAAAGTGCATTTCTCGGCCTTGCCGCTTTTCCAGTTGTAATAGATTTTCTTGTACGGACAGCCCGAGACACACATGCGCCAGCCGCGGCATTTGTCCTGGTCGATCAGCACGATGCCGTCTTCCTCGCGCTTGTAGATCGAGCCCGAGGGGCAGGACGCCACACAGGCCGGGTTCAGGCAGTGCTCGCACAGGCGCGGCAAATACATCATGAAGGTGTTTTCGAACTGGCCGACCATGTCTTTCTGAACCTGGTCAAAGTTCGCCAGGTTGGCGTCCTTGCTGCGCTTGGAAAACTCGCCGCCGAGGATCTCTTCCCAGTTCGGGCCCCACTCGATTTTTTCCATGCGCTTGCCGGTGATCAGGCTGCGTGGCCGCGCCGTCGGTGTAGCCTTCATTTCCGGCGCCGACTGCAGATGGTCGTAGTCGAATGTGAAGGGCTCGTAGTAGTCATCGATCTGCGGCATGTTCGGGTTGGAGAAGATGCGCATCAGCAGCTTCCACTTGCCGCCCTGGCGCGGCTCGATGGAGCCGTCGGCCTTGCGCACCCAGCCGCCGTTCCATTTGTCCTGGTTTTCCCACTCCTTGGGGTAACCGATGCCGGGCTTGGTTTCGACGTTGTTGAACCAGGCGTATTCCATGCCGGGCCGGCTGGTCCAGACGTTTTTGCAGGTGACCGAACAGGTGTGGCAACCGATGCACTTGTCCAGGTTCAGCACCATGCCGATTTGTGCGCGTACCTTCATGCTGCCTCTCCCATTTGTTGCACGGCAAACGCTTTGTCGTCATCGCGCGGCGTGTCCAGCCAGTCCACCTTGTCCATCTTGCGCACCACGACGAATTCGTCGCGGTTGGTGCCTATGGTCCCGTAGTAGTTGAAGCCGTAGGAAAGCTGTGCGTAGCCGCCGATCATGTGCGTCGGCTTGAGCACGATGCGCGTCACCGAGTTGTGGATGCCGCCGCGCTGGCCGGTGATCTCCGAACCCGGGGTGTTGACGATTTTTTCCTGCGCGTGGTACATCATCACCATGCCGGGCTTGACGCGCTGGCTGACGACAGCCCGCGCGGCAATCGCGCCGTTGACGTTGTAGGCCTCGATCCAGTCGTTGTCCTCCACGCCGATGAGTTTGGCGTCATCTTCACTGAGCCAGATGATGGGCCCGCCCCGGCTCAGCGTCAGCATCAACAGGTTGTCGGTGTACGTCGAGTGGATGCCCCACTTCTGGTGCGGCGTGATGAAGTTCAGCAAGATCTCGGTGTTGCCGTTGGTGCGAATACCGTGCACCCCGGCGGTGGCCTTCAGGTTCACCGGCGGCCGGTAGCTGGCCAGGCCCTCGCCGAAAGCCAGCATCCACGGGTGGTCCTGGTAGAACTGCTGGCGGCCCGTGAGGGTGCGCCATGGGATCAGTTCATGCACATTGGTGTAGCCGGCGTTGTACGACACGGTTTCCGATTCGATGCCGCTCCAGGTCGGCGAGCTGATGATCTTGCGCGGTTGCGCCTGGATGTCGCGAAAGCGGATTTTCTCGTCCTCGCGGTGCAGCGCCAGGTGGGTGTGCTCACGGCCGGTCTGCTTGCCCAAGGCCGCCCAGGCCTTGACCGCCACATGGCCGTTGGTTTCAGGCGCAAGCTGCAGAACCATTTCGCAGGCGTCGATGTCGCTGTTGATACGCGGCATGCCCTGGGTCACGCCGGGCTCGGTCACCAGGCCGTTGAGTTCGCCGAGCTGCCGCACTTCGGTTTCGGTGTTCCAGGCAATTCCCTTGCCGCCGTTGCCCACCTTGTTGAGCAGGGGGCCGACGGCCGTGAAACGTTTGTAGACGTTGGGATAGTCGCGTTCGACCACCTGCATCTGGGGCGCCGTCTTGCCGGGCACCAGTTCGCACTCGCCACGCTTCCAGTCCTTGACTTCAAAAGGCTGGGCCAGCTCGCCCGGGGTATCGTGCATCACCGGAGTCAGCACCATTTCCTTCTCGACACCGAGATGGCCTTCGCACAGCTCGCTGAATTTTTTCGCGAAGCCCTTGTAGATTTCCCAGTCGCTTTTCGATTGCCACACCGGGTCCACCGCGGTGGACAGCGGATGGATGAAGGGGTGCATGTCGCTGGTGTTGAGGTCGTTCTTTTCGTACCAGGTTGCGGTCGGTAGCACGATGTCGGAGTACAGGCAGGTTGTGCTCATGCGGAAGTCGAGCGTGACCAGCAGGTCCAGCTTGCCCTCGGGCGCCTTGTCGTGCCAGACCACTTCCTCGGGCTTGCCTTCTTCGGCCCCCAGGTCCTTGCCCTGAACGCCGTTGTCCGTACCCAGCAGATGCTTGAGGAAGTACTCGTGGCCCTTGCCCGATGAACCGATGATGTTGGAGCGCCAGACAAACATGTTGCGCGGCCAGTTATCCGGATGGTCCGGGTCCTCGCAGCTCATCCTGAGCGAGCCGTCCTTCAGCGACTTGACGACATAGTCCTTGGCATCCAGGCCCGCGGCCTGCGCGTCCTTGACCACCTGCATCGGGTGGGTCTGCAATTGCGGCGCGCTCGGCAACCAGCCCATGCGCTCGGCGCGCACGTTGTAGTCGATCATGCTGCCGCCGTAGAGCTTTTTGTCGGCCAGTGGGGACAACACCTCGTCCACGCCGAGCTTCTCGTAGCGCCACTGGTCGGTGTGAGCATAAAAGAAGCTGGTGGAGTTCATCTGCCGGGGTGGGCGGATCCAGTCGAGCGCGAAGGCCAGCGGCGTCCAGCCGGTCTGCGGCCGCAGTTTTTCCTGGCCCACGTAGTGCGCCCAGCCGCCACCGCTCTTGCCGATGCAGCCGCACATCATCAGCATGTTGATGACGCTGCGGTAGTTCATGTCACTGTGGTACCAGTGGTTCATGCCGGCGCCGATGATGACCATGGACCGGCCCTCGGTCTTGTCGGCATTGTCGGCAAACTGGCGTGCGACGGCGATGATCTGGTCGCGCGGCACACCGGTGATCTGCTCCTGCCAGGCCGGGGTGTAGGGGGTGTTGTCGTCAAAGTCGGCGGCGGCCAGCTCACCGGGCAAGCCGCGGGGAATGCCGTATTGCGCGACCTGCAGGTCGAACACCGTCGCCACCAGGGCCGAGCGCTCCTCACCGGCCTTGCCGAGCGAAATGCGCTGCACCGGTACCGTGCGCACCAGCACATCGCCCTGCTCGTTGTTCTGGAAATGCTCATGAGGGATGCCGCCGAAGTACGGAAAGCCGACCTTGGCGCTGTCGGAACCAGGTGCATCACCTTCCATCACCGACAGCTTGAGCGTGACCTCGTCACCCTGGCGGGCCTCTTTGGACTCCAGGTTCCACTGCCCGGCGTCGGCACGGCCATCCGGGCCCCAGCGAAAGCCGATGGCGCCGTGCGGCAGAACGACCTTGCCCTGCGCGTCGAAGGCCACGGTTTTCCACTCCGGGTTGTTCGCCTGGCCCAGCTTGCCGTTGAAGTCGGACGCGCGCACATAACGGTCCGGCACCATGACGGTTTCGCCGTTTTCCAGCTGGTGCTCCTTGAGCATGACCAGCATGGGCAGGTCGGTGTAGCGGCGTGCGTAGTCGTCGAAGTAGGCCGAACGCGGCTTGCCGTTGCCGCCGAAGTAGAAGTCTTTCAGGATCACATGGCCCATGGCCATGGCGACTGCAGCATCGGTGCCCTGCTTGGGGTGCAGCCACAGGTCGGAGAGTTTGGCGACCTCGGAATAGTCGGGCGTGATCGCGACGGTCTTGGTGCCCTTGTAACGGACTTCGGTGAAGAAGTGTGCATCAGGGGTGCGCGTCTGCGGCACGTTGGAGCCCCAGGCAATGATGAAACCCGAGTTGTACCAGTCGGCCGACTCCGGCACGTCGGTCTGCTCGCCCCAGACCTGGGGGCTGGACGGAGGCAGGTCGCAATACCAGTCGTAAAAACTCATGCACACGCCACCTATCAGCGACAGGTAACGCGAACCGGAGGCGTAGCTGACCATGGACATCGCCGGGATCGGCGAGAAACCGATGATGCGGTCGGCGCCGTGCTTCTTGATCGTGTGGACGTTGGAGGCCGCAATGATCTCGTTGACCTCGTCCCAGCTGGAACGGACAAAACCGCCAAGACCGCGCACACTCTGGTAGTCGCGCCGCTTGGCATCATCCTGCACCACGGCCGCCCAGGCCTCGACCGGCGGCAGCGTCAAACGCGCCTCACGCCAGTGCTTGAGCAGGCGCGCGCGCACCATGGGGTACTTGACGCGGTTGGCGCTGTACAGGTACCAGCTGTAGCTGGCACCGCGCGAACAGCCGCGCGGCTCGTGGTTGGGCATGTCCCAGCGCGTGCGCGGGTAGTCGGTCTGCTGGGTTTCCCAGGTGACGATGCCACCCTTGACATAAATCTTCCACGAACACGATCCCGTGCAGTTCACGCCATGGGTGCTGCGCACGATCTTGTCGTGCGCCCAGCGGTTGCGGTAGGCGTCTTCCCAGGTCCGGTCTTCGGCGGTGGTGACGCCGTGCTCCCCGGAAAAGGACTCCCTGGGGTTGGAAAAGTGGCTCAGTCGATCAAGAAAATGACTCATTTGATTCTCCGGTAAAGCGGTAAAAACGGGCCCAGCGGCGGCTCAGGGGTTTTTGATCTCGGCGCCGCGGCGCAGGTAAAACCACCAGTTGAGCACCAGGCACAGGGCATAAAAGATGGCAAAGCCGTACATGGCGTTTTCCGGCGTGCCGGCCTTGATCTGCGCGCCGATCACCACCGGGGCGATGAAAGCGCCGTAGGCGGCAATGGCCGAGGTCCAGCCCAGCACCGGGCCGGCCTGCTGGCGGTCGAAGATGACGCCAATCGTGCGGAAGGTGGAACCGTTGCCGATGCCGCTGGCGGCAAACAGCACGACGAACAGCACCATGAAAATCAGGAAGTACTGCTCGGGCGTGGCCGACTTGTAGGCCAGCAGCATGACGTAACCCACCGCCACGGAGGCCACCACCATGATGGCGGAGATGATTTGCGTCACGATGGAACCGCCGACCTTGTCCGAGACCCAGCCGCCCACGGGCCGGATCAGCGCCCCGACAAAGGGACCTATCCAGGCAAAGGTCAGTGCCGACGGTGCGTTCGGGTTTTTCAGCGTGTGCTGCATGACGCCGGCGGCGTCCGGCACGTGGCTGATGCCGAAAATCACCGTGATGGCCAGCGGCAGGGCCATCGAAAAACCGATGAAGGAACCGAAGGTCACGATGTACAGCATGGTCAGCGACCAGGTGTGCTTGTTGCTGAAAATGGAGAACTGTTTGGCAATGGCTTCCTTCATCGGGCCGAAGGCCGTCACCTTCAGCACCATCAGGGTGCTCACCACAATCAATGGCATGGCGATCCACATGTTGAGCAGGCCCAGCCCCGTGGGTTTGGGCAGGTAGAGGTACAGCCCGACACCGGCCGGCACAAACGACAGGGTGTACAGCCAGATGATCTTGAGGAAGGCCGGGATCGTGCCGCCGATGGCGGGCGAAACGGTCGTCAGGTTGTTCATGCCGAAGAAGCAGATGACCGACAGCGGCACCAGCGAAAGCACCCAGGCGAAGCCAGCGTTCTGGATCCAGGTCGGCGTTCCGGCCGTGATTTTCCCGAGGATCCAGCCGCTGTCCTTGACCAGCGTCATCGATTCGCCTCCGAAACTGCCGAAGAGGCCGACGGTCATCACCAGGGGAATGACGACCTGCATGGCGGTGACGCCGAAGTTGCCCAGGCCTGCATTGAGGCCGAGCGCCGTGCCCTGCAGCCGCTTGGGAAAGAAGGTGCTGATGTTGGACATCGAACTGGCGAAGTTGCCGCCACCCACGCCCGACCACAGCGCCATCAGCTGGAAGGACCAGAGCGGCCATTCGGGGTGCTGCAGCACGATGCCGGTGCCGATGGCCGGCGCCAGCAGCATCGACGTCGTCAGGAAGATGGTGTTGCGCCCGCCGGCCAGCCGGATCAGGAAGGAGGCCGGAATGCGCATGGTGGCGCCGGCCAGGCCTGCGATGGCCGTCAGCGTGAAGAGTTCGGCCTGGGTGAAGGGAAAGCCCAGGTTGAGCATCTGCACCGTGATGATGCCCCACATTCCCCAGACGGCAAAGCCGCACAGCAGGCTGGGCACGGAGATCCAGAGATTGCGATAGGCAATACGCTTGCCGGTGCTTTCCCAGAACTGCTCGTCCTCGGGACGCCAGTCGGTGATGTCAACGCTGGAACTGGTTTTGGTATTCATGGTGCTTCCTCGAAAAAGGGTCTGTTTCAGGCTTGCGCGCCGGACGCGTTCTTGCCCATGACTTCAGTGCGGCGCACCTCGGTCCAGTACATCCAGATCAGCGAGACCCAGACGATGCCGTACATGAACATGAAGGCGCTGGAGCGGATGCCGGTCAGGTCCATCAGGCCGCCGAAGATGATGGGCAGCACAAAACCGCCCAGGCCGCCGGCCAGCCCGACAATGCCGCTGATCGCGCCGATGTTGGCGCCGTAGTCGTCGCTGATGTACTTGAAGACGCTGGCCTTGCCGAAGGCCCAGGCGATGCCGAGAATGAACATCAGCGCCGTGAAGGTGTAGACGTTCAGGCCGATGTGAAAGGTTGCCGGGCCATTGACCGTGAGAATGGTGAAGTCGGTCTGCGGGTAGGACAGCAGGAACAGGCAGACCCAGCTCACCCACATCACCCACCAGGTCACGCTGTGCGCGCCATACTTGTCGGACAGGATGCCGCCGAAGGCGCGCAGCACACCGCCCGGCAATGAGAAACACGCCGCCAGCAGCGCCGCCACGCGGATGTCGAGGCCGAATTCACCCACGTAGTACTGCACCATCCAGAGCGACAGGGCCACATAACCACCGAACACGATGCTGTAGTACTGGCAGTACTTGAGGACTTTCGGGTCTTTCAGGGCCTTGAGCTGATCGCTGAACTTGACGTGGCTGGGCACCAGGTGCGACGGGTCGCTGTAGCTGAACATCCAGAACAGCACCAGCGCAGCCAGCATGATGACCGCATACACCTGCGGCACCATGGCCCAGCCAAAGGCCACCAGCAGCACCGGCGCCACAAACTTGTTGACAGCGGCACCCGAGTTGCCGGCGCCGTACACACCCATCGCCATGCCCTGGCGGTTTTTCGGGAACCAGCGCGCCACATAGGGCGTGCCCACCGAGAAGGAGCCGCCGGCCAGGCCGACAAACAGGCCGATCACCAGAAAATGCCAGTAGGCCGTGGCGTAACTCATGAGCCAGATCGCGGGCACGGTGATGGCCATCAGGATCGCCATGACGATGCGTCCGCCGTAGCGGTCGGTCCAGATGCCCAGCGGGACGCGGATCAGCGAGCCCGTCAACACCGGCGTGGCCGCGAGCAGGCCGAACTCGGTGGCATTGAGGTTGAGCATCTTCTTGATCGGGATGCCGATCACGCCGAACATCATCCAGACCATGAAGCAGACGGTGAACGCCAGCGTGCTGACAATCAGCACCGACCATGCTTTTCTTGAATTGCCCAGTTCAGAGGCCATGTTGTTTCTCCAGACACATGGCATGACTGTCGGCCTTTTTCGCCCCTTTGAATATCCTCCTTTGGAACGTGGTGATGGGGCCGGAAAAGCGATGGCGGCCCGCGCGGCCATCGTTCTGAAGAACTACTGCCCGGTCAAGCTGCCCCGGACTTGATCTTTGTCAACCAAGCTCCCGGCCGGCCGCGTATACAGCTGCCTGCACCCGTGAACTAAGCTGCAGCTTGCGCAGGATGTGCTGGACGTGAATCTTCACCGTCGTCTCCGCGATGTCGAGCTTGCGGGCAATCACCTTGTTGCTGTCGCCGCGCGCGATCAGCGCCAGCACCTCGCGCTCGCGCGCCGACAGCAGCGCGATGGCCGACTCATCCTGCAGGCCCGGCACCGGGGCGTCCCCGTTGCGGCCGCCATTGACCGCAGCGGCCTCGCCATGGGAGGTCGGCGGAGCCTTGGACCGGAAAGCAGCCACCAGCTTGGTCATCATTTCCGGGCTGACCACCGACTCCCCGTCCAGCACCTTGATGATGGATTCCGACAGGCGGTCCAGTTCCACGGTTTTCAGCAGGTAGCCGTCGGCGCCGGCCTGCAGCGCTGCGGACAGGTCGTCCTCGTTCTCGCTCACCGTCAGCATCAGGATGCGGGTGCCGGGTGCCGCCTCCTTGAGCGTCCCGATGCCGTCCACGCCCAGAACGCCCGGCAGGTGGTTGTCCAGCAGGATCAGGTCCGGCTTGCTGCGTTCCACGCAGCGCAGCGCCTCGCCGATGTCGCCGGCCTCGCCGGCCACGCGGAAACGTTCATCCTGCGACAGCAAAGCGACCAGACCGCGGCGAAACAGGGTGTGGTCATCGACCACCAGCAGGGCAATGGGCATCGTCATGTGTTTCCCTCAGTCGCCGTGCGCGCCCGCGGTCAGGGCCGCGACGGCCGGGGTCTTGGCGGCGACGCCGCTGCCGACCTCCGGATGGGGTGGCAGCCTCAATGTCACGGTGGTTCCCTGGCCGGCCGCGGAAACGATCTCGACCTCGGCGCCTATGCGCCCGGCACGCTCGCGCATGATGTTCAGGCCGACATGGGACTGTCCGGGATGCTTGGCGGTGTCGAAGCCGGCGCCGTTGTCGCGCACCACAAAACGCCAGCGCGCGCCCTTGTGCACTTCGAGGCCGACCTGCGTGGCGCCCGCATGTTTTCGTATATTGGACAGCGCTTCCTGGAGCACATGCAGCACCTGCACCTGCACGTCTGAAGGCAGCGGCAGCCCCTGCCCCTGCACCTGCAACTGGGCAGGAAGGCCCGTCTGGCTCTGGAACTTCTGCAGGGTTTCCTGCAGGGCCTGCTCGATGTCGTCGGTATTGGTGCGCGTGCGGAAGTGCACCAGCAACTCCCGGACATCGCTGATACTTTCGCGCAGCCCGACGTCCAGTTCATCGAGCGCACCCTGCACCTGGGGCGCCTGCCCCTTCTGCACGGCCGCCCGCAGCAGCTGCACCTGGATCTTGAGAAAGGCCAGGGATTGCGCAATCGAGTCATGCAGGTTGCGCGCCAGCAGCGCGCGCTCCTCCGCCACCGCCGCCTCCCGGTCCAGGGCATCGGCGCGCAAACCTTCCAGCGAACTGGCCAGGTGGCTGGCCAGCGCGTCCAGCAGTTCGATCTCGTCGGCACTCAGCAGGACGGGCGTGCGAAAGAACAGGTTGAACTCGCCGAGCAGGCGCTGCTGCAGGCGTATCGGCACCGTGACGACACTTTCGTAGCCCGCCTTGGCGCAGTGGCGCACGGTCGCTTCGTCGTGGCTGAGGATGGGAATCACGCGGGTGCGCGCGTCCGGCCGCAGGTTGCCGCAGGCGCAGGCGCCGGCCAGCAGGCTGCGCTCTTCCTCCACCAGCTCCTGCGGGAAACAGTCGGAGGCCAGCATCAGGTAGCGCTGGTTGGCGTCATCGGACCAGCGGACGGCGGCGGCGTCGGCCTTCATCACGGCGCGCACGCGCTGGGCAAAGCCGCGTGCCAGCTCGTCGATGCTGCCGGCCTGGGCCAGAAAGGCGCTGACCTTGTACAGCGCCTCCAGCCGCGCGCGCTGCGCCTCGATGCGCCGCGTCTTGGCCTCGACCTTGGCTTCCAGCCCTTCATAAAGCGACTGCAGGGTCGCCGTCATGTGGTTGAAGCCGGCCGCCACCTGGCCGAACTCGTCCACGGTATCGACCTCGATGCGTGTCCTGAAATCCCCGGACTCCAGCTTGCGCAAGCCCTCCCGGAGTTGGACCAGGGGATTGATCACGTACATGTAGCCGGTGAAAAGCATGATGACCGCCCCGCCGATGGCCAGCACCATCATCAGGAACTGGAACAGGTTCAGGATGGCGGTCAGCCGGGACAGGTGCTGCTCGATCACCAGCACCAGCCGGTCGCTGGCGTCCACAAACGCACCCCCCGCCTTCAGCAGGTCCGGCGCCGCCGGCGCCGGCTCGGCCAGCCACAGCGGCCGCTGGGTGCGCCACAGGGACTCGACATCGTTGAAACGCGCCCGCACCTGGTCGTCCCAGGGCACGAACAGCGGCCTGGAAGGGTCCCCCTCGCGCAGCAAGGCCAGGCTCTCGTCGAACCGGGCCACCAGCGCCTCCAGTTCGGTGCGTTCCACGCCGGCCTGCACGGCGCTGGCCAGGCGCCAGGTCTGCATGCGCATGCGTCCGGCTTCATTGACGGCCGCGGCGCCGCCTTCGAGCTGCCAGGTCACCCACAGGGTCAGCCCGATGGAGACCAGGGCCACCACCAGCAGGCTGACCCCGATCCGCATGAGTTTTTTGGAGAGTGAGGCGGTGTGCTGCATGCTAGCCCCGAGGCGGGCGCGCGCCGCGGGCGGCGGCCGGCGCCGCACAGGCGCTGCACACCATGCCGGCCAGGCGCTGCAGTGCCTGCCAGCCGTCGGCCGGCCAGTCGGGCTGCTTCAGGCCTTTGACGATGCCGTCGACCTTGTGCGCGGCATGCAGTAAATTGGCCAGCGTGGTGTCGCCCATGTGCGGAAGCACACGTTCAAACAGCTTTTCCTTGACACCCCAGACGCGGTTCTCGCGCAGGGCCATCGGCATGGGACGGCCGGCGCCCAGGGCGTCCTTGACCCGCTTCATGCTGCGGATGTCCTCACTCAGGGCCCAGTGCACCAGCACCTCGGACTCACCCTCGGACTGCAGGCCGTCGAGCATGCGCTGCACGCGCAGGGCCTGGCCGCCGAGCACCGCTTCGGACAGCTTGAACACGTCGTATCGCGCGACATTGAGCACGGCGTTTTCGACCTGGTCGAAACCCAGTTCTGCCGACGCCCCCGCGCCGGGGGGATAGAGCAGGCCCAGCTTCTGGATCTCCTGGTGCGCGGCCAGCAGGTTGCCTTCCACCCGGTCGGCAAAAAACTGCAGTGTGCGCTGCCCCTCCTCGCCTGGCGCCACCCGCTGGCCCTGCTGCTGCAGGCGCTGCGCGATCCACTGCGGCAGGTTGCGGCGGTCAATCGGGTCGAACTTGACCGTGGTGCCAAAACTTTCCAGCGCGCCAAACCACGCACCCTTGGTCGTCATGCTGTCCAGGCGCGGCAGCAGCACCAGGGTCAGCGTGCTGTCGTCGCCCTGCGCGCGTTCGGCAATCTGCTGCAGCGCGACCGAGCCGTCCTTGCCGGGCTTGCCGCTGGGAATGCGGATCTCCACGATCTGCTTGTCGGCAAACAGGCTCAGGGAGCCGCCGCTGGCCAGCACCTCGCTCCAGTCGAAATGGGCACCGGCCACGGTGTGCACCGTGCGTTCGGTGTAACCCCGCTCCCGCGCGGCTGCGCGCAGCGCATCGGCGAACTCCTGCACCAGCAGCGGCTCGTCGCCGTGCAGGGTGTACAGGCTCTTGAGCCCGCGCTTGAGGTGGTCGGAAAGTTGGGCGGGCGCCAGATTCATGGTGACCCAAGTTTAGCGGCTGGGGGTTTGGCAGCAAGCCCTCCTGCCTTGGCAGACGCGGACTGCTGACGGCATACTCCTTCCCATGACACAACGCATTCGCCTGATTGGCGCGCCCACCGACATCGGCGCCGGCACCCGCGGCGCGTCGATGGGCCCCGAGGCGCTGCGCGTGGCCGGCCTGCAAGCCATGCTGGAAGGCCGCGGCCTGCAAGTGAAGGACGACGGCAACCTGAACGGCCCGCCCAACCCGTGGCAAGCGCCCGTGCAGGGTTACCGCCACCTGGCCGAGGTGGCCGCCTGGAACCGATCGGTGCACGAGGCCGTGTTCTCGGCCCTCAGCGAGGGCGACTTGCCCATCCTGTTGGGCGGTGACCACTGCCTGGCGATCGGCTCCATCAGCGCGGTGGCACGCCGCTGCCGCCAGACCGGCCAGGCGCTGCGTGTGTTGTGGCTGGACGCGCATGCCGACTTCAACACCAACAGCCTGACCCCCACCGGCAACACCCACGGCATGCCCGTGGCCGTGTTGTGCGGGCACGGCCCGGCCGAGCTGACCGGCATTGGCGGTGTGGTCCCGGCGATCCAGGCCTCGGCCGTCCGGCAGATCGGCATCCGCAGCGTCGACGAGGGCGAAAAGCACTTCATCCGGCAGTCGGGCCTGGAAGTGTTCGACATGCGTTACATCGACGAGCGGGGCATGCGGCACACCATGGAAGCGGCGCTGGCCGGCATGGACGCGCAGACCCACCTGCATGTGAGTTTCGATGTGGATTTCCTCGATGCGATGATTGCGCCCGGTGTGGGCACGGCCGTCAAGGGCGGCCCGACTTACCGCGAAGCCCAGCTGTGCATGGAAATGATCGCCGACACCGGCCGCCTGGCCTCGCTGGACGTGATGGAACTCAACCCGGCCCTGGATGTGCGCAACGGCACGGCCGAGGTGGTGCTGGAACTGATCGACAGCCTGTTCGGCAAAAGCACGCTGATGCGCTGAGCTTCAAGAGACCGGGCTGCACCGGCGCTGTTCGTGCTACTGAATTAATAGCTGCTTGCGCCCGTCCCTATTGGGCTCACACCCGATTTCATCATGTATTCCGGCCTGCGGCGCAGGCCGCCGCGTCAAATCTCCTTGACGGCAGCCAAGCGGCGCAGGATCTGCTGGACGATGTCGCTCTGCATGTCGCGGTACAGCAGCGCCTCTTCGGTTTCCTTGGCCAGCACCGCAGACTCGTTGAAGCTGATGTCGCGCTGCAGCACAATTTCGGCGGGCGGAATCAGCAACTTGCCCTTGAGCGTGCGCAGCTGGAACCTGAAACGCGTGCGCAGCTGGAACTCGCGCACCTGGCCCGAGGCGTTGATGCCGACCACGGTTTTTTCGCGCTGGTCGAGCAACACGTCGAGAATCACGTCCGCCTGAGCGATCAGGCGGGCGTCGCGGATCACCTTCACCGTGCCGCCGGCTTCTAGGTTGCGGTTGAGCTCGGTGCCCAGCGTCGAGGTTTCGGCCGCACCGCTGTAAATGGTCTTGAACGCATAGTTGGGAGCCTTGCGCAAGGCAAAACCGCAGGCACTCAGGCCCCAGGCCGCAGCGGCGGACAACAGGAAAACGCGACGTTGCATGGTGGCTTCCTTCAGACGACGATGTTGACCAGGCGGCCCGGCACAACGATGACTTTTTTGGCCGGGGCGCCGGCGGCCTGCTTGACAAACGCATCGGAGGCCAGCGCCGCCGCCTCGATCGCGGCCTTGCCGGCACCGGCGGGCACGGTCACCGACCCGCGCAGCTTGCCGTTGATCTGCAGCACCAGCTCGATCTCGTCCTGCACCAGCGCGGAGGCATCCACCTCCGGCCAGGGCGCATCGAGCAGACCGCCATGGTCTTTGACAAAACCGAGATCGTCCCACAGGGCGTGCGCCACATGCGGCGTGGCGGGGTACAGGCAACGCAGCAGGATGCCCATGCCGTCGCGCAGGGCAAACGCCGCGCCGGCCGACATCTGGCCCTTGAAGTCTTCCAGCGCATTGAGCAGCTTCATGGCGCCCGACACCACGGTGTTGTACTGCATGCGCTGGTAGTCGTAGTCGATCTGCTTGAGCACCGTGTGGATCTCGCGCCGCAGCGCCTGCGTTTCCTTGTCAAATACGGCTCCAGCCTTTTGGGGACGGGCGCCAGCAGCTCCCAATTGCATAGCATCGAGCTTGACGCCGAAGTTCCAGACGCGGCGCAGGAAACGGTAGGAGCCCTCGACGCCCGCGTCGTTCCACTCCAGCGTGGCCTCCGGCGGGGAGGTGAACATGGTGTACAGGCGCGCGGTATCGGCGCCGTATTTCTCGATCAGGTCCTGCGGATCGACGCCGTTGTTCTTGCTTTTGCTCATGGTGCCCACGCCTTCGTAGTTCACCAGAGAGCCGTCCTTGCGCAGCTTGGCGCCAATGACCTTGCCCTGTTCGTCATGCACGTCGTCCACATCGGCCGGCCAGAAGTATTCGACGCCGCCTTTCTCGCCCTTGCGCGAGTAGATGTGGTTGAGCACCATGCCCTGGGTCAGCAGCTTGGTGAAAGGCTCGTCCACCTTGACGAGGCCCATGTCGCGCATGACCTTGGTCCAGAAACGTGCATACAGCAGGTGCAGGATGGCGTGTTCGATGCCGCCTATGTACTGGTCCATCGGCATCCAGTAGGCCGCGCCCTCGGCCACCATTTTGTCGTCGTTCTTCGGGTCGCAGTAACGCATGTAGTACCAGGACGAATCGACGAAGGTGTCCATGGTGTCGGTCTCGCGCCGCGCCGGTTTACCGCAGACCGGGCAGACCACACCAGCGTGAAAGCCCTCGTGTTTGTGCAGCGGGTTGCCGGAGCCGTCGGGCACGCAGTCCTGCGGCAGCACCACCGGCAGGTCTTTCTCCGGCACCGGCACTGCGCCGTGTTCCTCGCAGTGGATGATGGGAATCGGCGTGCCCCAGTAACGCTGGCGGCTCACGCCCCAGTCGCGAAGGCGCCAGGTGGTTTTTTTCTCGCCCAGGCCCTTGGCTGCCAGGTCGGCGGCCACGGCATCGACCGCGGCCTTGAAAGCCAGGCCATCGTACTTGCCGGAGTTGATGGCCACGCCCTGCTGCTTGTCGGTGTACCAGTCTTGCCACACTGTGCTCGAGAAGGCTCTTTCCTCCCCCTCTCCCGGAATGAGAGGGAGTGAGACCACCTGCTGGATCGGCAAACCGTATTTCTTCGCGAACTCGAAGTCGCGTTCGTCGTGCGCCGGCACACCCATGACCGCGCCGTCGCCGTAACTCATGAGCACGTAGTTGCCGACCCAGACCTCGACCTTCTCGCCGGTCAGCGGGTGCGTGACCGACAGGCCGGTGCGCTCGCCTTTTTTCTCCTGCGTGGCGAGTTCGGCCTCGGTCGTGCCGCCGGACTTGCACTCTTCGATGAAGGCGGCAAGTTGGGGGTTAGCCGCCGCCGCATGGACGGCCAGGGGGTGTTCGGGTGCCACGGCGCAGAAGGTTACGCCCATGATGGTGTCGGCGCGGGTGGTGAAGACGTACATCTTCCCGTCGCCGATCAGCGCACCGTCTGCGCCCTGGATGTCGTGCGTGAACGCAAACCGCACACCTTCGCTTTTGCCTATCCAGTTTTCCTGCATCAGCTTGACGCGTTCGGGCCAGCCCGGCAGCTTGTTGCTCACGCTGTCGAGCAGTTCTTCGGCGTAGTCGGTGATCTTCAGGTAGTAGCCCGGGATCTCGCGCTTTTCCACCACCGCGCCGGTGCGCCAGCCCTTGCCATCAATCACCTGCTCGTTGGCCAGCACGGTCTGGTCCACCGGGTCCCAGTTCACGACCTGGGTCTTGCGGTAGGCAATGCCCTTGTCCAGCATCTTCAGGAACAGCCACTGGTTCCATTTGTAGTAACTCGGGTCGCAGGTGGCGACTTCGCGGCTCCAGTCGATCGCCAGCCCCATCGCCTGCATCTGCTTTTTCATGTAGGCGATGTTGTCGTAGGTCCACTGCGCCGGCGGCACGCCGTTTTTCATCGCGGCATTTTCGGCCGGCAGGCCGAACGCGTCCCAGCCCATGGGCATCAGCACGTTGTAGCCCTTCATGCGCAGGTAACGCGTGAGCATGTCGTTGATGGTGTAGTTGCGCACATGGCCCATGTGCAGCTTGCCGCTGGGGTAAGGCAGCATGGAGCAGGCGTAATACTTCTTTTTGGACGAGTCTTCGGTGACGCGGTAGGCATCCGCGGCGGTCCAGTGGGTTTGCGCACTGCGCTCAACGTCGAGGTGGTTGTATTTGTCTTGCATGGCGCACGGAAAATGGAAAAAAAATGAAGCAGCCCCTGGCTGCCGGTTGCAGGGATTTTAGGCGCTGGAGCGGGCTGGCCCCGCTGGAGCGCCTTCAGGGCCGGGTCGCAGGGGCTGGCGTTGCGGTGGCGGGGGCGTTCGCGACGAAGCCGATGCGGTTCAGGCCGGCTTTTTGCGCGATGCCCATAACCTCGACGATGCGACCATAAGGCACGGCTTCGTCGGCACGCAGTTGCACTTCCGTGTCGGGGTTCAGCGCCGCGTTTTGCCGCAGGCGCTGGTCCAGCTGGTCGCCGGAAACCGGCTGGTCGTTCAGAAAGGCCTGGCCGGCCTTGTCGACCACCAGCGTGACAAATTGCGGCGCTTCGTTCGGCCGGGCGGCATCACTTCTGGGCAGGTCCAGCTTGATCGAACTGGCCAGCAAGGGCGCGGTGATGATGAAGATGACCACCAGCACCAGCATCACGTCCACCAGCGGGGTGACATTGATCTCGCTCATGGGCTGCGCGCCCTGGGTGCGTTCAAGGCGGCCGAAAGTCATGTTAACTGGCCCCCACGCTTGTCGCTTCGCGTACTGCGCTGCCCCCCGAGGGGGCGCTGCGCCTGCGGCCCGGCGAAGCCGGTTCCGCGGCCCCGGCTGGTGGAGAGGGAATTCCCACGCCGGTCGCTTTGCAGGCTTTGGTGCACATGGTCAGTCTTTGCGACTGAGCAACAGCTCGCGCAAATCGTAGGCGAACCCTTCCAGATCGGCCTCGATGCGGCCGATGTTGCGGCCGAAGATGTTGTAGGCCAGCACGGCCGGGATGGCCACGGCCAGGCCGGCGGCGGTCATGATCAGTGCCTCGCCGACCGGGCCGGACACCTTGTCAATGGTGATCTGGCCGTCCGCGGCAATGCCGGTCAGCGCGTGGTAAATGCCCCAGACGGTGCCCAGCAGGCCGACAAAGGGCGCGGTGGAACCGACGGTGGCCAGCAGGACCTGCCCGTACTGCAGCTTGTGCAGCACCGCATGCAGCGCATCGCGCAGGACCCGCGTCAGCTGCTGGGACCTGTCGCCGGCCGAGGCCAGCGTGCCGCCGGCCTGGAGCCGGGTGGCGGCGATCAGGGGCAACACCAGTGCCTCGCGGTCGAAAGCCGCCACCTTGGGCTGGGCCTCCTCGACGGAGGCGGACTGCCAGAACACCGCCGTGCTGCGCGCCACGTCGCCGACCGCGCGTTTGAGCAGCCAGGTTTTCCAGACAATCACGACCCAGCTGGCCACCGACATCAGCAGCAGCAGCGCCGCCACCAGGCCGGTCACGGCGTCGCTTTGAGTCATCAACGCGAGCACGTTCACTCAGGTGCTCACTTTAGGTTCAGCACATCGAACATGTCGTACAGGCCGGCCGGTTTGCCGGCCAGAAAACGCGCAGCCCGCAGGCTGCCCTGGGCGTAAGTAACGCGGCTGGAGGACTTGTGGGTGATTTCAATCCGTTCGCCGGTACCGGCAAACAGCACTGTGTGGTCGCCGACGATGTCGCCGCCGCGAATCGTCGCAAAACCAATGGACGAGGGGTCACGTTCGCCGGTCACGCCTTCGCGGGCGTACACCGCGCAATCCTTGAGGTCGCGGCCCAGCGCGCCGGCGATCACTTCACCCATTTTCAGCGCGGTGCCGGACGGCGCATCGACCTTGTGGCGGTGGTGGGCTTCAATGATTTCGATGTCGTAGCCGGTGTTCAGGGCCTTGGCGGCCATCTCGAGCAGCTTGAGCGTCACGTTGACGCCCACGCTCATGTTGGGCGCCATCATGATGGCGATGTCTTTGGCGGCGGCAGCAATCTCGGCCTTTTGCGCATCGGAAAACCCGGTCGTGCCTATCACCAGCTTGACGCCGAGTTCGCGGCAGATGGCCAGGTGGGCCATCGTGCCTTCCGGACGGGTGAAGTCGATCAGCACCTGGGAGCCGCCCAGGCCGGCGGCCAGGTCGGCGGTGATCAAAACACCGCTGGCCTGTCCGAGGAAGGCCGCGGCATCGGCTCCCAGACCCAGGCTGGTGGCCAGGTCCAGCGCGCCGGTCAGCTGGCAGTCGCCGCTGCTACGCACGGCCTCGACCAGCATCTGGCCCATGCGGCCGCTGGCGCCGGCCACCGCGATGCGAAGAGGGGCCTGCTGCAGTGCGCTCACCGGGCCGGGCTTTCCAGCGGGGGATAGCTGGTGGCCGACGGCGCAGTCACGGGGGGTGTCACCGGGGTGGTGGCGGCCGTCGCGGCCGGTTTCTTTTCGGCGGCCCGGAGCTGCTCTTCGGTCAGCTCCAGCACCGGCACCTTGCCGAGCTTGCGGCGGGAGTCCAGTTTGGCGACGAAGTCCGATTCGCTGGGCATGGCGTCGCCCTCAAACCGCTCGAGGGCCTCACCCTTGAAAAAGACGGTGAGCCTGAGCGCCTGCGGCTCCACGCCCTGGCGCTTCAAGGTAAACACATAGTCCCACCGGTCCGCATGGAACACGCTCGCCAGCAGCGGCGTGCCCAGCACCTGGCGCACCTGGTCCCGGGTCATGCCGGGCTTGAGCAGTTCAACCTGCTCCCTGGAGACAAAGTTGCCCTGGACAATCTCGATCTTGTAAGGCGTGATCCAGTTGACGGGGTTGATCCTGCTTTCGCTCAAGCCCCCGGTCATGCCTTTGCCGCTGCCGCAGGCAGCCAGTCCGGCGCAGGCCAGGACGGCGAAAGCGGTGTGGAGACCGCGACGGTAATTTGCACGCATGGCTGACATAGTAGGGGGGTGTAGCGATATGATTGGCCATTGTAGCGGCAGGGTGCCGCCGCGTACGCGCCTCCCGCCCCTGAATGCCGAGCCTGCACAGGCCCCGACCGCGGCCCCTTTTCCTCAGGAGAGCCTCCCCCATGAGCAACATCGACGAACTCAAGAACACCGGACTGAAAGCCACCCTGCCGCGCCTGAAGATCCTGGAGATTTTCCAGGCCGGCAAGCAGCGGCACATGACGGCGGAAGATGTGTTTCGGGTCCTGCTGGAAGACCGGTCCGACATCGGGCTGGCCACGGTGTACCGCGTGTTGCCCCAGTTTGAGCAGGCCGGCCTGCTCAACCGCAGCAATTTTGAATCCGGCAAGGCCGTCTACGAAATCAACGAAGGCCAGCACCATGACCACCTGGTGTGCCTCGATTGCGGCAAGGTCGAGGAGTTTTACGACGCGGAAATCGAAAAGCGCCAGCACGCGGTCGCCAAGGCCAAGGGTTTTGCGATTGCCGACCATTCGCTGTCGATGTATGCCAACTGCACCAAGGACAAGTGCCCGAACCGTCCCGTGTCGCCGCGGCATCCGCACCACGGCTGAACCACGCCGGGGGCAGCTGGCGCGCTTGTCATTTCAACAAAAACAGGCCTCAGGGCCCGTGGTTATTGCGCCAATAGCTATCAAATAAATAGCAAAAACAGGCCGAGCTAGCCACCCCGCTCCATGGCCTGGCGATGGCGCTCAACAAACTCCTGGTAGGTGTCGATGCCGCGCAGCTGCAGGATGACATTGCGCACCGCGGCCTCGACCAGCACCGCGATGTTGCGCCCGGCCACCACCTGGATGATCACCTTGCGCACCGGAATGCCCAGCACGTCCTGGGTCAGCGGCTCATAGGGGATGCGCTCGTACTCGCGCTCCAGCGTTTCGCGCCGCACCAGGTGCACGATGAGCTTGAGCCGCATCTTGCGCCGCACCGCCGTCTCGCCAAAAATCGCCTTGATGTCGAGCAGGCCGATGCCGCGCACTTCGAGCAGGTTCTGCAGCAGTTCCGGGCAGCGCCCTTCGATGGTGGTCTGGTTGATGCGGTACAGGTCCACCGCGTCGTCGGCCACCAGGCCGTGCCCGCGCGAGATCAGCTCCAGGCCCAGCTCGCTTTTGCCCAGGCCCGATTCGCCGGTGATCATCAGGCCCACACCGAGAATGTCCATGAACACACCGTGCATGGAGGTGCGGTCGGCAAAATGTTTGGACAGGTAGGCCCGCAGCACGTCGATCACAAACGCAGCCGATTCCTTCGTGGCAAACATGGGTATCTGGGCCCGCTCGCACATGGACAGCAGCGTGTCGGGCGCCACCTGGCCGTCGGCAATGATCAGCACCGGCGGCTCCAGCGTGACTATGCGCGAAATGCGGCGGGCGCAATCCTCCGGGCTGCCGGTACTCAAATACGCGACTTCGCGTTCGCCGAGCAGCTGCACGCGGTAGGGGTGGATGTAATTGAGGTAACCGACCAGGTCGGCGCCGGAACGGGCCGCACGCACGGCGACCTCGTCGAAGCGCCGTTCCGAGGCACCCAGCCCGGCCACCCATTCCCACTTCAGCGCGGCGCGGTGGTCCTCAAACAGGACGTCGGCGCTGACGACGGTGGGCTTCATGCCGCTGGGGAGGGGAAAATCTGCGTCACGGTCACGCGCGCGGGTCAGGGGCTGACAGCGTGGCTGGACTGCCAGGAGGCAATCAGCTGGTGCAGCGCAGCCGCGTCGGTGCTGGCCTTGAGCCGCTCGCGCAGGGCGCTGTCGCTGAGCAGTTCGGCAATTTCGGACAGGATCTCGAGGTGTTTCTGGGTGGCCGCTTCGGGCACCAGCAGGAAAATCAGCAGGCCCACGGCCTGCTCGTCAGGGGCATCAAAGCCGATCGGGGCGTGCAACTGGAACACAGCCGCCATCGGGGCCTTTAAACCCTTGATGCGTCCGTGCGGAATCGCCACGCCATGGCCCAGCCCGGTCGAGCCCAGACGCTCACGCGCGAAGAGGCTGTCGGTGATCAGCGCCCGGTTCAGGCCATGCAGGTTCTCAAACAGCAGACCGGCTTCTTCAAAAGCACGCTTCTTGCTGGTGGCCTCGACACTGACCAGAACCTGGGTAGGGGGCAATATTTGCGAAAGACGGTTCATAACAAGGTTGGAGTCGCCGAATTATGCACTTTCGTGTGCATGGCGGCCATCCGGGCCATAAAAAAGCCGCCTGAGGGCACAGGCGGCCTTCCGGAAGGGGAGGACTGGAGGCAGCACGGGGTGGCATGTTGCGCCAGCCGCCGTCTGCGGCGTCGCTTACATCTCCCGCTTGGCAGTCGCGTGGTGGTGATCCTGGGTTTTGGTCTTGTAGCGGCCGACCTGACGGTCCAGCTTGTCAGCGAGTTCATCAACCGCTGCATACAGGTCAGCATGCGAACTTTCGGCGAACAGGTCCCGTCCCTTGACATGGACATTGCACTCGGCTCTCTGGCGCAACTCCTTTTCCTTCATGTTATCCACCGTCAACAGAACCTTGACATCCACCACCTGATCAAAATGCCGCGTAATCCGATCCAGTTTGCTGGTCACATAACCGCGCAAGGCGGGGGTAACTTCAAGGTGGTGACCGCTGATCGTCAAATTCATAAAGAGACTCCTTTTCCATGGCTGGAGGGGGGGTTAAAAACACCGCTTTGGCAGGCCTGCCGGGCGGCGGACGGACAACTCTCTTGTTTTCACTATGCGCCCGAACCGGGGCAAACGCAACCGTGCATCGCAACAAAAAATGAAACGGTCGGGAATGGTCCTTGACCCTGCGGCGGGAACCAGGCGGCAGGCCGGAACAGGTAGTGAAATCCGGGCCAAAATGCCATAATCGCAGCTTGGTCAATACGGAGAAATCCTTGGAAAGCAGCCCCAGTCGCTAGCTTTCAACACCGCAGACTGACGCCAGCGTCATCCCGGGGTTGAAAGCGATGCCACCATCCACAACCCCGCCAATGCCGGGCAGACGCCTGCCCGGTGCCGGCGCCCCCAAACCGATTGGGAGCCAGTCATGCTCAATATTTTCACGCTCGCCAACGGGCGCCTGTTCCAGGAAGAGATCGAATCCCTGGAGGAACTCTCCCGGTTCCAGCCGATCTGGGTCGACCTCGAATCACCCACGCTGGAAGAAAAACGCTGGATCAAGCAGTATTACGGCCTGTCGATTCCCGAAGACGTGATGGACGAGGACATCGAGGAGTCCGCGCGCTTTTACGAGGAAGACAACGGCGAGCTGCACATCCGCTCGGACTTCCTGATTGCCGACGACGAGGAGCCCCGCACCGTGCGGGTCGCCTTCATCCTGAACCTGGTCAATGACAACCTCAAGAGCAAGGGCGTGCTGTTTTCGATCCACGACGAGGACGTGCCGGTGTTCCGCCTGCTGCGCATGCGCGCGCGCCGGGCGCCGGGCCTGATCGAAGACGCCAAGGAAGTGCTGCTCAAGCTGTTCGACGCCGATGCCGAATACTCGGCCGACACCCTCGAAGGCATTTACATCGACCTTGAAAAAGTCAGCACCAAGGTGCTGTCCGGCGATGTGACGGACGTGATGGCCGGCGAGGTGCTGGGCGCCATCGCCAGGCACGAGGACCTGAGCGGACGCATCCGCCGCAATGTGATGGACACGCGCCGCGCCGTGAGTTTCATGATGCGCAGCAAGATGCTGAGCAGCGAACAGTTCGAGGAGGCGCGCCAGATTCTGCGTGACATCGACTCGCTGGACTCCCACACGGCTTTTCTCTTCGACAAGATCAACTTCCTGATGGATGCCACGGTTGGTTTCATCAACATCAACCAGAACAAGATCATCAAGATCTTCTCGGTGGCCAGCGTTGCCCTGCTGCCGCCCACGCTGATTGCCAGCGTGTACGGCATGAACTTCAAACTCATGCCCGAACTCGACTGGGCCCTGGGCTACCCCTATGCGCTGGCGCTGATGGCCGCAAGCGCCGTGCTGCCGATGTGGTACTTCCGGCGGCGCGGCTGGTTGAAATAAGGCCCCCACGGTCGCTCACTGCGTGTAGCTCCCTGCCCCCCGGGGGGGGCCGCTGCGCCTGCGGACTGGCAGAGCCAGATCCGCGGCCCCGGCTGGTATGAAGAGTCCCCACGCTCGCCCCACTGCATGTAACTCCCTCACCGAGGGGGCCGCTGCGCCTGCGGACTGGCAGAGCCAGATCCGCGGCCCCGGCTGGTCTGAAGAGCGCCCAGGGTTGCTCACGGCATGTAGCTCCCTGCCCCCCCGAGGAAGCTGTGCTTTCCAGTCAAATCGGCAACGCGCCCTTACACTGCGGGCGCCGACAGCTACTTTATTGATAGCGAAAGTAAAAACCGCTCCATGATCGCCCGCGCATACTGGCTGGCCACCTGCTCGACAAAGCTTGAAAAATCAACATGCGCGCTGTCATCGGCCCGGTCGGAAATGGTGCGCATGGCGGCAAACGGCACGCCGTAGTCCAGGCAGACCTGGGCGACCGCAGCACCCTCCATTTCGACGGCCAGCACCTCATGCCCGGCCCCGGCCAGCGTGGCCCGCAAGGAGGACGATTCAGCGGCCCCGGAAACAAAGCGGTCGCCACTGGCCAGCAGCCCGCTATGAACGCGGGCGTCCGCAAACTGCCGCGCCGGCCGGTGCGTTTCCGCCGCAGCCAGCGCATCACAGGCCGCCGCGTGAAGACGGGCCGTCAGGGCCGTGTCGCTGCCGAAACACGCCTTGCCGTAGAACGGCACCTCGTAGCGGGGAAACAGCGGCGACACATCCAGGTCGTGCTGCAAAAAATCGGTGGCGATCACGACGTCGCCCACCCGCACACCGGCGCCCAGCCCCCCGGCCACACCGGTGAACACCATGCGCTGCACACCGAAGCGCTCGATCAGCGCGGTGGCCGTGGTGGCGGCGGCGACCTTGCCGATTTTCGACAATGCCAGCACGACGGGCTGGCCATGCAGCACGCCCTGCCAGAAGTCACGGCCGGCATGGCTGGTTTTCTGTGCCTGTTGCAGCAGTTCGAGCAGGCCCTGCTGCTCGTCAGGAAGGGCGCTGAGGATGGCGGTGCGGTTCATGGCTGCGAGTTTGCCTGAACCGGAGCACACATGAAAAAAGGCGGCCCGAGCCGCCCTTGATCTGCACCGGCCAGGCCGGGCTTACTTCTTGTAGCTCCGGCATGACAAGCCCTGCCAGCAGGGCAGTTGTCAGCCTGCGCTGAAAGAGGCAAGACTTTGTCTCACTTCTTGTCGCGCAGCTCCCGGCGCAAGATCTTGCCGACCGGGGTTTTGGGCAGGTCCGTGCGGAACTCCACCACCTTGGGCTGCTTGTAGCCGGTCAGGTTGGTCTTGCAGAACTCGCGCACCTGGGCTTCGGTCAGGTCGGGGTTCTTCTTGACGATGACCAGCTTGACGGCCTCGCCCGACTTGTCGTCCGCCACGCCGACGCAGGCGCATTCCATCACGCCTTCCATGCCGGAGACCACGTCTTCGACCTCGTTCGGGTAGACATTGAAACCGCTGACGAGAATCATGTCCTTCTTGCGGTCCACGATTTTGAAGAAGCCGCGCTCATCGACGATGCCGATGTCGCCGGACTTGAAGTAGCCGTCGGGCGTCATGACCTTGGCGGTTTCGTCGGGACGCTGCCAGTAGCCGGCCATCACCTGCGGGCCCTTGATGGCGATCTCGCCGGGCTGGCCCGCCGGCACTTCGTTGCCGTCGTCGTCGAGCAGCTTGAAGTAGGTGCCGGGAATCGGCACGCCGATGGTGCCGGTGAAGGCCTTGCTGTTGGTCGGGTTGCAGCTGGCCGATGGCGAGGTCTCGGACAGGCCGTAACCTTCACAGATCGGGCAGCCGGTTTTTTCCAGCCACAGCTTGGCGACGGCGCCGGTCACCGCCATGCCGCCGCCCAGCGAGACCTTGAGGTGCGACCAGTCCACAGTGTTGAAGTCGGGGTGGTTGGCCAAGCCGTTGAACAGCGTGTTGACCGCCGGGAAGCTGTGCACCTTGTGTTTGGACAGCTCCTTGAGCACGGCCGGCAGGTCGCGTGGGTTCGGGATCAGGATGTTCTTGCCGCCGGTGCGCATGCCCAGCATCATGTTCACGGTGAACGCGAAGATGTGGTAAAGCGGCAGCGCGCAGACATAGGTCGGCTGCACACCCGGCGCCATGCCGCCCATGGCCGGGCCGTTCCAGGCTTCGGACTGCAGCACGTTGGCAATCACATTGCGGTGCAGCAGCACGGCGCCCTTGGAAACACCGGTGGTGCCGCCGGTGTACTGCAGCACGGCCACGTCGTCGGGCTTGATGTCGGGCCGCTTGAGGCTGCCGCGCGTGCCCTGGGCCACCGCGTCATTGAAACGCACGGCACCCGGCAGATTGAAGGCCGGCACCATTTTCTTGACGTTGCGAACCACGTAATTGACCAGCGCGCCCTTGAGCACGCCAAGCTGGTCACCCATGGCCGTGAGCACCACATGTTTGACCGGCGTATTCGCAATGCACTGTTCCAGCGTGTTGGCGAAGTTTTCGATGATGACAATCGCCTTGGCGCCGGAGTCCTTGAGCTGGTGCTCGAGCTCGCGCGGGGTGTACAGCGGATTGACATTGACCACCACAAAGCCGGCGCGCAGGATGGCGGCCACCGTCACCGGGTATTGCGGCACATTGGGCATCATGATGGCCACACGGTCGCCCTTGACCAGCCCCAGCCCCTGCAGGTAAGCCGCGAACGCCTGCGACAGGCTGTCGGTCTGGCCGAAGGTGACCTCCTTGCCCATGAAGCTGTAGGCGACGGCGCTGGCGTTCTTGGCGAAGCTTTCTTCCATCAGGGCCACCAGCGAGGCGTACTGGGACGCATCGATGTCGGCAGGAACGCCCGGGGGGTAGGCGCTCAGCCAGGGTCGGTCTATGGTGGATGCATTCATGCTTGTCTTCTCCAGATGACGATTGAACAACTGCCACGGATTGTCGTGGCGCGACCCTCTGCGGGGCTATTGCGTTTTCCCTAGGAAACGGCCAAATCAGAGGGAAAGCCCCTCTGGTTCATGTCTTTTGCGCGGAAAAAACCGTCAACGGTCGAAGGTCAACGGATTACTCAATCGCCTTGCCCATGTCCTCAATGACCTTCTTGGCGTCGCCGAAGACCATCATGGTCTTGTCCATGTAGAACAGCTCGTTGTCCAGGCCGGCATACCCGGCGGCCATCGAACGTTTGTTGACGATGACGGTCTTGGCCTTGTAGGCTTCGAGGATGGGCATGCCGTAGATCGCGCTGCCCTTGACGTGGGCGGCCGGGTTGACCACGTCGTTGGCGCCCAGAATGATGGCCACGTCGGCCTGGCCGAACTCGGCGTTGATGTCTTCCATCTCAAACACCTGGTCGTAAGGCACCTCGGCCTCGGCCAGCAGCACGTTCATGTGGCCGGGCATGCGCCCGGCCACCGGGTGGATCGCGTACTTGACGTTGACACCACGGTCGGTGAGTTTTTGCGCGAGTTCCTTGACCGAATGCTGGGCACGCGCCACCGCCAGGCCATAACCCGGCACGATGATCACGGTTTCGGCATTGCCCAGGATGAAGGCCGCGTCGTCGGCCGAGCCGGACTTGACCGGACGCTGCTCCTTGGCACCGGCGGCTGCCGTGCCCGCCTCGCCGCCGAAGCCGCCCAGGATCACGTTGAAGAAGGAGCGGTTCATCGCCTTGCACATGATGTAGGACAGGATGGCGCCCGACGAACCCACCAGCGAACCGGCAACAATCAGCATCGCGTTGTTCAGCGAAAAGCCGATGCCGGCCGCGGCCCAGCCCGAGTAGCTGTTGAGCATGGACACGACGACCGGCATGTCGGCGCCGCCGATCGGGATGATGATCAGCACGCCCAGCACGAAGGACAGGGCCAGCATCGCAAAAAAGGCCGTCCAGTTGCCGGTGAACATGAAGACCAGGCCCAGCGCCAGCGTGGCAATGCCCAGCACCAGGTTGACCATGTGCTGGCCGGCAAACGTCACCGGCGCGCCCTGGAACAGGCGGAACTTGTATTTGCCGCTGAGCTTGCCGAAGGCAATCACCGAGCCGCTGAAGGTGATCGCGCCGATGGCGGCGCCGAGAAACAGCTCCAGCCGGTTGCCGGCCGGAATCGCCGCCGTGGGCAGGCCCGCCGCCACGATGCCAAAGGCGTCGGGCTCGGCCATGGCCGCGACCGCGATGAACACCGCGGCCAGGCCGATCATGCTGTGCATGAAGGCCACCAGCTCGGGCATCTTGGTCATCTCGACACGTTTGGCCATGATCGTGCCGGCGGTGCCACCGACCAGCAAGGCGCCCAGGACGTACACCATGCCGAAGGCCTTGCCGCCGGAGAGCTCCACGATCAGGGCGCCGGTGGTCAGGATGGCGATCGCCATGCCCACCATGCCGAACAGGTTGCCGCGGATCGAAGTGGTCGGATGCGACAGGCCCTTGAGCGCCTGGATGAAACAGACGGAAGCCACCAGGTACAGCAGCGTGACAAGGTTCATGCTCATTTGGCGGCTCCCGAGCCGGCTGCGTCAGCCGCAACGGTTTTCTTTTCCTTCTTGCGGAACATCTCCAGCATGCGGCGTGTGACCAGGAAACCACCGAAAACATTGACCGCAGCCAGCGCCACGGCGAGCACACCCATGGTTTTTCCCAGCGGCGTGACGGTCAACGCGGCGGCCAGCATGGCGCCGACGATGACAATCGCCGAAATCGCATTGGTCACCGCCATCAGCGGCGTGTGCAGGGCGGGCGTGACGGTCCAGACCACGTGGTAACCCACGTAAATGGCCAACACAAAAATGATGAGGTTGATGATGGTGGGTGACACGGCATCCATGGTCTGTTCTCCTGGTCGGGCGGCTCGGCAGCCAGCCCTGGAATGGTTATTTCTTCTTGACTTCGCCGGACTGCGTCATCAGGCAGGCCGCCACGATGTCGTCTTCCAGGTCGATGTTGAGCGTGCCTTCCTTGCTGATGACCAGCTTGAGGAAGTCCAGCAGGTTGCGCGCATACAGCGCACTGGCGTCGGCGGCAACCAGCGCGGGCACATTGGTCTCGCCGATCAGCGTGACGCCGTGTTTGACCACGGTTTTGCCGGGTTCGGTCAGCGGGCAGTTGCCGCCTTGCGGCGCGGCCAGATCGACAATCACGCTGCCGGGTTTCATGGCCTTGACCATGTCTTCGGTCACCAGCACCGGTGCGGCGCGGCCCGGAATCAGCGCGGTAGTGATCACGACATCGGCCTGGGCCACGCGTTTGGCGACCTCGGCCTTTTGCCGCTCCAGCCAGCTTGGCGGCATCGGTTTGGCATACCCGCCGACACCGACGGCCGCTTCGCGCTCTTCGTCGGTTTCATAGGGCACGTCGATGAACTTGCCGCCCAGCGACTCGACCTGCTCCTTGACGCTGGGGCGCACGTCGCTGGCCTCGATCACCGCGCCCAGGCGCTTGGCCGTGGCAATCGCCTGCAGGCCGGCCACGCCAACGCCCAGAATCACCACGCGGGCGGCCTTGACGGTGCCGGCGGCGGTCATCAGCATCGGGAAAAAGCGCTGGTAGCTGTCGGCGGCCATCATCACGGCCTTGTAGCCGGCGATGTTGGCCTGCGACGAAAGCACGTCCATGCTTTGCGCGCGGCTGGTGCGCGGCGCGGCTTCCAGCGCAAACGCCGTCAGTTGCGCGGCGGCCAGGCGCTGCAGGCCGGCGGCATCAAACGGGTTGAGCATGCCGACCAGCACCGTGCCGGCCTTGGCCAGGCCAATTTCGCTGTCCAGCGGGCAACGCACCTTGAGCACGATGTCGGACGCATAGGCGCCGGCGGCATCGGTGATCTCGGCACCTGCGGCGACATAGGCATCATCGGGCACGCTGGCAGCCACACCGGCACCCGACTGGATGCACACGGTGTGGCCCTGGGCCTTGAGTTTTTTGGCCGTCTCGGGCGTGACGGCAACGCGTGTTTCCCCCGCCGTGATTTCGGCCGGTACCCCGATTCGCATGGGTGTCTCCTCGTTGCGTAAGTAGTTCTACGTGAAATTGTTAGCTGTCAGCGAGCTTACATGAGTTTCCCCGGCTTTTTTCTGGGCGTTGCTCTCTGGAAGTCCCGCAGGCTTCAGTCCGGACAGGTGGCCCACGGATAATGCTGCGATGAATACACGATGGAAACCCAGTGTCACGGTCGCGGCCGTCATCGAGCGCGAGGGCCGGTTCCTGCTGGTGGAGGAACACACGCAGGACGGCCTGCGCCTGAACAACCCGGCCGGCCACCTGGACCCGGGCGAAAACCCGATCCAGGGTTGCGCGCGGGAAACGCTGGAGGAAACCGCGTTTCACTTCACACCGCAGGCGCTGGTGGGCATCTATATGTCGCGCTTCGAAAAACCGATGCCTGGCCAGGACATCCCGCTGGACATCACCTACCTGCGTTTTGCCTTTTGCGGCACGCTGGGCGAGGAAGTAGCCGGGCAGGCGCTGGACGAAGGCATTGTGCGCGCCCTCTGGATGACCCCCGATGAGATCCGGGCTTGCGCTCACTTGCACCGCAGTCCCTTGTTGCTGACCTGCATGGAAGACTACCTGGCTGGCAAGCGTTACCCCGTGGACCTACTGACCACCGACCCCAGCGTCTACGACGCCAGGCCCTGAGCCTCTCGCGCAATTGCGTCACCACCTAAAATGCTGCCATGCACAAGCAACGTATCGTTGTCGGTTTGAGCGGCGGCGTGGACTCCGCGGTGACCGCGTACCTGCTCAAACAGCAGGGCCATGAAGTCATCGGCATCTTCATGAAGAACTGGGAAGACGACGACGACAGCGAGTTCTGCTCGTCCAACGTCGACTTTGTGGACGCCGCGGCGGTGGCCGATGTGATCGGCATCGCCATCGAACACGTCAACTTTGCCGCCGACTACAAGGACCGGGTGTTTGCCGAGTTCCTGCGCGAGTACCAGGCCGGCCGCACGCCCAACCCCGACATCCTGTGCAACGCCGAAATCAAGTTCAAGGCCTTCCTGGACCACGCGATGCGGCTGGGCGCCGAAAAAATCGCCACCGGGCACTACGCCCGCGTGCGCCTGAACGAGGCCACCGGCCTGCATGAACTGCTCAAGGGCCTGGACCCGGCCAAGGACCAGAGCTATTTCCTGCACCGCCTGAACCAGGCGCAGCTGTCCAAAACGCTGTTCCCGGTCGGTGAGCTGAAGAAGACCGAGGTGCGGCGCATCGCCGACGAGATCGGCCTGCCGAACGCGAAGAAAAAGGACTCGACCGGCATCTGTTTCATCGGCGAGCGGCCTTTCCGTGACTTTTTGAACCGCTACATCGCCAAGGCGCCGGGCCCGATCAAAAACGACCAGGGCCGGGTGCTGGGCGAACATGTGGGCCTGAGTTTCTACACCCTGGGCCAGCGCCAGGGCCTGGGCATAGGCGGCGTGAAAGCGCGCGGTGCCGAACTCAAGGCCGTGCAGGCACTCGGCCAGCGCGGTGTCGGCGAACACGAGCCCTGGTTTGTGGCGCGCAAGGACATGGCGACCAACACCCTGTGGGTGGTGCAGGGCCATGACCACCCCTGGCTGCTGTCCACCGAGGTGCAGGTGCAGGACTGCAGCTGGGTCGCCGGCACAGCGCCGGAAGCCGGCGCGATGGCCGCCAAGACACGTTACCGCCAGCTTGACGCTGCCTGCGAACTGCTTGCGCCTTCTTCGACCGAAGCCAGCCTGCGTTTTGAGCAGCCGCAGTGGGCCGTTACGCCGGGCCAGTCGGCCGTGGTGTACCAGGGCGAGGTCTGCCTGGGCGGCGGTGTGATCACGGCCAGCAACGTGCAAAACGGCGTCTGAGCCCTGAACACCAACAATTGCAAGCCAAGTTAGCCCCCAGCCCATGCCAAATATGGTCGGCCAGCTATCAATTAAATAGCAAATTCAGCCGTTCAAACGATCCGGATCTCCACCACGGTGCGGCCAGGCGCACTGCTGATTGAAAGCTGTGCGCCTATGGCCGTGGCGCGCTCGCGCATGGCCAGCAGGCCCTTGCGCGGCGGAACGGCGGCATCGAATCCGCGGCCGTTGTCGATGATGCGCAGGCAGACACCGCTGCCGTCCATCTCGGCCTCGATGGCCAGCGAGGTCGCCTGCGAGTGCTGCAGCACATTGGACAGCGCTTCAAACACCATGAACTGCAGCTGGCGCAAGGCGCTGGTGTCCACGTGGGCGACCGGCGCCAGCGGGCGGACCACCCACTGCAACTCGATGTCCGAGGCGGCAAAACGCGGCTCCAGCCGGTAACGCAGGTTGGCCAGCAGCGAGGCGACGTCGCCGGGCTGCAGGTGCATGGCGTCGATCGACAGCTTGAGCTGGTCCAGGGTGTGGCGCAGGGTCTGCAGCACATCGTCGGTGCTGGCCTTGCCTGACTGGAGCTGGCGTATCGCGGCGCTCAGGTGCGCGCCCACGCCGTCGTGCATGTCGCGCAGGATGCGGGTGCGCTCGCCGACACGCTCCTGCTCGCGCGCCAGTTGCTCAACCTTCTGGTAGCTCAGGCTCAGCTCCTGCTCTTTCTGTGCAATCCGGGCCGAGAGGTTGGCCATCAGGTCGCGCGCCTGCGCGCTGACCTCGCGAAACCGCGTGATCACGATATAGGCCAACGCCAGCCCGAACAGCACTGAAGAGTAGCGAAGCAGTGTGTTGTCGGCATAGGACGGGCTGATGCGGAAGACAAACCAGTCGCGCACGCCCACCACCATGTTGACCAGCAGCGCGGCAGCCACCACCTGGTGCGACGGCGTCGCATGCCGGGCTGCCTGCCAGCAAAAAAACACAATGAAGGTCAGGTAGGGCAGGGCATAAACCCCATACCAGGCCGTCAGCACCAGTGGCGCCGAAGCGGCCAGCGCCCAGGCCACGATGGGAAAGCCGAGAAAAAACCAGGCCCAGGTGACGCGGTTGAACCAGATCGCCGGTTTGCGCTTCGACCAGTTGGCGACAATCACAAAAAAGCTGCCCATGGCGCTCAGCCAGCCGCCCAGCGCCAGGGCGGTGACCACGCCCCAACCGGGCCACAACAAGGGTGGCTCCTCGATCAGTGCGTCGCTGATGCGCAAGGTCCAGAACAGTTCGGCCAGCCCGCCCAGCAGATACAGCGGGTCCCGGGAAAACCGGCCGCCGGGGCCCGGATGCGTCTGCGTGAACCACAGGGCCAGCGACACTGCGGCGACCATCAGGCTGAGCACCACAACGACCAGGGTGCCGGTGACGCGCCAGTGGTAGTCCTTGAGATACAGGGGACGCACCTCGTGGTCCGGGCCCAGTACCGGTGCCGCCAGGCCGCCGCGGCGGCCGACGTCGGCCCGCACGTGGATCAGCAGCTTGTTGTTGGGTAACAGCAGATCCGCCGCAAGCGGAATGAAGCGCGGGATTTTGGCGTAGTCACCGCCATTGGGCTTCGTCAGGCTGCCGTTTTTCTCGAGCAGGTTGCCGTTGAGCCAGACTTCGTAGGCATTGCCCAGCCGCGGTATGTACAGCGCGTAGGAGTCAGATGGTGTGACGGGCCACGCGAACTCGATTTCAAACGATGCCGACCCAGCCTTGCCGGGGTGTTGCCGGTCCCAGTGGTAAGGCAGGCTCACGCTTCTGGCGCCTGACACACCGTCAATGGTCAGCGTTGCCGTGGCCTCACGCAATGACATCGTCTCAGCATGAAGCACGCCCTGGCCCCACAGGCAACACAGCAGCAAGCACCCGAGCCAGCGACAGATCATGCGCTCAGGCCGTCCGGGATCAGTTGGGCGCCGAGGCCGGCGGCTGGAGCAGGCCCAGCCGGGTCGCCTCATAGACCGCCTCGCTTTTGGAGTGAACCGCCAGCTTGGTGTACAAATTCTTGATGTGCGACTGGATGGTGTGCACGCTCACGGCATTGAGCCTGGAAATTTCGGCATAGGAAAATCCGCGCGCGATCAGCTCCAGCACCTCCTGCTCGCGCGCCGACAGCAGCGCGCGCGCCGGGCCGCGCGCATCCCCGGGCTGGGACGCAAGTGCCTGCGGCGCAGGGGGCGCCGCGCCGCGTTCCTCCGCCTGCAGGGCGCGGTACTTGGCCAGCACACGGCGCGCGATCATGGGCGAGATGGGCGAGGCGCCGGCCTTCATCTCAAGAATCGTGTTCGCAATATTGTCAGGCGTGTAGTCCTTGTGGATGTACCCGAGCGCGCCAGCCTCGACACTTGACAACACGCTGTCCTCATCGCCGAACATCGAGATCACCAGGGCCTCGCACTCCGGTCGCGTCTGGCCGGCCAGGCGGATCAGGTCCAGCCCGTTGCCATCGGGCAAAGCCAGGTCGGTCAGCAGGATGTCGATGGCCAGCGCGCGGTCGCTGATCAGCGCCCGGGCTTCTTCAAAGGTGCCCGCGCTGCCCATCAGGCATAACTCGGCGCAACGCGACACGCTGTCCGCGAAGAACTCCCGCGTGGGGACATCGTCTTCAACTATCAATACGCGCCAGACAGGCATGGACGGAGTTTTTGAAAGTGCTGCCACGGTAGCTGATGATAAGTGCAGGAGCAAGTGGAGAACCGGTTAAGGCACGGCCGACCAGCGCGCGCGCAGTGTTGAAGGTGACGGCAGCCCGACCCCCGAAAGCGCACCCAACTGCTTGTCCGGAGGTTTGTACGCCCCGGCCGCAGGCGTGGCAATCCCCCGTTCATGGGATTCTTTGCGCCAGCCCCTCCTCCTAGACTGCGAGAGCCTTTTTCCCAATCAGCAGCGCAAGCTCCCAGGATTCACATGAACCATGCCTACCGCCTCGTCTGGAACGCCCGCCTGTCCCTGTGGGTCGCCGTTTGTGAAACGGCCCGGGGTCGCGGCAAAACCTCGGGCACGGTCAAGCGCGCCATGCTGGCCGCCGGATTGCTGGGCGCGCTCAACGCGATGGCGTTGAACCCCGGCGCCTTGCCTGCGGGCGGCCAGGTCAGTGCCGGGCAGGCCAGCATCCAGGCGTCTGGCGCCAGCATGACCATCACCCAGGCCAGCGCCCGCGCCGCCATCGACTGGCAAAGTTTCAATATCGGCGGCGCGGCGGCCGTCACCTTCAACCAGCCCAGCGCCGCAGCCATTGCCCTGAACCGCGTGACGGGACAGGACGCGTCGCAGATCATGGGGCAGCTCTCGTCCAACGGCCAGGTCTTCCTGCTCAATCCGAACGGTGTGCTGTTCGGCAGCACGGCGCAGGTCAACGTCGGCGGGCTGGTGGCCTCGACCCTGGGCCTGTCCAACGACGACTTCATGGCCGGCAACCACCGCTTCAGCGGCAGCAGCACGGCCTCCGTGGTCAACCAGGGCCGCCTTACTGCCGCGGATGGCGGTTATGTGGCGCTGCTGGCGGCGCAGGCCAAAAATGAAGGTGTCATCCAGGCCCGGCTCGGCAATGTGTCGCTGGCCGCGGGCAGCGATGTGACACTCAACCTCAACAACGGCAGCCTGCTGGGGCTGACGGTCAACCAGGGGGTGGTCGGCGCCTTGGCCGACAACAGCCATTTGATCCAGGCCGAAGGCGGCAAGGTGCTGATGACGGCCCAGGCCGCCGACCGGCTGGTCAGCGCCGTGGTGAACAACCGCGGCGTGATCGAGGCGCGTGGCGTG
Source organism: Polaromonas sp. (assembly GCF_029945925.1). GTDB lineage: Bacteria > Pseudomonadota > Gammaproteobacteria > Burkholderiales > Burkholderiaceae_C > Polaromonas. The sequence goes on along the minus strand of NZ_JAQSDN010000065.1, from coordinate 33,926 downwards.
ATCGCCAAAGACGGCGTGATCCGCCTGCTGGGCGACAACAACGCCGGCATCGTCACCAACACCGGCGCACTGAGCGCCGACACCGTGCAGGGGCAGGCCCGCAGCGTGCTGCAGGCCGGTCAGATCGAGGCGGGCAGCGTGAACCTGAGCGCCGCTTATGCGCTGGTGCAAACGCAGGATGCGCGCATTCGCGCCGAGGGCGGCAATATCCGGCTGGACGGCGGGCTGAACACCTACCTGTCAGGCACCGTGGATGCGAGCGGCGGCGCCGGCAAGGCGGCGGGGGGACAAATTACTGTGGCCGGCCAGACCATCACCCTGTCGGCCACCCGCCTGGATGCGTCCGGTGCGTCGACCGCCGATCCGGCCGGTCGCATCCGCGTGGGCGGCGGCGCGCATGGACTGGATACCGACATCGGCAACGCCCGCACGGTCACGGTCAGCGGAGCCACCTCACTGAAGGCCAATGGCAAAGACGGCAGCATCGTGGTCTGGTCGGACGACACCACCAGCTACTTCGGGAAGGCCCAGGCCGGCGAGCGGGGGTTTATTGAGGTTTCATCCAAAGGCACGCTGAACCTAGGCGGCACCACCGAAGTCGGCGCCGGCGGGCAGATTTTGTACGACCCGACCAATATCGTGATTGATGCGGCCGCGCCTGCATCGTTTTACATCGACCTGGCCGACCCCACCCCCACCGCGGGGGACAACCATGGCACTTCAGCCGCACAACTTGCCAACGGGAACATCCTGGTTGCCTCCATCAGCGACGACAGCGGGGGAACCGATGCCGGCGCGGCATATCTTTACAACAGCACCACCGGCGCGCTGATTTCCGCGCTGTACGGCAGCGCAACCAATGACAACGTTGGCAGCAGCCGGTTCGTCAAGCTGAGCAACGGAAACTACCTTGTCGGCAGCACCAATTGGCGCAACGGCGCTGCCACCAATGCAGGTGCACTCACCTGGGGCAACGGGGCAACCGGGGTCAGCGGTGTGGTCTCGGCGAGCAACTCCCTGGTCGGCTCTACCCTTAACGAAGGCGTGGGCAGCATCGGCAGCGTCACCACGCTGAGCAATGGCAATTACCTCGTCAAGACAGCCAACTGGCGCAATGGGGCTGCGACCAATGTGGGAGCCGTGACCTGGGGCAACGGCAGCACCGGGATCAGTGGTGCCGTCTCATCGGCCAACTCGCTGGTCGGGAGCGCCACGAACGATCAAGTAGGGAGCTATGGCATCACCCTCCTGAACAACGGCAACTATCTTGTGCGCAGCGCGAATTGGGACAACGGCGCTGCGGTCGATGCGGGCGCCGTGACCTGGGGCAGCGGCACCGCCGGCGTCAGCGGTGTGATCTCGTCCGCCAACTCACTGGTCGGCAGCACGTCGAACGATTTTGTGGGCGGCAGCGACATCATCGTGCTGAACAATAACAACTATGTCGTCAGAAGTGAGAACTGGGACAACGCCAGCTTGGTGAATGCAGGCGCCGTGACCTGGGGCAGCGGCAGCACCGGGGTGAAGGGCGTGGTCTCTGCCGCCAATTCGCTTGTGGGAACAACCGCCAATGACTATGTCGGGATGTATGGTGTTACCGCACTGACCAATGGCAACTACGTGGTGCGCAGCGGCGGCTGGGACAACGGCGCGGTTGCCAATGTCGGCGCCGTGACCTGGGGCAGCGGCACGGCGGGCGTCAAGGGAACCATTTCCTCGGCCAACTCGCTGATCGGCAGCACGGCAAACGACCTGCTGGGTGACATCGGCGTCACTGCACTGACCAATGGCAATTACGTCGTCAGCAGTGGCTACTGGGATAACGGCGCCATCAGCGATGCGGGGGCGGTCACATGGGGCGACGGCGCCACGGGTACCACCGGTGTGGTCTCGGCAGCGAACTCGCTGGTCGGCAGCATGGCCTCCGACACGGTGAGCCGACTGGGCGTCACCGCTTTGAACAACGGCAATTACGTCGTCAATAGCGACATGTGGGACAACGGGGCAGCGAGCAATGCGGGTGCTGTGACCTGGGGCAACGGGACTACCGGCGTGAGTGGTGTCATCACTGCGGCTAACTCCCTGATCGGCGGCACGACCAATGACCGTGTTGGTATTAATGGTGTGACAGCGCTGAGCAATGGCAACTACGTTGTCAACAGTTACAACTGGAGCAATGGCGGCCTTGCCGCCGGTGGCGCGGTTACTTGGGGAAGTGGTACCGCTGGTGTCGCAGGCCTCGTCTCATCAGCCAACTCGCTGGTTGGCGGCACCGCCGCCGACAGTGTAGGGAGCTCTGGCATCACCGCGCTGAGCAATGGCAATTACCTTGTGCGTTCGTCCAGCTGGGACAACGGGGCGACCACCAATGTGGGGGCCGTCACCTGGGGCAATGGAAGCTCGGGCATCACCGGGCTAGCGACCTCGCTCAATTCCCTGATCGGTGGCACATCGGGTGATTCTGTGGGGTTTGGAACCATCACTGAGCTGGGCAACGGCAACTATCTGGTCGCGAGTCCAAACTGGCGTATTGGTGCCGCCACGAATGTGGGAGCCGTCACCTGGGGCAGTGGCACGTCCGGTATCAGCGGCGTGGTCTCGGCGAGCAATTCCCTGGTTGGCAGCATCGCTGGCGACAACGTGGGTGGCACCAACGGCATCACAACGCTGAACAATGGCAGCTATCTGGTGCGCACCGCCAACTGGCGCGACGGCGCGCAAACCAATGTCGGTGCCGTGACATGGGGCAGCGGCACCGCTGGCGTCAGCGGGACGGTGTCGGCCGCTAACTCGCTGGTCGGCAGCAAAACCGGTGACGCGATCGGCGGCGCCGGCATCACCGCGCTCAGCAACGGCAACTATGTCGTACGCAGCGCGGACTGGGACAATGGCACAGTGGCCAATGCGGGCGCCGTGACCTGGGGCAGCGGTACCGCCGGTGTCAGCGGTGTCGTGGCTGCAGGTAATTCGCTGGTCGGCAGCACCGCAGGCGACAACCTCGGCCTGGGTAGCAACATCACGGAACTGAGCAACGGCAACTACGTGGTGAACAGCGTTTACTGGCGCAACGGCGCGCTACTGAATGCCGGCGCCGTGACTTGGGGCAACGGCACCACTGGTGTGAAGGGTGCTGTGTCGGCAACCAACTCTCTGGTCGGCACGGCGAGCGACACATTTCTGGGCAGCGGCACGACCGTCGCTCTTGCCAACAGCAACTACGTGGTTGTGAGCAACCGCCTGAACGGCGAGCGGGGTGGGGTCTGGATCGTGTCCGACCCTTCGAATGCCACATCGGGCATCAACGCCAGCAACGGTACCGCCAATGTGAACCCGGCGCTGCTCGCCAATGCAGCGGGCGTGGGCGCCACCGTGACGCTACAAGCCAGCAATGACATCACGGTGAACTCGGCCGTCAGCGTGGCCGGCAAGCTGAACCTGCTGGCCGGCAACGCGATGACGCTTAATGCCGGCGGCACCATCACCTCCACCGCCACCGGCGACGCCATCGTGCTGTCCGGCAACACCTTCGTCAACAACGCCGGCAGCAATGCGCTGACTGCGAGCAACGGCCGCTGGCTGGTCTACTCGAACGCGCCGGCAGGCAACACCTTCGGCGGCCTGGTATCGGGCAACAACGCGGTGTGGAATGCCACCCACGCAGCCAATGCCCCGGCGACGATCGCCAGCGGCAACCGTTATGTGTTTGCGCAGCAGCCCACCGTGGGCGTCACTGCCAATACGCAAAGCAAGGCCTACGACGGCGCCGGTTTCGGCACCGCCACCTACACCACCACCGGGCTGGTCAATGCGGCGACCTATGGCACGGTGTTCACGCAGGATGCGCTGTCCGGCGCGCTGGCAACCGCCGCCGGCAGCAACGCCGGCATCTATGCCATCACGCAAGGCACGCTGGCCGGCCCGACCGGTTATGGCGCGCTAACCTATACCGGCGCCAATGCCGTGATCACCCCGAAGGCCGTAACCCTCACCGGCCTGGCGGCGACCTCGCGCGACTACGATGGCACGACCACCGCCGCGCTTACAGGCGGCACGCTCTCGGGCATGGTGCTGGGTCAGACCCTTGGCTTCTCCGGCCAGTCCGGCCAGTTCAACACCGAGGACGCAGGCAACGGCAAGGCCGTTACCGTCAGCGGGCTGGCGCTTTCCGACGGCACGGGCCTGGCCAGCAACTACAGCGTGGCCCAGCCCACCGGCCTCACTGCCAACATCACGCCCAAGGCCGTGACAGTCACCGGCATGAGCGCCACCTCGCGCACCTACGACGGCACGACCGCTACCGCCCTCACCGGCGGCGCCATCAGCGGCACGGTGCTGGGCGAAACACTCGCCTTCTCCGGCCAGTCGGGCCAGTTCAACACCAAGGATGTGGGCAATGGCAAGGCTGTCACGGTCACCGGCTTGGCGCTGGGCAATGGTACAGGCCTGGCCGGCAATTACAGCGTGACCCAGCCGACAGGACTCAGCGCCAACATCACGCCCAAGGCCGTGACAGTCACCGGCATGAGCGCCACCTCGCGCA
>NZ_JAQSDN010000065.1:0-29286 GCF_029945925.1 Polaromonas sp. | reverse complement strand
CTGGGCGAAACACTCGCCTTCTCCGGCCAGTCGGGCCAGTTCAACACCAAGGATGCGGGCAATGGCAAGGCCGTCATTGTCACCGGCCTGGCGCTGGGCAACGGCACCGGCCTGGCGAGCAACTACAGCGTGGCCCAGCCCACCGGCGTCACAGGGAACATCACCCCGAAGGTGGTTACGGTCTCTGGCATGACGGCGGCGTCCAAAACCTACGATGGCACGACGGCTGCCACCCTCAGCGGGGGCACGTTATCGGGCACAGTGCTGGGCGAGACGCTGGGTTTCTCCGGCCAGAGCGGGCAGTTCAACAACAAAAACGTCGGCAACAACAAGGCGGTCATCGTCACCGGCCTGACGCTTTCAAATGGTACGGGTCTTGCCGGCAATTACAGCGTGAGCCAGCCAGCCGGCCTGACCGCAGACATCACGGCCAAGTCGCTGGCTGCCGGCTACACGGCAGAAAACAAGGTTTTCGACAGCAGCACCAGCGCCACCGTGGCGGGCAGCTCGCCCGACATCATCAGCGGCGATGCCGTCAGCTTCAGCCAGATGGCTGCTTTCGCCACCGCTGCGGTGGGCACTGCGAAGACCGTCAACATCAGCGGGGTCACGCTGGGCGGCACTGATGCGGGCAACTACGCGCTGCAAAACACCACGGCGACGGCCACTGCCAACATCACGGCGGCACCGGCGGCTGCAGGCGCGACGGTAGCGTCCACAACGTCCAGCCCCGCTAGCACGACAGGGTTCGCGGCGACGCTGGCCAGGAGCACTCCCTTCACCACCGCCATTGCCAGCTTGAGCTCATCCACCAACAGCGGACAAACGACGGAGGGCCAACAAGCCGCGCCTGCAAACGCAGGCGCTACCGGCGATGATCGCCGTCGCTTGGTACAGGCCCTGGAGACCGCTCGCCAGGCTCCGGCTGGCGGCAGCGGTGCCCCCCCCGGCACCATGACACCGCTGTTTACCATCGGTGGTCCCGGCATCCGCCTGCCCGGAGCTACCCAGCGCGACGAATGAAACACCTCATGACCTCCAACCCTGCCAAACGCCCCACACATACTCATCGTTACTGTTCTCTGTCTCTGGCCATCGCGGGCGTGCTCGGCGCCTGGGGCCCGGCCGCGCCCGCCGCGGCGCAGACCCAACCCGACGCCGGACAGATGTTGCGCGAAAACCAGCCCCGGCCGGTGCTGCCCGCACCGCCGGCAACACCCGCGCTGCGCGTGGAGGAACAGCCTGCAGGGACCCCCAGCAGCAGCGCGCGGTTTGCCATCACCCAGGTCCGCGTGACCGGCAGCACGGCCTTCACCGCCGAGCAGCTGGCCGCCGTGGTGAGTGACCTGCCGCGGCCCGACCGCAGCCTGGCCGACCTGGAAGCCGCCGCGCGGCGTATCAGCGCCTACTACCGCGAACGGGGTTATGCCGTGGCGCGCGCCTTTGTGCCGGCGCAGGACATCCGCGGCGGCGTGGCGACCCTCAGCGTGGTGGAAGGTACGCTGGGCAAAAAGACCCTCGACAACCAATCCGGCCTGCCTTCCGGGCAGATGCAACCCATCGTGGACGCCCTGCCCTCGGGCCAACCGGTGCGCACAGTCATCACCAACCGTGCCCTGCTGCTGCTGGGCCAACTCCCCGGGGTGGGCAAGGTGGACGGCCAGCTCCGGCCCGGCGACATCCTCGGCAGCTCGGACCTGCTGGTGACGGTGGCGCCCGGAAAGGCCATGGAAGGCAGCGTGAGCCTGGACAACTTCGGCAACAGGTATACGGGCGCCACCCGGCTGTCAGGTCAGCTGGCGCTGAACAACCCCCTGGGCCTGGCTGACCGCTTCAGCCTGCGCGGCACCACCAGCAACGAAGGCCTGCTGTTCGGCCGCGCGGCCTGGGATGCCGCGGTGGGCAACGATGGTTTGCGGCTGGGGGTGTCGGCGAGCGCATCGCGTTACGAGCTGGCACGGGAATTTGCGGCGCTGCAGGCCCACGGCACAGCCAACACCGCCGGGGTTTACGGCAGTTACCCGCTGCTGCTGGCCACCGATGCCAGCGTGCGCCTGGGCAGCAACCTGGAAAAACGCTGGATCCGCGACGACATCGATGTCATCGGCTCGTCAGTGCGCAAGAGTGCAACCGCGTTGGTGCTGGACCTGTCGGGCGAGCTGCTGGACGGCCTGGGCGGCGGCGGGCTGACCACCTGGCGCTTTAGCCCGACCTTGGGCGACCTGTCGATTGACAACCCGGCCTTTCTGGCGCTTGACCAGACGTCGACGCGCACCGCCGGCCACTACGCCAAATGGACGGCCAGCCTGGCGCGCGAGCAGCGCCTGGCGCCCAGCCTGAGCCTGTATGGCTCGGTGAGTGCGCAGCGCGCCAGCAAGAACCTCGACTCCTCGGAGAAGTTCGTGTTGGGCGGCGTGTACGGCATCCGCGCCTACCCGCAGGGCGAGGCGGCTGGCGACCAGGGCTGGCTGGCCAGCCTGGAATTGCGTCAGGCCCTGGCGCCTGGCTGGCAGGGTTCGGTGTTTTATGACGCCGGGGGTGTGGACATCAACCGCAGGCCTTACATTGCCGGCAACAACAAACGCCGCCTCTCGGGCTACGGCATCGGACTTGCGGCATCGCTGGACGCCTTCAGCGTGAGCGCCACGCTGGCCTGGCGCGGCGGCAGCGCCGCGCCCACGTCGGACCGGGACAAGTCACCGCGCCTGTGGTTGCAGGGAAACTGGCGCTTTTAGGCCGGATCCGCGTTTTCCCGGTTTTTTTAAGGCAAATCGGCCTTTACCCAACGCCAGACGTGTCTAAGCAGCTGTCGATTTGATAGCGCCTGCCTACAGCACGGTTTCGAGGTAGGTGTAGATGTAGTTGGAGCCACCGTTGACGTTGCCCAGCAGGCGCGAGGCGCCAAAGATCCCGGAACGGTGCGACACGCCGAAACCGAGATAGGTGTTCTTCAGCGCACGTGAACCCACCAGGTCGCCCACGCTGACGTCGATGCTCGGGTCCAGGTAGCTGAGCAGCCGCGAGGTTTGCCGCCCGCGCGCCGCCTGGCTGCTGGACTCGGTGTAGGGCACACGCTGCGCGAGCGACAACCCGATGCCCAGACCGAGCCGGGTCTTGATCCGGTCGTTCCACGGAAAGCCGTAGTAATAGGCCTTCATGAAGGCGTCGAGCTGCAGCCCATTGGGGGCCAAGCCGCGGTCATCGTGCTGCAACAGGCCGACATAACCGACGATGTCCAGCGGCCAGCCATTGAGCTGCTCGATGAAAGGCTTGCCGATCTGCACCCCGGCGATGCGTGTCGAGTTGACCTTGGCCGTCGAAGCGCAGGTCAGCGTGATGATCTTGGCCAGGTGGCAGCCGTCTGCCGTGGACTTGCCGTACAGCACCTTGACGTGGGTGGGCAAGCTTTCCTCGGCCCAGTGCTGCTTGTGGGTGCCGAAATCGTAGGCGGCGCCGAAATACATGGCGGTCTGCGGCCCCTTGCGGACAATCGGGCTGTCCTTCACCTTGCCGCTCAGGTCGGTGCGCGAGACGCCGCCCAGCAGGCGCCAGCCGTCGCTCAGTGCGTAGGCGGCGTACAGCCCCAGCGTGGTGTTGATGCCGCTGCCGGCTGCGTAAGCCGGCCGCGTCGCGCTGGCTTCGCCGGGGCGCACGCCGTAGTAATAGTTGTTCAGTCTGGCATCGCGCATGGCCACCGTCAGGCTGGGACGCAGCGTGAGCCGGCCCGAGCGCCAGTCGTGGCTGTAGCCCAGCCGCACTTCCCGGCCCCTGGAAAAGCCCGACACATCCTGCACAAACTCCGCCTGCACTGTTCCCCAGGGCTGGCGGTAGCGCCAGGACACGCCGGCGTCCAGGCCGGAGCCGCGCTCGGCCATGCCGGCCAGGCTGGCCGGCAAGCGGTCGTCGCTGAAGCCCTCGAAACGCTGGTCGATGAACAGGTCCACCCGCTGCGCCTCGTCCTTGAAGACCTTCACCCCGACGCGGCTGGCATGAAGAAACAGGCGCTCGCCTTCGTAGAGGTACAGCGGCATCAGGTCATACCGCACGCCCCCGTCCACGTAGGGTGACTGTTCGGCACGCACCATGAAGCCCAGCCCGGCACTGCCGGAGCCATCAAGCAGATCGCTGAGGGTATCGGTGTTCGCATGGGCCGCCGGCACGAGCAGGCAAGCCGCCACCAGCAAGGCTGCGCCCAGCGGCTTGCACGAGGCGGTCAGGCGCAGGCCTGTTTTTTTCGGGTCGGGGTGGGGGCTCATCTCGGCACTTTCGGTTGGCAGGTTTTCATCCTAGCCAACAAAGCCCTGCCGAAACGGCCCTTGCCTGAAAACGGGGCCGGCACCTACAGGGGCGCAGGGTGCCGGTTGACAAAAACCGTTGCGTGAACGGTTCAGCCGGAAAAGCGGGTCAAAATGGAATGTCGTCGTCCATGTCGTCAAAGCCGCTGGCGGCCTTGGTCGGTGCAGGCGACGGCGCACGGGGGGCCGGCGCCGGTGCACGCGGCGCGGCCGCCGGCGGACGGGAATACTGGCGTTCGCCGCCATCGCCGTCACCCTCACCGCCGGGTGAACCCATGCCTTCGCGGCTGCCGAGCATCTGCATTTCGCTGGCGATGATGTCGGTGGCGTATTTTTCAACGCCGTCCTTGTCGGTGTACTTGCGCGTTTTCAGGCGGCCCTCGATATAGACCGAGCGGCCCTTTTTCAGGTATTCGCCGACGATTTCAGCCTGGCGGCCGAAAAAGCTGATGCGGTGCCATTCGGTCTCCTCGACCATTTCACCGGCCTTGTTCTTGTACTTGCTGCTGGTGGCCAGGGCGATGTTGGCCACGGCGTCGCCGCTGGGCAGGTAACGCACTTCGGGGTCGCGGCCGAGGTTGCCGACGAGGATGACTTTGTTGACGGATGCCATGGCGTGTTCTCCTAATTTTTCACAGTTTAACTGGCTGGGCCGCCACCGCACCAGCCGCTTCGGAGCCGGCCGGCCCGGAAACCGGCGCGCCGGCATGCCGTCCTGGTGCCTTCATCGGCCAGGCCACCAGCAGCCACAGCAGCATGAGCCCGCCGCAGGCCGCAAACAGGGCCTGCGCCCCCGCGGTTTTGGCCAGCCAGCCGCCCAGGGCACCGCCGGCAAAAAACCCGAGTGACTGCAGCGTGTTGTAGACCCCCAGCGCCGCGCCGCGGGAATGGGCCGGGGCCACCCGCGACGCCAGGCTGGGCTGGGAGGCTTCAAGCACATTGAAGCCGCAGAAAAACAGGAACAGCAAGGCGCCCAGCCCCGCCAGGCTGGGACTGCCCTGCATCGCCGCGCCCATCAGTCCGAACTGCACCAGCGTGATCAGGCTCACCGCGGCCAGGAACACGGCGCGCAGGTAACCGCGTTTTTCCAGGGGGAACAGCGTCAAGCCCATCACCAGGAAGGAGGCCAGCACCGCCGGCAGGTAGACCTGCCAGTGGTGGTCCTTGTCCAGCCCGGCTTGCACCAGCAACGCGGGAATGGCCACCCACATGGCCAGCTGCACGGCGTGCAGCACAAACACGCCGACATCGAGCCGCAGCAAGGCCGGGTGTTTCAGCACCTCGGCGAGGCTGCCGCGCGGCCGGTTCACGTGTTGCGCCGGCTCGGGCGGCACCCACCAGATCACCACCGCGATGCCAGCCAGCGCCAGCGAACCGGTGAAGGCAAACAGTCCGCCCAGGCCAATGTGTGCGGCCAGCAGCGGCGCCAGTACCAGCGACAGCGCAAACATCAGGGCGATGCTGGCGCCCACCAGCGCCATGGCCTTGGTGCGCACCTCGTCACGCGTGGTGTCGGCCAGCAGCGCGGTCACGGCGGCCGAGATGGCGCCGGCACCCTGCAGCGAACGGCCAATGATCAGCCAGGTCAGGTCGGGCGCCCAGGTGGCGACAAAACTGCCCAGCGCAAACACCAGCAGGCCGAACACAATGACTTTCTTGCGGCCCAGCCAGTCCGAGGCCATGCCAAAGGGAATCTGCAGAAGACCCTGGGTCAGGCCGTAAATGCCCATGGCCAGACCGACACGCGCCGGGTCGTCGCCACCCGGGTAACGCGCCGCCTCCAGCGCAAACACGGGCAGCACCAGGAAAAGCCCGAGCATGCGCAGCGCAAAAATGGCGGCCAACGACGCGCTGGCGCGCCGCTCGGTCGCGGTCATGGGGTAGGAAGGCAGGTCGGGGCGGGTTGAAGACACAGAGAAGGGCTGGAAAATTTGAAAAACAAAAAAGGGCTGGCGGGGTCACTCGCGAAAGACAGGGCCTATTGTCTTTGAATTGGACGGCGCCCCTTTTGCCTTGCCGTAAGCAAAGATTGGGCCGACTACACAAAAACTCGCCCTCTATCTACAGGCTGTAGCAGCGTGTCAGAATCCGAGCAATAGCCATTCCTCAAAAAATCCTCATGCCCGTCACGCGCAACAGCCTGGATCCAGCCAAAGTAAATACTGCTGCAGTACTGCCTTTCGAACTTCGGATACAAGATTTTCTGCTTGCCACGCAGGATATATACGACTTTTTCTATGACGTAAACACGAGCCTTGTTGCCAAGGGCTTGGATCGCTTGGACGACATGCTTCGTCCCGCCATCATGTCTGGCGTTCTATCTGACATGCTGACGGCCAGCCTCGCCAAGCACTCCAGGACCTTGGCAGTCAATAGCTATTTCAATGGACATCCTGATTTGGTGGTCAAGGGCATGTACCCGCTCAATGCTGCCAAGGCTGGCGAATTTGGCGTAGAGATCAAAACCACACGCAAAACCGGCGGTGCCGTTGACACCCATGGCGCCCGCAACCAGTGGATGTGCGTATTCGTCTATACCGTCGACAACACTTCAGAGCCAGCGACTACTCGGCGGCCCATGAGTTTCACGGAGATTTATCTCGGGGAAGTAAGGGTCGAGGACTTTCGAAAAAATGCTCGCGGCGAGCTTGGTACGCGCACCGCCACATTGCACGCCAAAGGGATCGCAAAGCTTAGAACCAACTGGTTGTATCGCCTCTGATTACTCTACATGCAGGCTCGCGAGTTTAGGCAGTGCTTCCTTGGCCAACTCGAAATACGTTTTATCTTTCTCGACACCAATGCTTTGGTAGCCAACCGCCTCAGACGCGGCCAGAGTTGAGGCAGAGCCAGCAAAAGGGTCAAGGACAATTCCCTGTCCCAAAGGCAATACGCCACGGACTACTTTGCGCAAGAAGGCCTGCGGTTTGAGACTGGGATGATTCGCATATTTCCGCTCCGAAGATCGCGTCGGAGCAGACTCAATCACATCGCCAAAGGGTTTGTCCGCCGAAACTCGCCGGAATCCACCTGTCCCCCACTTGCGGAGATTGTCCTGAACACGCCCTTCAAGCGGTTTGCGAAACAGAAGCCAAGGCTCCCACATGGAACGAGGCATCACGCTCACACCGTCAAACTCCACATGAGCAGCCTTGGGTCGATCACCGCCCCTCATCGTCATCACCAAACGCACCAATTCGCCTCTGCGCTCAAGCCCCGCCCGGGCGAGCGCGCCGGAAACCAAGTAAGAAAGCAGCGGATTGCTGGCAACAACAACATTTGAACCCGGGACAAGCACACGCATCAAACTCCGGCCCCATGCCAGGAAAAACCGCTCTAACGCTTCAAGGTCAGTCGGCGTGAGAACAGTGAAGCGAGGCAAGGGAGCTCGTTTTGAGCCGTCAAAACTCGGGGGGACACGCCAGACCCCTCCCTTGCCGGAGCGCAACTTGCTTTGTTCAATGCTGGAGTACTCCACCAACCCATAAGGGGGATCGGTCACAACCGCATGAACCGAATTGGCTGGCTGACGGTCCAACCAAGCTGTGCAGTCCTCCAGGATCAGTGAGGCCTGACCGTATTGAAAACTTTCCGCTTCAAGACGCGGCGGCAAACTTGGTTCCGGCTCGACTTGGAATCCACTCAAGGAGTATTGCGCCCGCTCCATACGGGCAAACAAAGTTGGCGTATTAAGTTGCAGGTACGACCTCACGGACGAGGAAGGAACCGCCCCAATCAAACCAATCACCTCTTTTGTGATCTCCTGAACGCTAGCGCCGTGGCTTCGCCCCTCAAGAACTTGAACGATGGCATCTCGTACCTCGCCTGGTCGTCTACGCAATTTTTTGACTCCTGTTTGATGGTTTCATTTTAGACGTCTGGACGTCTTTTTAGAGCCAAACTAACTAGCTGTGCAAAATATATTTTGGCGCCGGGGGACACGTTTCGCACCAACAATTGCGCTGCCATTAACCCGGTGTTTTGCTTAAGGAGCTACCAAACACTTAAAAATGCGCATCGGTCTATGATGGAGGGTTTTGCGGCGCCCCTACACAGTGAACTCTTCCACCGACGGCCAATACCTCGCTCCCGCAGCCGCTGAAGGCCGTGTGGCAACCGAGCCCGATACCAGTCGCTACCTGGCCCAGGCCCTCGCGGCGCAACGCATCAGCATCCGCGGCGCGCGCACGCACAACCTCAAGAACATCGACCTCGATATTCCGCGCAACCAGCTGGTGGTGATCACCGGGCTGAGCGGCTCGGGCAAGTCATCGCTGGCTTTTGACACCTTGTACGCCGAGGGCCAGCGCCGTTATGTCGAAAGCCTGAGCACTTACGCGCGGCAGTTCCTGCAGCTGATGGACAAGCCCGATGTGGACATGATCGAGGGCCTGTCGCCGGCGATTTCCATCGAGCAGAAGGCCACCTCGCACAACCCGCGCTCCACCGTGGGCACGGTGACCGAAATCCACGACTACCTGCGCCTGCTGTTTGCGCGCGCCGGCACACCCTTTTGCCCCGACCACGACCTGCCGCTGCTGGCGCAAAGTGTCAGCGAGATGGTGGACCACGTGCTGGCGCTGCCCGAAGACACCAAACTGATGATCCTGGCGCCGGTGGCGCGTGAACGCAAGGGCGAGTTCGTCGACGTGTTCGCCGAGATGCAGGCCCAGGGTTATGTGCGTTTTCGCGTCGATGGCACGGCTTATGAATTCGACGAGTTGCCCAAGCTCAAGAAGGCCGAGAAACACAACATTGATGTGGTGATCGACCGCCTCAAGGTGCGGCCCGACATGCAGCAACGTCTGGCTGAAAGTTTTGAAGCCGCGCTGCGCCTGGCCGATGGCAAGGCGATCGCGATGGAAATGGATTCCGGCCAGGAGCATTTGTTCAGCGCCAAGTTTTCCTGCCCGGTCTGCAGCTACTCGCTCAGCGAGATGGAGCCGCGCCTGTTTTCCTTCAACTCCCCGGTGGGCGCCTGCCCGAGCTGCGATGGCCTGGGCCACATGGAATTTTTCGACCCGGCGCGTGTGGTGGCCTTCCCGTCGCTGAGCCTGGCCAGCGGCGCCGTCAAGGGCTGGGACAGGCGCAACGCCTATTACTTCGCCATGTTGGAGAGCCTGGCCAAACATTACAGCTTCGACATCGACACCGCCTTTGAAAAGCTGCCCGAGGCGGTCCGGCAAGTGGTGTTGCACGGCTCGGGCGAGGAAGACATCAAGTTCAGTTACGTGATGGAGTCCGGCCAGTCGGCCGGCCGCAAGGTCAGCAAAAAACACCCGTTTGAAGGCGTGATCACCAACTTCGAACGGCGCTACCGCGAGACCGACTCGGCGGCCGTGCGCGAGGAACTCGCGCGTTACCGCAGTCTGCAGCCCTGCCCCGACTGCGAAGGCACACGCCTGCGCCGCGAGGCGCGTCATGTGTACCTGGTGGGCGCAGCCGATCGCAAGGCGATTTACGAAATCAGCAACATCACCCTGCGCGAGAGCTTCGACTACTTCAACACGCTGAGCATGGAAGGCGCCAAGGCCGAGATCGCCGGCAAGGTGGTGCGCGAGATCGGCCTGCGCCTGAAGTTCCTCAACGACGTGGGCCTGAACTACCTGAGCCTGGATCGCAGCGCCGAGACGCTCTCGGGCGGCGAGTCGCAGCGCATCCGGCTGGCGTCGCAGATCGGCTCCGGCCTGACCGGCGTGATGTATGTGCTCGACGAGCCCAGCATCGGCCTGCACCAGCGCGACAACGACCGCCTGATCGGCACGCTCAAACATCTGCGCGACATCGGCAACAGCGTGCTGGTGGTCGAACACGACGAGGACATGATCCGCGCGGCCGACCATGTGATCGACATGGGGCCGGGCGCCGGCATCCACGGCGGGCGCGTGATGGCCCAGGGCACTTACGAGGAGGTGCTGGCCAACCCCGATTCGTTGACCGGCAAATACCTGTCGCACGTGCTCAAGATCGCCGTGCCGGCGCGCCGCACACCCTGGCTGCCGACGGTGGAAAAAGCGCCCTGGCGCGACCCGAAAAAACCTTCGAAGTTTGCGCCCAGCGCCGCCGGTGTCAAACGTGCCGCGCGCGAAGCCGAACACCTGCTGACCCAGGGCGACCTGCAGGCCATCAAGGTCATCAATGCCAGCGGCCACAACCTGAAGAACGTCAGCGTCGATTTCCCGGTCGGCCTGCTGACCTGCGTGACCGGCGTGTCGGGCTCGGGCAAGTCGACGCTGGTCAACGACACGCTGTACGCCGCCGTGGCGCGCACGCTGTACCGCGCGCACGAGGAGCCGGCCCCGCATGAAGCGATGGAAGGCATCGAGCATTTCGACAAGGTCATCAATGTGGACCAGTCGCCCATCGGCCGCACGCCGCGCAGCAACCCGGCCACCTACACGGGTCTCTTCACGCCGATCCGCGAGCTGATGGCCGAGATGAACACCGCGCGCGAACGCGGCTACGGCGCGGGGCGCTTTTCCTTCAACGTGGCCGGCGGGCGTTGCGAGGCCTGCCAGGGCGACGGCGTGGTCAAGGTCGAGATGCACTTTCTGCCCGACGTCTACGTGCCCTGCGATGTCTGCAAGGGCATGCGCTACAACCGCGAGACGCTGGAAGTCCAGTACAAGGGCAAGAACATCGCGCAGATCCTGGACCTGACGGTGGAAGACGCCGCCGAGTTCTTCAAGGCCGTGCCGGTGATTGCACGCAAGCTGCACACCCTGCTCGATGTCGGCCTCTCTTACATCAAGCTGGGCCAGGCGGCGACCACGCTGTCGGGCGGCGAGGCGCAGCGCGTCAAGCTGGCGCTCGAACTGTCCAAACGCGACACCGGCCGCACGCTGTACATCCTCGACGAACCGACCACCGGCCTGCATTTTGCCGACATCGCCCTGCTGCTCAAGGTGCTGCACCAGCTGCGCGACGCGGGCAACACCATCGTGGTGATCGAACACAACCTCGACGTCATCAAGACCGCCGACTGGCTGATCGACATGGGTCCCGAAGGCGGGGCCGGTGGCGGCACCGTGGTGGGCGTGGGCACGCCCGAGGACATCGCCGCCAACCCGGCCAGCCACACCGGGCGTTACCTGAAGCGACTTTTATAAAGAAACTGGCTGCAGCCCAGGATGGACGGGCGCGAGCAGCTATTATTTTCGTAGCATTTCACAAGGAGCCGAATGTCGTCGATCACCCTGCGTTTTCTGGCCGAACCGAGCACCATCAACTTCGGCGGCAAGGTCCACGGCGGCACCGTCATGAAGTGGATTGACGAAGCCGGTTATGCCTGCGCCACGCGCTGGGCCAGGCGTTACTGCGTCACGGTCTCGGTCGGCAGCATCCGCTTCCAGCGCCCCATCATGATCGGCGACCTGGTGGAAGTGCAGGCACGGCTGGCCTACACCGGCAGCACCAGCATGAACATCGCGGTCGAGGTGCGCGCCGGCGACATGAAAACCGGCGAGATGGAAGTCATCACCGAATGTGTGGTGGTGTTTGTCGCGGTGGACCCGAACGGAAAAACCATTCCGGTCGAGGCCTGGCTGCCGGAAACACCGGGTGACATCGCCCTGGCGCAGCACGTCAGGACCCACCTGAACGCCGCACGCGCCGCGCTGCCGGGCGTTTGATGCGGCCCACTGTCCTGACGGGCCGCGATCTGGTGGCCGCCCTCGTGGTGGTCGTGGTCTGGGGTGTCAATTTTGTGGTCATGAAATTCGCGCTGCGCGACTTCACGCCCTTTCAGCTGGGCGCTGCGCGTTATGTCTTTGCCGTTCTGCCGCTGGTGCTGTTTGTGCGGCCGCCCAACATGCCGTGGAAGTGGCTGGCTTTTTACGGCCTGTTCCAGGGTGTCGGGCAGTTTGGCATTCTGTTCGTCGCGCTGAAAGTCGGCATGACGGCGGCGCTGGCGTCGGTGCTGCTGCAAACCCAGGTGTTTTTCACCGCGCTGTTCGGCTTTGTGCTGCTGCACGAACGCGCCAGCCGGCCGCTGCAGGCCGGCATGGTGCTCGCGGCCCTGGGTCTGGCCTGCTTTGCCCTGAATTACCTGGCGCCGGCCGCCGGAGGCGCTGTCGCCGCCACCACACTGGCGGGTTTTGTACTCACGCTGGGCGCCGCCGCCATGTGGGCCATGTCCAACATCGTGGCGCGCCACGTGCAGCAAGGCGGGGTGGCCTACTCGCCGATGGCCTTTGTGGTCTGGAGCAGCATCTTCGCCATCCTGCCCTTCACGCTGCTGTCCCTGGCGTTCGACCCCGAGGCGACGCGCTGGCAGTGGACCCAGGCACGCGCCTCCAGCTGGCTGGCCGTGGCCTACCTCGGCTGGGTCGCGACCATCCTGGGCTACAGCCTGTGGACCGGTCTGCTCAAACGCCACCCCGCCAACCGTGTCGCGCCCTTCAGCCTGGGCGTGCCGGTGGTGGGCCTGACCACCGGCATGCTGGTGCTCGGTGAGGCCATCACGCCCTGGCAGTGGGCTGGCATCACGCTGGTCGCCGCCGCCCTGATCTGCGTGTTGTCTGGCAACCGCTGGATGGCCGCCAAAGCGGACTGACCGGGCCGCGTCTGTTGCGAAGCCGGGTCAGAGCTTGCGGCGGCGCGCAAAACGCACCACGGTCACGCCGGCCTTGGCCTGCCGGGTCGATGGCATCACCAGCACACAGTCGTCATAGGGCGTCGTTACCGGCTCGGCGTCATTCCAGCCGATCACCGTGCCGGCATGTGCAATGACTTCCAGTCCCCGGTAGGGCAGGACAAAGCGGAACTTCTCGCTGCTGGCTACCACCGGGCCCGTCACATCGAGGGCCCACTGCTGCTGCGCGTCAGCTTGGCGCCAGCCCGGCAGCAGCCGCTCCAGGGCCGGCGCGTCCAGCGTGCCGGCAGCCTGCAGAAACCGCACGCAAACGTCCTGCGCCACGACGCGGCTTTCGAGGTGGCCATGAAAGCCGCATTCGACCAGCAGGGAGCGGGTGCCGTTGTCGCTGCCGTCGGCACCCGGCTCGCCAAAGCGGCCGTAGTCGCGCATGCGCACACCGTCCTTGTGTCCGGGATCCACCACCACGTGTTCGGGGCTACGCAGTTCGCGTGCCAGCGCCAGGTTGCGCGCCTGCATGCCGGTCAGCAGCAGCGGCGCAGCGGGTTCGTGCATGCTGTGCAGGTCGAGCAGCCAGTCGGCTTGCGCGACAAAAGGCAGCAAGGCCGCCGCACGCCGACGCTCCTGCGTGCCGCCGGCCTGCATGCGCTCGGGCGACCATTGGCGGTTGAGGTCCTCGTCCACGAAGCGCGAAGCATCGTGGTTGGCCGCATCGAACCGGTCGAACGCGGCCAGGTTGCAGAACGCCAGCGTCAGGCGCCCCTGTTGCGGCCGCACACCGGCCCCCAGCAGGCCCTTGAGCGCCCAGGCGCCGCACAGCTCGTTGCCGTGGATCAGTGCGGTGATCAGCACCTGCCGGCCAGGCTGGCCCGAATCAAACTGCCAGACCCCTTCGGTGCCGATGTTGCCCGTGCGCCAGGCGGCGAGGTCGGGCTTTGGCAAATCAAATGGCAAGGGGGTGTTCATTCTTTGATGTTCGCGAATTCAACAATGCGTTTGTATTTGGCGGTTTCCTGACTCAGGAACCTGGGCATGTCCACATTGAGGGGCGAAACCGTCGAGCCCGAATCTTCGAGCTTCTTGCGCAACTCGGCCGTCTGCAAGGAATCGTTCAGGGCTTTTTTGAGCTTGGCCACCACCGGCTCGGGCAGGCGGGCCGGTCCCATCAGCGCAAACCAGATGTTGATGTCGATGCCCTTGAGCCTGGGCGTCTCGGCCAGGGCCGGGATGTCGGCGGTCATCGGTGAACGCCTGGCTTCGGTGGTGCCGAGCGCGACCACCTTGCCGCTGCGAATGTGCGGCAAACCGCTGGACAGCACGAACACGCCGAAGTCAATGTTGTTGCCCAGCAGATCGTTGGCCAACGGCGCCACGCCGCGGTAGGGAATGTGGGTCATGAACAGGCCGCCCTGGTCTTTCACCATCTCGCCCGCCAGATGCAGGGCGGTGCCCACGCCTGAACTGCCAAAACTGTACTTGCCGGGGTTTTGCCGGACCAGGCTCATGAACTGGTCCACCGTCTTGACGCCTGACTTCTGCGAGGCCACCAGCACCATGGGCTGGGTTGCAATCAGGCCGATCGGCGTGAAGTCCTTGACGTCGTATTTGACGGCGCTCGACACCAGCCGGGTGATCGCGATTTCATTGCTGGCGCCGACCAGCAGCGTGTAGCCGTCCGGTGCGGCGTTGGCCACCTTCTGCGCGCCGATCGCGCCACCGGCACCGCCCACGTTGTCGATGATCACCGGCACGCCCAGCTTGCGCGACAGCTCGGCACCCAAGGTGCGCCCATTGAGGTCGGTGCTGCCGCCGGGCGGGTAAGCCACCACGATGGTGATGGGTTTGCTGGGATAGCTGTCGGGCTGGGCGCCCACGCTGGCGCAGGTCAGCATAGCCAGGGCAGCGCAGAAGGCGGCACGGCGCGAAAGAGGCAGGAACGGCATGGTTTTTCTTTCAACAGTCAGGAAGGAGAGGGTCATTCGGTGATCCTGGCGTAGTCGACGATCTTTTTGTACTTCGCGACCTCGGCATTCAGGAAACGGGGCATGTCCACGTTGAGCGGGGCGATGGTCGAACTCGCGTCTTCGAGCTTCTTGCGCAACTCGGGCGATTGCAGCGAGTCGTTCAGGGCTTTCTTGAGCCTGGCCACCACCGGCGCGGGCATATGGGCCGGCCCCATCAGCACATACCAGGTGCCGATGTCCATGCCCTTGAGCCTGGCGTTCTCGGCCAGCGCGGGAATGTCGGGCGTCACGGCCGAGCGCTGTCGCTCGGTCGTGCCCAGGGGCACCAGCTTGCCGCTGCGAATGTGCGGCAGCGCGCTGGACAGCACATAGACGCCGAAGTCGATGTTGTTGCCCAGCAAATCATTGGTCAGTGGCGCCACGCCACGGTAAGGGATGTGGGTCATGAACAGGCCGGCCTGTTCCTTGACCATTTCACCGGCCAGGTGCAGGGAGCTGCCCACGCCCGACGAGCCATAGCTGAACTTGCCGGGGTTTTGCTTGACCACGCTCAGAAACTGATCGATCGACTTGACACCGGACTTCTGCGAGGCCACCAGCACCAGCGGCTGCGAGGCAATCAGGCCGAGCGGCGTGAAGTCCTTGATGTCGTATTTGACCGACGCGGACACCAGCCGGTTGATGGCGATTTCATTGTTGGCGCCGACCAGCAGCGTGTAGCCGTCGGGCGCGGCATGGACCACTTTTTGCGCGCCGATCGCGCCCGCCGCGCCGCCGATGTTCTCGATCACCACCGGCACGCCGAGTTTTTTCGACATCTCGGCAGCCAGGGTGCGACCGGTGAGGTCGGTGCTGCCGCCGGGCGGATAGGCCACCACGATGGTGATGGGCTTGCCGGGGTAGGCCTCAGGCTGCGCGGCGACCGGCAGGGCTGGCAGCATCGCCATGGCGCCCAGGACAGACAAGGCCAGCCAACGGGTGGCGTGGGTAAAACCATGGGCTGACATCGTGACTCCTGAAAGGATATAGATCCCTTCATTGTCACGAAGGCGGCTTTCAGGTTGGTGCCGCTTTGGCACCATTCATG
Organism: Polaromonas sp.; assembly: GCF_029945925.1. Lineage (GTDB taxonomy): Bacteria > Pseudomonadota > Gammaproteobacteria > Burkholderiales > Burkholderiaceae_C > Polaromonas. The sequence continues at coordinate 13,347 of NZ_JAQSDN010000065.1, read as the reverse complement.
GCCGTTTTGGCAACAGGTCAGCGCTGCGCCATCACCTGCCACAAACGTTCGGCCAGCGCATTGAGGTGGTGCTTGGCGCGGTAAGCCCGCACCTCGAAGCCGACCTCCAGGTGGGCGTCGCCCAGCACCACCAGCTGGCCCGCCTTGCAGGCAGCCGACACCATGGACCAAGGCAGCCAGGCCACCCCCAGGCCCCTGAGGGCGTATTCGCACACGGCGTCGGCCGAGTCGCACTCGATCACCCGCTGCAGGCGCGGGGCACGCGGGTTGTTGGACAGATGGTCCTGCACCAGGCGGCCCAGCGCCAGGGTGCCGGCATAGGCCAGGTAGGGCGTGCCGGCCTTTGCGCCGAAGCGGTGCTGCCCGCGCCCCTGGGCATTGGCCCGCGTGACCGGCACCAGCCGGTCCCGGGCCAGCGTCAGGTGCGCGTACTGGCGGGCACTGAGGCGGACGGCCAGCAGCGGGTGATGGTAAATCAGCATGAAATCGACCTCGCCGCGCTCCAGCATCTGCGCGGTGTCAGTCAGGGATCGGGTCAGGATGCGCAGCTCGCCCTGGACCAGCAGCGGCTTGAACCGCAGCAGCAGCTCGGCCGCCAGGGTGCGTGCCAGCGTGCGCCCGGTGGCGAGGGAGACCGTGTTCTCGTAGCGGCCGGCGGCGTTGAGCAGCTCGTCGTGCGCGGACTTCAGGTTGCCTACCATCTGCTGCGCATTGTCCAGCAGGCTGGTGCCGGCAGCGGTAAGCGTCAGCGGGGTTTTCTCGCGCTCGATCAGCGTCGTGCCGGCCCAGGCCTCCAGCGCCTTGATGCGGCGCCCGAAGGCCGGGTGTGTGACGTGGCGCAACTCGGCCGCGCGGCTGAAGCTGCGGGTTTGCGCCAGCGCCACGAAGTCTTCCAGCCATTTGAGTTGCATCGCTGACCCGCAGGTGGTGGCTTGCTACAAAAAGCTCAGTTTCGCGCCGCCTGCAGCACATCGCGCGTTTTGATGGCTTCGCGCCGTGCCGCTTCGGCAAAGTCGTCACCCGACGAGGCGTAAATGATGGCGCGGGAGGAGTTCACGATGATGGGCGCGCCCGGCCGCCAACCGGCTTTCACGGTGGCCACCGCGTCGCCGCCCTGCGCACCGACGCCGGGAATCAGCAGCGGCAAGGTCGGTGCCACGGCGCGCACACGTTCGATCTCCGCCGGGTAAGTCGCGCCCACCACCAGGCCCAGCTGGCCGTTGAGGTTCCACGGGCCCTGCGCCAGGCGCGCCACGTGTTCGTAGAGCAGTGGCTGCCCTTCGATGGAGGCCAGGCGCTGGTTCTGCAGGTCGTCGCCGCCGGGGTTGGAGGTGCGGCACAGCAAAAACGCGCCCTTGCCAGCGTGTTTGAGATAGGGCGCGACCGAGTCAAACCCCATGAAGGGCGACAGCGTTACTGCGTCGGCGCCGTAACGCTCGAAGGCCTCGACCGCGTACTGCTCGGCGGTGCTGCCGATGTCGCCGCGTTTGGCGTCCAGGATGATGGGCACCTGCGGCGCCACGCGGCGCATGTGTTCCATCAGGCGTTCGAGCTGGCCTTCGGCGCGGTGCGCGGCGAAGTAGGCGATCTGCGGCTTGAAGGCGATGGCCAGATCGGCCGTGGCGTCCACGATGGCCGCGCAGAAGTCGTAGATCTTGTTGGAGTCGCCCTTGAGCTTGCCCGGGAACTTCGTAGGCTCCGGGTCCAGGCCCACACACAGCATCGATTGGTTCTGGCGCTCAGCCGCGCCCAGCATCTCGAGAAAGGTCATGAAGCATTTTAAGCCCCCACGTTCGCCCACTGCGTGTGACTCTCTGCCCCCCGAGGGGGCGCTGCGCCTGCGGTCTGGCGAAGCCAGTCCCGCGGCCCCTGCTTGACTAAAGCCAGACTCGTCACGCGCGTTCGCAGCAGGATTTCCTCGCCGCCCGGACAATAGCGCCACCCATCACCTTCCGCCCCAGCCGCCCATGCAACTCTCACGCCGCCAGCTCATACTCCTCGTCCTGCTCACACTGGCCTGGGGCATCAACTGGCCCATCATGAAAGTCGGCGTCGCCGACTTTCCGCCCCTGACCTTTCGCGCCCTGTCGATCTGGCTGGGCATTCCGGTGCTGGGCGCGGCGATGCTGCTGATGAAGGTGCCGTTTTTTGTGCCGCGCGAAAAATACCGCGAACTGTTCTGGCTGGCGTTTTCCAACATGTTTGTCTGGCACGGGCTGATCATTCTGGCGGTCAAAAACCTCAGCAGCGGGCGCGCCGCCATTCTGGGCTACACCATGCCGATTTTTTCAGCGCTGTTCGGCGCCTGGTTCTTCGGCAACCAGCTCCAGCGCCGCAGCTGGCTGGGTGTGGCCGCGGCCGCGCTGGGCGTGTCGCTGCTGCTGTGGCACGAGTTGACCAACCTGTCGGGCCGGCCCATTGGCGTGCTCTGCGCGCTGGCGGCCGCGGCCACCTGGGCCGTCGGCACGCAGAAGCTGCGCAACACCACCATGCCGGTGGCCACCCTGACGATCTCCTTCTGGATGACGGTGATGACGGCGGTGGTGATGACCGGGCTGAGCGCGACCTTCGAGATGCCGCAATGGAAGGCGCCTTCGGCTGTGAGCTGGGCCTCGATTCTTTACAACGCCGTGGTCATTTTCGGCTTCGCGCATGCGGCCTGGTTTTTCCTGGCGCGCAGCCTGCCGCCTATCGCCTCCACCCTGAGCGTGATGATGATTCCCATCCTCGGCGTGTTCGCGGGCGCGCTGGGCCTGGGCGAGGTCCTGCACTGGCAGGACTGGGCCGCCGTGGTGCTGATGGTGGTGGCGATTGCCTCGGTGCTGGCGCCAACGCGGACATCCAGATAACCACATAGAGACCAGCAGGGGCCGCGGATCTGGCTCTGCCAGTCCGCAGGCGCAGCGCCCCCTCGGGGGGCAGCGCAGTACGCGAAGCGACAAGCGTGGGGGCAGGTAGTTACGCGGAGCGAACGACCGTGGGGGCCACACTCATCGCCAGACACAGATCGTCCCAGGCCTTGGCCTTGTCGCCAAGGCTGCGCAGCAGGTAGGCCGGGTGGTAGCTGACCACCACCGGCACGCCGAGGTAGTGAAACACCTGGCCGCGCAGCTTGCCGAGCGGGATTTTCTGCAGCTCGGGCACGCTGTCCTGCAGCAGCGACTGGGCCGCAAATTTGCCCAGCGCCAGAATCATTTTCGGCTGCAGCAGCTCGACCTGGCGTTTCAGGTAAGGCTCGCACTGCGCCACTTCCGCCGGGTCGGGGTTGCGGTTGGCCGGCGGGCGGCACTTGAGCACATTGGTGATGAACACATTTCTGGAAACACCGGCGCGCGGCGTCGTATCGTCGCTTCCGCGCTGCAGACCCATGGCCAGCAGCATGTTGTCGAGCAGCTTGCCGGCCTGGCCGACAAAGGGTTCTCCGGCAAGGTCCTCGTTTTCACCGGGCGCCTCACCGACGATGAGCCAGTCGACCTGCGGCGCGGCGCCGTCGGCGGCCGTCGGTCCGATACCAAACACCGTGTTCTTGCGGCTTTCGCACAGGGCGCAGGCACGGCAGCCGGTCACGGCGGCCTGCAGGGCGGGCCAGTCCATCAGCTCAACGCCCGAAGGACGCGGCTGCAAGCCGGGGGCCAGCCGCGACACGGGCGCCTGGGCAGGCACCGGTCGACCCGCCGGTGTGGCGGCGGGTGCGGGCGCTCGCACCGGTGCGGTCTCAGTATCAAATCGGTCTTCAGCCCTTGTCGGTCGGGCGCCAACAGCTACTGTATGGATAGCATCAGCCACTGGCGCAAGGCCGGCGGCGGGCGGCGGCTGCCAGAGGCGCACGCCCATTTCGCGCAGCATGGCGCGCTGGCGTTTGTCCAGGTCCAGGCTCACGGCAGCACTTCTTTCATGGGCCGCTGTTTCCGGCTTGCAGCGCCATGCTCATGACCACCGCGTCTTCGCGTGTGGCATTCGCCGCGGGGTAATATTGGCGCCGGGTGCCGACGTGGCGAAAGCCGTAACGCTCGTACACCGCCCTGGCCCGGCCGTTGCCCACACGCACCTCCAGCCAGAGCCACTGCGCGCCCTCGCCACGCGACCAGAGCGCCAGCGCATCGAGCATCACGCGGGCCCAGCCCTGGCGCTGGTGGGCAGGCACCACCGTGATGTTGAGCAGGTGCACCTCGTCCACACCTTTCATGGCCACAAAATAGCCCAGCAGCTCCGCGCCCGGCCCGCTGCCGCCGGTGAGCACCAACGCCTGGTAACCGGCCTGGAGCGAATCGCTGAAATTGCCGCGGGACCACGGGTGGGCATAGGCACTTTGCTCGGCCCGCAGCACCGCATCGAACCACGACTCGGTCATGGGTTCGAACTGGGCTTCGAGGGGTTCGAGAACAGCGCTCATGTCTCATTATCGGCCGGCCGCCGCGGCGATGCCGGCCTTGACGCGGGCGCGCTCTTCGGTGGTCAGGGCCACCTTGTCACGGACATACAGCGGCAGCGCCTGGCTGGCGGGCACGCCCTGGCCGGCGGCCAGCAGCGCAGGCGCCAGCCGCAGCATGGCCGCAGCCGTCGGCAAGGCGGTGAGGCGCGGCAGGCTGTCCGGAAACACCGGCAGGCGCGCCGCGTAGACGCCGAAAACATTGCCGGCCAGCAGGTTGTCTGCCGGATCGGGCGGCAGGTTTTCCGGGCGTATCAGGCAGCAGTCGGCCAGCGCGGTCCAGCGCCCGGCGTTGCAGGCAAAACGCTGCACATACATCTCGTCCATGCGCGCATCCAGCAGCGCCGTCACCTGCAGAGAGGCCGCGGCCTGCGGCCCTTCATACTGGAAGCGGGCCTCTTCGGCCACCGCCATCAGCGTATCCATCGGCAGCACCGGCAGGTGCGCCCCCAGCGCCAGGCCCTGCGCCACGGAGCACGCCGTGCGCAGGCCGGTGAAGGAGCCGGGGCCGCGGCCAAACACCAGCGCGTCCAGATCGGCCAGCGCCAGCCCGGCCTGGCGCAGCAGTTCGAGAATGGCCGGAATCAGCGTGCTGGACGCCTGCGCACCGCCGGGGCCGGTGTGCTGCCAGGTGCGCTGGCCGTCGGTGAGGGCCAGCGACATGCTGTCGGTGCTGGTGTCAAAAGCCAGGAGTTTCATGGGTTGATGAGTCAAATCAGGCCTTGGCCCTTGTGGAGTCTGCGCCGCGAGCTATCAAATCAGGAGTATTTGCTGTGCCGCGTTGCGCCTGCACACGCACGCCGAACACAATGCCCAGCGTCACCAGCGCCAGCCCGGCGAGCAGATTCCAGTACAGCGGCTCGCCGAGGAAAATCACCGCGCCCAGCGCCGACAGGCCGGGCACCACCGCCGTGATCATGGTCGAGCGCACCGGGCCGAAGGACTGGACCATCTTGGTGAAGGTGATGCCCGAAATCACCACCGAGCCCACGCCCTGGAACACCATCTGGAAAACAATCTCGCTCCAGGGCGCGCTGGCCAGCCGGGTGGCGATGGCACCCGAATACGCCAGCAGGCTGTAGACCGGCACATAGGTCACGAAGGCAAACACGCTGATGGCAATGGTGGCAGACACCGCCTGCAGCGCATGTTTGCGCACCAGCACCGAATACACGGCCCAGCAGGTGGAGGCGCAGAGAAACAGCAGATCGCCCTTCCACACCTGGCTGCCGGCCTGGGTCCAGGCCTGCAGCAGGCTGGCGCCGCCCACCATCACGTCGCCCAGAAAGATCAGGCCCAGGCCGATGGCGCGCACCGGCGTCACGCGGTCTTTCAGGATCAGCACGGCCATCAGGGTGGTGCTCAGCGGCAGGGTGCCGGGCATCAGCACCGAGGCATGGGCGGCCGGGGCGAAATAAAAGCCGCTGTAGGCCAGGCAGGCGTAGCCGACACCGCCTACCAGGCCGATCAGCGCGGTGAGCCGAAAGCCCAGCGGCGACAGGCCCAGCCAGCTTGGCGGTGCCAGCGCAGGGCGGGCGTCGCGCGCGCGCCGCCAGACCAGCCAGGCACCCCAAGGCAGCAGCACCAGCGCCGCGCCAATGAAACGCAGCAGGCTGATGTCCAGCGGCGTGAGGCTGCGGTGCGCCGTGGCGCGTGCAATCACGATGAAGGAGGTCCAGATGGTGACGGTCACGATGGCGGCAAACACACCGACCGTCTTGGGAGAAAAACGCATGGGTCGATTATCCGGGCAAGCGGCGGGTTGGCAGGGCAAGGCCGATAATCAGCCATGCTCCCCTCCCCCCTGATGTTCTGCCGGCTGGCTGCCGCGCTCGCCCTGGGCCTGGCCCCCGGCTGGGTGCTGGCCCAGAAAGCCGTGCGTACCCCCAAACTGGTGCTGCCCCCGGCCATCGCCAAGGCCCTGGTGCGTGCGCAGGTCCCGCCGGACGCCGTCACGCTGCTGGTGCTGGACGCCTCGGGCCGGCAGCCGCCGCGCCTGGAGCACCGCAGCACCGTACCCATGAACCCGGCGTCGGTCATGAAGCTGGTGACCACTTACGCCGCACTGGATGTGCTGGGGCCCGACTACACCTGGAACACCCGCCTGACCCTGGACGGCGGCCTGTCGAACGGCATCCTGCACGGCAACCTGGTGGTGCGCGGCGGCGGTGATCCCAAGCTGGTGGTCGAGCGGCTGCAGGCGCTGCTGGGGCAGGTGCAGGCCAGTGGCGTGAAGGTGATACGCGGCGACATCGTGCTGGACCGGAGCGCCTTCCTGGTGCCGGCGCTGGACGCCGGCGAGTTCGACGGCGAGCCGCTGCGGCCCTACAACGCGCGCCCCGATGCCTTGCTGATCAACTTCAAGTCACTGGTGATGCGCTTCACACCTGACCTGGCCAATGGCCATGCGCGGGTGCAGACCGAGCCGCCCATGGCCGGCCTGCTCGTCGACGACAGTGTGCCGCTGGCACGCGTGAGCCGCTGCGGCGACTGGCGTAGCGAACTGCGCGCCAGCGTGCACAGCCCGGACCGCATCCAGTTCGGCGGCAGCTACTCGTCGGCCTGCGGTGAACGCCTCTGGCCCACGGCGTACGCCGAGCCCGCCACCTTTGCGGCGCGCGCCATTGAAGGCTCGTGGCGCGCGCTGGGCGGGCTGCTGACCGGCAGCGCGCGCGACGCCACACCGGCCGAGCTGGCGCTGCTGCGCGCGCGCGGCACGACGTCCGGCGAAAAAGCGCCGCTGCGCCTGGACGCGCCCTCGCTGCCGCTGCGCGACATCGTGCGCGACGTCAACAAGTTCTCCAACAACGTGATGGCCCAGCACCTCTTCCTCACGCTGGGGCGCAATGCCCAGCCGGGCGAACACCCGCAGGGCACACCCGAAACCGGCCGCGCCGCGCTGGCGGCCTGGTGGAAAAAAATCCTGCCGCGGCAAGAGGCCCCGGTGATGGACAACGGCTCGGGCCTGAGCCGCGTCGAACGCATCAGCGCCGCCAGCCTGGCGGCCATGCTGCAGGCCGCCGCGCAGGGCCGCGTGGCGCAGGATCTGCTGGACTCCCTGCCGATCGCCGGCGTGGACGCCACCATGCGCACACGCGCCACCGCGGTCACCGGGCAGGCCTTCATGAAAACCGGCTCGCTGCGCGACGTGACGGCCGTGGCCGGCTATGCCAATGGCGCGAGCGGTGCGCGTTACATCGTGGTCGGCATGGTCAACCACCCGAACGCGGTCGCGGCGCGGCCGGCGCTGGATGCCTTGATTCAGTGGGCGGTGCAGGAACGGTAACGCCGTGTCGTGACGCCTTTATCCGTTGCATCACGCTGCGCCTGCGGTCTGCCTTGGACAGTAGGAGCGACTCCCCACTCCCTCCCCCCTCCCCCTCGCGCCGCGGGGCGATGGAGGGGGACTTCATTTGGCAACGTGTGCTGCGCTCGCGTGCACACATGACCGCCAACTGAATCCGACCTGACGCGCGCAGCGCGTCAGGTCTCCCCGCATCCGTACCCGCATTTGTCCCCCCACCCGTCGGGCTGGGCCGAGGAGCGCAGCCGAAAGCGGATCAGGGCGAGCGATTGTCTGAGCGAAGCGAGTTCGAGCTCGACCCCGCTTTCGGCGAGCACCGCAGGTTGCCCCGAAGCGCAGCGCAGGGGACCCAGACCATCGGATCGCCTTTTCTTTGGTGACTTTCTTTTGGCGACGCAAAAGAAAGTTACTTGCCGCCGGGCAACCCCCGGCTTGCGGGCAAACCACCGAAGCTCAATTCAAGCTCAGCTACCCAGCGTGAAATAAATCGTCGCGCCCCGCTCAGGCTCGGCCTCCGCCCAGACCCGCCCGCCATGCCGCATGACGACACGTTGCACCGTGCTCAACCCGGCGCCAATGCCGGGAAAATCCGAACTCACATGCATGCGCTGGAAAATGCCGAAGAGTTTTTCGGCATGGTCCATGTCGAACCCCGCGCCGTTGTCCTTGAAAAAATAAACCGTCTCGCCGTCCGGCCCGGCCTGGCTGCCGACAGCAATCGCGGCGTGTGCCTTTTTCGAAGTGAATTTCCACGCGTTGCCGGCCAGGTGATCGACCAGCTGCTTGAGCAGCGCCGGGTCGCCCTGTGCCACCAGCGCCGGCTGCACCGTGATGTCGGCCACGCGCCCGGGCTCGGCTTCCTGCAGCGCGGCAAACGCGGCCTCGGCCAGCGCGCCCACGTCCACCGTCTGCGGCGCCAGCGGTGCGCGCAACAGGCGCGAGACGGCCAGCAGCGCGGCGATCAGCTCGTTGATGTTGCCCACGCCCAGGCGTATGCGTTGCAGGTAGTGCGTGCTGCGTTCCGCATTGCCCTTGGCCACGGCGCCCTCGAGCAGCCGGCTGAAACCGTCGATGGTGCTCAGCGGCGCGCGCAGGTCGTGCGAGACCGAATAGGAAAAGTTTTCCAGCTCCTTGTTGGCAGCCGCCACCTGGGCACTGCGCTGGTTCAGCTCGTCTTCAAGAAGGCCGGTGATGCGCAGGATTTCCTGCTCGGCCGCGGCCACATCGTTGCCATCACGTATTTTCTGCAGCAGCGCGGCCATGGCGGGGACGGCGCTGACGGCGACGGATTCCGGAGGGTGGGTCATGACAGGCCTTGCGCTGGAGGGGTCGCTGCGTTCGGGCGACGGGTGCATGTTGTTGAGAGTGAGAAGGTCATCGGTATCCCTGGATAACAGCGGGTGAATGGGCCACTATGCATGGTGCTTTGCCCGGGCGTCAAGCAGCGGGCCCGCGAAGGCGGCGGGAAGCCGGCGCCGGCTCAGGGCACACCTTCGTCGTCCGGTTCCCTGCCGGCACGGTGCGTGGAGGGCGGGCTGCACTCGTCCGGGTTGGCCACAAAGAGCCACCCGACAGCCAGCGCAGCGGGAATGGCGAGGAACCAATAGGGGTTGCCGGTGAGCCAGGCACCCGCCATGCCGACGGCGGCGCCTGCCGACAGGCACGCCAGAAACCAGGCCAGGCGGTTTCGGATGCTTCGGGGGCTTCGTGAGGCGGACATGTACCAGCCTTGCTTGTCTCAACTCGCGGCGGCCCGCTGCAGCCGGTCGCGCACACCCTCCCAGGCCGGATCGGCCGGCAGGTTTTCAATCCAGATCAGCTTGACGCCCTGGGCGTCGAAGTCGCGCAGCACGGCGAACAGCTGCTGCGCGGTGGCGGCGGCATCGTCGGGCATGCGGCGGTACAGCACCTGCGCCGAGGGGATGCGCACGATGCTGCGGGCATACACGGCGATGTGTGCGGCCTGCGCGCCGAGCACGTCGAGTGCGGTCTGGATCGCGCCGGCGTCCATCAGGCGCACCCGGGCGTTGGGCGCGTAGTGCGACGCCAGCGTGCCGGACGCGCGCGGTGCCTCTCCCAGCGTGGCGTCTTCCTGCTGCCCCTCGTCCTTGTCGAGCACCGGCTCGCCACAGGCGGCCTCGAGCTGCGCACGTGTGAGCAGGCCGGGGCGCAGCAGCACGGGACGTCCGCGCGTGCAGTCCACGATGCTGGACTCGATGCCGACCGCGCAGGGCCCGCCGTCGAGCACCAGCAGCGTGTCGCCGAATTCTTCAGCAACATGCCGGGCGGTGGTCGGGCTGACACGGCCAAAACGGTTGGCACTGGGGCCGGCCACCCCGGTGGCGCAGGCCTTCAGAAAGGCCAGCGCCACCGGGTGCGCGGGACAGCGCAGGCCGATCGAGTCCTGCCCGCCGGCGGCGGCGGCGGCCACGCCCGGCTTGCGCGGCAGGATCACCGTCAGCGGCCCGGGCCAGAAGGCCTGCATCAGGCGTGCGGCAAACGGCGGCACGCTGCTGGCGTACTCAAGCACCTGCGCGGCATCCGCCACATGCACGATCAGCGGGTGATCGCTGGGCCGGCCCTTGGCGGCGAAGATGCCGGCCACGGCGCTGTCACTGGACGCATCGGCGCCCAGGCCATACACCGTCTCTGTGGGAAAACCGACCAAGCCACCGGCGCGGATGACGCGCGCGGCTTCAAGAAGGGCCGCCGGATCGGTGCCGCCCCGAATCATTGCAAGGCGTCCAGGCCGGGCAACCCCAGCAACTGCGCGGCCTGGCGCGCGACCGCGGTGACACCGTCCACGTCGGCACCGGTGACGGTGAGGTGGCCCATCTTGCGGCCGGCGCGCGCTTCGAGCTTGCCGTACAGGTGCAAATGCGTGCCCGGCAAGGCCAGCACGGCCTGCCAGTCGGGCGTGCGCAGCTGGTCGGCGGCGTCAAACCACAGGTCGCCGAGCAGGTTGAGCATGATGGCCGGCGAATGCTGGCGCGGCTGCGGCAGCGGCAAGCCGGCCATGGCATGGACCTGCAGGTCGAACTGCGACACGTCGCAGGCGTCCATCGTGTAGTGGCCGCTGTTGTGCGGGCGCGGCGCCATTTCGTTGACCACCAGCGCGCCGTCGGCGCTGCCGTCGTCGATCACAAAAAACTCCACGCACAACACACCCACGTAGCCGATGTGATTTGCTATGGATTCAGTAGCTGCTCGCGCACGCTGCGCAAGGGCTGCAGGCATATTTCCTTCATAAGCCGCGGTGACGGCGAGGATGCCGCCCACGTGCACGTTGTACTGCGGCGCAAAACCGGTGATGGTGCCGTCCCAGCCGCGCGCGACGATGACCGAGCACTCGGCCTTCAGCGGCAGCAGCTTTTCCAACACGCAGGGCACCTGCTTCAAACCGGCCCAGGCGGCGGCGAGTTCGGCCGCGGTTTTGACGCGCACCTGGCCCTTGCCGTCGTAACCCATGCGCGCGGTTTTCAGGATGCCGGGCAGCAGGTCGGCCGGCACGGCGGCGAGCTGCGCCGGCGATTCGATCACGGCATACGGCGCACAAGTCACACCCGCCACACCGGCGCTGGCGGTGAAGTGGGCTTTTTCCTCGATGCGGTTTTGCGCAATGGCGACGGCCGCCCCGCCTGGCGCCACCGGCCGGTCCGCGGCCAGGGTTTGCAGCGCGTCGGCCGGGACGTTTTCAAATTCGGTGGTGATGGCGGCGCACAGCGAGGCCAGCTGCGCCAGGCCGTTCTCGTCCCGGTAAGCGGTCTGGATGTGGTAGTGGCTGACGCGGCCGGCCGGGCTGGTCGGGTCGGGATCGAGCACCGCGGTGAAATAACCAAGCCGCTGCGCCGCATGCACAAACATGCGGCCGAGCTGGCCGCCACCCATCACGCCCAGGGTCGCGGGCTGGCCCGCGGCATCAACGGAACCGGGAAAAATCGGTGCCTGGCTCATGCCGGCGGCAAGGTCATGGCGCGCGCGGCGGCGGTCTGCTCGGCGCGGAAAGCCTGCAGCTTGTCGGCCAGCGTTTTGTCGTGCAGGGCCAGCATGGCCACCGCAAACAGGGCGGCGTTGGCCGCTCCGGCGTTGCCGATGGCAAAGGTCGCGACCGGCACGCCTTTGGGCATCTGCACGATGCTGTGCAGCGAATCGACGCCCTGCAGGTGGTTGCTGGCCACCGGCACACCGAGAATCGGCACCGCGGTTTTGGCGGCCAGCATGCCCGGCAGGTGCGCGGCGCCGCCGGCACCGGCAATGATGGCCTGCAGCCCGCGCCCGCCGGCCTGTTCGGCGTAGGCGAACAGCTCATCCGGCATGCGGTGGGCCGAGACCACGCGCGCTTCGTGCGCCACGCCGAACTGCTGGAGAATCTGCACGGCATGCTGCATGGTGGTCCAGTCGCTGCTGGAGCCCATCACCACACCCACGAGGGGCGGCTTCTGATCTTGCGTAGTTGTCATGTGTTGCCTTCCGGGCCTGCTGTGCGGTCAATCGTTGGCTGCCAGCGCTGATTTTACGGGCTGGTGGACCGCCGGGCCGGCCGCCGCATGCTATCGTGCCAGCGCGGCCCCCTTGTGCCTGTTGAAAACTCCCTGATCCACCCCTATTTATCCAGCACCATGATCGACGTCACCATTGCCAATTTCGAAGAGGAAGTCGTTGCGGCTTCCATGACCACCCCCGTGCTGATTGATTTCTGGGCGCCCTGGTGCGGGCCCTGCAAATCGCTCGGCCCGATTCTGGAGAAGGTCGAGATCGCCTACGGGGGACGTTTCAAGCTGGTCAAGATCGACTCCGACCAGGAGCAGCAACTCGGCGCCGCCTTCGGCATCCGCAGCATCCCGACCTGCATCCTGATGATGAACGGCCAGCCGGTCGACGGGTTTGCCGGTGCGCTGCCCGAGGGCAAGGTCAAGGAGTTTCTCGACAAACACCTGCCGCCGGCCGAAGAGTTGCCACCCGCCGAAGAAGAAACCGCCGAGCCGGAAGACAGCAGCCCGGCCGCCGTGCTGGAAAAACTGCAGGCGGCCGTCGCCACCGATCCGGCCAACGACAACGCCCGTTTTGACTACATCCGCCTGCTGCTGCAGCACGGCCAGGTCGACCATGCCAGGGCCGCTTTTGCACCGGTGGCCAGCAAGGCGCCGACCGTGCGCAAGTTCGAGGCCCTGCAGCACTGGTTCAACGCTATCGAATCAGGAGCTACTCACGGTGATCTGGCAGGGGCCCAGGCCGGATTTGATGCCAAGCTTGTAGCCAACAAACGGGATTTCGACAGCCGCTACGCGCTGGCGCAGCTGCACATGAGCCAGCAGCGCTGGGTACCGGCGATGGACGAGTTGCTGGAAATTTTGATGCGCGACAAGTCCTGGAACGAGGAACTGGCACGCAAGACCTTTGTGTCCATCCTCGAAATCATCGAGCCGCCCAAGGTCAAGGTCGCCGACGGGCAGATTCCGCCGGACGATCCCACCGTGGCGACTTACCGGCGGCGGTTGAGCAGTGTGGTGCTGAGCTGACTCCCGAGGCCACTGTCCTCACACTGTTCGCTCTTTTGTAGTTCGCCAGCAAGCCGGGGGTTGCCCGGCGGCAACTCACTTTTCTTTTGCGTCGC
>NZ_JAQSDN010000064.1 GCF_029945925.1 Polaromonas sp. | reverse complement strand
AATCAAGCAGGGGCCGCGGAACCGGCTTTGCCGGGCCGCAGGCGCAGCGGCCCCCTCGGGGGGCAGGGAGCTACGCGCAGCGAGCGACCGTGGGGGCTCTAGAAACTCGCCTGCAACCCCACCTTCAAACTACGCCCGGGCAGCGGCGCTTTCGGAAACGCCGTGCTCGTCAGCACCGAACTCGCGCTGTAGGCCAGCCTGTTGGTGAGGTTGTCCAGCCGCGCGTACCAGAGCAGCGTCGCAGCGTCGGCCTTGACACGGTAGGACGCGGCGGCGTTCCACAGCGTGTAGGCCGCGGTCTCACCGGTGGGCGGTGCCGGCACGCGCTTCTGAGCGGCGTTGTGGTCGAAGCCGAGGCTGGTGCCCCATGGTCCGCTGGCCCACAGCAGCGAAGCGCCCACGCGCCAGGGCGCAATGCGCGGCAGCGGCTGGCCGTTGCTGAGCTTGGTGGCGCGCACCATGTCGCCGCGCAGCGCCAGGTCCACCTGCGAGGCGCCTTCCTGCAGGCGGATGTTGCCGCTGGCCTCGATGCCGGTGAAGCGTGCGCGCACCTGTTCGTAGCGGAATTCGGCCAGCGGCTTGAACTCGGCACCCGTGGCGGTGAAGCCCGGGTTGCCAGCGTCTTCCACCGGATTGACTTCACCGTCTTCCGCATTGCGCCTGACGCCAGCCGTCTGGTTCAGCGCGATGTAGTTCCTGAAGCGACTCACATAGCTGTTGACCTTGAAGCTGTGCCCGCCCGACTTCCAGGCAGCGCCCACGTCGAGGTTGCCCGACTGTTCTTTTGTCAGGCTGGCGTTGCCCACCTCATAGGCGGCCGTGGCTATGTGCGGGCCGTCGGCAAACAGTTCATAGTCCTTGGGGGCGCGCTCGGTGTAAGCCAGATTGCTGGTCAGTTGCCAGCCCGGCGCGGCATTCCACAGCGCGCCCAGGGCATAACTGCCGGGCTTGAAGTCCCGTGTTGCCGGCGTGAAGCGCGTCACCAGCGGGTTGCCGAAAGACTCGACCTTGACCGACTCCAGCCGCCCGCCCAGGCTCAGCTTGCCCCAGCCGGTGGCCAGCTCTTCATAGGCAAACACCGCCGACTGCGCCGTCTTGCTGTAAGGGGCAAAGGCTTCGCTGCCGTCGGCGGAAAAACGGTTGGACTCGGTCTGGAAACCCAGCACGCCGTCGAGCTTGCCGAGCCTGGCATGACGCGCTTCCAGCCGGAAGTCGCTGCCCTTGTTCTTGAAGACGGTGCCGGCGGTTGCGCCCTCGAACTCGGTGTGGCCGTAGTCGGTCTGGCTGTATTGCCCCTTGATGCTCTGGAAGGGCCCGCCCAGGTTGCGCACTTCGCCTTCGATCGCATAACGGTCCGACTTCATGCCTATGGTCACCTCGTCTTCGGCCACCGTGCCGTAGGTGCTGCGGTAATTGCTGGCCGATGCGCCCAGGTAGCCGTTGTCAAAAAACACCGAGCCGCCGACAGCACCGCCGCTGACCTCGCTGGCCGAGTTGCAAATGCGCCGCGAGGTGGTGGTGACGCCGGCCTTGGTGCAATTGAGATCGCGTGGCACTTTCACGTCGCCGGTCTGGCGGTCAAAAGCGTCCACGTGCAGGCTGTAACGCTGGTTGCCGCCTTCAAGCAGCACACCCTTGCCGCGCTCCGAGTTGCCGCTGGCCAGGCTCAGGTCGGCCTTGCCGCTGATCCCGCCCTTCTCGCCCCACTGCGGCTCGCGTGGAATGCGGTTGTCAATGACGTTGACCACGCCGCCGACCGCGCTGCCGCCGTACAGCAGGGCGCCGGGGCCGCGCAACACCTCGATGCGTTCGATGCTGATGGGGTCGGCCGTGACCGCGTGGTCGTAACTCAGGCTGGACGCATCGAGCGAGCCACCACCGTTGGCCAGGATGCGGATGCGGTCGCCGTCCAGCCCGCGAATAACGGGCCGGCTGGCATTGGGGCCGAAGTAGGTGCTGCTCACGCCGGGTGTGCCGTCCAGCGTTTCACCGAGCGTGGTTTTGGAGCGCAGCAGCAGGCCGGCGCCTGAATACTGCGTGGCGGGGGCAATCAGGTCGGTCGCGCCCAGCGGGTTGCCGGTGACGGTGATTTCTTTCAGCGTGGGCGCCGTTGTCTGGGCGTGGGCCAGCGGGCAACCGAGCGCGAACAGGGTGAGTGTCGCCGTGCCGATGGCAGGGCGGGGGAATGGTTTTTTCATGAGGGCTCGTTGAATCGAAAACAGAAAACGTCAAGCAACGACCATGCGGCCGCGCTCGACAACTTCGGGGGTTCAACGAGCCCGAGGCGGACCGCGCGCTTCGTAAAGTGCGGCCCGGCGGGCGAGTACTTCGCCTTCCAGGAATTGAAAAACAAACGAGGACAGCGCCATGGGCAGCGCCAACGGCGGCGCAGCCGGCAGCACATCGCTGTGGCACAGCTGGTCGAAAACGCGGCAATCAGAATCGTCAAGATGGACGGAGAAAAGATCCGCGAGCCAGCCGGGCCCGTCCGCGCGTTCATGCGCATGCGCGTGGTCGTGCGCATGGGCATCAACCTCAAGGTGTTGTTGCGCGGCGGGACGGTCGCCACCGGCGCCGTGAACCAGGCCGTGCATCTGGCCCAGCATGGGCGCAAGCAAGAGCACCAGGGCCAGATAGCCCCAGCCCGCCCGCCACACCATGCGCCGGAAAACCATGGGTGTTTACTTCACCGTCACAGCATCGTTGATGCGGTAATAAAGGCCATAGGAGTCGTCGTGCAGCACCTGCAGGCGGCCTTCCACCACCACCGCTTCCATGCTGTATTCCACCGGGGTTTTGGTCTTGACCTCGACCATGCTTTCCGGACCGCCGGGCAGGCAAAACGAACATGTCAGCGGCACCGACGAGAGCAGGAAGTGGCGCTGCTTCTTGCCCGGCTCCAGCGGCATCATGAAGCCCTGGACGCGCTGGGTTTTCCCGTTCATGGCGAGTTGGCCTTCATTGAACACCGGCAGGATGCGGTTTTTCTCGTTTTTGGTTTTCACGTCGGTCAGCACCGACCACGGCACCACGTCACTGCGTGGGGCCAGCGGCGCAAACGGGCTGTTGGCTCCGTGCACACCCGCGCCCTGCCCGGCCGGCAGATCGATGCTGCCAAGCTGCACAGGCGCCGCCTTGGCCGCAGCGGGCTTGCCGCTGCCTGCGGGCAGGGGCGAGCTCAGCTGTGCGTTTGCAGCGCCGGCAGCGAGCAGCAGGGCCAGCAGCAGCGGTGCGGTCTTGAAAGCGGTGGAAGCAGGAGGGGTCATGGGTTCTCCGGAAATGGGGCTTGGACACTGTCTGGGCCTGTCATTGCGGGCCTGACCCGCAATCCATGTCACGCAAACCAATGTCGCTGGTCCATGCGCATGGATCCCGGATCGAGTCCGGGATGACTGCCCGAGTTCAATGCGCGTGTTTCATGCCGCAGTATTTTCCCACCGCCAGCCCCTTGCAGGAAGCCTGCAGCTCTTTCATGCAGACATCTTCCTTCTTGCCCGACTCCAGGCACTTGGCCGCGGCCTCGTGCGCGGCGGCCATGGTGCGGTGGCGCTGGATGTCTTCCTTGGTTTCTGCATCCTTGTGCTGCGCATGCGCTATTGAAAAAGTAGCTGCCAGCGCAAGCGTGACAAGGGCTGGGAGCATTTTTGACATCATTTTTTTCATCATTCACCTTGATTGAAGCAGTTCAAACACATTGGCCCGGTAGGCCTCGTATGCAGGCAGCAGCGCTGAAAGCAGCGCCACACCCACGGCCAGCGCCGGGACACTCCACAATTCGACCGGCCAGGGCAAACCGCCGATCAGCACCGATTTATCCAGCTGCAGAAACCAGGCCAGCGCCGCCATCAGTTCCTGCCCTGCCAGCACACCGATCAGCGTGGCCAGCAGCGCCAGCCACAGCGCCTCGCACAGCAGCAGCGCCGCCACCTTGCGCGGCGGCGCGCCCAGCATGCGCAGCAGCGCCAGGTCGGCGCGGCGCTCGCGCACGGCGCTCCACAACGCGATGAACACGCTCAGCCCGGCCGTCAGCAGCAACACGCCGGCCAGCGCGCGCATCACGTCGGTGCCCACGCCGATCATGTTCAGCAGCCGCGTGATCTCCAACGCGGGCGCGGCCGCCTGCATTTCAGTGCTGCTGTTCACAAAGCGCGGAAAAGTCACCGCCGCCAGCGGCGTGCGGTACTGAATCAGCGCCAGCGTGATTTCGCGTTCTTCTTCCAGCAGCTTGCGGTCGTCGGCGTCGAGCGCGGCATCACCTTCATGCACCTGCCAGACCGACTCGGTGGCCGTCAGCACCAGCCGGTCCAGCACCGAGCCGCCGGCGGCCAGCACGCCGCTCACCACATACGGTGTCTGGCCATGGCTTTCACCACCGCCGCCCAGGCCGTGGCTGCCGGCAAAACGGTCGCCCACTTTCAGCCCGCTCTGCGCCGCCACTTGCGCGCCCAGCACCGCCTGCATGGGCGTCGTCCAGACGCCGCCCTGTGCAAATACTGCTTTGTAATGCGTGAGGTAGTCCGGCGTGGTGCCGACGATGCGAAAGCCGCGAAAGCTGTCGCCCAGGCTGACAGGAATCAACTTCGCCACCTGCGGATGTTGTTCGAGCTCTTTCACCGCGGCCAGCGGTATGTTGCCGGTCGGCGCGTCGATGTGGAACACGCCCGAGAGAATCAGCTGCATCGGGCTGCCCTTGGCGCCCACCACCACGTCGATGCCGGCCAGGTCGCGCTCAAAGGCCTGGTCGATCTGGTGGCTGGCCAGCAGCACAAAGCTCAGCGACCCCAGGCCCAGACTGAGCAACAGCACGTTGAGCCCGGCCGACAGCGGCCGTGACCACAAAAACCGCCAGGCAAGCGCTACAGTTTTCATAGCTGTTTGCGCCCGAGGAACAAGGGCTGGAAGCCTATTTGACCATCAAGATTCGCCGCAACCCGTGCATCGTGCGTGGCAATCACCAGCGTCGCGCCCTGGCGCTTCGCCGTCGCCTGCAACAGCGCCACCGCCTGCGCCGCCGCCTCGTCGTCCAGGCTGGCCGTCGGTTCGTCTGCCAGGATCACCTGCGGCTGCAGCAGCACCGCGCGCGCCAGCGCCACCCGCTGCGCCTGCCCGCCCGAGAGCTGCGCCGGCTTGCGCGTGGCGAGGTCATTCACCCCGAGCGCCGTGAGCGCCTCGCGGATGCGCGCATCGTCCTGCGCCTGCCCCGCCGCCCACTGCCCCATCGCCAGGTTGGCGTGCACCGTCAGCGCGCTGCTCAAATGCAGTTTCTGCGGCAGAAAACCAATCGTCCTCGCACGCCAGGCATCACCCGCCACCTTGCCCAGCGCCAGCAGCGACTGCCCGGCCACCGTGATGTCGCCCGCGGTCGGCGTCAGCAGCCCCGCCGCCAGCGCCAGCCAGGTGGACTTGCCGGAACCCGATGCGCCGCGCAGCAGCAGCACCCCGCCCTGCGTCACATCGATGTCGTCAAAGCGCAGCTTCGCCCCGCCGGCGTACTGGTAAGCCAGTTGCCGCGTAGTAATCACGCGGGCAAGCCCTTGGCGCTTGGTGCGCTGGCGCCGGTCGCACAATCGGCACACACGCCACGCACCGCAAAGTCCAGGCTCATGCCCTGGTAACCCAGCGCCTTGAGAGCGTCGAGCGCCGATTGCGCCGCACGCTCCAGGTCGCCGGCGCTGGCCTGCAAGGCGTTTTCCAGCGGGCTGTCACGGTGGCAACTCTGGCATTCAAAGTGCGGCATTGCATGCACACCCGCCGGCATCGCCTGGTAACGCCGCACCCGGCTGGCATCCACGCGGCACAGCAGCAGCCCGACCTGCGTGAGGCGGTCAATCAGACGGTAGAGCGTGACGCGGTCCAGCGGCGCGCTGTCAGCCACCTTTGTCATTGCGGACTTGATCCGCAATCCAGGCTGTCCGGCCCCTTCCGCCAGCGCCGCCTGCAACTGCGCATGTGTGTAACTCGTGTCCGGGTGCGCCAGCAGCCAGCCCAGCACACGACGTGCGGCATTCGTGCGGCGCAGGCCGTGGGCCGACAGCAGAACGTCTATCGGGTCGGCGATGGGTTCCTTGGTAGAGAAGGAGGCCATGAGGGTTTGGGAACTTGTGCGCATGAGATCAAATGCAATTTGGTTGCATTATCCCTCAAGCACGGAAGCTGCTTAAACCCGCCACCTTGAAAGCCAGCCCCACCACCCGCTGCTGCCGCTCCGACGATTGAGCGGGCTAAGGCAGCCCGCGCTTTAGAACGTTTCCCAGTCGCCACCGGCTGCGGCAAGCTTGCCCTGCGGTGCAGCAATGGCCTGCCTGGCCCGCGGCGGCTGCTTGGGCGCTGCCTGTCGCTTGACCGGTGCCGCGCCCTTGGGCGCAGCCGCATAGGTCGAGGGCACCTGGCTGTTATCGAGCCTGAACACACTGACCACCTGACTGAGCCCGCTGGCCTGCTCCTGCAGCGAGGACGCAGCGGCGGCCGCCTCTTCGACCAGGGCCGCGTTCTGCTGCGTCACCTGGTCCATCTGCGTGATCGCCTGGTTGATCTGCTCGATACCCTGGGTCTGCTCCTGGCTGGCCGCCGTGATCTCGGCCATGATGTCGGTCACGCGTTTGACGCTGTCCACAATCTCGTCCATGGTCTTGCCGGCCTCGGCCACCTGTTTGCTGCCTTCTTCGACCTTGTCAACGGAGTCGCCAATCAGGGTCTTGATCTCCTTGGCCGCTGCCGCACTTCTCTGGGCCAGGTTTCTGACTTCAGCAGCCACCACGGCAAAGCCTCGTCCTTGTTCCCCGGCCCGGGCCGCTTCGACCGCGGCGTTCAGGGCCAGGATGTTGGTCTGGAAGGCGATGCCGTCGATCACGCCGATGATGTCGACGATCTTGCGGGACGAGGCGTTGATGGCGCCCATGGTGCCCACCACTTCGGCGACCACGCTGCCGCCCTTGACGGCCACGCTGGAGGCGGTCACTGCCAGCTGGTTGGCCTGGCGGGCGTTGTCGGCGTTCTGCTTGACGGTGCTGGTCAGCTCTTCCATCGAGGCGGCGGTTTCTTCGAGTGAGCTCGCCTGCTCTTCGGTGCGCGAGGACAGGTCCTGGTTGCCCGAGGCGATCTGGCTGGAGGCTGTGGCTATCGTGTCGGTGCCGACGCGAACCTGACCAACAATATTGACGAGACTGTCTTTCATGGCGGACAGGGAAGTCAGCAGTTGAGCCACCTCGTCCTTGCCCTCGACATGGATGGTGTGGGTCAGGTCACCCAGGGCCACGGCGTTGGCCGCTTCCCCGGCCTGGGTCAGCGAACGCGAGATACCGCGTACCAGGGTCATGCCAAAAACGAAGGCAAACAGCACGCCGGCCGTGATGGCAGCGATCGACACCATGCGGATCGTGGCGTAGCGGCTGACTGCGGCTTCGTATTCCTTCTTCGCTTCATCATTTTGCAGCTGCATCAGGGCTGCAATGCCATCTCGTACCGGGGCCCACAGCGGGCGAATTTTTTCCAATACGAGGCGCCTGGCGCTGTCCACATCGTTGGCACGCAAGGCGGTCACGGCCGGACGCAGGCCGTCCTGCACGAACCTGCCACGATCCTCTTCAAATTTCTTGGCGATCTTCGCTTCCTCGGGGGTCAGCGTGGTGGCCATGAAGGCAGCCCAGACCTTGGAGATCTCGGCGATGTTGGCTTCGACCTCAGCGGTGTTCTTGCGAATTTCTTCAGGGGTTGGCGTGACCTGCGAGGCAGCAATGGCCAGTCGGTTCTCCAGCAATTTGCTCTGGATTTCGGCAATCTGCCCTGTGGGTACCAGACGGTTTTCGTACACGCTGCGCAGGGCATCGTTGGTCTGACTGACGCCGTACAGGCCCCAGCCACCGATGGTAATCAGCAGCGCGGACATGAGGCCAATCAGGATGAGCAGGCGGGTGGAGATTTTGAAATTGTTCATGACGCTTCTCTTTTAAATTAATGCGCTGTTTCGGCAACCAACCCCATGTCATCGCTGCTCATGAGCTTGTCGATGTCAACCAGAATCAACATGCGTTCATCGAGCGTGCCCAGACCGATCAGGTAGTTGGTGTCCAGCACCGACCCCATCTCGGGCGCCGGCTTGATTTGTTCCGGTGTCAGCGTAATCACATCCGAGACGCTGTCCACCACCATGCCCATGACGCGGCTGGCCAGGTTGAGGATGATCACGACCGTAAACTGGTCGTAGCTCGGCGTGCCCAGGTTGAACTTGATGCGCATGTCGATGATCGGCACGATGATCCCGCGCAGGTTGACCACGCCCTTGATGTGTTCGGGGGCGTTGGCGATGCGGGTCACGGTGTCGTAACCACGCAGCTCCTGCACCTTCTGGATGTCGATGCCGTACTCTTCCTGGCCCAGCGTGAAGGCCAGGAACTCAAGCGCCGGGGCGGCCGGGTTGTTGTTGCTTGTTGTTGCGTGCATGAGCATTCCTTGAAACGATGGTGATGACATGTCCAGCCGGCACCCGCATGCTGCGGGGCCTGCAAAGCCCTGTTATTGGGATGCCTGCATATGTTTAACGGCAAGATACGGAAAAACTTGAAGGAAAAAATCCAAGGAAAACCCTCCCCAACCGTTGGCGGTCTTTAACTTTTGGGGTCTGCGTTGAGGCACCGGGACGTGCCGCCACTGTCACAGCCATCTTGCACCGCCACGGCCTGATGCCCCCGGTGGCCAGTGGGGCGGCCCAGCATTGGCAGCGCTGCGAACACCCCGAGCCCCATGCACTGGGGCAGATCGACTTCAAGGCTTGCTTCCATGCTTTCCGCTGTCATCATCACTTCATGTGGACCCGCAAGGTGTATCCTATGTCTCCGAACACCTGTTTCGTATGTATCCAGTCCACACAGGGGTTCTTAAAACGTTTCCCAGTCACCGCCCGCAGCGGCAAGCTCGCCCATCACCGCTGCGGGCTTGCGCGGCGCCGCAATCGCCTTCTTCGCATGCGGCGGCTGTTTGGGCGCAGCTTGCCGCTTGGGGCTTGCCCCGCGCTGCTGGGAATATGTCTGGACCTGCTCGTTCCCCAGCTTGAACACACTGACCACCTGACTGAGCCCGCTGGCCTGCTCCTGCAGCGAGGACGCAGCGGCGGCCGCCTCTTCGACCAGGGCCGCGTTCTGCTGCGTCACCTGGTCCATCTGCGTGATCGCCTGGTTGATCTGCTCGATACCCTGGGTCTGCTCCTGGCTGGCCGCCGTGATCTCGGCCATGATGTCGGTCACGCGTTTGACGCTGTCCACAATCTCGTCCATGGTCTTGCCGGCCTCGGCCACCTGTTTGCTGCCTTCTTCGACCTTGTCAACGGAGTCGCCAATCAGGGTCTTGATCTCCTTGGCCGCTGCCGCACTTCTCTGGGCCAGGTTTCTGACTTCAGCAGCCACCACGGCAAAGCCTCGTCCTTGTTCCCCGGCCCGGGCCGCTTCGACCGCGGCGTTCAGGGCCAGGATGTTGGTCTGGAAGGCGATGCCGTCGATCACGCCGATGATGTCGACGATCTTGCGGGACGAGGCGTTGATGGCGCCCATGGTGCCCACCACTTCGGCGACCACGCTGCCGCCCTTGACGGCCACGCTGGAGGCGGTCACTGCCAGCTGGTTGGCCTGGCGGGCGTTGTCGGCGTTCTGCTTGACGGTGCTGGTCAGCTCTTCCATCGACGCGGCTGTCTCTTCCAGGGAGCTGGCTTGTTCTTCGGTGCGGGACGACAGGTCGTGGTTGCCGGCGGCGATCTGGCTGGAGGCCGTGGCTATCGTGTCGGTGCCGCTGCGGACTTCGCCGACCACCTTGGCCAGGCTGTTGCGCATGGCCTCCAAGGCCCGGAAGATGACGCCAATTTCATCCCGACGCCCCGACACCAGATGTTGGGACAAATCGCCCTGTCCGATGGCCTGCACATGCTGGCTCAGCAGCCCCAATGGACTCACAGTGCGGCGAATAGAAACAATCAGCGCAACGCCGAGCAAAGCCGCCGACAGGGCAATAAAGCTGCCCACCCAGGCCATCTGGCGATACAGTTCTGCCAGCACCTCCGACGCCGGAACCTCCGCCACGACCAGCCAGCCAGACGACTCGCTCCTGACCACGGAGGCATAACGTCGTCCTTCCGGACCCGACTGAAGAACCGCTGGCGCGTCCTCCATCCAGAAGGTCTCCTTGCCCATCAGACGTTGAAGCCATTCTGCCGGCTGGCGCTGGAGCACGTCGGCCAGCTTCTTGCCGGCAGCCGCCGGGTGAAACACCAGCGTTGCAGAAGCGGGATCAGCTCCTGGATTGACAACGTAGAGTCCACCGGTGCTGAAAATTTTTGTCTGGCTCACCGCCTCACTCAGGGAAGCCTGCTGCAGCGATATGTCCAGGCCGATGTAAAAAACGGCAACGACGCGCCCGGCCTCATCGCGCACAGGCTCGTAGACCGTCATGAAGGGGCGCCCAAAAAGCATGGTCCGCCCGACAAATTTTTTCCCTGCGCGCAGCGTCGCATAAGCCGGACTCTTGCGATCCAGCAATGTACCCACAGCGCGTTCACCGTTTTCCTTCTTGACGGATGTGGTGATTCGCCGGAAATCCTCCCCTTGCGCGACAAAAACCGTGGCATTGCCTCCGGGAAAGTCGCGCGCAAAACTGTCCACGTCCGCAGTATTGCCATTGATCCGCGCGCCCTGGTTGGACAATTGACCCTGCGCCTCGTCATCCAGAACCAGGGTCGCTCCAAACTTGCGTCGAAAGATGCCGAAAGCATGGTCTGCATTCAGCCGCATGGTCTGGTCAAAGATATCGAGAGATCGGGCAATGGCCTCGGCCTTGGCATTGGCATATTGCGAGGCACCGCGCTGTTGTTGCGAGGATGCCAACGCATAGAAGACGCCCATGATGAGTGTCGTCACCACCAGGATAGCGACGCCACCCCGGATGGCCATGGTGCTTGCCAGAGAAACGAAGTCTGGAACCCGCGTCGCGCCATGCACCGGGGACTCCCCCCGAAAACCGCGTTTGCCTGCTTCACGGGAAGGCGCAGCGAAGCTTGTCTCGTCGGGGGTGGATGCTCCGGGATAAACGGTTGTCGGGGGCATAAACGCTCCTGTCGGTGGTATTGAGGACACACCCCTGCAATTTGCAGCGCGATGCGGAATCAGAAAAGCAACGCCCTTGCAGGCACCGCATGTCTTCTTAACGGTCAATGGCGCCGAAACTTTAGGAAAAACCCGCGATTTTCAAAAAAAAGGGGGGCGACCAGGGAGTGACGCATGGTCGCTGCCAATTGCATGATGGTTTGCCTGGCGGGGAAGGCTTCAGCGCTTGCGCGTTCACACAGCCGACCTACGATACGGGAACGCGCATCGCAGATGTCGACGTAGAGGCGCGTCACAGCAGTGCCTTGGCATGGCATGATCCGCTGTATAAACAAGCCACCATGACCGACAAGCTACAGGGCGATGCGCCCTCTTCCCCCCAGCCCCGCCCCACCCACCTCCGCACCCACACCTTCCACGGCCTGGCGCCCGGCCCACGCCTGCTGATCCTGGGCGCCGTCCACGGCAACGAAATCTGCGGTACCAAAGCCATCACGCAGCTGCTGCAGGACATCGACAACGGCCAGCTCAGCATCGAACGCGGCACGGTGACCTTTGTGCCCGTCACCAACCCGCTGGCCCACCAGCTCAAGCAGCGCACCGGCGACCGCAACCTGAACCGCAACATGGCGCCGAGCGCGATTCCGCAGGATTTCGAAGACCGCATTGCCAATGTGTTGTGCCCGCTGCTGGACGCGCACGAGGTGCTGTTGGACCTGCACTCCTTCCACACCGCCGGCGCACCGTTTGTGATGATCGGCCCGCAGAATAACAGCGGCACGCTCGAACCCTTCAGCCAGGCAGAACAGGAAATGCAACTGGCCCTGTGCACCGGCGCGCCGCGCATTGTCGAAGGCTGGCTGGACACCTATGCGCGTGGCGTACAGCGGCGCGCCGCGGCGCCCGCGCCTACCGGTGCGGCCCGCGCGCAGACGCTGGTGACCAACCCCAACTACGGCGTAGGCACGACCGAATACATGCGCTCACGCGGCGGCTACGGCGTGACGCTGGAATGCGGGCAGCACGACGACCCGCAGGGCGTCGAGGTGGCGCGCCACGCGATTTTGCAGACACTGGCGCTGCTGGGCATGGTGTCGCAGCCGCTTGAAGCCTCAGCTACCGAGCGCGGGATTTTGCGTCTGGTGGATGTGACGGACCGCGAACATGCGGGCGACCGCTTCAGCCGCGAGTGGCGCAGCTTTGACGCGGTGAAAGCCGGCGAGCTGATTGGCGTACGCCACAGCGGCGCCGAGGTGAAGGCGCCGCACGACGGTTTCGTGGTGTTTCCCAATCCGCGCGCCGAACCGGGGCAGGAGTGGTTTTACATGGCGCGGCATCGGGGCTGATTTCGAGTCAAAAGTGCCTGTATTCCAATAAAAACGGGCGCTACCAGCTATCAAATCAGGAGCGACTTCGAGACCAAAGGCTGGGCACGGCTCTTCGGTGCGGCGCGCTATAAAACATGGATCCCGGATCTAGTCCCATAAGCGCTAACTTAAAAATTCACTTTTGAGATATCCTTCGGCTGTTGC
>NZ_JAQSDN010000063.1 GCF_029945925.1 Polaromonas sp. | reverse complement strand
TTGGCGAAGCAAAGACAAAGTGCCTCGCCCGCCGGGGCGAGACCCGGCTTGCTGGAAGACCAGCAGAAGCGCAAGCTTGCAAAGGCTTCGACAGGCTCAGCCCGAACGGAGCCGGAGGAACGCCCATATGGATCCCGGATCAGGTCCGGGATGACAGCCAGGGTGGCTGTGAACGACTCGATTCGCTATGAATTAAATAGCTGTTGACGCACGTCCAATAAGGGTTGGAGGCCTATTTGACTCCTAATCACACTGCGTTTCGGCATCAACCAACCGGCAGCGCTCAAGCACTCACAGGAAACAAGGCCACGCCCTTGGCGGTCGGGCGCCGCCAGCTATTGTTTCAATAGCTAAGCCGCCTGCAACATGGACGCCGGGTCTTCGCTGGCCAGCACCTGTGCGGCCCAGGGGGCGAGCTTGCTGGCGTCGGCACGCAGCACCTGCTGCTTGACGGCCAGGATCTGCGAGGGATGCATCGAAAAGCTGCGCAGACCCAGGCCCAGCAGCAGCCGCGTCATGCTGGTGTCGCCGGCCATCTCGCCGCAGATGCTGACGCCCTTGCCCTGCGCGTTGCACTCGGCAATGGTGTCGGCAATCAGGCGCAGCACCGCCGGGTGACAGGGGTCGTACAGGTGCGAGACGGCTTCGTCGGCGCGGTCGATCGCCAGCGTGTACTGGATCAGGTCGTTGGTGCCTATCGAGAGGAAATCAAAGTACTTCAGGAACAGCTTGAGCGTCAGCGCGGCCGCCGGTATTTCAATCATGGCGCCCAACTGCACCGGCCCGTAGGCCACGCCCTTGTTGTCGAGCTCGGCGCGTGCATGGTCGATCAGTGACAGGGTCTGGCGGATTTCGCTGCCGTGGGCCAGCATGGGCACCAGCAGGTTGACCTGGCCGTGCACCGCCGCGCGCAGGATGGCGCGCAGCTGCGTCAGGAACATCGGCGGGTCGGCCAGGCTCCAGCGGATGGCGCGCAGGCCCAGCGCCGGGTTCAGCTGGCCGTCCTGCACCCGGCCCGCGAGCTTGTCCAGCGGCTTGTCCGAGCCGATGTCCACCGTGCGAATCGTCACCGGCAGGCCCCGCATGCCTTCGATGGCCTTGCGGTAAGCCAGGTACTGCTCCTGCTCGCCGGGCAGGTTACCGGGCCGGCCCATGAAGAGGAATTCGCTGCGAAACAGGCCCACGCCGACCGCCCCCACGTCCACCGCGCCGGCGGTGTCGTCGGGCATTTCGATGTTGGCGAGCAGCTCGACCTTCTGGCCGTCGATCGTCAGGGCCGGCGTGTGTTTGAGTCGGTTCAGGCGCATGCGCTCGAGTTCGCCCTGGCGCTGCTTGAAGCCGTATTCGGCCAGGATGATGGGCGAGGGATCGACGATCAGCACGCCGGCGTCGCCGTCGATGATGACCCAGTCGTCCTGCTCGATCAGCTGGCTGGCGCTGCGCGCGCCCACCACCGCCGGAATGTCCAGGCTGCGCGCCACAATCGCGGTGTGCGAGGTCTTGCCGCCCACGTCGGTCGCAAAACCGACAAACAGGCTTTGCTTGAACTGCAGCATGTCGGCCGGCGAGATGTCGTGCGCGATCAGCACCAGCGGCACGTCCATGGTGTCGTCCAGCAGCAGGTCCTGCTGGCGCGGCTGGCGGTTCGCGGCGGACTGCGCGGCCGGCAACACCGGCGAGGCCACACCTTTCATGAACCCCAGGATGCGTTCGACCACCTGCTCCAGGTCTGCCTTGCGCTCGCGCAGGTACTCGTCTTCCATCTCGTCGAACTGCCGCGCAATGATTTCGTACTGCGTCGTCAGCGCCCATTCGGCGTTGTAGAGCCGGTCGACGATCCAGTGCTTGACGCCGCTGATCAGCTGTTCGTCCTGCAGCAGCATCAGGTGCACGTCGAGCAGTGCCGAGAGTTCATGCGGCGCATCTTTGGGCAGGTCGCGCTGCACCCGGGTGATTTCCTCGGACACCGCATCGCGCGCCACGCGAAGGCGCAGGATTTCTTCAACCGTCTTCGAGGCCTCGATGAAGTAGTGCGCCACGTCGGCCCGGCTCGACGCCACCAGCACGGCGCGGCCAATCGCCACCCCGCGCGAGACCGCCAGACCGTGGACCGAAAAGGTCAAGTTACTCTCCTTCGCCGAATTTATCGGCGATGAGCGCCAGCAGCGCTTGCATGGCTTGTTGCTCCTCTAGCCCGTCGGTTTCGATGTCGACGGTGCTGCCGATACCGGCGGCCAGCATCATCACGCCCATGATGCTTTTGGCGTTGACGCGGCGCTCGCCTTTGGCGATCCAGATCTCGCAGGGAAAGCTGCCGGCGAGCTTGGTCAGCTTGGCCGAGGCGCGGGCGTGCAGGCCCAGTTTATTGTTGATGGTCGTGCTGGTCTTGATCATGTTTTCTGCGTACCTGGTTCTGCGGTGCGGTGATGGCCACCTGCATCACGCCCTGCGTGCCGCCCATCACCGCCCGGGCCACCAGCGCGTCCAGCGGCTCGTGGCGGTAGGACACGGTGCGCAGCAGCATGGGCAGGTTGACGCCGGTGATGAGCTTGGAGTGCACGCCATCGACCAGCTTCTGCGCCACATTGCAGGGCGTGGCGCCAAACACGTCGGCCAGCACCAGCACGTGCGAGGTGCCCATCTGCTTGAACACAATGCGCGCCTGCGCCAGGGTTTCTTCGGGCGGCATGTTGGGCTGCACGTCCAGCGCGGCCACACTGGCCGGGTTGTCGGGAAAAACATGCAAGACACATTGCCGCAGGGCCGAAGCCAGCGGAGCATGGGCGATGATGAGAATGCCGTTCATTGCGGTGAATTATCGGGGGTGGGGTCTGCTTTGGCGCCGTGGAAGAAGGCATACGATGCGAGACAACAACACAAAAACACGGCCAGCGCCGCCTGGAAGCTGGCCACGTCGGCCAGCCCCATGGCCTGGAAAACGTCAATCAGCAGGCCGATGCCCCACTGCATGACAAACACACCGGCAAAAATCACCAGGTTGTAGGCGGTCAGCGCGCGCCCGGCCAGCGCCTGCGGAAACGCCATGCCCACGGCCGGCTGGGCCAGGCCCAGCACACTGGAAGCCATGCAGAACAGCGCCCAGCCGGCCCAGCCGGTGGCCGGGCCGGCCGCGATGTTGACGGCGAGCACGGTCAGGCTGACCGGCACGCCCCAGGTGATCAGGCGGTTGGCGCTCCAGCCATGCTGCGACAGCCACGGGTTGACCAGCCCCCAGGCCCAGAAGGTGACCAGCATGCAGGCATTGATCCAGAACAGCCCGGTGGCTGCCTGCAGCGGCGTGTAGCCCGCCACCCGGACCATCCACGGCCCGGCCCACAGGGTCTGGATGGCAATCACGCCGCCGTAGTGGAAAAAGGCCACCGGCGACATTTTCTGGAAATAGCGGCTGCGCCAGACCTGGGTGTAACTGGCCTGCGGATGCGACACATGGGGAGAAGCCGCTGCGGAAGCGACCTTCCAGGAAGGCACGACCCAGGCAATCGCCACCATCGACAACAAGATCAGCGCCGCCAGAATCCAGAACAGCGGCCGCCAGCCGGTCAGCGGCATCAGCCACTGCACCGGCAGGGTGGACGCCAGCATGCCCAGCGAGCCGGTCATCAGCATCCAGGAGTTGGCGCGCAGCAGGGTGCCGGCGTCAAACCAGCGGCGGTAACCGGTCAGCGGAGCCATCAGGCAGGCGCTGACACCCATGCCCAGCAGCACCCGGGCGATGAGCAAGCCGGTGAAACTGGTCGCGGCGGAAAACGCCAGGCAGGCCAGCACCGCCAGCCCCAGAAAATACAGGATCACACGTTTTGGCCCATAGCGGTCCAGCCAGGTGCCCAGCGGCAGCTGGGTCACGGCAAAACCCAGAAAATAACCGCCGGCCAGCAACCCCAGGTCGCGCGCATGCAATGAAAACTCCTGCGTGAGCACCGGTGACAGCGTGGCCGTGATGGCCCGCACCAGCGTCGAACAGAAGTAGGCCGCGGCAAACGCCAGAAACACCACAATGCCGGCACGCCGGCTCAACAGGCCGGAAGCAGCGGCGGCGGCCGGCAAGCGCCCGGCGTCCCGAACGGCGCCCATCAGCGGGGGTTTCCGCCGTCCAGCTTGAGGCTGGAGAAAAAGGTTTCGGCCACCTCGGGGTCCATCCGGTCGGCGTAGATCACCGCCTGAAAGACCTGCCGGCCCTGTGAAAAATACGCCGCCTGGCTTTGCACCGCCCGGCCGTCGGCGCGCTGGCCGCTGGCCCGCACCAGCACCGCCGGCGGCAGCGCGTCCGCGCCGGGCAGCGTCAGGGGGCCGGTCTGGCCACCGTCGGCCTTGAGGTTGGCCAGCGTGGCGGTTTGCCAGCCGGCCAGCACGGCCGCCGCCTGCGCCGCGTCATCCAGCGTGGCTACCGCAACGGCAAACGTGGCGTCACCGGCATCGCAGCCCAGCATGGCCAGCTCGGTCGGCCGCCCACCCAGCGGCACGCTGCGCCGGGCCTTGTCGGGCTTGCAGGGCAGCAGCAGGGTCAGCGCGGTGTTGTCCGGCCGCACTTCGCGCCAGTTGAAAACCGGATTACACGCCGCGAGCAGAAGCAGCAACAGACTGGCCGCCGTCACACGGGCCATCAAAGGAGGGGTCATCAAAGGGGTCAGGGAAGGGGAAGCCGGTGCCATGGTCTTTTCTGGAAGGGAGCGCTGACTTTACAGGGATTCACAAAAACAACCTGTTTTGGGGCAATCCTGTTTGACAGGCCGGCGACGCACCGATTTGGCGCCTGGCCAGCCCAAGCCCGCGATGCACCGCGCACCAAGCTGGGCACGATGTTTGCTCATCACCTGCCATGTTTGCAGAAACCGCCCCGCTGACCGCACCCATGCACCTGCCTGGCGCCGACCAGCCGGTCTGGCGCGACAAGCTGTCGCAGTTGCTGGAATCCACCGGCGAAGGCATTTTCGGCATCGACATGGACGGCTGCTGCACCTTCATCAACCGGGCCGGGGCCGAGCAGCTCGGTTTTGCCCCTGGCGAGGTGCTGGGCAAAAACATGCACGAGCTGGCGCACCACAGCCATGCCGACGGCGCGCACTACCCCGAGCACCTGTGCCCCATCTTCAACGCCTTTCGCATGGCGCTGCCCTGCCGCATCGACACCGAGCTGTTCTGGCGCCGCGACGGCAGCGCGTTTGCGGTCGAATACTCGTCCTACCCCATCGTCGACGGCGGCGTGGTGCAGGGCGCGGTGGTGACCTTTGTCGACATCTCGGCGCGCAAGCGGGCCGAGGAAGCCCTGCGCCATGCCAACGACGTGCTGGAGCAGCGCGTCAGTGAGCGCACACAGGCGCTGTCCGAGGCGCTGCAACAACTGCGCGAACTCTCGGCCTACACCCACACCGTGCGCGAGGAAGAACGCACCCGCATCGCGCGCGAGGTGCACGACGAGCTCGGCAGCCTGCTGGTGGCGCTGAAGATGGACGTGGGCTGGCTGGACAAACGGTTGGGCGAACAGCAGCAACGCGAGCCGGTGGCGGCGCAGGCCATGCGCGACACCATGCGCAGCAAATGCCAGAACATGGGCCGGCTGATCGAGGCCGCGGTGGACAACGTGGGCCGCATCATCACCGACCTGCGCCCCAGCATCCTGGACCACCAGGGCCTGTGGGCCGCGCTGGACTGGCAGGCGCACGAGTTCGTGCAGTCGGCCGAACTCGAACTCGACTGGCAGATGGACGTGGAGCAGGCCGTGCCGCTGCCCGAGCCTTCGGCCATGGCGATTTTCCGCATCTTCCAGGAGATGCTCAGCAACGTCGGCCGCCACGCGCAGGCCAGCCACCTCGCCATCACCATTCTGGCCACGGCCGGCGAGATCAGCATCCGCGTGCAGGACAACGGCAAGGGCGCGGCGCCCGCCGCCTTCGAGGCCGCCAATGCCTACGGCGTGATGGGCATGCGCGAGCGCGCCAGGCACCTTGGCGGCAGCCTGGAGATTTCAAGCCAAATCGGCCTTGGGTCCTTGTTCCACCTGCGCATACAGCTACCAAAACCATAGCAAAATGACCACCCTGAACATCCTGATCGGCGACGACCACCGTATCGTGCGCGAGGGCCTGAAACAGGTGCTGGCCGACGCCCCCGAGATCGCCGTCGTCGCCGAAGCCGAGACCGGCCCCGACATCCTTGAAAAGGTCGAGGCGCTGGGCGGCCACGCCGGGCTGGCTGCCGTGCTGCTCGACATTGCGCTGCCGGGCCGCGACGGCATGGACGTGCTGCAGGCCCTCAAAAAAGCCTGGCCGCAGCTGCCGGTGCTGATGCTCAGCACCTACCCCGAAAAACAATACGCGGTGCGCTGCATCAAACTGGGCGCGGCCGGTTACCTGAACAAAAGCGCGAACCCCGACGACATGATTGCCGCGGTGCGCAAGGTAGCTAGCGGCGGCATGTACGTTTCAGCCGTCACGGCCGAAGCGCTGGCCAGCGCGGTCGGCGGCAGCGGCGGGCGCAGCGGCGCCGAAGCGCTGTCGCACCGCGAGCACCAGGTGTTCCGCCTGCTGACGGCCGGCCAATCCGTCGGCGAGATCGGTACGCAACTGGGCCTGGCGTCCAACACCGTCAGCACCTACCGCCTGCGCATCCTTGAAAAAACCGGCACCAAAAACGACGTGGAACTAGCGCTGTACGCCGAGCGCCACGCCAAGGCACCTGCCAGCTCCTGACAGCAGAATTTCGCGCGGCCTTGTCCTACGGCCGCTTGGGTAGCCGCTGACGAACAAGCCGCCCCCGGCGCTCCATGCTGGTTGCAGACGGCGCCGCCGGCGCCACCCAAGGAGAATTTTCATGACCACAGTCACCGATGTGATGACCCGCGATGTACGAACCCTCACCTCCGACAGCACCATCACCGAGGCCGCCCGGGCCATGGAGGAACTCGATGTGGGCGTGATTCCCGTGTGCGATGGCGACAAGCTGCTCGGCATGGTGACCGACCGTGACATCGTGGTGCGCGCCGTGGCGCAAGGCCTGGACGGCAACACGCCGCTGGCCAAGGTGATGAGCACCGACGTACGCACCGCCCGCGAAACCGACGACCTCGACACGGTCCTCGCCGACATGGCATCCAGCCAGATCCGCCGCCTGCCGGTGCTGGACGGGTCGGAGCGCCTGGTTGGCATCGTTTCGATCGGCGACATCGCGGTCAAGGGCCAGGACGAGGAAGACGTCGGCCAGTCGTTGGCCGACATCTCCGCGCCGGCCTGAGCCAGGTTGAACTTGCTTCAGCGAAAGTTGTCACTGCGGGCCTGACCCGCCACCCATGCCTCGCGGGCCCGTGCAGCGGTACATGCTGCATGGATTCCCCCGGATCGGAGTCCGGGGCAGGCTCCCCAAGGCCGGGATGACAGATAGCGCTGAATCAGCCATCACTGCGCGCTGATTTGGTGCGCCGGGCCATCATGGCCGCGCACCCCCGGCCTGTTCTGACACCGTCCACGCAATAAAGCTGTCCCAAACAAGCACGCCGCAGCCGAAAAACACCGCCCGCGGCACCCGTTTTGTAGTGCCAGCCCTACACGGCGTCATTACATCAACAGCGAAATACGGCGCAGACGGCACTCCCGGCCAAAGTGGCCCGCTGCTTGCAAGACAGCCGCATCTTCAACTGAAAGGTGCGCGCCATGTCCGACTACTTCTCGCCTTACGACGCTGACAAACCGCTGATGCTCAAGTGCAGCTGCGGCAAGGACCACACGGTGGCCGACCACCACGCCGCCGTCGCTGCCGACAGCGCCGCCATCGAGTTGCGCCGCCGCAGCCAGACCAGCGAGTTCGAGGCCTACTCCAACGCGTTCATTGAAGCCACCCTGGTCAAGGCCCTGTTTCCGCAGGACGAAGTGCGCCGCCGCTTCCTGCGCGCCGTCGGCAAGGGCACGGCCATGGCCGCGATTGCCAGCGTGCTGCCGGTCGGCACCATGCAGGCCCTGGCGCAGGACGCCGGCAAAAAGCCCGGCACGCTTGAAAAAACCAACCTGAAGATCGGCTTCATCCCCATCACCTGCGCCACGCCGCTGATCATGGCGCACCCGCTGGGCTTTTACAAACAGCAGGGCCTGAATGTCGAAGTGACCAAAACCGCCGGCTGGGCGCTGATCCGTGACAAGATGATCAACAAGGAATACGACGCGACGCACTTCCTGTCGCCGATGCCGCTGGCGATCTCCATGGGCCTGGGCTCCAACGCCACGCCGATGAACGTGGCGACCATCCAGAACATCAACGGCCAGGCCATCACGATGGCGCTCAAGCACAAGGACAATCGCGACCCGAAAAACTGGAAGGGCTTCAAGTTCGCGATTCCCTTCGAGTTCTCGATGCATAACTTTTTGCTGCGTTACTACCTGGCCGAAGCCGGCCTGAACCCCGACACCGACGTGCAGCTGCGCGTGGTGCCGCCGGCCGAGATGGTGGCCAACCTGCGCGCCGGCAACATTGACGGCTTCCTCGGCCCCGATCCTTTCAACCAGCGCGCCGTGTACGAGGAAGTCGGTTTCATCCACCTGCTGACCAAGGACATCTGGAACGGCCACCCCTGCTGCGCCTTCGGCACCTCTACAGAGTTCATCCAGAAGAACCCCAACACCTTTGCGGCGCTGTACCGCTCGGTGCTGACGGCCGCCGCCATGGCGCGCGACCCGAAAAACCGCGAGCTGATCGCCAAGGTGATCGCCCCGGCGCAGTACCTGAACCAGCCCGAAGCCGTGATCAACCAGGTGCTGACCGGCAAGTTTGCCGACGGCTTGGGGCAAATCAAGAACGTGCCCGACCGCGCCGACTTCGACCCGATGCCGTGGCAGTCGATGGCCGTCTGGATGCTCACGCAGATGAAGCGCTGGGGCTATGTCAAGGGCGAGGTCAACTACAAGCAGATCGCCGAAAAGGTCTTCCTGATCACCGACGCCAAGAAGTACATGAAGGAACTCGGCCAGCCGGTGCCCGAGGGCGCCTACCCCAAGTTCAAGATCATGGGCAAGGAGTTCGACGCGGCCAAAGCCGACGCTTACGCCAAAGGTTTTGCCATCAACAAGATGTCTTGAGGGGCTTACTCCCTCTCCTCCTGGGAGAGGGTGGGGGTGAGGGCCCGCACACGCCCTCACCCCTGCCCTCTCCCAAAGGGAGAGGGAGCAAGACCGGCGCCAACACTGAAGCAAAAACTCCATGAATATTTTCAAAACCCTGGGCTTTCGCGCAGGCATCGTCTCCGCCGTGCTCTTCGTGGTGTTCATCGCGATCTGGTACGCGGCGACGGCCTCGCCGGCCAGCACCGGCGGCAACGTCACCGGCATGACGGCCGAGCAGATCGAATACCAGAAAATGATGGGCAAGGACCCGGGCGCCGCCAAGGCCTCCGGCTTCCCGACACCCGGGCAGATGGGCCGGACCTTTGTCGACCAGCTCAGCGATCCGTTTTACGACCGCGGCCCCAATGACAAGGGCATTGCTATCCAGCTCGGGCATTCGCTGGGCCGGGTCGCGCTGGGCTTTTTGCTGGCCTGCGTGGTGGCGATTCCGCTGGGCTTTGTCATCGGCATGTCGCCGCTGCTGCGCCGCGCGCTCGACCCCTTCATCCAGGTGCTCAAGCCGATCTCGCCGCTGGCCTGGATGCCGCTGGCGCTGTACACCATCAAGGACTCGTCCACCTCGGGCATTTTCGTGATCTTCATCTGCTCGGTCTGGCCCATGCTGATCAACACCGCCTTCGGTGTGTCTGCCGTCAAGCGGGAATGGCTCAACGTGGCCAAGACGCTGGAAGTCAAACCACTGCGCAAGGCCTTTCTGGTGATCCTGCCTGCCGCCGCGCCGACCATCCTGACCGGCATGCGCATCTCCATGGGCATCGCCTGGCTGGTCATCGTCGCTGCCGAGATGCTGGTGGGCGGCACCGGCATCGGCTACTTTGTCTGGAACGAATGGAACAACCTCTCGCTGACCAATGTGATTTTTGCCATCGTCGTGATCGGCGTGATGGGCATGCTGCTGGACCTGATGTTTGCGCAGATGCAGAAGTGGGTGACCTATGCTGAATAATCCCGTACCCGGCGCCGCATCTAGCCGCCCCTTCCTGCAGGTCGAAGGCCTGGCCAAGTCCTACCCCGGCACCACCGAGCCGGTGTTTGACGAGGTCAACTTCAGCATCGCGCGTGGCGAGTTCGTCTGCATCATCGGTCACTCGGGCTGCGGCAAGACCACGATTCTGAATGTGCTGGCGGGCTTGGAAACCGCCAGCGCCGGCCATGTCTTCATGGACGGCCGCGAGGTCGCCGGCCCCAGCCTGGAGCGCGGCGTGGTTTTCCAGGGCCATGCACTGATGCCCTGGCTCACGGTGCGCAAGAACATCGCCTTTGCCGTGCGCTCCAAATGGCCGGATTGGACGTCGGCCCAGGTTGATGTCCATGTACAGAAATACGTGGCGCTGGTCGGGCTGTCCGGCGCCATCGACAAAAAACCCTCGGCCCTGTCCGGCGGCATGAAGCAACGCGTGGGCATTGCGCGCGCCTTTGCGATCGAACCCAAGATGCTGCTGCTCGACGAGCCCTTCGGCGCGCTGGACGCACTGACGCGCGGCACCATCCAGGACGAGCTGCTGGCCATCGTGCGCGAAACGCAGCAAACGGTTTTCATGATCACGCACGACGTGGACGAAGCCGTGCTGCTGGCCGACAAGATCCTCTTGATGAGCAACGGCCCGCAGGCGCGCGTGGCCGAGATTGTGCGCAACACCATGCCGCGCGACCGCCAGCGCGCCACCGTGCACCACGACCTGCAGTACTACCCGCTGCGCAACCACCTGGTGGACTTTCTGGTGGCACGCTCCAAGGATTTGTCGCACGGCAAGGCGCCGGCGCATCCGCCCACGGTGGAACCCGGACGCGGCGTGCTGGCCGACGCGCCGGCCTCGGTCACTTTGAAAGCCGTCGCATGAGCAGAAACAGCTGCGACCCGGACCGCGTGGCGCTGGCCTACATCAAAGACTCGGTCTGGTGCAAGCGCGCCGACTTCTTCTCGGGCCGGGCCATGAGCCGCGAGTTTTTGAAATGCAAATTCCACTGGCCGCGCCCTGTGGCCCCCTGACTATTTTTTCTTTTCAACACGGAGAACATCACCATGAACCGCAACGACATCACCGAAAAAATCATCACCGTCAAAGTCAGCAAAGGCATCACCTGGGAATCGGTCGCCAAGAAGGTCGGCCTCAGCAAGGAATGGACAACCGCCGCCTGCCTAGGCCAGATGACGCTGGACGACAAGCAGGCCAAAATTGTCGGCAAGATTTTCGGGTTGACGGCGGAAGAGCAGAAGTGGCTGCAGGTTGTACCGTACAAAGGCTCGCTGCCCACACCCGTGCCCACCGACCCGCTGATCTACCGCTGGTACGAAATCGTCAGTGTGTACGGCACAACGATCAAGGAACTGATCCACGAAGAGTTCGGCGACGGCATCATGAGTGCGATTGATTTTTCGATGGATATCGTGCGGCAGCCAGACCCAAAGGGGGATCGGGTGAATGTGGTGTTATCAGGGAAGTTTTTGCCTTACAAGACTTATTGAACTTCTAGCGAGACCTAGACCGTGATAGGGATGCAAGAAAAAGTACTGTAGGTTGCTCAAGCATTTGGATTTCCCCAATTGGGCAATCGGCACGACTTAGGAACTCGCACCGCGGATATTTATTGCCTCTGCTACCGCATTTGCAAGGTGTTGAGCAATCCAAGCGTATCGCTCCTGACTTGTCGCGCCTGCAGGGTTGTAGCACTTCACTAGAGAAGAAAGAGGCTTCCCGGTAGGTCCGTGCTTAATGTGATCGAAAGGATTCTCACCCGCCGTGGAGACCTCGCCGAGCCTGTTCTTCAGTCCGTGGATCTGGATACCAACCACCCCAAGACCGTCATTCCATGACTTGATAATCTCGCGGTTAATCCACTTGCGCTTTGCCGTCGCCGCACCAATAAGCACTATGGTGCAAGTTCGACCCTTCATCTGTTCCGCGATCCATCGACTGATTTTCTCGTCTTGATTTGCACCACTGGCAACTGACTCCCAATCATTGTCTGAGGCTGGTTGATTCCCTTCGATTGCGCCTATCTGACGCACAGTTGATGCTCGCCAGTTATCCGGTTCATAGTGAAAGCTATAAAAGCATCTGCGTACCATAAAGCCTCCTTTCGGCACCTATCGAACAAGATACATGAGCACAAGCATGATTGCGGCAAGTCCGGCGTAGTAGATGACAAGAGTCCTTGAAGACATTGCACTAAACCATGTGTTTCTAGGGTCGTCGCTGAACGGCCTCGTGTCCATAGAAAAATCGATTTCAAACTCTTTCAGCTTACGCACGTAGTCGTATAACGCACGGAACTTGCGTTCCTGACTTAAAAAATAACCATCAAGAGACCAGAATATGAACAGCGGAAAATACGCAATCAAAACATAGGATTTGTTTGAATCCTTGGCCGCCAGCGCAAAAAGAGCAGCAATTAAGGTAATGCTCCAGCCCTTAAGCAGGAACAAATTTCCCGACATACGATTGATCGCCACCTGGATGAACTCAAGGTGCTTGTGCTTGTTGTTAGATGAGATTGGGTCCATACGAGCCTGTCAGAAATTTTGTGTGTGAGGCATAACATGTCACGAAGGAACATGAA
>NZ_JAQSDN010000062.1 GCF_029945925.1 Polaromonas sp. | reverse complement strand
TGCCAGCATCAAGAAAAACGCGAAGTTCGACTTTGGCATTGCCCCACTGCCGTACTATCCCGATGTCGCCGGCGCACCGCAAAACACCGTGATTGGCGGCGCCTCGCTGTGGGTCATGGGTGGCAAGAAGCCGGCCGAATACAAGGGTGTGGCAGATTTCTTCCACTACCTGACCAATGCAGAAATCCAGGCCAAGAGCCATCAGCGCACCGGTTACCTGCCCATCACGCTGGCCGCGTTCGCACTCACCGAAAAATCCGGCTTCTACAAGCAGAACCCCGGCACTGACGTGGCCGTCAACCAGATGATCCGGAAAACCACGGACAAGTCGCGCGGCATACGTCTGGGCAACTTCATTCAGGTTCGCGCCATCGAGGACGAAGAGCTGGAGCAGGTCTGGGCCGGCAAGAAGACGGCCAAAGAGGCTCTTGACGCCATTGTCAGCCGGGGCGACGAGCAACTGGCTCGCTTCCAGAAAGCCAATTGACGCTGGTTTAAACTCGCCGTGCACGGGCCAAGCCCGTGCCGCCCTTCTTCGGGCAGACTCTCTCCTCTCGCCTCGCCCGGTCCTACGCGCGGGGCGATTCTGACTGAACACTGTGGCTTCTGAAAAACGCGTCGTATTTCGCTCCGCATGGCTGCCCTGGGTGCTTCTCGCACCGCAGGCGGCCGTGATTGCGGTTTTCTTTTTCTGGCCTGCCGCGCAGGCATTGCTGCAATCGTTTCAACAGTCCGATGCATTTGGACTGTCCACGGAATGGGTCGGCCTGCAGAATTTTGCCAACCTGCTCAAGGACGACTCCTACCTGGCGTCGTTCAAGATCACCGCCGTTTTCTCGGTGCTGGTCGCCGGGCTCGGCATCGGGATTTCGCTGCTGCTTGCGGTGTTCGCCGACCGCGTTGTCAAGGGCGCGCTGGTTTACCGCACCCTGCTGATCTGGCCCTATGCGGTAGCACCGGCCGTGGCAGGTGTTTTGTGGCTCTTCATGTTCGCCCCGTCCATCGGCATTGTTTCTTACGTCCTTCGAGGTTTGGGCCTGGACTGGAACCACCTGTTGAACAGCACCCACGCAATGACCCTGATCGTCATCGCTGCGGTCTGGAAACAGATTTCCTACAACTTCCTGTTTTTTCTGGCCGGGTTGCAGAGCATTCCGAAATCCCTGGTGGAAGCCGCAGCCATTGACGGCGCGGGACCCTGGCGCCGCTTCTGGACGATCCAGTTTCCGTTGCTGTCGCCCACGACCTTCTTTTTGTTTGTGATCAACATCGTCTACGCCTTCTTCGACACGTTTGCGATTGTGGATGCCGCCACCGAAGGCGGGCCCGGCAGGGACACAGCCATCCTGGTTTACAAGGTCTATTACGACGGGTTCAAGGCGCTTGATCTGGGCGGCTCGGCCGCGCAATCGGTGGTGTTGATGGCGATCGTGATCGTGCTGACCATCGTGCAGTTCCGCTTCGTAGAAAAGAAAGTGCAGTACTGACCATGAGCACCCTTGTTAACCCAAATTTCTGCCCCCTGGGGAGGCATTCGGCGCCCTTGGTGCAGTGGGGCGGTCGCTGATGGTCGAACGCAACCCTGTCCTGCAAGTGCTCTCGCATCTCGTCCTGATCCTGGGGGTTCTGGTGGTGGCGTTTCCGCTCTATGTGACTTTTGTCGCATCGACGCAGACCGCGGACGAGATTTTGCAGGCCCCCATGTCCCTGCTACCCGGCAGCCATCTGATCGAAAACTATGCCGCTGCGATCCAGGGAACCGGCAAAGGTGCGGCCTCGAATGCGCCGGTTGGCCGCATGATGATGGTCAGCCTGATCACGGCCCTGGTGATCGCGGTCGGAAAAATCGCTATCTCGCTGCTCTCCGCCTTTGCCATCGTCTATTTCCGCTTTCCCTTCAGGATGTTCTTCTTCTGGGCCATCTTCGTCACGCTGATGCTGCCGGTCGAGGTGCGTATCGGTCCCACTTATGCCGTGGTGGCGAATCTTGGCATGCTGAACACCTACGCCGGCCTCACGGTCCCGCTGATCGCGTCCGCCACCGCCACCTTTCTATTCCGGCAGTTCTTTCTGACCGTGCCCGACGAGCTGGTCGAA
This sequence comes from Polaromonas sp., assembly GCF_029945925.1. Lineage (GTDB taxonomy): Bacteria > Pseudomonadota > Gammaproteobacteria > Burkholderiales > Burkholderiaceae_C > Polaromonas. The sequence goes on along the minus strand of NZ_JAQSDN010000062.1, from coordinate 127,782 downwards.
GCCGCGCGCATCGACGGCGCCGGGCCGCTGCGGTTTTTCAAGGACGTCCTGGTACCGCTGTCGTCCACGAGCATTGCCGCCCTGTTTGTGATCCAGTTTATTTACGGATGGAACCAGTATCTCTGGCCCCTGCTCGTGACGACCAACGAAACCATGTACCCGGTGGTGATCGGCATCAAGCGGATGATCAGCGGCGGCGATGCGGCAACTGACTGGAACATCGTCATGGCGACCGCGGTGCTGGCCATGATTCCGCCCGCGCTGGTTGTGATGCTGATGCAGCGCTGGTTTGTCAAAGGCCTGGTGGATACCGAGAAATGACCCTCCCCGAAGCGCCTTCGGCGCCTCCCCCAGGGGGCGACGCCAGCGGCCCGGCAAAGCCGGTTCCGCGGCGTCCGCTTGAATTAAATCCAACGTAGGTTGTCTCTCAATGGCTTCAATCCAACTCAAAGACGTCGTCAAGCATTACGGCACCGGCAAACATGCGCTGCAGGTCATCCATGGCGTCAACGCGACAATAGCCGACCATGAATTCATCGTGATCGTCGGCCCTTCGGGCTGCGGCAAATCCACCTTGTTGCGCATGGTGGCCGGCCTGGAAGAAATCACCGATGGTGAAATTTCCATCGGTGGCCGCGTCGTCAACGATCTGGAACCGGCCGAACGCGACATTGCCATGGTCTTCCAGAACTACGCGCTGTACCCGCACATGAGCGTCTTCGACAACATGGCCTATGGCCTGAAGATCAAGAAGGTGCCGCTGGACGAAATCAAGACCCGCGTCGACAAGGCCGCCAAAATTCTGGAACTCGGCCAACTGCTGGACCGCAAGCCGCGCCAGCTCTCCGGCGGCCAGCGCCAGCGCGTCGCCATGGGCCGCGCCATCGTGCGCCAGCCCCAGGTTTTCCTGTTCGACGAGCCGCTGTCCAACCTGGACGCCAAGCTGCGGGTGCAGACCCGGCTGGAAATCCAGAAGCTGCACCGCGAACTCGGCATCACCTCGCTGTTCGTCACGCACGATCAGGTCGAGGCCATGACGCTGGCGCAGCGCATGATTGTCATGAACGCCGGCCGCATGGAGCAGTTCGGCACGCCCGAAGAGGTCTACAACCGCCCGGCCACCACGTTCGTGGCCAGCTTCATGGGCTCGCCGCCGATGAACCTGCTCAAACAGGCGCCCAACGCCGACTTCGGCGGCCGGCCCGGCGCCATCCTCGGCATTCGTCCCGAGCATCTGCAGATCGGTGACACCGGCTGGGCCGTTCAGGTCGACACGATGGAGATGCTGGGTGCCGAGCGCCTGGTTTACTGCCGTTTCGGCGACGAATTCCTGATTGTGCGCACGGACGAAACCCAGGCCACGCCCGAGATCGGCGCCACCATCCATGTGGCACCGCGCACCGACCGCTTGCACTGGTTTGACGCCGAAAGCGGAAAAAGGCTTTGACGCCCTGGCCCTATCCGCGCTGGATCGCCCACCGCGGCGCAGGCAAGCTGGCGCCGGAAAACACGCTGGCCGCCTTCAGGCTCGGTGCCAGCCACGGCTACCGCATGTTCGAATGTGATGTGAAGCTCAGTGCCGACGGCGTGCCCTTCCTGATGCATGACGCCACGCTGGAACGCACGACCAGCGGCCAGGGCACAGGCGGCGGGCAGCCCTGGGAAGCGCTGTCGCGGCTCGATGCGGGCAGTTGGCATTCGCGCGCCTACGCCGGCGAGCCGCTGGCCAGCCTGGACAACGTGGCACGTTATTGCCTGCGCAACGGGTATTTCCTGAACATCGAGATCAAGCCCACCCCGGGCCATGAGGCCCGCACCGGCACGGTCGTGGCCAACGCCGCGGCCCGCCTGTGGGAAGGCGCCGCCGTGCCGCCGCTGCTGACTTCTTTTCAGCCCGAGGCGCTGGAAGCGGCCAAAGTCGCGCAACCGGAAATGCCGCGTGGACTGCTGCTCGACAGTTTGTGGAAGGGCTGGCTGGAAACGGCACGGACCCTGGACTGCGCGGCGCTGATCTGCAACCAGGCCCTGTGGGACAGCTCCACCGTGCTGCAGGCCAAAAACGCCGGGTTTCGCTGCCTGAGTTATACCGTCAACGACGAATGGGCGGCCCAGCGCCTGCTCGATCTGGGGACCGACGGCATCATCACCGACCGGGTCGACCTGTTCGCTCCCGACGCCTGAGCGGGGCGTTCAGGCTTTCCAGCCGCGCAGCAACAGCCACTGGCAGGTCGCCGCACCCACGGCCAGCAGCGCATAACTGGCCATCTTGCCGTCGCGGCCAAAAATGACCAGCCCGGCCGCCAGCAAGACCAGGGACGCTACAAAAACAATAGCTAGTTGCGCACTCAGGGAAAGGGCTAGAGGCCTTTTTGACCCAAAGAATCGGGCAAAGACATGGGCCACCAGCACCACGAACAGCGCCACAAAGGCGGCCGGAGCCATGAAATTGAGCAGCTGGTTGGTCAGGTTGAGTGCAGTCATGCCGGCGGCGGATTGAAGGGAGTCATTCGAAAGGTCCAGGCGCGCCATCGGCACCCCGGCTTGCCCTGTATCAAGGGCATTGAAAGAATGTCCGCGTCCGGTCACCCTTCAATTTTATAATCGGGCCATGTCAGTCTGGACCTTGGGCATCAACCATACCACCGCACCGCTCGATTTGCGCGGCCGGTTTGCGTTCGCCATCGACCAGATCGAGCCCACCTTGAGGGGCTTGCGCGAGTCCCTGGCGCGCCAGCCCGAAGCCACGCTGCTGTCGACCTGCAACCGCACCGAGATCTATTGCGCCGGCGACAAGTCCGACCTCGAGCACACGCTCGAATGGCTGGCGCACCGCGGCGGCGTCTCGCCGGCCCTGCTGCGCTCCCACGCCTACACCCTGGAAAACGACCATGCCGCGCGCCACGCCTTTCGCGTCGCCAGCGGGCTGGACTCCATGGTGCTGGGCGAGCCGCAGATCCTCGGGCAAATGAAGGACGCCGTTCGCGCCGCCGAAGACGCCGGCGCCATGGGCACCACGCTGCACCAGCTGTTCCAGCGCTCTTTCGCGGTCGCCAAGGAAGTCCGCACCAGCACCGAGATCGGCGCGCACAGCATCAGCCTGGCGGCCGCTTCGGTCCGGCTGGCCGGCCAGCTCTTCGAGGACCTGAGCGACATCAAGGTCCTGTTTGTCGGCGCGGGCGAGATGATCGACCTGGCCGCCACCCACTTTGCCGCCAAAAACCCGAAAGCCATGACGGTGGCCAACCGCACCCTGGAGCGCGGCGAAAAACTCGCCGGGCGCTTCGGTGCCGAGGTCATGCGCCTGGCCGACCTGCCGAGCCGCCTGCACGAGTTCGACGCGGTGATCAGCTGCACCGCCAGCACCCTGCCCATCATCGGCCTTGGCGCGGTCGAGCGCGCCGTCAAGCTGCGCAAGCACCGCCCGATGTTCATGGTCGACCTGGCTGTGCCGCGCGACATCGAGCCGGAAGTCAAGGAACTGCCGGACATCTACCTCTACACCGTCGATGATCTGGCGCACGTGGTGCAGACCGGCAGGGACAGCCGGCAGGCCGCGGTGGCCGAGGCCGAAGTCATCATCGATGCCGGTGTGCAGAACTTCATGCACTGGCTCGACCAGCGGCGCACCGTGCCGCTGATCCAGCAGCTCAACGCCCAGACCGACGAATGGCGGGCGCTGGAAATCGCCCGCGCCAAAAAACTGCTGGCCAAAGGCGAGCCTGTGGATGCGGTCCTCGAGGCGTTGTCGCGCGGGTTGACGCAGAAAATGTTGCACGGCGCACTCGCCGAGCTGCATGCCGGCAGTGCGGACAACCGCGAAGCGACGGCGCAAACCGTCTCCCGGCTGTTTTTGCGCGGCAACCTGCCCAGGGAACAGAAAGAGCGTTAGCGCCACTTTCTTCGCCAGCCAGGCGGCCCGTGCACCGGGCTGCATGCGGCGCCGGCCCGGCCGGCGACCTGTCCTGAACGTTTTGCCCCCAGGCCCCTTTTCCATCTTTCCCATGAAACCGTTTCTCCGCCAGACCCTGGACCGCCAGATTTTCCGGCTGCACGAGCTCGATGCCCTGTTGTCCGCCGCCGACGTGGTCAGCAACATGGAGCGTTTTCGCAACCTGACGCGTGAACACGCCGAGGCCAGCATCGTGGTCACCCAGTACCAGCAACTGACGGCGCGCGAGGCTGATCTGGCCAGCGCGCAGGCCATGCTGTCGGAAGCCAGGGACGATCCCGAGATGGCCGCCATGGCCGAAGAAGAGATCACGGCCGCGCAGGCCGACATAGCCCGGCTGGACGAAGCCCTGCAGCTGATGCTGATCCCCAAGGACCCCGACGATGCGCGCCCGGCGTTCATCGAGATCCGCGCCGGCGCCGGCGGCGATGAGTCCGCGCTGTTCGCGGCCGACCTGTTTCGCATGTACACGCGTTACGCCGAGCGCAAGCGCTGGGCCGTCGAAATCATCAGCGAATCGGTCAGCGAGCTCGGCGGCTACAAGGAAGTGGTGCTGCGCCTGGACGGCCCGCCCGATGCCTTGGGTGTCGGCGTTTACGGCAAGCTGCGTTTCGAGTCAGGCGGCCACCGCGTGCAGCGCGTGCCGGCCACCGAAACCCAGGGCCGCATCCACACCAGCGCCTGCACCGTCGCCGTGCTGCCCGAGCCCGACGAGGCGGTGGCCATCCAGATCAACCCGGCCGACCTGCGCATAGACACCTACCGCGCCAGCGGCGCCGGCGGCCAGCACATCAACAAGACCGACTCGGCGGTGCGCATCACCCACCTGCCGACCGGCATTGTGGCCGAGTGCCAGGAGGGCCGCAGCCAGCACGGCAACAAGGCCCAGGCGCTGAAGGTGCTGACGGCCCGCATCCATGAAAAAGACCGCTCCGAACGCGCCGCCAAGGACGCCGCCATGCGCAAGGGCCTGATCGGCAGCGGCGACCGCAGCGACAGGATAAGGACCTACAACTTCCCGCAGGGGCGGCTGACCGACCACCGCATCAACCTGACGCTGTACAAGCTGCTGTCCATCATGGAAGGCGACATGGACGACGTGGTCACCGCCTTGCAGGTGGCGCGCGGCGCCGAACTGCTAGCGGACCTGGAAACTTCAATCAACGGTTGATGGCTGATTTTTTAACGCCAAATCGGCCTCCAGCCCTTTATTGGCAAGCGCCAACAGCTCCTGTTTTGATAGCAGATCACCGTGACTGACTCCCCATCCGTGAACCCCCTCACCTGCGCGCAGGCACTGACAGCCGCCCGCACACACGGGCTGGAGCGGCTGGACGCCCAGCTGCTGCTGCTGCACGCACTCGGCAAACCCGGCGCCGACCGCGCCTGGCTGCTCACGCATGACACGACTCCCCTGCCGGAAGAGGCGGCGCAGTGTTTCCGCGAACTCAGCCTGCGCCGCGCTGGCGGTGAACCGCTGGCCTATCTGGTCGGCAGCAAGGAATTTTTCGGCCTGGAACTGCAGGTCGATGGCCGCGTGCTGGTGCCGCGTCCGGACACGGAAACCCTGGTGGAATGGGCCCTGCAACAACTGGCCCTAGCGGACATGCCGGCGTCCGCCCGGGTACTCGACCTGGGCACCGGCAGCGGCGCGATTGCCCTGGCGCTGAAGAAAACCCGGCCTGCGCTCGACCTCACGGCGGTGGATGCCAGCAGCGATGCGCTGGCGGTTGCGGCTGCCAACGCAGGGCAGCACCGGTTGCCGGTCCATTTTCTGCAGAGCAACTGGTTCGAAAACGTAAACGGCCCCTTTCACCTGATTGTCAGCAACCCGCCCTATGTGGCCGATGCCGATCCGCACTTGCCTGCCCTGCGCCATGAACCCCTGCAGGCACTGACGGCCGGAAAAAACGGCCTGGACGATCTCCGGCGGATCATCGAGCAGGCGCCAGCCTACCTGCAGCCACAAGGCTGGCTGCTGCTCGAACACGGCTACGACCAGGCCCGGGCGGTGTGCGAGCTGCTCAAGCAGCGGGGCTTTGCCGAAGTGCAAAGCCGGGCCGACCTGGCCGGCACCCCCCGCTGCTCGGGAGGGCGCTGGCCCGACCCTGCTGCGGGCACCGGCAGCCAAACGGCGGGATAATCACCCATTGATTTACCGCGTCTGACATCCATTTATTCGAGCAAGGCAAAGGCCGGCTTTCCTTCGGCCGCCCAACACTCCCATCCAAAGGACCCCCATGAACGATACCCAGCAACGCATTGACCAGATCGTCAAGTCCAGTGAGGTTGTGCTTTTCATGAAAGGCACGGCCCAGTTCCCCATGTGCGGTTTTTCCGGACGCGCGATCCAGGTGCTCAAAGCCTGCGGCGTGACCAAGCCCGCTACCGTGAATGTGCTCGAGGACGAAGAGATCCGCCACGGCATCAAGGAATACAGCAACTGGCCGACCATTCCCCAGCTGTATGTGAAAGGCGAATTTGTCGGAGGCTCGGACATCATGATGGAGATGTACGAGAGCGGCGAATTGCAGCAGGTGTTGGGCACACCCGCCGAATAAAACCCTTCCCAGACCTTCCCGCAGGCCTGCCCGTCACTGGCAGGTTGTGCAGCCCTCAGGCTGGCCGGCCTTTACTGGGTATACCCTTCACACGCCCCGGCATTGACCCGCCCCTTGCACTCGCGCTTGAGCCTTGTAGCGCGCTCCTTGGCGGTTTCCTGCGAGCCGGGTATGAACTTGACGCTTTTGCCCGGTGGGGCACTGGCCTTTTTGGGGGCCTTCTTGCTGGCCGCCAGGCTGGGGCCCGCCGCAAAGCCAAGCAGCAGGGCCGCCGCCAACACGGCCGTCGCGCGGCGTGCCAATGATGCTTGAATCATGTCCCTCTCCTCCTCGTTGAGTGACGGCTTGGCTTTCTGCCGTCCTGCCGTCCTGCCGTTTTTACACGATGGCAGGCCCTATTGCAATCTGGCGTCGCCGTAGACCTGGTCATCCGGCGGCGCGTCGGCCGGCAAGCGAAAACCCTCGCTGGCCCAGGCACCGAGATCGATATTTTTGCAACGCTCGCTACAAAAAGGCCTGAACCGGTTTTCCGGCGCGTAAATGCTGGGGCCGCCGCAGGTGGGGCAGACCACTGTTTTGGGTGGGGGCTGGTCTGGATTCATGGTCGCAAGTTCAAGCTGGAAATCAGGGGTCAGGACCGGCGTCCACAAGCCGGTCTCAGGAACAAAGTGTCAGTTCAAACGCAGCATCGTCGGTGCAGGCGTGCAGCCGGTCGTCACTTTCATGGCGCATGAGGCGCACGGAAACCATCAGGCGGTTGCCGCTGATCTCCGGAATCAGCCCCAGGCTCGGGTCGATCAGCAGGCGCAGAAGCTGGAAGGTACGTCCCTGCGGCAAGGTTTGCTGGTACTGCCCGCCCGCTGCCACGACTTTTTGCGGCAGACCGGAGTCGCGCAGCAACTTGAGCAACATCCGCACCGACTCGGCCAGCGGCACCAGCGTGGCGATCCAGCGCTGCAAGTCCTGCTGCCGCAGGCGTGTCTCAAAGTGCTGCCAGGCGAAATACGCCGGCAGATCGAATTCACAGGTTCCACCGGGGATGCCGATGCGGCTGCGAATGCTCATGAGCCAGTCGTTTTCAGTCAGGGACTGCCCCGCTTTTCCCGGCAGGCTGTTCAAGGCCGAAAAACACCCATCCAGCTGTCCGGTGACCTCGTCCAGCACCGCCTCGGAAATCGCCGGGTTGCCGCGGTAGCCGTTGAGCGTGTGTTTCTGCCGGTCCAGGTCCTTGAGCACATCGGTCTTCAGGTCGGCACGGGCCGCCACATCCATGATTTCGAAAATGGTCGTGATGGCGTAATGGTGGTCGGTCGGATGTTCGCGCGCAGCCAGTTCGCCCAAGCGGTGAAACAGATGCTCAAGTCGCAAATAAGTACGAATGCGTTCGTTGAAGGGATACTCGTAAAGGATCACTGCGATATATCTTTTTCAGCGGGTTGGTGGTCCATCCATCATAGCCCGAAGCGCCGCGACAGTTGCTGCACCATCACCGCCAGCGCGGCCAGCGACAGGGGGGCGTCGTTGTAAATGCAGATGTCGGCGGCGGCGAGCCGTTGCTCGCGGCTGGCCTGCCCGGCCATGACTCGCTCGACCGCTTCGCGCGTCCATCCGTTGCGCGCCATCACCCGGGCGACTTGGGTTGCCTCACTGCAGTCCACCACCAGTACCTGGTCTACACGCTGGCGCCAGCGCCCTGACTCGACCAGCAGGGGAACATCAAACACGATACAGGCGCTGGCGGCCTGCGCTGCCTGCCGGTCGGTTTCTTCGCCGACCAGCGGATGCACAACGGCTTCCAGCTGCTTTTTTGCCCCGGCATCCGCAAAGACCAGTTCGCGCATCGCGTCGCGGTTCAAGCCGCCTTCCGGTGTGATGAACCGGGCACCAAACTGCCTGGCAAGCCTGTCCATGGCAGCGCCTCCCGGCGCCGTGACCTGACGCGAGATGGCGTCGGAATCGATCACCGTGGCGCCGCAGTCGGCCAGCATCGCGGCAACCGTGCTTTTTCCGCTGCCAATGCCGCCCGTCAAGCCCACGCGCAACGCCAGCATGCGGCTACAACCCGATGAAGCGCAGGATGGACTGGGGACCAAACACCATGGCCGTCAGCCCCGCACCTGCCAGAAAAGGGCCAAAGGGCACATACCCTCCTTCGCGCAAGCCGCTGGAGAACTTCAACGCAATGCCGACCAGGGCACCAATCACCGACGCCATCAGGATCATCGGCACCAGCGCGCTCCAGCCGAACCAGGCCCCCAGGGCCGCAAAAAGCTTGAAGTCTCCGTAACCCATGCCTTCCTTGCCGGTCAACAACTTGAAAGCCCAGTACACCAGCCACAAGGACAGATAACCGGCCACCGTACCCCACAGGGCATCCGTGAGCTGCACCGCCGGGTTCCAGCCCAGCGCGGCGACGATCAAACCCGCCCACAGCAGCGGCAGGGTGACATCGTCCGGCAACAGCGTGGTATCCCAGTCAATCAGCGCCAGTGCCAGCAAGGTGGCGGCAAAACCGCTCCAGGCCAGGCCGGTGGCGGTCAAGCCCCATCGCCAGGCGCAAAAAAAGAACAAGGCGCCCGTGACGGCCTCCACCAGCGGATAGCGCCATCCGAACTTCGTCCCACAGACAGAACATTTACCCGTCAGGAAAAGGTAACTCAGGATGGGAATGTTTTCGTACCAGGCAATCACATGGCCGCAGCTGGAGCAGCGGGAACGCGGCACCATCAAATTGAATTTTTCGGCGCTGTCTGCAACCTTGCCGGCAAGCTCGGCACACTCGGCCGCCCATTGCCGCTCCATCATTTTCGGCAAGCGGTAAATAACCACATTGAGGAAGCTGCCGACAAGCAGCCCCAGGATACCTGCCAGCGCGGCGTTAAGTTCGGCAGGCAAACCGAGCGCGAGCCCGGGCATCAGACCACTTGACCCAGTTTGAAGATCGGCAGGTACATAGACACCACAATCCCGCCGATCAGGCCACCGAGGAACACGATGATGATGGGCTCCATCAGGCTGGACAGGCCCGCCACCATCTCATCGACCTCGGCCTCATAAAAATCTGCCGCTTTGCCGAGCATGTGATCCACAGAACCCGACTCCTCGCCGATGGCGCACATCTGCAGCACCATGGTCGGAAACAGGTTGGCATTGCCCATGGCCGCCGTCAGGCTGGTGCCGGTCGAGACTTCCTGCTGGATCTTCCGGGTAGCATCCTCGTAAAGGGAGTTGCCGGAGGCGCCACCGACCGAGTCCAGTGCTTCCACCAGCGGCACACCGGCGGCGAACATCGTCGACAGCGTACGCGTCCAGCGGGCGATGCAGGACTTTTCTATCAGGGCGCCAAACACCGGCATTTTCAGCAGGAGCCGGTCCATCACCCGCTGCACTTTTTCATTGCGCTTCCAGGCCTGCATGAAGAAGTAAATACTCCCACCTATGCCACCGAAAATCAGCCACCAGTAAGCCACAAAAAACTCGCTGATGGCCATCACAAACAGTGTCGGGGCCGGTAAATCAGCGCCGAAAGATGTGAACACCTCCTTGAACGCGGGGATCACGAAAATCATGATCACCGCAACCACCACAAAAGCCACCACCACCACCGAGGTCGGGTACATCAGTGCCGACTTGATTTTCGACTTGATGGCCTCGGTTTTTTCCATATAGACGGCAAGGCGATCGAGCAACTGCTCCAGGATACCGGCGGCCTCGCCGGCTTCCACCAGGTTGCAGTACAGCGCATTGAAGTACAGCGGGTATTTGCGGAAGGCGGCGCTCAGGGAGGTCCCGGTTTCCACATCCGTGCGAACGTCATTGAGCAGTTTGGTCACGCTGGCATTGGCGTTGCCGCGCCCGACAATGTCGAAAGCCTGCAGAAGCGGCACGCCTGCCTTCATCATGGTGGCCAGTTGACGGGTGAAAATGGCGATATCCCGGGGCTTGATGGACTTGCCCGAACGCATGCCGCGCTTCTTGATCTTGGTCGCCAGCACCCCCTGCCGGCGCAAGGAGGCCTTGACCTGGTTTTCACCCACCGCCCGGGTTTCGCCTCTCACCTGCTTGCCATTGCGATCCTTGCCTTCCCACTCGAAGACAAATTCCTTGATGTCTCTGGATGCTGCAGTTGCCATGGTGCCTTCTTCAGTAGGGAAGTGATGATGGGGACTTGAAATGACCAGCGACGCGACAGACCCGCTTGTTGAGTGACAAGGGCTTAAGCATTGGTGCAGGCCAGGACTTCTTCGAGTGAGGTCATGCCGAGTTTGACTTTGTGCAGACCCGCTCCGCGCAGGCTTTTGACACCTTCGCTTTCTGCCTGCGCAGCGATTTCGAGTGCGCTGCCATCACGCAGGATGATCCGCTGGAGTTCCTCGGTGATGGGCATGACCTGGTAAACCCCGACCCGTCCCTTGTAGCCGTTGTTGCACATGGAGCAGCCCACCGGCCGGTAAGGCGTCCAGGTGCCGTCCACATCCTCATCCTTGAAACCCGCGTCCAGCAAGGTCTCGCGCGGAATATCAGCGGGCGCCTTGCAGTTGGGGCAAAGGCGCCGCGTCAGGCGCTGCGCCGTGATCAGGATGACGCTCGAGGCAATGTTGAAGGGGGCAATGCCCATGTTGCGCAGACGCGTCAGCGTGGCTGGCGCATCGTTGGTATGCAAGGTGGATAACACCAGATGGCCGGTCTGGGCTGCCTTGATAGAGATTTCGGCCGTTTCCAGATCGCGGATCTCGCCGACCATGATGATGTCCGGGTCCTGCCGTAAAAACGCTTTCAGGGCCACGGAAAACGTCAGGCCGGCCTTGTCGTTCATGCTGACCTGGTTGACGCCAGGCAGGTTGATCTCGGCCGGGTCCTCTGCCGTGGCGATGTTCACGCCTGGCTTGTTCAGGATATTCAGGCAGGTGTACAGGGACACGGTTTTGCCGGAACCGGTGGGGCCGGTCACCAGCACCATGCCGTAGGGACGCTGCACGGCGTTGAGCAGGCGCTCCTTTTCAATGGGCTCGTAACCCAGCGCATCAATGCCCAGTTTGGCGCTGCTCGGATCCAGGATACGGATCACGATTTTTTCACCGAACATCGTGGGCAGGGTACTGACCCGGAAATCGATCACCCGGTCGGGTCCGATTTTCAGCTTCATCTTCCCGTCCTGGGGAACCCGCTTTTCCGAAATGTCCATTTTCGAGATGACCTTGATCCGCGAGGCCAGCTTTTCCTTGATGGCCACAGGCGGCGAGGCAATCTCGCGCAACTCGCCGTCGATGCGGAAGCGCACCCGGTAGGTATGCTCGTAGGGCTCGAAATGCAGGTCCGAAGCCCGCATGCTGAACGCATCGAGCAGCATTTTGTGCAGGAACTTGACAACCGGCGCGTCCTCCACCTCCGAAACACCGGTGTCGTTGCTGTCCGCGCTGGCCGCCTCGACGGTGGACTCATCAAATTCAAAATCATCACCAATGATGCTGTCCATGGCTTCGGTGGCAGTGGTGGCAGACGCCTCCACCATCTTGGACAGCTTGTCGTATTCGGCGATGACCCAGTCCACCCCCATCTGGGTGGAAAACTTGATTTTTTCCGCGGCCTCCTGATCGGATGGGTCGGCGGTCGCGACGATCAGGCGGTTGCTGCGCTTGCTCAGGACCACAATCCGGTAAGCCTGACAGATTTTGGTGTCCAGCAAACCCTTGGGCAAGCGCTGTGTGTCTATCGCATTCAGATCAAGAAGGGGGGCCGCAAACGCGGTGGACATGGTGTGCGCGAGGTCTGACGGGGATACCGCGCCGGAACCGGTCAATTCGGCAATAAAGCTGGTGCGTCCGCTTTGGGCCTTGCGAAAAATGTCCTCCGCAGCCTTCTGGCCCAGCTTGCCGGCAATGACCAATGCCCTGCCCAAGCCGGGCAATGCCAGCGCGGCGGGAGCATTGCTTACAGAATCGACAGCTGCCATGGTTTTGAGAATCCAGCCCGAATTGATAAAATTGACATCATCGCCGATAGATCTGGCGGTGTAAATCTAAAAGCGTTCTGCCCCTGACCCGGTGTTGGAACAAAGCAAAGATCAGGCATCCGCGGACGGGATGTGGGGGAACGGGAGCGGACCATGAATGGTCGGGGTGAGAGGATTCGAACCTCCGGCCTCTACGTCCCGAACGTAGCGCTCTACCAGGCTAAGCTACACCCCGAAAAGTGCCGCCTCAAGCGTCAGGAACGGCGCTGCAGCAACTGAGAAGCCAATTGTAGCAAGGCCTCGCTGTAGGGGTTGACCCCTAGTTCCGTCAAGGCCTGGACAGCGCGCTGAGCCTCCGCAGCCGCTGCGTCCCGGGTCGCCTGCAGGGCACCGGTCTTGCGGACAATGGCCACGATCTCGACCAGCTGCCCGGTCCCGCCGGTCTCGATGGCCTGCCGGATGGTGGCCTGCTCGTCAGCGGTGCCGCGCTGCATGGCGATGATCAGCGGCAAGGTCGCCTTGCCCTCGCGCAGGTCGTCCCCGAGGTTCTTCCCCATTTCCTCGGCATCACCGTCATAGTCCAGCACATCGTCAATCACTTGGAAGGCGGTTCCCAGTGCCTGTCCGTAGTCGGCGCAGGCAAGCTCTATGTCAGCCGGCGCCTGCGCCAGCAATGCAGCCAGCCGGGCGCTCGCCTCAAACAGCTTGGCGGTTTTGGAGCGGATCACGCGCAGATAGCCTTCTTCGGACAGGCCGGCATCGTGCATGTTCATCAATTGAAGCACTTCGCCTTCGGCAATGATGTTGGTCGCCTCGGCCAGGGTTTGCATGATGCGCATGTCGCCGGCATCGACCATCATCTGGAACGCCCTGGAATAGAGGAAATCCCCCACCAGAACACTGGCCGGGTTACCAAATGAAGCGTTGGCGGTGGCCCGGCCCCGGCGCAAGGCGGACTCGTCAACCACGTCATCATGGAGCAAGGTCGCCGTATGTATGAATTCCACCACAGCGGCCAGATTGAAGCGCTGCTCGCCCCGGTAACCCAAAGCGCCACACATCAGCAGCAGCAGCGCAGGACGAAGGCGCTTGCCACCGGCGGCGATGATGTATTGCGATACCTGGCTGACAAGCGGCACCTCGGTGCTCAGGCGGCGTGCAATCACGGCGTCCATGGCCTGCATGTCGTCGGCAATCAGGGCCAGTGCTGCGGCGGTGCTAGAAGAATTTACAGACAAAACGGTCCAGACATGAGATTTCAGGAATTATAGAAAGCAAGCACCCCAGCCGGGACACCCGGCGGCGGCTGACCGAGGGTCCTGCGCCAAATAATGGCGCCGTGCTAGAATATAAGGCTCTGTGGAAATCCGTCCGCAGAACTCACATACGAGGTCTCACATGTACGCGGTCATAAAAACCGGCGGCAAACAATACAAAGTTGCCACTGGTGAAAAAATTAAAGTAGAACAGATTGCTGCGGACGTAGGCCAAGAGATCGTTATTGACCAGGTATTGGCTGTCGGAAGCGGCAGCACAATCACGGTTGGTACGCCCTTGGTGTCCGGCGCTACTGTTACGGTAACTGTCCTGTCTCACGGCAGGGGCGACAAAGTGCGCATTTTCAAAATGCGTAGGCGCAAGCACTACCAAAAACGTCAAGGTCACCGTCAGAACTTCACGGAACTGCAAATCGGCGTCATCGCCGGTTAAGCAGCGACGCACCAAGGAGTATTGAAAAATGGCACAGAAAAAAGGCGGCGGCTCTACGCGAAACGGGCGGGATTCCAAGCCAAAAATGTTGGGCGTCAAGAAGTTTGGCGGCGAAGTGATCAACGCAGGCAGCATCATCGTGCGCCAGCGTGGCACCAAGTTCCATCCGGGCGTCAATGTCGGCATCGGCAAGGACCACACCCTGTTTGCACTGGTGGACGGTTCGGTATCGTTTGCTGTCAAGGGCGCGCTGAACAAGCACACCGTCAACGTGACACCAGCGTAAGCTGATCACTTCGATGGCATCGAAGCCCCGCTTGGTCGGGGCTTTGTTGTTTTGGCTCCTCTTGTTTTCCAATCTTTGTAAACTACCTTCAGGATTCAGACAGCCCCTGCTGCCGGACACCCCTTCAAAATCATGAAATTTGTTGACGAAGCCTATATTGACATCGCCGCCGGCGATGGCGGGAGTGGCTGCGTCTCCTTCCGCCATGAAAAGTACAAGGAGTTCGGTGGCCCCAACGGCGGTGACGGCGGCCGTGGCGGGCATGTGTATGCCCTGGCGGACGTGAACCTGAACACCCTGGTGGATTTCCGGTTTTCGCGCCGCCACCACGCGCGCAATGGCGAGCACGGCATGGGCTCGGACATGTTTGGTGCCAAAGGCGACGACATCATCCTCAAGATGCCGGTGGGCACCATCCTCACCGACGCCGAAACCGGCGAGGTTCTGTTTGAGCTGCTGGTGCCCGGCGAGGAAGTGCTGATCGCCAAAGGCGGCGACGGCGGTTTCGGCAACCTGCGCTTCAAGAGCTCGACCAACCGGGCGCCGCGCAGCAAGACGCC
This sequence comes from Polaromonas sp., assembly GCF_029945925.1. GTDB lineage: Bacteria > Pseudomonadota > Gammaproteobacteria > Burkholderiales > Burkholderiaceae_C > Polaromonas. Next base: position 112,763 of record NZ_JAQSDN010000062.1, on the reverse strand, counting down.
AGGCTGGCCCGGTGAGCACAAAAGCCTCAAGCTGGAACTGAAAGTCCTGGCCGATGTCGGCCTGCTGGGCATGCCCAACGCCGGCAAGTCCACCTTCATTTCGGCCATCTCCAACGCCAGACCGCGTATTGCCGACTACCCCTTTACCACTCTGCACCCCAATCTCGGTGTGGTGCGGGTCGGTCCGGAACAGAGTTTTGTCGTTGCGGATTTGCCCGGCCTGATCGAGGGTGCCTCAGAAGGGGCCGGCCTGGGCCACCTGTTCCTGCGCCACCTGCAGCGCACCCGCCTGCTGCTGCACATCGTGGACATGGCGCCGTTTGATGACAGCGTGGATCCGGTGGCGCAGGCCAAGGCCATTGTGGGCGAACTCAAGAAATACGATGAAGCGCTGTACAACAAGCCGCGCTGGCTGGTGCTCAACAAGCTCGACATGGTGGATGCGGACAAGCGGGCCGCGCTGGTCAAGGACTTTGTCAAACGTTTCAAGTTCAAGGGCCCGGTGTTCGAGATATCGGCCCTGACACGCGAGGGCTGCGAGCAGCTGGTCAAGACGATTTACCAGCACGTCAAGTCGGTGCAGAAAAGCGAGCAGGAGCCGGAAGAGGTCGACCCGCGTTTTGCGGAGTTGCCGGCAGACCCACCGGCGGCCGGCTGAAAACGCCTGCAGCCGTCCTTTTGCCGCGCTACATAAACAGTAGCTACCCGCGTCCAGCCAGCTTGGGCTGGAGCACTAAAATACCCTGAACATGCAGGAAAAAACAGCGTCCACCGTCCTTCTCAACGCCAGACGCATCGTCGTCAAGGTCGGCTCCAGCCTGGTCACCGACGAAGGCCGGGGACTGGACGCGCAGGCCATCGGGCAGTGGTGCCAACAGCTTGCCGTGCTGGTCAAAAGCGGCCGCGAAGTCATCATGGTCAGCAGCGGCGCCATCGCCGAGGGCATGAAACGGCTGGGCTGGGCCACGCGTCCCAAGGCCATCCATGAACTGCAGGCCGCTGCCGCGGTCGGCCAGATGGGCCTGGTGCAGGTCTACGAAAGCCAGCTGCGCGAAAACGGCGTCGGCAGTGCACAGGTGCTGCTCACCCACGCCGACCTGGCCGATCGCGAACGTTATCTCAATGCCCGATCCACCCTGCTGACCTTGCTGCAGCTCGGTGTGGTGCCGGTGATCAATGAAAACGACACCGTGGTCAACGACGAAATCAAGTTCGGCGACAACGACACGCTGGGCGCCCTGGTCGCCAACCTGGTCGATGCCGATGCGCTGATCATCCTGACCGACCAGAAGGGCCTGTACACCGCCGACCCGCGCAAGGATGCGTCTGCGCGGTTTGTCCATGAGGCCCAAGCCGGTGATCCGGCGCTGGAAGCCATGGCGGGCGGCGCCGGCTCCAGCATCGGCAAGGGCGGCATGATCACGAAAATTCTGGCGGCCAAACGCGCGGCCGGGTCCGGCGCCTCCACCGTGATTGCGTGGGGCCGTGAACCGAATGCCCTGATCCGCCTGACACAAGGCGAAGCCATCGGCACGCTGCTTGTTGCCCAGACGGGGAAGAACCAGGCCCGCAAGCAATGGATCGCCGACCACCTGCAGCTACGTGGCGCGGTGACGGTGGACGCCGGCGCAGCCGTCAAGGTGCGCGACGAGGGCAAAAGCCTGCTGCCCATCGGCATGACCACCGTGCAGGGCGAGTTTTCCCGGGGGGATGTGATTGCCATCCGCGACGGCGACGGCGCCGAAGTCGCCCGGGGGCTGGCCAACTATTCCAGCGCGGAGGCCCGGCTGATCTGCCGCAAACCCTCTTCAGAATTTGAAAAGCTGCTCGGTTACACCGGTGAAGCCGAAATGATCCACCGGACCAACCTGGTGCTTACGGCCTGAGCCCCTGGGTTTTGAGCAGGCGGACCATTTCTTCGACCGAGGCCGGCGGCGCAGCGTTGTTGCAGGCCCCTGCCCTGGCCAGCTGCAGTGCGTGCCGCGTCGATGCGCTGCCGAAAAGCGAGCGCCACTGCGGCTGGTTCACCTTGACCCAGGCGCCTTCCGGGGTGTAGCGGGCATAGGTCTTGAGCTCCCCGCTGACGCAGCGCAGGCCTTCGTAAAACACATTGCGCGCGCCGCTGGCGCTGCTGGCAACCATCACGTAACGGACAATTCCGTCGTCCGATATGCGCAAGGTGGCCGGATCCACACCAAAAACCAGCGAGGAACCCGCCACTTCAAAAGTCAGAAGTTTTCGCGTGTCGAAAGCCGGTGGCGCCGGCACCTCGCCTTCTTTCCAGTCGAGGGGATCGGTATTGACATGGGGCTGCGCCCAGGCCGCCAGGGAAAGGCCCAGCAAACATGCCGCACCCCAGGATTTAAATGTCATGCTTGTCTTTTCTGGAAGCAGCCATGAAGCTGGTTTGGGGATCGGGCTCAAACGTTGCGCCGGGAGGCAACTCGAAAGATGCGCCGGGCAAGCCGGCACCGCGCAGCCCCTGAAGACCCGGGTCGCCCGGACCGGCATCGGCCGGATCGCGGTGGCGCATGCCGCCACGCAAATAGCGGTTGCGGTGGTCGGGCCGCGGTTCGAAGCGGTTTTCAAAACGCGGCACAAAACGCGACAGCTCGGTCAGCGCCATTTCATAGACGCCGCGCTTGAATTCCACAACGACGTCCAGCGGAACCCAGTAGTCGTTCCAGCGCCAGGCGTCGAACTCCGGATGGTCGGTTGCGCGCAGGTTCAGGTCCCAGTCGTGACCGACCAGCTGGAGGAGAAACCAGATCTGTTTCTGGCCTTTGTAGTGTCCGCGCGCATCGCGGCGGATAAACCGGTCAGGCACCTCATAGCGCAACCAGTCACGGGTCCGGGCAAGCAACTGCACATGTTGCGGCATCAGCCCCACTTCTTCGTGCAGTTCGCGGAACATGGCCTGCTCGGGATTTTCGCCCCGATCAATGCCACCCTGCGGAAACTGCCACGAGTGGGTACGGATACGCTTGCCCCAAAATACCTGACTTCTCTGGTTGAGCAAGATGATGCCGACGTTGGGCCGAAAGCCGTCCCGGTCAAGCATAATCAAACCTCAATTTTTTAAACTGAGTCCATTATGCACAGCAGAATGCTCAGAGCCAAGCGCACGCCGGGGCGGCAGTCCCAAAAACCTCACGAAGCCCGGAAAAACCATCCATGAAAGCCTCCCAGTTCTTCATTTCCACCCTCAAGGAAGCGCCCGCCGACGCCGAGGTGGTAAGCCACCAGCTGATGATGCGCGCGGGCATGATCAAGAAACTGGGCGCCGGCATCTACAACTACATGCCCATGGGCCTGCGCGTGATCCACAAGGTGGAAGCCATCGTGCGCGAGGAAATGAACCGCGCCGGCGCGGTGGAAATGAGCATGCCGGTGATCCAGCCGGCCGAGCTCTGGCAGGAAACCGGCCGGTTTGCCTCCATGGGGCCGGAACTGCTGCGCATCAAGGACCGCCATGGCCGCGACTTTGTGGTGCAGCCGACCAGCGAGGAAGTCATCACCGACGTGATGCGCCAGGACATCAAGAGCTACAAGCAGTTGCCGAAAAACCTGTACCAGATCCAGACGAAATTCCGCGACGAACGCCGGCCACGCTTTGGCCTGATGCGCGGGCGCGAGTTCATCATGAAGGACGCCTACAGCTTTGACCGCGACCAGACCGCCGCCAAGGCCAGCTACCAGGTCATGGCGCAGGCTTACCGCCGGATTTTTGACCGCTTCGGCCTGACCTACCGCGCCGTCGCGGCCGACAGCGGCGCGATTGGCGGCGACCTCAGTGAAGAGTTCCAGGTGATTGCCGCCACCGGCGAAGACGCCATCGTCTACTGCCCGGAGAGCAGCTACGCCGCCAACATGGAAAAGGCCGAAGCGCTGGCGCCCCAAGGTGCACGCGCGGCAGCCTCACAGGCCATGACCAGGACACCGACGCCGGGCAAGGCCACCTGCGCCGACGTGGCCGAACTGCTGGGGCTGCCGCTGGCACGCACCGTCAAGTCGCTGGTGCTGGCCACCGATGAGCTCAACGATTACGACGAAGTGGTCAAGACCCAGGTCTGGCTGCTGCTGTTGCGCGGCGACCACGACATGAACGAGGTCAAGCTCGGCAAGCTGCCGGGGCTCAATGCGGGTTTCCGCTTTGCCACCGGAGAGGAAATTGACGAGCACTTTGGCTGCAAGCCGGGTTACCTCGGACCGGTGGGCTTGAAGAAGCCGCTCAACATCGTGGCCGACCGGGAGGTGGCGGTGATGAGCGACTGGATCTGCGGCGCCAACGAAGCAGACTTCCACATCACCGGCGTCAACTGGGGCCGCGACCTGCCCGAGCCCGACCTGATCGCCGACATCCGCAATGTGGTCGCGGGTGACGCCTCCCCCGACGGCAAGGGCGTGCTGGCGATTGAGCGCGGCATCGAAGTGGGCCATGTGTTCTACCTCGGCACCAAATACAGCCAGGCGATGAACGCAACCTTTCTCGACGAAAACGGCAAGCCGCAGTTCCTCGAAATGGGCTGCTACGGCATCGGCATCACGCGCCTGCCGGCAGCGGCGATCGAGCAGAACCATGACGAGCGCGGCATCATCTGGCCGGACGCGATTGCGCCTTTTACCGTGGTGCTCTGTCCCATCAGCCCGGACCGCTTTCCCGAGGTGAAAGCGGCGGCGGAAAAGCTTCATGACGAGCTGGTCGCGGCCGGCGTGGACGTGATCCTGGACGACCGGGGCGAACGGCCTGGGGCCATGTTTGCCGACTGGGAACTCATCGGGGTGCCGCACCGCGTCACCATCGGCGACCGCGGCCTGAAAGACGGCCAGCTGGAATACCAGCATCGCCGCGACGCGGCATCGAGCAAGATCGACCTTGCCGACGCCTTCAACTTCCTCAAGGGAAAACTGGCCCTCTGAGCTCAATGAGGCTGTCCAACTTCTTCCTGTCGCCCCAGACACCCGCTGCAGCCGCCCCTCCGCTGGCTGCCGGGCTTTCAAGAAGAAAGTGCCTTCAGTCCTTTTCCGTTCTGGGGGGAGCGCTCCTTTTTTCGGAGCAATCACTGGCCGGCGCACAGATCGAAGAACCCCTGATCGACTCGGTTCGCACGGCGCTGAGTTCAGCCATCGCCAGCCAGGCGCCGCCGGTGCCCGAATTTCGCGACACCGAAAGCCGCCTCGCCTACCTGCGCTGGCTGGGTGCCATGAGCGACCGGCTCTGGAAGAAAAAACCGGAGTGGCAGATCCGTAAGGAATTCCTGCAGACGGTCTGGTACGAAAGCAAGCGCGCCGGCCTGGACGTGGCGCTGGTGCTGGGCCTGATCCAGGTCGAAAGCAACTTCCGTAAATTTGCGGTCAGCCGTGTCGGCGCCCGGGGTTACATGCAGGTCATGCCTTTCTGGACCCGGGTCATTGGCGACGGCGATGCCGGCAAGCTGTTTCACATGCAGACCAACCTGCGTTTTGGCTGCGTGATCCTGCGGCATTACCTGGACCGGGAAAAAGGCGACCTGTTCCTGGGCCTGGGCCGCTACAACGGTTCGCGCGGCAAGGCGGCCTACCCGGAAGCGGTGCTCGGTGCGAGAAAACAGTGGGAACTCACGGCCTGAGGCCAGCGACCAGACAGCAAGCCGGATTTCAAGCCAAAAGTGCCTTCAGCCCTTACTGGACAAGCGCAGACAGCTATCAATAACAGAGCACCTCAAGGCCACCTGTACACGCACCAGTCAACCTGCGGCGTGCGTAGCGCCGGCAAACTGGCGTTCGGCTGCGAACCAGGACAACACCGGCAGCGTGCCCGGCAACACCGGCTGGACCGCCACCGGCAGGCGCTGCCAGGCAAACTGCTGGCCCTCGTGCATCTGCAGCTCGCCCGTCCAGTCGAACACCTTGCAGAAATGCAGCCGCACCAGCGCATGCGGGTAGTCCACCAGCTCGATTTGCCAGGGCTGGACGGCGCCTATGGTGATGCCGATTTCTTCCTGCAATTCGCGGCGCAAAGCCTGCTCCACCGTCTCGCCGGGCTCCAGCTTGCCGCCGGGAAACTCCCAGTAGTGTTCATAGACCTTGCCCGGGGGCCGGGAGGTCAGCAGGAAGTCACCGTTCGGCCGCAGCAACACACCCACTGCGACATCCACCACCTGGCGGTCAGCGCCGCCCTCGCGCGGGCGCTCGCCGTCGGCGATCAGCACACTCATGTCGCGTGATCAGCCGCCGCGTCGCCGGGATCGGACGCCGCAGCCGCAGCGCCGGGTCGCTCGTACGCGGCGATGGCCGGTGCGGCGGTGGGCCGCTGGTCACTGTCACGGCCGGCGTAGTCGCGCGCGAACTGGTAGGCCACGCGGCCGCTGCGTGAACCGCGCTCCAGCGCCCAGACCAGCGATGCCGGTTGGGCCGCGGTGATTGCGTCCGGGCTGACGCCGAATGACGACAGCCACTGCGCGACGATGATCAGGTATTCGTCCTGGCTGAACGGGTAGAAGCTGACCCACAGCCCGAAGCGTTCGGACAGCGAAATCTTTTCCTCGACCACTTCGCCGGGATGCACCTCGCCGTCTTCACTGCGGGAGTAGGTCAGGTTTTCCGTCATGTACTCGGGCAGCAGGTGGCGCCGGTTGCTGGTCGCGTAAATCAGCACATTCGGCGTGGCCGCAGCGATGGAGCCGTCGAGGATGGACTTGAGCGCCTTGTAGCCCGGTTCGCCTTCCTCAAAACTCAGGTCGTCGCAGAACACGATGAATTTTTCGCTCAGGCCGGAGACCACGTCGACGATATCGGGCAGATCGGTCAGGTCGGTCTTGTCGACCTCGATCAGGCGCAGGCCGCGCGCCGAATAGGCGTTGAGGCAGGCCTTGATCAGCGAGGACTTGCCGGTGCCGCGGGCGCCGGTCAGCAGCACATTGTTGGCGGGCTTGCCGATCACGAACTGCTCGGTGTTGCGCCGGATCTTTTCCTTCTGGCCGTCGATTTCCTTGAGGTCCGTGAGGCTCATGCTGCCGATGTGGCGCACCGGCTCCAGCGAGCCGTGGCCCGAACTGCGCTTGCGGTAGCGCCAGGCGATCGCCTGGCTCCAGTCGGGCGCGGACAGGGGTTGCGGCAGCACGGATTCGATCCGCGCAAGCAGGGATTCCGCACGCGCCATCAGGCGTTCAAATTGCTCGTTCATGGTCGGTCAGGTACGAAGAAAAAGCAGAGGCTCAACTGCGGTAGTCGGCGTTGATCTTGACGTAGTCGTAGGACAGGTCACAGGTCCACACCGTATCGGCCGCCGTGCCGCGGCCCAGCAACACACGCACGGTGATTTCGCTTTGTTTCATCACGCGCTGGCCGTCGGCCTCGACATAAGCGGCATGGCGACCGCCGTGTTGGGCCACCAGCACATCGTCGAGGTAGAGGTCGATTTGGGTCTGGTCCAGATCGGCGATACCGGCATAACCGACCGCGGCCAGGATGCGGCCGAGGTTGGGGTCGCTCGCAAAAAAGGCTGTCTTGACCAGCGGCGAATGCGCAATCGCGTAGGCCACCTGGCGGCACTCGGCAGCGGTCTTGCCGCCTTCGACGCTGATGGTGATGAACTTGGTCGCGCCCTCGCCGTCGCGCACAATCGCCTGCGCCAGCTTTTTCGCGATGTCCAGCATGGCCGACTTCAGGGCCTGGCCGTCGGGGCTGTCCAGCGAAGTGACAGGGGCATGCCTGGCCTGGTTGCTCGCAATCACGACAAACGAGTCGTTGGTGGAGGTGTCTCCATCAACCGTAATGCGGTTGAAAGAGCCCTCGGCCAGTTCGGTGGCGAGCTGCGCCATCAGGCCCTGCGCCACACAGGCGTCGGTCGCCACAAAGCCCAGCATGGTGGCCATGTTGGGCCGTATCATGCCGGCGCCCTTGCTGATGCCGGTGATGGTCACGGGCACGCCGCCCAGGGTGATGCGGCTGGAAAACGCCTTGGCCACGGTGTCCGTGGTCATGATGGCCTCGGCGGCCCTGCCCCAGTTGTCGGCTTTTGCATCGGCCAGTGCAGCGGGCAGGCCTGCGGCAATTCGCTCATGGGGCAGAGGCTCCATGATCACACCGGTGGAAAACGGCAGGATCTGCTCCGGGGCCACATTGAGCTCACGCGCCAGCGCAATGCAGCTGGCGTGCGCCCGGCTCAGGCCGTCCGCGCCGGTGCCGGCATTGGCGTTGCCGGTGTTGATCAGCATCGCGCGTATGCCCAGGCTCTGACCGCCGTTTCGGGCGAGGTGCTCGCGGCAAATCTGCACCGGTGCGGCGCAAAAGCGGTTTTGCGTAAACACCGCCCCCACCGAGGCGCCCTCATCGAGCAGCAGCACCGACAGGTCCTTGCGGCCGGCCTTGCGTATGCCCGCCTCGGCAATGCCCCAGCGCACGCCGGGCACGGGATGGAGCTGGTCGGCAGGCGTGGCAAGCAGGTTCACGGGCATGTTGTCTTGGCTCCAGAAGCAGGCCGACGGACGGAACTCAATTGAGTTTTCCGTGGCAGAGTTTGTATTTTTTTCCCGAGCCGCAAGGGCACGGATCGTTGCGGCCCACGCGTGGCACAGCGCCGGCCGGCAAGGCCTGCTTGTAGCGCAGCGATTCCTCATCCACCGTGGTTTCCACTTCGCCGGTTTCGGTCGGCGCCGTGTAGGTCACGTTGGCGATCCGCTCCGCGCGGTCTTCCATTTCCTCGGCGGCCTGGCCGAGCTGTTCGCCCGACTGGACCTGGACCGTCATGAGCAGCTTGGTGACTTCATTTTTCACGCTGTCGAGCAACTGGCCGAACAGCTCGAAGGCCTCGCGCTTGTACTCCTGCTTGGGCTGCTTCTGGGCGTAACCGCGCAGGTGGATGCCCTGGCGCAGGTAGTCGAGCGAACTCAGGTGCTCGCGCCAGTGCGAGTCAATGCTCTGCAGCAGCACGATGCGCTCGAACTGGGTGAAGTTTTCCGCGCCGATTTTTTCAACCTTGTCGGCAAAAGCCGCGTTGGCGGCGGCAATCACTTTTCCCAGCAGGTCTTCGTCGGTGATGGCGGTGGCTGCCTGGACCTCGTCGTGCAGGGAGATCTCGAGCTGCCATTCGTCGCTCAGCACTTTCTCCAGGGTCGCAATGTCCCACTGCTCTTCCACGCTTTCGGTCGGGATGTACTGGCGCACCAGGTCGGTAAAACAACCCTCGCGCAGGGAGGCGATCTGCCCTTCCAGGCTGGCCGCGTCCATGATGTCGTTGCGCTGCTGGTAAATCACCTTGCGCTGGTCGTTGGCGACGTCATCGTATTCCAGCAACTGCTTGCGGATGTCGAAGTTGCGCGCCTCCACCTTGCGCTGGGCGGACTCGATGCTGCGTGTCACGATGCCGGCCTCGATGGCCTCGCCGTCCGGCATCTTGAGCCGTTCCATGATGGCGCGGACCCGGTCGCCGGCAAAAATGCGCATCAGCGTGTCGTCCAGGCTCAGGTAAAAACGCGAGGAGCCGGGGTCACCCTGGCGGCCCGAGCGGCCGCGCAGCTGGTTGTCGATGCGGCGGGACTCATGCCGCTCCGTGGCAATGATGCGCAGGCCGCCGAGCGCCTTAACCTGCTCGTGGTCCTGCGCCCACTGGGCGCGCAGGCGGGCGATTTCCACCGCTTTGGCCCCGGCGTCCAGCGACTCGTCCGCCTCGACCGCCTCAACAAGTTTTTCCACGTTGCCGCCAAGCACAATGTCCGTGCCGCGGCCGGCCATGTTGGTGGCGATCGTGATCATGCCGGGACGTCCGGCCTGGGCCACGATGTCGGCTTCGCGTGCATGCTGCTTGGCGTTGAGCACCTGGTGCGGCAATTTCTCCTTGTCCAGCAGCTGGTCGATGATTTCCGAGTTTTCGATCGACGTGGTGCCCACCAGCACCGGCTGGCCGCGTTCGTGGCATTCGCGGATGTCCTTGATGGCCGCCTCGTATTTTTCACGCGTGGTCTTGTACACGCGATCGAGCTGGTCCTCGCGCCGGCTCGGTCGGTTCGGCGGGATCACCGTGGTCTCGAGTCCGTAGATTTCCTGGAACTCGTAGGCCTCGGTGTCGGCCGTTCCGGTCATGCCGGCCAGCTTGCCGTACAGGCGGAAGTAATTCTGGAAGGTGATCGATGCCAGGGTCTGGTTCTCGGCCTGGATCTCCACACCCTCTTTCGCCTCGACGGCCTGGTGCAGGCCCTCGCTCCAGCGCCGGCCCGACATCAGGCGGCCGGTGAACTCGTCGACGATCACGATCTCGCCGTCCTGCACCACATAGTGCTGGTCGCGGTGGTAGAGGTGGTTGGCACGCAGGGCCGCGTACAGGTGGTGCATCAGCGAGATGTTTGCCGGGTCGTACAGCGTGGCGCCTTCGGGAATCAGGCCCAGGCTGAACAGGATGCGTTCGGCGTTTTCGTGGCCCTGCTCGGTCAGGAACACCTGGTGGGTCTTTTCATCGAGCGTGAAATCGCCGGGCTTGATGATGCCCTCGCCGGTACGCGGGTCGGCCTCGCCTTCCTGGCGCGTCAGCAGGGGAACCACCTTGTTGATGGCCAGGTACATTTCGGTATGGTCTTCGGCCTGGCCGCTGATGATCAGCGGCGTGCGGGCTTCGTCGATCAGGATCGAGTCCACCTCGTCGACGATGGCGTAGTTCAGTCCGCGCTGAACACGGTCGGCCACTTCGTAGACCATGTTGTCGCGCAGGTAGTCGAAACCGAATTCATTGTTCGTGCCGTAGGTGATGTCGGCGCGGTAGGCTTCCTGCTTCTCGGGGCGCTGCATGTTCGGCAGGTTGATGCCGACCGTCAGGCCCAGGAAGTTGTAGAGCTTGCCCATCCAGCGGGCGTCGCGGTTGGCGAGGTAGTCGTTGACCGTGACCACATGCACGCCCTTGCCGGTCAGCGCATTGAGGTAGACCGGCAGCGTCGCCGTCAGGGTTTTGCCCTCGCCGGTTCCCATCTCGGAAATCTTGCCGTTGTGCAGCGACATGCCACCCAGCATCTGCACGTCGAAGTGGCGCATCTTCATGACACGCTTGCTGCCTTCCCGGACCACGGCAAAGGCTTCGGGGAGGATCTCGTCCAGGGTCTCGCCCTTGGCCAGGCGGTCTATGAATTCCCGGGTCTTGGCACGCAGCTGCTCATCATCGAGGGCTTCCAGTGGTGCTTCCAGTGCATTGATTTGCTCGATGGATTTACGGTAGGTTCTGAGCAGGCGGTCGTTGCGGCTGCCGAAGATTTTGGTCAGGATATTGGAAGCCATAAATGCGAGGCCGCGCTGACAGCTCCCATGAGCGGGCAGTGCGGCCGAAATCCTTATTGAGTATCGACTTAGGTAGGGGCGCTGCCAGCTGGTTTCAACTGCGCGCGAAGCGCCGATTTTACCTCTGCCGCGCCCTTACTTCGGCCGGACCGCCTGAACCGACGGTCCCTGGGCCGGCGGGACAGTGGCGAGCGCCATCGGCGCGGGCAGTTTCTGGCCTGCCGTCAGGAATTTCTGGGGATCCTGGAACACGCCCTGCACCAACACTTCAAAATGCAGATGCGGCCCGGTCGAGCGCCCGGTTGTCCCAACCTCGGCAATTTTCTGCCCCCGCTTGATCAGGTCGCCCTTTTTGACCATCACCCTGGACGCATGGCCATAACGGGACACCAGGTCGTTGCCGTGGTCGATTTCGACCATGTTGCCGTAAGCCGGGTGGTATTCCTGCGTGACCACAACGCCACCTGCCGCAGCCAGAATCGACGTGCCGGGTTCGGCCGGGAAATCCAGCCCGGTGTGCAGTGCGGAGCGACCGTTCAGCGGGTCAATCCGCCAGCCGAAAGCAGAGCCGAGCACGCCGGCCGCCACCGGCTGCTGGGTGGGCACCATCATTTTCTTGATCTTCTGGTCAAACAGCCTGGACTCCATCACTGTCATCAGGTCCACGCGCTGGTCTGTCAATTTGTCGAGGTCGGCCAGGGTCGCCTGCAGCTCTTCCATGCTCAGCGAGCGTCCTTCCACCAGCGCGCCGCCGCGCCCGGGCTGGGTCCTGATCTCGCTGGAACTGACACCTGCCAGGCCCGAGACCCGCTCACCGAGCGATTCGAGCTGCATCATCTTGGCCTGCATTTCGCCCAGGCGTTTGGCCATGGCGTCGAGGTTTTCCCGCATGAAGCGGTCCCGTTGTTCGAACTCGTCCTTGACCACCAGTTTGACGAGGGCACCGATCACCGGCCAGCCCTCGCGCGCGCCCTTGAGGAAAACCCAGTGGTACATGCCCGCGGCCACCAGCATCAATGCCAGTGCCGCGACAAACCCCGCCACCACCAGCTTGGTCCCGCTCAGATAAATGGCACGGCTTTGCGCCAGCCAAGCATCCGTGATAATCAAATGCACGTAGTCGTCTCCTTCAAAATCAGAGCCTGATAACCTTGAACTCCAGCCCCCGCCGTCACCAGGCCGTCACTTTCAGCCAGGCTGTCGAGAACTCGCCATCGCTGGCGCGGCTGGCCGGGCTTGTCCAGGAATCCAGCGACAGGCTCAAGGCTGTGGAGTCACTGATTCCTGAAGCCTTGCGCCCCGCGATTCAGGCCGGGCCGATCGAAGACGGGGCATGGTGCCTGCTGGTCAGCAGCAATGCCGCTGCGGCCAAAGTACGCCAGTTGCTGCCACTGATCCAGTCCCGCCTGATCGATAAAGGTTGGAAGGTTACCTCAATTCGGTTGAAGATACTAATCAGCCGAAAGTAGTAGCCAGCCTGACCCGCTCTCGGCCAAGGCCAGCCTGCGCTGGCCGGACTGCTATCAAACCGGGAGTGAACGCTGTCCGCCGGCACTTGGCCGGGACAGGATGGAGGTGAATGGTGCCGCTTGTCGGATTCGAACTGACGACCTACCGCTTACAAGGCGGTTGCTCTACCAACTGAGCTAAAGCGGCACAAACTCTATTTTACTTGACGCGCTTGAGTGAAGGGCGCTTGCCTTGTTGCGGCTGGGGTGGTTCGGGCGGTTCCGGATCATCGTCGCGCGCCGAAGAGGCCGAAGAGGCCGAAGAGGCCGAAGAGGAATTGTTGGCTGGAACCAATTGTACGATCTTCGCTTCCGAGGTCGGAGACGGGTCCACCTCCGTTGCGGCAGGCGGCGCGTCCGCCTGAACCGATGACGGGGAAACACCCTCCGACGGCCCTGTCGCCAGCGGAAACGCCATTCCCTGCCCGTTCTCGCGGGCGTAAATGGCAATCACACGGCCAATCGGCACCATGATCTCGCGGGCACTCCCGGCAAAACGCGCCTTGAACTCGATGAAGTCATTGCCCAGCTTGAGCGAGCTCGTCGCATCAAAACTGATGTTGAGCACGATCTCGTTGTTCTTGACGTATTCACGCGGCACCTGCACGGTCTCGTCCACAGCCACCGCCACATAAGGCGTGAGCCCGTTGTCGGTACACCAGTCGTACAGAGCCCGTATCAGGTAGGGGCGTGTGGAGGTGGAGTCCAGGGCGTTCATGAAATCAGCCAAGCCAGGTCCAAGACAGCCTGCGGGCCCCCTCTTCACAAGCAGGGGCCGCGGAACCGGCTTTGCCGGGCCGCAGGCGCAGCGCCCCCCCGGGGGGCAGCGCAGTACGCGAAGCGACAAGCGTGGGGGCCATTACTTTCTCATGACCTTCTCGGACGGCGTCAGCGCCTCGATGTAAGCCGGACGCGAGAAGATGCGCTCCGCATATTTGAGCAGGGGTGCGGCATTTTTCGACAGATCGATGTCGTAATAGTCCAGGCGCCAGAGCAACGGGGCAATCGCCACGTCGAGCATGGAGAAGTTGTCACCCAGCATGAACTTGTTTTTCAGGAACACGGGCGCCAGCTGCGTCAGGCGGTCACGGATGTGCGAGCGGGCCTTTTCGAGCGCCTTTTCGTTGCCTTTGGAAGCGCGTGCTTCCAGCGTGCTGACGTGGACAAACAGTTCTTTCTCGAAGTTGAGCAGAAACAGGCGAACCCGCGCACGGTCGACCGGGTCGCCGGGCATCAGTTGCGGATGCGGGAAACGCTCGTCGATGTACTCGTTGATGATGTTCGACTCGTACAGAATCAGGTCGCGCTCGACCAGAATCGGCACCTGGCCGTAGGGATTCATGACATTGATGTCTTCGGGCTTGTTGTACAAGTCCACGTCGCGGATTTCGAAGTCCATACCCTTTTCAAACAGCACAAAACGGCAGCGATGCGAAAACGGGCAGGTCGTGCCTGAATAAAGGACCATCATGGTTCGGAACTCCTAAATGCAAAGGAGTGGAACCGTTGACGGCATCCACTCCAGAAGGTGCCGGGAAGCCAGCCCCGGCGAAAAAAATTACTTGATGTCTTTCCAGAATGCCGCGTTCAGGCGCCAGGCAACGAAAGTCAGACCCAGGAGAAACAGCAGCACCCAGGCACCGACCCTGACGCGGGTATTCTGTGCAGGCTCAGCCATCCACTGCATATAGCCAACCAGGTCGCCCATGGCCTGGTCGTACTGGAGGTTCGTCATGGTGCCAGGCGTCACTTGCTGCCAACCCTTGAAGATCGCCACCTTGTGGCCGTGCTCTTCCTTTTCCTCGTACAGCGGTTTGCGCTCGCCGGACAGTTCCCACAACACATGCGGCATGGCCACAGTGGGGAACGCCAGGTTGTTCCAGCCGGTGGCAGTGGTGTCGTCGCGGTAATAGGTGCGCAGATAGGTGTAGAGGTAGTCCGCACCCGAGCCGCCCGCGCCGGCGCGCGAACGCGCGATCACGGTCAGGTCAGGCGGGTTCGCGCCAAACCAGTCCTTGGCCTGCTTCGGGTCGATCGAGGCCTTCATGGTCTCGCCCACCTTGTCGGTGGCGAACAGCAGGTTGTCCTTGATCTGCTGCTCGGTCAGCCCGATGTCGCGCAGGCGGTTGTAGCGCATGAACGCGGCGGAGTGGCAGTTCAGGCAGTAGTTGACGAACAGCTTGGCGCCGTTTTGCAGCGCGCCCAGGTCGTTGGTCTTGTTGGGCGCCTTGTCCCAGGCAATGCCCGTGGTCGCCGCGTGCGCGCCCGTACCGGCCAGCGCCAGCATGACGGCAAAACCCAGAGCCAGTTGTTTCAGTGTCTTCATCATGTCAGGAGTCTCCGGCTCAATGGGCAGCAAAAGTCACGCGGTCAGGAACCGGCCTGAAAGTACCCAGGCGGCTCCACCAGGGCATCAGCAGGAAGAAGCCGAAATAAAACAGCGTTCCGACCTGCGAGACGCGCTCGTTGATCAGTGAAGGCGGGTTGATGCCGAGGTAACCAAGCACCAGGAAGTTGACGACAAAAATGCCGTACAGCCACGAATGCCAGGTGGGCCGGTAACGGATCGATTTGGCGGCACTGTTGTCCAGCCAGGGCAGGAAAAACAGGATGATGACCGCGCCACCCATGACAACCACGCCCCAGAACTTGGCGTCGATCATCAGCATCGCGCCTATCAGCACCACGGCGGCGCCAACAATCACCAGCTTGAACAGCGTGGCGATTTTTGCCTTGAGCACACCCAGCACCGCACCCGCCAGCACACAGGCGATCAGCGCGTACATCATCTCGCTGGTGATGGCGCGCAGCATCGAGTAGTAGGGCGTGAAATACCAGACCGGGGCGATGTGCAGCGGCGTCTTCAGCGGGTCGGCCGGGATGAAGTTGTTGTACTCGAGAAAATAACCGCCAGCCTCGGGGGCAAAGAAGATGATGGCCGAGAAGATCATCAGAAACACGCTGACC
This sequence comes from Polaromonas sp., assembly GCF_029945925.1. Classification (GTDB taxonomy): domain Bacteria; phylum Pseudomonadota; class Gammaproteobacteria; order Burkholderiales; family Burkholderiaceae_C; genus Polaromonas. The sequence goes on along the minus strand of NZ_JAQSDN010000062.1, from coordinate 97,047 downwards.
GCAAAGATGTCGTGCACCGTGTAGTAGGGATGGAAAGGAATGCCATCGAGCGGCTTGCCGGCGGCGTCTTTTTTCGCCTTGATTTCCACACCGTCGGGGTTGTTGGAGCCGACTTCATGCAGCGCGATCAGGTGCGCGACCACCAGGCCCAGCAGCACCAGCGGCACGGCGATCACGTGGAAGGCGAAAAAGCGGTTCAGCGTGGCGTCGCCGACCACGTAGTCGCCGCGGATCAACAGGGCCAGATCGGGACCGATGAAGGGAATGGCGGCAAACAGGTTGACGATCACCTGGGCGCCCCAGTAGCTCATCTGGCCCCAGGGCAGCAGGTAACCCATGAAGGCCTCGGCCATCAGCGCCAGGAAAATCGCGCAGCCGAAAATCCAGATCAACTCGCGCGGCTTGCGGTAGCTGCCGTAGATCAGGCCGCGGAACATGTGCAGATAGACCACGACAAAAAATGCCGACGCGCCTGTCGAGTGCATGTAGCGGATCAGCCAGCCCCAAGGCACGTCGCGCATGATGTATTCAACCGAGCCAAACGCCAGCGCGGCATCGGGCTTGTAATGCATGGTCAGGAAAATGCCGGTGACGATCTGGATGACGAGCACGAGCAGCGCCAGCGAGCCGAACACGTACCAGAAGTTGAAGTTCTTTGGTGCGTAGTATTCGCTCATGTGCTCTTTGTAGAGCTTGCTGGCCGGGAAGCGGTTGTCGACCCAGTTCATCAACCTGGCGGCAGCCGGCGCATCGGGGGAAATTTCTTTGAATTCAGCCATAAGGGGTCCTATTTGCTACTCGATGGGGGACTTGGCGGGCGCCACGCGGCGCCAGCGGGTTGTCCAGCAAAGCTTCAGGCTTTTTTGTCCTCACCAATCAGCAGCTTGGCATCTGACAGGTACATGTGAGGCGGCACTTCGAGGTTGTCCGGTGCCGGCTTGTTTTTGTAGACGCGGCCGGCGATGTCGAAGGTCGAACCGTGGCAGGCGCACAGAAAACCGCCCGCCCAGTCATCCGGCAGCGATGGCTGTGCACCAGGGGTGAACTTGTCGCTGGGCGAGCAGCCCAGGTGTGTGCAGATGCCGACAGCCACAAAATATTCGGGTTTGATGGAGCGGTTTTCGTTGCGGGCGTACTCGGGTGTGAGTTCGCCGGGCTTGCGCTCGGACTTCGGGTCGGCCAGCTGCGGGTCCAGCTTGGCCAGGCCAGCCAACTGCTCGGGCGTGCGCCTGACGATCCAGACCGGCTTGCCGCGCCATTCCACCGTGAGCTTCTCGCCCGGCTTCATGGTTGAAATATCGACTTCGACCGAAGCACCGGCGGCTTTTGCACGCTCGGAAGGCTGGAAGGTGCTGACGAAGGGCACGGCGACAGCGGCCACACCGGCACCGCCGACGGCGCAGGTGGTCACGATCCAGTTTCTTTTGTCTTTGTCAATCGGTGCGCCGGGCGGCACGTTAAGGCTTGCTTGGGTCATGGATGTCCTACAAGAACAGGGCTTGAAAAACTTGAAAGAGGGCTTATGGGGGTCAACCCGGGATTGTAACGGAGCGCGAATGGCATTTTCAAGCCGCGAGACCCATTCCGACAGCGCGGCTGCGACATCGGCAGGACCGCAGCGTTGCCGCCGTCCGAAGCGGCATCGTTACGCCCTGCCCCTGCCGCATGGGCACAATGGCAGGTGTTTACCCACCACGCAAGGAGTGCCCCATGGGATTGATGAAGGAATTCAAGGAATTTGCCGTCAAGGGCAATGTCATTGATCTGGCTGTGGGCGTGATCATAGGCGCCGCTTTCGCCAAGATTGTGGACTCGGTGGTCAGCGACCTGATCCTGCCGCTGGTGGGGGCGGTGATTGGCAAGCTCGACTTCTCGAATCTTTTTGTAGTCCTGGGCAGCGTGCCCGCGGGCACGGCCATGACGCTCGACGCGCTGAAGAAAGCCGGCGTTCCGGTGTTTGCCTACGGCAACTTCATCACGGTGGCGGTCAACTTCGCCATCCTGGCGTTCATCATCTTCCTGATGATCAAGCAGATCAATCGCCTGAAAAAGGAAACCCCGGCTGCGCCCGCTGCCACGCCCGAAGACGTCGTACTGCTGCGCGAGATCCGCGACAGCCTGAAGAGGTAAGTTCACCCTGTCGGTCGCTCACTGCGTGTAGCGCCTTCCCCCTTCCAGGGGCGGCGCCTGCGCGCCGGCAAAGCCGGACACGCGGCCCCTGCTTGAAAAGTCATGGCTTTTGATATTGATTTGATAGCTGTTGGCGCCCGTCCCTGTTGGACCACAGGCGTTTTATCCTCTTAAGGCGGCCAGTTTTCGCGCCATGCGAATGGCCGCCAGCAGGCTGGACGCGTCGGCCCTACCGCTGCCGGCGATGTCAAACGCCGTGCCGTGGTCCGGGCTGGTGCGCACCAGCGGCAAGCCCAACGTGACATTGACGCCCTGCTCCACCCCCAGGTACTTGACCGGGATCAGGCCCTGGTCGTGGTACATCGCCACCACCACGTCAAACTCGCCGCCCTGCCCGGCTTTGGCGCGGGCCCTCATGAACACGGTGTCAGGGGCGAAGGGACCGCTCACATCCAGGCCCTCTTCCCGGGCCCTGACGATCGCCGGCGCGATGATGTCCACCTCTTCGCGGCCAAACAGGCCGCCCTCGCCCGCATGCGGGTTCAGCCCGGCCACCGCAATGCGCGCCCTGCCGCCCGAGGCGCTGCGCACCGCCTGGTGCGTGATACGCAGGGTCTGCAACACGTTGTCGAAAGTCACAGCGGCTATCGCCTCGCGCAGGGACAGGTGAATGCTGACCAGCACGGTCTTGAGCTCATCATTGGCCAGCATCATGCGTACCGGCAACGCGGACACGTCCTTGCCGAGAAAAGCCGCGGCTTCGGCCTGCAGCAGTTCGGTATGACCGGGGAAACGCGCAAACGCCGCGCCGGCGGCGGCCAGCGCCTCCTTGTGAATAGGCGCGGTGACCATCGCCGCGCACTCGCCAGCCAGGGTCGCCCGGGCCGCCCAGACAATGCAGTCCGCCGCCGCCTTGCCGGCCAAAGCACTGACTTTCCCAAAAGGCACGGGCGCAGGCAGCTCACATTTTTGTAGCACAGGAATGCAGCGCGGCGGCACCGCCTGCCAGTGGCTGGCCGCGTCGAGCAGGGCCACGGGTGCTGCCCGGGCCGGGCCGCCACCCACCAGCTGCGCGGCGCGGCGCAAGGTGGCGACATCCCCCACCACCACGCAGCCGGCCAGTTCGGCTGGCGCGTCGCGGAAGGCCTTGGCAATGATTTCCGGCCCGATCCCGGCCGGATCGCCCATGGTGATGGCCAGTGGCCGGTTTCTCAGGTCCTGCATGTCTTCCCCTGGCGGTCTGTACGTCCCATAATGGTTTGCATGGCGCCGCACGGCGTCCCCAAGCTGCTTGCCGGCTCACTTGGCGGCTGGGCAGCCGGCAAGGCCACTGAACAGGGGAAAGCGAAGACATGCATCCTGCCGGTATTCTCGCGCAAACGCCCTACGGCGCTCCCGCGCCGCGGCGCAAGGCGGCATGAACACGGCCGAAACCATCATCTGGAGCGCCGCCGCAGGATCGATTGGCCTGGTGGTCCTGCTCGGCGCGGCAGACGCGTTCATCAGCCGAAGCCGCGCCAGTGTGCAGAGCCTGGTTTACCTGACGGCCTGCTGGCTGTTTTTCACGCTGCTCAGCGGTCTTCCGGCAGCCATGCTGCCTAGCCCCGATGTGTCCTGGCTGCATACCGCCCAGGTGCTGATCGGGCCCCTGTGCGGGGGACTGGGCACATACGGTGCGGGCCAGTGGCTGTCGGCGGCCAGGCGCGACCGGCTCACCGACCTGAGTTTTCGCAGTGTCAGCACCCTGTGCCTGGCGGGCGGGCCGCTGTGCCTGCTGCTCGCGCCAGGCTGGCAACTGCCCGCATCGGCGGCGCTGGCCGTTCTGGCCCTGTCGGTGACGCTGTGGCTGGCCGTGCGCACGGCGCAACAGGGCGACCGGCTGGCCTGGGGGCTGGCCGCCGGCTGCCTGCTGACCCTTCCGCTGCAGCTCGGCCTGTACTGGCTGGTACTCAACACCAGCCGGCCCTCGGTCCTGCTGCAGTCCGGCATGGCCCTGCTTGCTTGCTCAGCGCCTCGGTGATCGCCGTCACCCTGTGGCTGCGCAACCACCAGGACCTGGAAATCCGCCATGCCGGCCAGTCGCGGCGCGACCCCACCACCCAGCTTTACAGCAGTGTCGTGCTGGTGCAGAAAATCCTGCGTGCGCAGCGCCGGCTGGCGCGCACCCGGCGCGACGGCGCAATCATGGCGGTGCGGGTGTTCGAGCCCGAGCGGCTGCTGGACCAGGTGGGCCAGCACGGCCTGAACGAGATTTACGCGCAGCTGGCGCGGCGCATGCAGCGCCACACCGGTGTCGTCAACCCCGCGGGGCGTTATTACGACCGCTGTTTTGTGGTTCTGATCGAAAGCCTGCATTCGCCCGGCTGGATACGCACCATGGGATTACGCGTGGCCTCCAGCCTGCGGCGGCCGCTGGAGATCAGCGCGCTGAACGGCGAACGCATCAGGATCAGCGCCGACATCAGCGTCGGCATGGTCCATCTGACGGGTGCGGGCAGGGACGTGGCCCAGCTGCTGCACGAGGCCGAGGAGATGGCCGCGGCCGCACGCGGCATGCGCTCGCGCGCCGCGCTGCTCGACGAAATCACCCGCCAGGCCGTACCGGTGGAAAATGCCCAGCTCGGCGTGAGCTGGCACGCCATGCGCTCGGGGCGGCCGCACCATGCACGCAACAACGGCCACGGCGCCCGGCCCCGCAAGACGCCGGCCTGACAGCCTCTCAGGCCGGGTTGTCGATGTCGATGAACTCGTGCACCAGCCCGAACTGCGCGGCCACGTGCGCCGCCACCGCGGGCGCGCCGTAACGCTCGGACGCATGGTGGCCGCAGGCAATGAAGGCCACGCCCATCTCGCGGGCGTAATGCGCCTGCGGCTCGGAGATCTCGCCGGTGATAAAGGCGTCGGCCCCGGCGGCAATCGCGTCCTCGAAGTAGCCCTGCGCGCCACCGCTGCACCACGCTATGTTTTTAATAGCTACCGGCGCCCGTCCAACAAGGGTTACGGGACGATTTAATGCATTTTTGACATGGGACGCCAGGCTGTCGGCGCTGTCAAAGCCTTCGCTGGTGCCGCTGCGCCCGCCCAGGAAACCCAGCTTGTTCTCGCCGAAATAGCGGTCGGCCGTCAGCCCGAGCTGCAGACCCAGCTGGGCGTTGTTGCCGAGTTCGGGGTGGGCGTCCAGCGGCAGGTGGTAGGCGTAGAGGTTGATGTCGTGGGCCAGCAGCAGCGCCAGCCGTTGCTTCATCCAGCCGGTGACCCGGCCGTCCTGGCCGCGCCAGAACAGGCCGTGGTGCACAAAAATCGCATCGGCCTGGGCGGCGACGGCCGCCTCGATCAGCGCCAGGCTGGCAGTCACGCCGGAGACGATCTTGCGCACCTCCGCCTTGCCCTCGACCTGCAGGCCGTTCGGCCCATAGTCCTTGAAACCTTCGGGCTGCAGCAACTGGTCAAAAGCGCCCAGCAACAGGGCGCGCGGCGCAATCGCGGAGCTGTCAGAACTCATGGGCATCCCACCTTTCTTTTCCAGCCGGGGCCGCGGAACCGGCTTTGCCGGGCCGCAGGCGCAGCGGCCCCCTCGGGGGGCAGCGTAGTACGCGCAGCGACAAGCGTGGGGGTCATTGGGGCAGGAAGCCCTCGATCGACAGGTAACGCTCACCGGTGTCGTAGTTGAAACCCAGCACCGTGCTGCCGGCAGGAATCTCCGGCAGCTTCTGGGCAATGGCGGCCAGCGTGGCGCCTGAGGAAATGCCGACCAGCAGGCCCTCTTCGGTCGCGCTGCGGCGGGCATAGTCCTTGGCGGCATCGCCTTCGACCTGGATCACGCCGTCCAGCAGGCTGGTTTTCAGGTTGGCCGGAATGAAGCCCGCGCCTATGCCCTGGATCGGGTGCGGCGAGGGTTTGCCGCCGCTGATCACCGGTGAGGCCGAGGGCTCCACTGCATAGACCTTGGTGTCCGGAAATTTGCCCTTGAGTACCTGCGCCACGCCGCTCAGGTGGCCGCCGGTGCCAACGCCGGTGATCAGGTAGTCCACGCCGTCGGGGAAGTCCGCCAGGATCTCTTCGGCGGTGGTGCGCACGTGGATGTCGATATTGGCCGGGTTTTCAAACTGCTGCGGCATCCAGGCGCCGGGGGTCTGCGATACCAGCTCCTTGGCGCGGGCAATCGCGCCGTTCATGCCTTTTTCGCGCGGTGTCAGCTCGAAACTGGCGCCGTAGGCCAGCATCAGGCGGCGCCGCTCGGTGCTCATGCTGTCGGGCATCACCAGCACCAGTGTGTAACCCTTGACGGCGGCCACCATGGCCAGGCCCACGCCGGTGTTGCCCGAGGTCGGCTCGATGATGGTGCCGCCGGGCTGGAGCGCGCCGGATTGCTCGGCCGCTTCGACCATGGACAGCGCGATGCGGTCCTTGATGGAGCCGCCCGGGTTGCTGCGTTCGGACTTGATGTAGATCTGGTGGGTCTGGCAGGCCGCCCCAAACAGCCGGTTGATCCGGATGTGCGGTGTATGACCGATGGTGGCGAGGACGCTGGCAGCTTTCATGGCGGATTCCTTGTGTTTTTGCCTGGAACCGGAGCGGTTACACGGACGCAGGGCTGCTGCAAATTATGGCTCCTCCCGACGGGGGGCGCAGGACACGGACCGCGGGACGGCCGCGCGCGTGCAAAGTGGGGGAAAATCGCAACTCTTGGTAATTCCCTGCCGGCCCCCAACTTTCCTGCCCAGCCGCCTTTTTTCTGTCTTTCTGTTCTGCTTTTCTGTTTTCTGTCTTCACGGCCGTTTCCTTCTGGACCCACCATGCGCAAATTCTGGCTTCTGTTTTCCCAAACCGTGACGGTTTTCCTGGCCGCCTATTTTGTTGTGGCCACGCTCAAGCCCCAGTGGCTAAACCGGCCGGGCATGGGCGCGGTGGCGGTGATCGAAGCGCCGGCAGGCCTGCCGGGCGCCCCGGCACCGGCCGGCAGCTTTGCCGCGGCGGCCAGGTCGGCTTCAGCGGCGGTGGTCAGCATCAACACCAGCAAGGCGGCAGCGCGCAACCCGAACATGGACGACCCCTGGTTCAAGTTCTTTTTTGGCGACCAGGGGGGGTTAAACGAGCCGCAGGTCGGGCTGGGCAGCGGCGTGATCGTCAGCCCCAACGGTTACATCCTGACCAACAACCATGTGGTCGAAGGCGCGGACGACATCGAAGTCATCCTCAACGACACGCGCAAGGCCAAGGCCAAAATCATAGGCACCGACCCTGAAACCGACCTGGCGATCCTGAAAATCGAACTCGACAAGCTGCCGGTCATCGTGCTGGGCAGCTCGGACACCCTGCAGGTCGGCGACCCGGTGCTGGCCATCGGCAACCCCTTCGGCGTCGGCCAGACGGTCACCAGCGGCATTGTCAGCGCGCTGGGCCGCAACCAGCTGGGCATCAACACCTTCGAGAACTTCATCCAGACCGACGCCGCCATCAACCCGGGCAATTCGGGCGGCGCGCTGGTCGACACCCAGGGCCGGCTACTGGGCATCAACACCGCGATTTATTCGCGTTCGGGCGGCTCCATGGGCATCGGTTTTGCCATTCCGGTGTCCACCGGCAAGCAGGTGCTCGAAAGCATCGTGAAGGACGGGCAGGTCACGCGCGGCTGGATAGGCGTGGAGCCGCAGGACCTGAGCCCCGAGGTGGCCGAGACCTTTGGCATCAAGCCCGAGGCACTGGGCGCAGGCGGCGTGATCATCACCGGTGTGCTGCAAAACGGCCCGGCCGCGCAGGCCGGCATCGTGCCGGGCGACGTGATCACCACCGTGGCAGGCAAGCCGGTCCGCACCGTGACCGAACTGCTGAGCGCGGTGGCGGGCCTCAAGCCTGGCGTGGCGGCACCGCTGGGGGTCCTGCGCAAGGACAAGAAAACGGAAATCGCCGTGGTTCCGGGCACCCGGCAGCGGCCGAAAATCCAGCGTTAAAACGCCCAGAACGCTATCAATTTAAGAGCTGCCTGCGCCCTGTAGACAAGGGCTGCAGGCCTTTTTTGCTTAAGACTTGGCGGCTTCGGTGTCGCTGTCGGTGTCGGGCTTTTTGGTGTGTTTGGCGAACATCTGCGCGGCCACAATGCCGACTTCGTACAGACTGCCGACCACCAGCAGCAAGATGATCATCGAGCCCGCGTCGGGCGGCGTGACCAGCGCCGTGGCAATCGCGGCGATCACCCAGAAGTAACCGCGGTATTCGCGCAACTGCGCCACGGTGAGCACACCCATGCGCACCAGCAGGATCACCGCGATCGGCACTTCAAACGCCAGGCCGAACGCCAGGAACATGCCGAGCACGAAGTTGAGGTATTCCTCGATATCCGGTGCGGCGGTGATCGACTTGGGGGCAAAGCTCTGGATGAAGCTGAACACCTGGCCGAACACAAAATAGTAGGAAAAGGCCACGCCGATAAAAAACAGCAAGGTGCTGGAGATGACCAGCGGCATCACCAGCTTTTTCTCGTGCGAATACAGACCCGGCGCCACAAAGGCCCAGACCTGGTACAGCACCACCGGTAGCGCAATCATGAAAGCGGCCATGAAAAGAATCTTGATCGGCACCACAAACGGCGAGATCACGTTGGTGGCGATCAGCGTGGCGCCCTTGGGCAGGGCCGCGACCAGCGGCGCCGCGAGCAGGTCGTACAGCGCGCCGGGGCCGGGGTAAAGCGCCAGCAGCGCGGCACAGACACCAATCGCGATGACCACCTTGATCATCCGGTCGCGCAGCTCCATCAGGTGCTGCACGAAAGGCTGCTCGGTGCCCGCGAGTTCGTCGGGCTTGTCGGTGTTGGGGTCGCTCATGTGGGGTGTTTGCGCTGATTGGGTGGCGCCGGAAAGTGCGCGGGGAAAGAAGGATCAGGAAAAATCAGGCATTGCGCCCGGAGGAAGGGCCGGAACGGGGGCGATAACGCGCCACACGCGCGGCGCCGGACTGCGCGCGCGTGCGCGTGCCGGAGCGGGCCTTGTACCACTGCGGCGTGGCGCCCTGTTTGAGGCGCCAGTTCTTTTTTGGGTGTTTGTACTCGGGGAAACTGATCATGCCGGGCAACTCGTCGCTGGCGGCCGTGCCGGTGGTTTCAGCCCAGGATTTTTCGAAATCACTGGCGTTGGTCTGGATGGAGTTTTCGACGTCGCGCGCGGCGCCTTCCATCGTTTCCTTCATTTTCTTGAGCTCGTCGAGCTCCATCGAGCGGTTGACTTCCTGCTTGACGTCGGCCACATAACGCTGCGCCTTGCCCAGCAGCGTGCCCACCGTGCGCGCCAGGCGCGGCAGTTTTTCCGGGCCGATCACGATCAGGGCCACAGCGCCTATCAGCGCGATTTTCGAAATGCCGAGATCAATCATTCGGGATCAGGTCACGGTCGGCACACCACGCGAAGTGGGATACGTGAAGGCCGGCGGCCGCAGCGCCGGGCCGCCCCAAGCAAGGCCAGCCCCCTCGGGGGGCAGCGCAGCACACGCAGTGGCAAGCGTGGGGGCCCATATTTTTCAAGACTTCTGCTTGGCTTCCACGTCGATCGTGGCTTTGTCGGCGGCCTGGGCGTGGCTGACCTGGCCGGCAGGTGCGTCCTTGTCGTCCGCAGTGCTCTGACCGCCTTCTTTCATGCCGTCCTTGAAGCCCTTGACGGCGCCACCGAGGTCGCCGCCCATGTTCTTGAGCTTTTTGGTGCCGAACACCATCACGACGATCAACAGCACGATCAGCCAGTGCCAAATGGAAAATGAGCCCATGGTTCTCTCCTAAACTTTAATTGCAAGCTTGCACAACATTGTGCCCATTCTAAAGGGCTTGTCAGGGGGATGGACCGGAATGACCCGCATTGACCACCCTGACAACACACCTGCCTTAATTGGGGCCCGGTCCGTCGGCTGCAAGTGGGCATTTACCCTTCCAACGAACGAAGGGCTTTTCTTTAACGCAACCGGGGCCGCGGGTCCGGCTTTGCCGGCCCGCAGGCGCAGCGGCCCCCTCGGGGGCAGGGCGCTACGCGAAGCGAGCAACCGTGGGGGTCAACCCTTTAACCAGGGCCGGGGGCCGCCCATCACATGGATGTGCAGGTGGTGCACTTCCTGGCCGCCCTCCGCGCCGGTGTTGCTCACCATGCGGAAACCGCCTTCGGGGTAGGGGTTGCAACCCTGCGCCACCGCGAGCTGCGGGGCCAGCACCATCATGCGGCCCAGCAAAGCCGCGTGTTCAGGCCCGACCTGCGCCAGCGAGGGAATGTGCGCCTTCGGGATCATCAGGAAATGCACCGGCGCCCAGGGGTGGATGTCGTGGAAAACGAAAATCTCCTCGTCTTCATACACCTTGCGGCTGGGAATCTGGCCGGCGGCAATCTTGCAGAAAATGCAGTTGTCGGGGGCGTGGGGGCTGGGCTGGCTCATGGCAGGCTCTTGCGGGGAAAAGGGGGTCAGAGGGATGGCACGCTGCGGGCAGGCCGGTGGCTGTTGAAACGCATCCAGCCGCGCACGCAGCGGTACAGGTACCAGAGCCAGACGATGCCATAGGCGATGGCGCCCGGCAGGACCAGCAGCAGCCACAGCGGCGACAGCAGGACCAGCCACATCAGCGTCCACCAGAAGGTCTGGATCATGTAGTTGTGGTGGTCGATGTACAGCGCGTCGGACTCTTCGCCACGCCGGATGTAGTTGATGATCAGCGCGATCACCGCAAAAACGCCGCCGCTGAACCAGGCCAGCGTGTGCAGGCCATAGAGCACATGCATGACGATGCGGTCGTTGGGGTTTTTGGTGTCGAATTCTGCCAGGTCGGTCTCGCTCATGGATGCCCTTTCGTGCTTCGTCTTATTTTTCAGTCGCCTCGCGGGCCTGCACCTTGCGCAGGGCTTTTTCCTCGATGCCGCTGGTGCCTTCGCGGCGCTCCAGCTCGGCAATCACGTCGGCCGGCGACAAGCCGTAATGCGCCAGTGCGATCAGGCTGTGAAACCACAGGTCGGCGACTTCACCGACCAGCCTGGCGCTGAGTTCGGGTGTGGCGCCGCCGTGGTCCATGTCCTTGGCGGCCATCACCGTCTCCGTGGCCTCTTCGCCGATTTTCTTCAGGAAGGCGTCCGGGCCCTTGTGCAGCAGACGCGCCACATAGCTGGTTTGCGGGTCGCCGCCGCGGGCCGGCTTGCGGCTTTCGATGATTTGCGCGAGGCGCTGCAGGGAATCGTTGGAAGTCATGGCTTACTTGTAAATGGTTGTCGGGTCTTTGAGGACCGGCTCGGTCACCACCCACTGCCCGCCTTTGTAAACGCTGAAAAAGCAGCTGTGACGCCCGGTGTGGCAGGCGATGCCGGGTTCGTGGCCGAGCTGCGTCACCTTCAGCAAAATCACGTCGTTGTCGCAGTCCAGCCGGATCTCGTGCACGGTCTGCAGGTGACCGGACTCTTCGCCCTTGTGCCACAGGCGCCCGCGTGAGCGGCTGAAATACACGGCCTGGCCGAGTTCTGCGGTTTTTTGCAGCGCCTCGCGGTTCATCCAGGCGAACATCAGCACGTCGCCGCTCGATGCCTCTTGCGTGATGACAGGGATCAGGCCCTTGTCGTCCCATTGGATGTCGTCTAACCAGTTCATGGAAGTATTATCGCCGCCCATCTACGCCCCCACGCTTGTCACTTCGTGTACGGCGCGAGGCCTTGCAGGCCGCCGCTCGCCAGAGGCTTCGCTTCTGTCGCCTGTCCAAACCTGCTCAAGCAGGTTTGGAGCCGCAGGCTCCAGCCCCTCGGGGCCGCTGCGCCTGCGGCCCGGCAGAGCCGGTTACGCGGCCCCGGCTGGAATGGAGACCAGCACCGCCGACTGCAGGCATCACTATCAAATCGATAGCTGTTTGCGCCCGTCAGATATGGGCTAGGGGCCTAAAAAGCTTGAAACTAGAGTCGTACGGGGATGCCGCGGGCGGCCATGTGCTGCTTGGCCTGCTGCACCGTGTATTCGCCGTAATGGAAAATGCTGGCGGCCAGCACGGCATCGGCGCCGCCGATCTGGATGCCGTCGGCCAGGTGGTCGAGGTTGCCAACACCGCCGGAGGCGATCACCGGCACGCTGACCGCGTCGCTGACGGCGCGGGTCAGGGCCAGGTCGAAGCCGGACTTGGTGCCGTCGCGGTCCATGCTGGTCAGCAGGATTTCGCCGGCGCCGCGCCGCGCCATCTCGGTCGCCCAGGCCACGGCGTCCAGCCCGGTGTTTTTTCGCCCGCCATGGCTGTAGACGTCCCAGCCAGGACCGCGCGTCAGCGCTTCCTCGTCGGAGCGGCGTTTGGCGTCGATGGCCACCACGATGCACTGTGCGCCGTATTTGCCGGAGGCGTCTTCGATCACCTGCGGATTGGCCAACGCGGCCGAATTGAAGCTGGTCTTGTCGGCCCCGGCATTGAGCAACCGCCGCACGTCATCCACGGTGCGCACCCCGCCACCCACCGTCAGCGGAATGAACACCTGCGAGGCCACCGCTTCGATGATGTGCAGGATCAGGTCGCGCCCGTCGCTGGTGGCCGTGATGTCCAGAAAGGTCAGCTCGTCGGCGCCCTGTTCGTTGTAGCGCGCGGCAATTTCCACCGGGTCGCCGGCGTCGCGCAGCTCGACAAAGTTGACACCCTTGACGACGCGGCCGCCGGTCACATCAAGACAAGGAATGATTCGTTTGGCTAACATGCGCCCCCACGGTCGCTCACTCCGAGCCTGCGGCGACTCCCTGCCCCTTTCACCGAAAAAGGGGCCGCTGCGCCTGCGGCCCGGCAAAGCCGGTTCCGCGGACCTGGCTGGTATGCAGAACTATCACTCGTCACGGTTGCGCTCATCCGTTTAATTCATCAGCGCGGGTCTGCGCTGCGGCAAAGTCCAGGTCACCGCTGTAAATCGAGCGGCCGCAAATCACACCTTCGACGCCTTCGTCCTCGACCGCGCACAGCGCCTCGATGTCGGCCATGTTGGACAGGCCACCCGAGGCGATCACGGGAATCGTCAGCGCCTGGGCCAGCTTGACGGTGGCCTCGATGTTGATGCCGGTGAGCATGCCGTCGCGGCCGATGTCGGTGTAAATGATGGATTCGACGCCGTAGTCCTGGAATTTCTTGCCGAGGTCCACCACTTCATGGCCGGTCATCTTGCTCCAGCCGTCGGTGGCGACCTTGCCGTCCTTGGCATCGAGCCCGACGATGATGTGGCCGCCAAAAGCCGTGCAGGCGTCCTGCAGGAAGCCGGGGTTTTTCACCGCCGCCGTGCCGATGATCACGTAGCGCAGGCCGGAGTCGAGGTAACGCTCGATGGTGTCCAGGTCGCGGATGCCGCCGCCCAGCTGCACGTCGATTTCGCTGCCGACCTCCAGCAGGATCTTGCGGATGGCCGCTTCATTTTTGGGTTTGCCGGCAAAGGCGCCGTTCAGGTCCACCAGGTGCAGGCGGCGCGCGCCCTTGTCGACCCAGCTGCGCGCCATGGCGGCCGGGTCTTCGCTGAAGATGGTGGACTGGTCCATGTCGCCCTGTTTGAGGCGCACACAATGGCCGTCTTTCAAGTCAATCGCGGGGATGAGTAGCATGGGCAATGAGGCAACGGTGGATGAAAGTGAGAGGTGAGGAAAGCGGTGCGGCAGGGATGAACGGGGACTGGGGGCTGGCAGGCCGGGTAACGAATCAGGGATTCCAGTGCAGGAAGTTGCGGTACAGGGCCAGTCCCTGGTCTGCGCTTTTTTCGGGGTGAAACTGGGTGGCAAAAATATTATCGCGCGCAACCGCCGCCGTAAAGCGCGCGCCGTAGTCGGCCTCGCCCGCGGTGTGGCGCGCATCCGACGGGCGCGCGTAAAAGCTGTGCACGAAATAAAACCAGGATCCATCCGGTATGCCTGCCCACAAGGGATGGGCCGGCACCGATTGGTACACCTGGTTCCAGCCCATTTGCGGCACCTTGTAGCGGCTGCCGTCGGGCTGCAGCCGCCCGGCCAGGTCAAACTTGAGCACCTCGCCCGGAATCAGGCCCAGGCCGCGCGTGCCTTCGCTGCCCCGCCCTTCCGCGCTGTGGTCCAGCAGCATCTGCATGCCGACACAGACGCCGAACAGCGGCTTGCTGGCGGCCGCCTGCAGCACGGCCTCCAGCATGCCCGCGGCCTGCAGCTCGTGCATGCAGTCGGCAATCGCGCCCTGGCCGGGCAGGACGATGCGGTCGGCGTCCAGCACATCCTGCGCGCTGGAGGTCACGACCACCTCGAAACCACTGTCGGCCGTCACGTGCTGGACCGCCTGCGACACCGAGCGCAGGTTGCCCATGCCGTAGTCCACCACCGCAATTTTCTTGAATTTGGCCATCAGGACGGAAGTTTGCTACTGTTTTTATAGCTGTCTGCGCAAGTACAGCTTGGGCTGGAGGGCAAAAACATATAAAAAATTCAGCCTACAGCGAGCCTTTGGTCGAGGGAATCACGCCCGCCGACCGGGGGTCGATCTCCAGCGCCATGCGCAGGGCACGGGCAAAGGCCTTGAAGACGGTTTCGGCCTGGTGGTGCGCGTTGTCACCCTTGAGGTTGTCAATGTGCAGGGTCACAAAGGCATGGTTCGCAAAGCCCTGGAAGAACTCATAGGCCAGCTGGCTGTCGAAGGCGCCGATCATGCCGCTCTTGAAAGGCACATGCATGTCCAGCCCGGGCCGGCCCGAAAAGTCGATGACCACGCGCGACAGCGCTTCGTCCAGCGGCACATATGCGTGGCCGTAGCGGCGCAGGCCCTTCTTGTCGCCGACCGCCTGGGCCACGGCCTGCCCCAGGGTGATGCCCACGTCTTCCACCGTGTGGTGGCCGTCGATGTGCAGGTCGCCCTTGGCCTGGATGTCCAGATCAATCAGGCCATGCCGCGCGATCTGGTCCAGCATGTGGTCGAAAAAGCCGATGCCCGTGGACAGGCTGGCCTGACCGGTGCCGTCGAGGTTGAGCTTGACGGTGATCTGGGTTTCGGCGGTGTTGCGCGAAACTTCAGCCGTTCTCGGGGCAAGGGGTGCCATGGCGGTGGGGGTGGTCATAGGGATTCTTTGAGGGCTGCCAGCATCCGCACATTGTCGTCGGCGGTGCCAACGGTCAGGCGCAGGCAGTTGGCCAGCAATGGATGCATTTTAGAAACGTTTTTGACCAGTACCTTGCGTGCCCGCATGCTCTCGAAGGTTTTCTGGGCATCGGGCACCCGCACCAGGATCATGTTGGCATCGCTTTTCCAGGTCCGGACACCCGCCATAACCTGCAGCGCTTCGAAAAGAATAGCGCGCTGCGCCCGTATTTCCTGGGCTTGGGCCGCAAACACGTCGGCATGTTCGAGCGCAAACAGTGCGCACTCGTAATTGAGTACGCTGATGTTGTAGGGCGGGCGCACCTTGTCGATCTCGGCGATCAGGGCTTTCGGGCCCATCATGTAGCCAATCCGCACGCCGGCCAGGCCGAACTTGCTCAGCGTGCGCATCAGCAGCACGTGGCTGTGTCTGCCGATGCGGTCGATGTAGCTTTTGCTCGAAAACGGCTGGTAGGCCTCGTCGATCACCACCAGGCCGGGCGCCGCGGCAATGATTTTTTCAATCACCGCGTCGTCCCAGAGGTTGGCCGTCGGGTTGTTCGGGTAGGCGATGTAGATGATGGAGGGTTGAAGCTCTGCAATGGCTGCCAGCATGGCGGCCTCGTCCAGCTCGAAGTCGGGCGTCAAGGGCACACCGATGAACTTCAGCCCCTGCAACTGCGCACTCATCGCGTACATCACAAAACCGGGCAGCGGCGCGAGGATGGAAGCGCCGGGCACGTCGCAGGCCATGGCGAGCAGCGAGATCAGCTCGTCGGAGCCGTTGCCCAGCATGAGGTCGAAACCTTCGGGCATCTGCGCGTAGCCGGCCAGCGCCTGGCGCAAGTCGTTGACACGGCCGTCCGGGTAGCGGTTCAGGGCCAGTGCGCCCAGGCGCTGGCCCAAGTGCGCCTGCAGCGCCGGTGGCAGGCGGTGCGGGTTTTCCATCGCATCGAGCTTGATCATGCCGGCCGAATCTTGAATGGCGTAGGCGTGCATGGACTGGACGTCCTGGCGGATCAGTTTTTTCAGCGCAGGAGCAACATCGTTCATTGTTTTTTCATTCTCATTTCGGCAGCACGGGCGTGCGCCTGCAGCCCCTCGCCATACGCCAGCTCGGCAGCAATCTTGCCCAGCGTCTGCGCGCCGGCTTCGCTGACTTCGATGATGCTGGAGCGTTTCTGGAAGTCGTACACGCCCAGCGGACTGGAGAAACGCGCGGTACCGCTGGTCGGCAACACGTGGTTGGGGCCGGCGCAGTAGTCACCCAGCGATTCGCTGGTGTAGGCGCCCAGGAAGATGGCACCGGCGTGTTTGAGCAGGGGTTCCCACTTGTGCGGGTCGCGGCTGGAGACTTCCAGGTGTTCGGGCGCAATGCGGTTGCTGATGGCGCAAGCCTCTTCCATGCTGCGGGTGTGGATCAGGGCGCCGCGGCCGGTGAGGGACTTGGCGATGATCTCCGCACGCGGCATGCCGGGCAAGAGGCGGTTGATGGCCTCCTGCACCGCATCGATATAAGCCGCATCCGGGCACAGCAGGATGCTTTGCGCGAGTTCGTCGTGCTCGGCCTGGCTGAACAGGTCCATCGCCACCCAGTCGGCCGGCGTGCTGCCGTCGGCCAGCACCAGGATTTCGCTGGGGCCGGCGATCATGTCGATGCCCACCGTGCCAAAGACACGCTTCTTGGCGCTGGCCACATAGGCGTTGCCCGGGCCGGTGATCTTGTCGACCTTGGGCACGGTCTGCGTGCCGTAGGCCAGCGCCGCCACCGCTTGCGCGCCGCCGATGGTGAAGGCGCGTGTGACGCCGGCCACATAGGCGGCAGCCAGCACCAGCGCGTTTTTTTCGCCTTTCGGCGTGGGCACCACCATGATGATTTCGCCGACACCGGCCACATGGGCGGGAATGGCGTTCATCAGCACCGAAGACGGGTAGGCCGCCTTGCCGCCCGGGACGTAAATGCCGACGCGGTCCAGCGGCGTGACCTTCTGGCCGAGCAGGCTGCCGTCTTCGTCGCGGTAGCTCCAGCTCTCGCCATTGGCCTTTTTCTGCGCCTCGTGGTAGCTGCGCACGCGGCGCGCGGCGGCTTGCAACGCTTCGCGCTGCGCTGCGGGAATCGTGTCGAAAGCGGCCTTGAGTTCGGCTTGTGTGAGTTCCAGCGCATCCATCGAAGCTGCCGTCAGCCCGTCAAAACGGGCGGTGTATTCGAGCACGGCCGCATCGCCGCGCTGCTGCACATCGGCCAGGATGTCGGCCACGCGCTGCTCGATCGCCGCGTCGGTGTCGGCCGACCAGTGCAGGCGCGCCGTGAATTGGGCCTCAAAAGTGACCTCAACCGTTGACAGGCGGGCGGGAGTAGCTACTAAATTCATAGCATTTTCAAGTAACAGGCCGGGCGATGGCCGACGAAAAAGCATCGATGATGGCGCGTATCGGCGCCTGCTTGAGCTTGAGCGCGACCTGGTTGACCACCAGATGCGAGCTGATGTCCATGATGCGCTCGACCTCGACCAGGTGGTTGGCCTTGAGCGTGTTGCCGCTGCTGACCAGGTCGACAATCGCGTCGGCCAGGCCGGTCAGCGGCGCCAGCTCCATGCTGCCGTAGAGCTTGATCAGGTCCACGTGCACGCCCTTGGTGGCGAAAAAATCGCGCGCGATGCTGACGAACTTGGTCGCCACCTTCAGGCGCGAGCCCTGTTTCACTGCCGCTTCATAGTCGAAACCGGCACGCACCGCCACACTCATGCGGCATTTGGCGATCTGCAGGTCCAGCGGCTGGTACAGGCCCTGGCCGCCGTGTTCGATCAGGGTGTCCTTGCCGGTCACGCCGATGTCGGCGCCGCCATACTGCACATAGGTAGGCACGTCGGTGGCGCGCACCAGCACCACCCGCACGTCGGGCCGGTTGGTGCCTATGATCAGCTTGCGCGATTTTTCCGGGTCTTCCAGCACTTCGATGCCGGCGGCTTTCAGCAGCGGCAGGGTCTCGTCGAAGATGCGGCCCTTGGACAGAGCGAGCGTGATCATGACTTGATTCTTTCAATGTCCGCGCCTATGCCGCGCAGCTTGGCTTCCATCTGGTCATAGCCGCGGTCCAGGTGGTAGATGCGGTCAATCAGCGTTTCGCCCTCGGCCACCAGGCCGGCGATCACCAGGCTGGCCGACGCGCGCAGGTCGGTCGCCATCACGGTCGCGCCGGAAAGCTTTTCCACCCCTTCGATGATGGCGAACTTGCCGTCGATCTCGATCTTCGCGCCCAGGCGCACCATCTCGTTGACGTGCATGAAACGGTTTTCAAAAATCGTTTCCGTCACCTTGCTCGGTCCCTCGGCAATCGCATTGAGCGCCATGAACTGGGCCTGCATGTCGGTCGGAAAACCCGGGTACTCGGTGGTCCGGAAGGACTGCGCCTGCATGCGGCCCGCGGCCTGGACACGGATAAAACCGTCACCCGCAGTGATCACGGCGCCGGCATCACGCAGCTTGTCGATCACAGCCTCAAGGTGCTCGGCGCGGCCGTGGCGCAGCACCACGTCGCCGCCGGTAGCCGCCACGGCACACAGAAAGGTGCCGGTCTCGATGCGGTCGGCCACCACCTGATGGGTGCAGCCGTGCAGGCGCTCCACACCCTGGATGCGGATGCGGCTGCTGCCATGGCCTTCAATCTTCGCGCCCATCTTGATCAGCATCTCGGCCAGGTCGCCGATCTCTGGCTCCTGCGCCGCATTTTCGAGAATGGTTTCACCTTCGGCCAGGGTGGCTGCCATGAGGAAATTTTCGGTGCCGGTGACCGTGACCATGTCGGTCAGGATGCTGCAACCCTTCAGGCGCCCGCGTTGGCCGTTGGGTCCGGCCGGCAGTTTGGCAATCATGTAGCCGTGTTCGACCACGATGTCGGCGCCCATGGCCTGCATGCCCTTGATGTGCTGGTCCACCGGCCGCGAGCCGATGGCGCAGCCGCCGGGCAGCGACACCGTGGCCTCGCCAAAACGCGCCAGCAGCGGGCCCAGCGCGAGCACCGACGCGCGCATGGTCTTGACCAGCTCGTACGGCGCTTCTGGAGAGCTCAGGGCGCCTGCGTTGATGACCACGCTGCCAGGCACGCTGTCGCTGCGGTCGGCCGTCACCCCCATGTTTCGGATCAGCTTGAGCATGGTGGCCACGTCCTGCAGGCGCGGCACATTTTCAAGTGTCACGGTGTCTGCCGTCAGCAAAGCTGCGCACAGTTCCGGCAGTGCGGCGTTTTTGGCGCCCGAGATATCGACGGTGCCGGCAAGCGACCGGCCGCCCCTGATGAGTAGTTTGTCCATAGGTCTGTTTATTCTTCCGCGCCGCTGGCGGCCCACTCGGCCGGTGTGTAGGTTTTCATGGACAGGGCATGCACCTCGTCCGTCTGCATGCGCCCGCCCAGCGTGGCGTACACACGCTGGTGACGCTGGATCAGGCGCTGGCCTTCAAAAGCGGCAGACACGATGGTGGCATACCAATGCCGGCCGTCGCCGGTGAGCTCGATGTGTTCGCAAGGCAGGCCTGCGGCAATGATGGTTTGGAGTTCTTCGCTGGTCATGTTTTATTGGTTACGCTGGAGTTGTATTCATTCAAGCAGGGGCCGCGGATCCGGCTCCGCCGGTCCGCAGGCGAAGCGCCCCCTCGGGGGGCAGCGCAGTACACGAAGTGACAAGCGTGGGGGCCATATTTCTAGTGCCTGATTTTGTAGCCGATGCGAAGCAAATTCACAGCGATGCCGCTGACCACCAGCAACGCGCTGCCCACGATGGCCAGACTCAGCCAGGGGGACACGTCGCTGACGCCGAAAAAGCCGTAACGGAAACCGTCGATCATGTAGAAAAACGGGTTCAGGTGGCTGACGGTCTGCCAGAACGGCGGCAGCGAATGGATGGAGTAAAAAACGCCGCTCAGGAAAGTCATGGGCATGATCACAAAATTCTGGAATACCGCCATCTGGTCGAATTTTTCAGCCCACAGGCCGGCGATCAGCCCCAGGGAGCCGAGCAGCGCCGCACCGAGCACCGCAAACACGATGATCCAGAGAGGCGCAACAAAGCTGGGTTGGCCGAAATACACGGTGACCACGAACACACCCAGGCCGACCGCCAGGCCGCGGACGATGGAAGAGCCGACATAGGCGAAAAACCAGTGCCAGTGCGACAGCGGGCTGAGCAGCACAAACACCAGGCTGCCCATGATCTTGCTCTGGATCAGCGAAGAGGAACTGTTGGCAAAAGCGTTCTGCAGCACGCTCATCATGACCAGGCCAGGCACCAGAAAGGCCGTGTAGCCGACCGTGTCGTAAACCTTCACATGGTCCTGCAGCACATGGCCAAAAATCAGCATGTACATGACGGCGGTGAGTATGGGCGCGCCGACGGTCTGGAAGCCAACTTTCCAGAAGCGCAGCACTTCCTTGTAGAAAAGCGTTTGCCAGCCGGTCATGCGGTCACCCCGATTTTCTCGGCCATCACCTCGAGAAAGACGTCTTCGAGGTCAGCCTTGCGAATCTCGACGTCCTCGGCCACCAGGCCGGCCTCGCGGATCGCGCTGAGGTAGTGCTCGATCTCGTTGGCATTGTGCGCGGGCAGTTGCACGATGCGGCCGGTGATGCGGGCCTTGTCGGCCAGCGCCTTCGGCAGTTCGCTGTCGATCTTGAACCTGAGCACATTCGAGGAGGCCGTCTTGAGCAACTCGGAAGTGGTGGCCAACGCCACCATGCGGCCCTGCTTGAGCATGGCAATCCGGCTGCACAGCGCCTCGGCCTCTTCGAGGTAGTGCGTCGTCAGCAGCACGGTGCTGCCCTGCTTGTTGAGTTTGGCGACAAACTGCCAGAGTGTCTGACGCAGCTCCACATCCACGCCGGCGGTGGGTTCGTCCAGCACGATGACCTGGGGTTTGTGCACCAGCGCCTGCGCCACCAGCACGCGGCGCTTCATGCCGCCCGACAGCTGCCGCATATTGGCGTCCGCCTTGTCGGCCAGCCCCAGACTGAGCAGCAACTCGTCTATCCAGCCATCGTTGTTTTTGACGCCGAAATAGCCGGATTGAATGCGCAGCGCCTCACGCACCGTGAAAAAGGGATCAAACACGAGCTCCTGCGGCACGATGCCGAGCTTGCGGCGGGCCGCGGCGTAGTCGCTCACCACATCGCTGCCATGCACCAGCACGCGGCCTCTGCTGGCCCGCGAGAGGCCCGCCAGAATGCTGATCAGCGAGGTTTTGCCGGCGCCGTTGGGGCCCAGCAGGCCGAAAAACTCGCCCTGCTGGATATCAAAGCTGACATTGTCCAGCGCCCGGACGCCGGGACCAGTCTGGCTGCGTGTCGATGGGTAGATTTTGGAGACGGACTGGAATGAGATGGCGGGCATGAGCGCGCTATTTTAAGGGCTGGCGCCTGTTTCTTCCGGCCCGGCAGCGCAAATGCCCCCAGCCCTGCACCCAAGCGGGGCCAAAAACCCCGAACCCGCCCGCCTTCAGGCCTTAAGGTTCAGGCCGCGGCAACCGCTGCTGGCGGAATCAACTCCGCAACGCCATACAGCTCGGCCAGCTCCCGCAGTCGCGCCGGGGCTCCGCGCACCGAAAAGTGCCTGCCTGCGGCCAGCGCATGGCGGCGGCACTCCAACAGGACCGCCAGCGCAGAGGAGTCAAACTGCTGCAGCGCACCGGCGTCGGCCACCACCTCCGCGGGCCCGGCGGCAAACAGCTCGGGCTTCAGGCCGCGGGCAAAACCAGCCGCCACGGCATGGGTCAGGACAGGAGGAAGCGTCAGCACGGCAGCTTTTCCGTTCAGGACTTTTTCTCGCCCGCGTTCGACTTGTTGCGCTGGGACAGTGCGGCGATCAGCCCATCCACACCCTTGGCCGAGATTTCCTGCGCGAACTGGGTACGGTAGGTTTCCACCATCCAGATGCCCAGGACGTTCAGGTCGTAGATTTTCCAGCCCGTGGGCGTTTTTTCCATGCGATAATCCAGCTGGATCGGTTCGCTGCGACCTATCACCTCGGTACGCACGATCACCTCGTTGTCCGTTGGCGCGGCCCGCAGCGGCTTGACGCTGACGGTCTGATCCTTGACCTGGGCCAGCGCCCCGGAATAGGTGCGAACCAGCAAAGTCTTGAACTCTTCCTGCAGGCGCTTTTGCTGCTCGGGGGTGGCCTGGCGCCAGTTCCGGCCCACGGTCGCAGCCGTCATGCGCGTGAAATTCACATGGGGCATGACCTTGCCATCGACCAGCGCAATGACCTTCCCGGTGTCGCCGGCCTGGATGGCCTTGTCGGCCTTGATGATGTCCAGCACTTCGGTGGAGGTACGCTTGATCAGCGCGTCCGGCGCCTCTTCGACGGCACCTGCGACAGGGCCGGCAGCCAGCAGAACACCTGCGAGGCAGGCCCCCACGACATGGCTAAAAATTCGACGATTCATGGCTTTCTTTCGGTTCGGAACACAGGCCTGCCGGGCCGGGCGGATGTCCCTTTGGCACAACTGACAGGCAAGTCCTTGATTTGACAGCGTTTTCCGGCTTTGGTTCACGCGGTTCAGTGAAGTTATGGCACTGCGTGTAAGTGTTCTTTACTTCGCCGGTGCCGGCGAAGGCGATTCTGGCAGGTCATACCGCTCCTCGGTATCGCCGTTGGTGTCTATCACCACACCGCGGCGCTGCAGGTAGGCGTCGCGCGTGAAACTGTATTTGTCCAGGGCCGCCTGATCAAGCACCTCCCCGGCACGCAGCAGGCTGGCGCGAAGGTCTACCGCGCGCAGGACATACAGCGAATTGCGGACAGGCACATTGTCGATCTGCAACACCAGGTCGCCTTTGGCGTCGACCACACGTGCGGCCGCATCGCGAACCGTGGAGGGGCCCAGCACCGGCAGCACCAGGTAGGGGCCGGTGGCCACACCCCAGCGACCCAGCGTCTTGCCGAAATCCTCACGATGACGCTCTATCCCCATGGGCGTGGCCCAGTCCAGCACGCCGCCCAGGCCGATCAGCGTGTTGACGCTGACACGCATGAAGCTGTCGACGGCCGCTTGCGGCTTGGCCTGGAGCACGTTGTTGACGAAAGACCAGGCGTCCGACAGGTTGCCGAAGAAGTTGTTGACGCCAGTGCGCACCGGCGAGGGCACCGTATCCTGGTAAACCTGCGCCACCGGCTTGACGATGGCTTCGTCGAGGCCGTCGTTGAAACGGGTCACGCTGCGGTTGAAGGGCTCGAACGGGTCGCGCGGGTTGGAGCCGACGGCGCAGCCTTGCAGCAATGCTAGCGCCAGCAGTCCAGCCCACAGACCGGTCCGGTTCATTGTGATTCGTGGTTTCATTTTTTTTCGTTACTCCCTGTCGGCGGTGCAGTCACCGAGCCAGTACTGCTGTCCGCCGCCTTGCTGTACAAAAACTGGCCGATGAGATTTTCCAGCACAACCGCTGATTGCGTGCTGGAGATGGTGTCGCCCGCCACCAGGTTCTTGTCGTCCGATCCTGCTTCAATGCCGATGTACTGCTCACCGAGCAAACCACTGGTGAGGATCTTCAGCGAACTGTCCTTGGGGAAAGCATAACGACTCTCCATGGCCAGCGTGACCCGCGCCTGGAAAGATTTGTCGTCAAACACCAGCGACTCCACGCGACCGACCACCACACCGCCGCTGCGCACCGCGCCCTTGGGTTTGAGGCCGCCGACGTTGTCAAATTTGGCCGTGACCCGGTAGGTGGACTGAAAACTCAGGTTCAGCAGATTGGCGGCCTGCAGCGCCAGAAACAGGATGGCCACAGCGCCGATCATGACAAAAAGACCAACCCACACATCATTTTTTGAGCGTTGCACAACACCCTCCTCAGGTAAACATCATCGCGGTCAGGATGAAATCCAGACCCAGAACCGACAGGGACGCCACCACCACCGTGCGCGTCGTGGCGCTGGCCACGCCTTCCGGCGTGGGTTGCGCCTCAAACCCCTGCAACAGGGCGATGAAGGTGACGGTAAAGCCGAAAACAACACTCTTGATCACACCGTTGCCCACATCTTTCCAGACATCGACCCCCCCTTGAATCTGGCTCCAGAAAGACCCTGCATCGACCCCGATCATGACCACACCAACGGCCCACCCGCCGATCACGCCCATCGCGCTGAACACGGCAGCCAGCAGGGGCATGACAATCACGCCGGCCCAGAAGCGTGGCGCCAGGATGCGCTGCACCGGATCGATAGCCATCATTTCCATGACGCTGATCTGCTCGCCGGCCTTCATGAGGCCGATTTCTGCGGTCAGTGAGGTGCCGGCCCGCCCCGCGAACAACAAGGCTGTCACCACCGGCCCGAGTTCGCGCACCAGGGTCAGGGTCACGAGCAAGCCCAGCGCATCCGACGAGCCAAACCGCTGCAGCGTGTAATAACCCTGCAGGCCGAACACGAAGCCGACAAACAGGCCGGACACCGCAATGATGACCAGCGAATAGTTGCCCAGGAAATGGATCTGGTCGCGCACCAGGCCAAAACGACGGAAAGTCGAAGGCAGAGAGAGAAGAAGCCGAAAGAATAGGCGCGCGCCCAGACCCAGGTTGGCGAGTTTGCTGCGGGTGGCAAAGCCGACATCCGAAGGTTTGTACCAGCTCATGCTGCGGCTCCTGGCTGCCGGGCAACGGGCGTGGGGCCGGGGCCAAAATCTTCCTCAACCGACAGGCCGGGATAGTGGAACTGAACCGGGCCGTCCGGCAGGGCGTTGACATACTGGTACACCAGCGGATCGGTGCTTTGCCGGACTTGTTCGGGCGTACCCTCGGTCGCAATTTTTCCGTTGGCCAGGATGATCACATGGTCGGCCACGGCAAACGTCTGCTCGAGCTCGTGCGAGACAAAAATACTGGTCAGACCCATGGCGTCGTTCAAGTGACGGATCAGCCGCGCCGCTGTTCCCAGTGAGATCGGGTCCAGGCCGGAAAAAGGCTCGTCATACATCACCAGCTCCGGGTCCAGCGCGATGGCGCGGGCAAGTGCGATACGCCGCGCCATGCCGCCGGACACCTCACTGGGCATGAGATCGCGCGCGCCGCGCAGGCCGACCGCGTTGAGCTTCATGAGCACAATGTCGCGAATCAGGGCTTCGGGCAGGTCGGTGTGTTCGTGCAGCGGAAATGCCACATTCTCGTAAACGCTCAGGTCGGCAAACAGGGCTCCGAACTGGAAAAGCATGCCCATGCGACGGCGCGCCGCATAGATCTGCTCCTGATCCATCCGGGTGACATCCTGGTCATCGAACAGCAATTCGCCGGACTGGGCACGAATCTGACCACCAATGAGCCGCAAAATGGTCGTTTTACCGCCACCGGAAGCCCCCATCAATGCCGTCACCTTGCCGCGCGGTACCGACAGGGAAATGTCGTCCAGGATGACCCGCTCACCGTAACCAAAGGTAAGGTGACGCAGTTCGACAAGGGATGAATTGGAAGAGGAGGCCATAAAAAGACAAAAGCCGGTTATCCGGCTTATTGATCATAAGGGATTACTCTGACCCGCGCGGGCGTTCGGAATCGTTCATTTTTCACAGGAATCGCCTGGAAAAGATGCCCAACTCAGCCTGGCAACCTGATTTTCCTGCTGCCTGCAAAAAAAATGGAGGAAAGTTTGCTGTTTCGCGCGACAGGTCGAGGCAAGGCACCCTCGCGGGCATCCGCGAGGGGCTGCAGCTGTCAGCGCGGCAGGTCGCTGAAGCCCATCAGGAACTCGTCGACCGAGCGGGCCACCTGGCGACCCTCGCGAATCGCCCAGACCACCAGACTCTGGCCACGCCGCATGTCGCCCGCCGCAAAGACCTTGGGGACATTGGTGGCATAACCGCCCGTGAAGTCGGTAGTCGCCTTGGCGTTCCCGCGTGCATCTTTCTCGACCCCAAAGGCGTCCAGCACCGGTGCAACCGGCGCCACAAAACCCATGGCCAGAAGCACCAGGTCGGCTTTCAGCAACTGCTCGGAGCCTGGCACTTCCTGCATCTTGCCGTCTTTCCACTCAACGCGCACTGTTTTCAGACCGGTGACCTTGCCCTTGTCGCCGATGAATTCCTTGGTGGAAATGGCGAACTCACGCTCGCAGCCCTCTTCATGGCTGGAACTGGTGCGCAGCTTGATGGGCCAGTAGGGCCAGGTCATGGGGCGGTTTTCTTCTTCAGGAGGTTGCGGCAGCAGTTCGAACTGCGTGACACTGGCCGCGCCATGACGATTGCTCGTGCCGACACAATCCGAGCCGGTGTCACCGCCGCCGATCACGATCACGTGTTTGCCATCGGCGCGCAACTGGTCCTTGACCTTGTCGCCGGCGTTGACCTTGTTCTGCTGCGGCAGGAATTCCATCGCGAAATGGATGCCGGCGAGTTCCCGACCCGGAACGGGCAGGTCACGCGACTGCTCTGCACCCCCTGACAGCACGATGGCGTCAAAATCCTTCTGCAGCTGTTCGGGCGTGATGGTTTCCTTGGCCCAGTTGATGACTTTCGAGTCCTTGCCCAGCGCGTCTTTCGCCCTTCCGACCATGACGCCGGTACGAAAGGCCACGCCTTCGGCCTGCATTTGCGTCACACGGCGATCAATATGGGTTTTTTCCATCTTGAAGTCGGGAATGCCGTAACGCAGCAGGCCGCCGATGCGGTCGTTTTTCTCGAACAGCGTCACATCGTGGCCGGCCCGCGCCAGTTGCTGTGCCGCAGCCATGCCCGCAGGGCCCGAACCCACCACGGCCACCTTTTTCCCGGTCCGATGGGCAGGCGGCTGGGGCTGGACCCAGCCCTCGGCCCAGGCGCGATCGATGATGGCGTGTTCGATGGACTTGATGCCCACCGCGTCGTCGTTCACGTTGAGCGTGCAGGCTGCCTCGCAGGGTGCGGGGCAAATCCGGCCCGTGAACTCCGGGAAGTTGTTGGTGCTGTGCAGGGTGTCCATCGCACTTTTCCAGTTGCCCCGAAACACCATGTCATTGAAATCCGGAATGATGTTGTTGACGGGGCAGCCGCTGTTGCAAAACGGCGTGCCGCAGTCCATGCAACGCGCGGCCTGTTTGTTGGCCTGCGCATCGTCGAGCCCGATCACAAACTCCTTGTAGTTTTTCAGCCGCTCGGGCACAGGCTTGTAGCCTTCCTCGATGCGCTCGTATTCCATGAAACCGGTGACTTTTCCCATGAGGCTACTCCAGATACTTCTTGTTTAGGCTGCGGCTTTGGCGGCTTTTTCGCCGGCCGGGTTGGACGCCGCTTTGGCGGGTGCGGCTGCGGTGAGCTTCCTGGCCGCCATTTCGCCGAGTGCCCGCTTGTATTCCAACGGGAACACCTTGACGAACTTGCCGCGCGCTTCCGCCCAGTTGTCCAGCAACTCGCGGGCACGCTTGCTGCCGGTCCAGCGGTTGTGGTCTTCCAGCAGCTTCTTCAGTTGCGCTTCATCGGTCTTGCCGCCGTGCCACAAGGCGTGGTCGGACCCGGCCTCCTGCTGGGCAGCAGGCTGGACTTTCTCCAGCGACACCATGGCCGTGTTGCAGCGCTTGGCAAACTGGCCGTCCTCGTCGTACACGTAAGCCACGCCACCGCTCATGCCGGCTGCGAAGTTGCGCCCGGTTTTTCCAAGCACCACCACGGTGCCGCCGGTCATGTATTCGCAGCCGTGGTCACCCGTGCCCTCGACGACCGCCGTGGCGCCCGACAGGCGCACCGCAAAACGTTCGCCGGCCACGCCGCTGAAGAAGGCTTCGCCGGTGGTCGCGCCATAAAGCACGGTGTTGCCGACGATGGTGTTCTTGACCGCGTCACCCCGGAAATCGATGCTGGGCCGCACCACGATGCGCCCACCTGACAGGCCCTTGCCGGTGTAATCGTTGGCATCGCCGATCAGGTACATGGTGATGCCTTTGGCCAGGAAAGCGCCGAAAGACTGGCCGCCCGTTCCCTCGAGCTGGATGCGCAAGGTGTCGTCCGGCAGGCCCTCCGGGTGACGCCGCGTCAGCTCGCCGGACAACATCGCGCCGACGGTGCGATTGACGTTGCGTGCCACCTCGATGAACTGGACTTTTTCACCCTTTTCGAGAGCTGCTTTCGATTTCTCGATCAGGCGCACGTCCAGCGCTTTTTCCAGCGCGTGGTCCTGCTCCATGACATGTTTGCGCGGCACATCGGCCGGCACGTTGGGCTGGTAGAACAGGCGCGAGAAGTCCAGCCCGCCGGCCTTCCAGTGTTCGATGCCCTTTTGGGTGTCGAGCAGGTCGGCGCGACCGATCAGCTCGTCGAAGGTGCGTATGCCCAGTTGTGCCATCAGCTGGCGCGCCTCTTCGGCGACAAAGAAGAAGTAGTTGACGACATGTTCGGGCTTGCCGCTGAATTTCTGGCGCAGCACCGGGTCCTGTGTGGCCACACCCACCGGGCAGGTGTTCAGGTGGCACTTGCGCATCATGATGCAGCCTTCGACCACCAGCGGTGCGGTCGCGAAACCGAACTCGTCGGCGCCGAGCAAGGCACCAATCACCACGTCGCGGCCGGTTTTCATCTGGCCGTCGGCCTGCACCCGGATGCGGCCGCGCAGGCGGTTGAGCACCAGCGTCTGCTGGGTTTCGGCCAGGCCGATTTCCCAAGGCGAGCCCGCATGCTTGATCGAGGACCAGGGCGATGCGCCGGTGCCGCCGTCGTGGCCGGCGATCACCACGTGGTCGGACTTGGCTTTCGCCACACCGGCGGCAATGGTGCCGACCCCGACCTCGCTGACCAGCTTGACGCTGATGCTGGCGCGCGGATTGACGTTTTTCAGGTCATGAATCAGTTGCGCCAGATCCTCGATGGAATAAATGTCGTGGTGCGGCGGAGGCGAGATCAGGCCCACACCCGGCACGGAGTAACGCAGCTGGCCGATGTACTCGCTGACCTTGCCGCCCGGCAACTGGCCACCCTCACCCGGCTTGGCACCCTGCGCCATCTTGATCTGGATCTGGTCGGCCGACACCAGGTATTCGGCCGTGACGCCGAAACGTCCCGAAGCCACCTGTTTGATGCGCGAACGCAGTGAATCCCCGTCCTGTAGCGGCAGGTCAACCTCAACCACGCTTTCGCCAATCACGCTCTTGAGCGTCTCGCCCTTTTTGATCGGGATGCCCTTGAGCTCTTGACGGTAGCGGTTCGGATCTTCGCCGCCCTCCCCGGTATTGCTCTTGCCGCCGATGCGGTTCATGGCCACGGCCAGCGTGGCATGCGCCTCGGTGCTGATGGAACCCAGCGACATCGCGCCGGTGGCGAAGCGCTTGACGATTTCCCTGGCCGGCTCGACCTCGTCGATCGGGATGGCTCTGGACGGATCGATCCTGAACTCGAACAGGCCACGCAGGGTCATGTGGCGGCGGTTCTGGTCGTTGATCAGCTGGGCGTATTCCTTGTAGGTGTTCCAGTTGTTCGAACGTGTCGAATGCTGCAGCTTGGCAATCGCATCCGGTGTCCACATATGGTCTTCACCACGCACGCGCCAGGCGTACTCGCCGCCAGCGTCCAGCATGTTGGCCAGCACCGGATCATTGCCGAATGCGGCCTTGTGCATGCGCAGCGCTTCTTCGGCGATTTCAAACACGCCCATGCCTTCGACCTGGCTGGCAGTACCGGTAAAGAACTTGTCGATGGTGGCACGGTTCAGGCCGATCGCCTCGAACAGCTGGGCACCGCAATAACTCATGTAGGTGGACACGCCCATCTTGGACATGATCTTGGACAGGCCCTTGCCAACCGCCTTGGTGTAGTTGTAGATCGCCTTGTCGGCACTCAGGTCCCCGGGCAAATCCCTGGCGAGTTCGACCAGCGTTTCCATCGCCAGATACGGGTGCACGGCTTCCGCGCCATAACCGGCGAGCACGGCAAAATGATGGACTTCACGGGCCGAGCCGGTTTCGACCACCAGACCTGCCGTCGTGCGCAGGCCCTCCTTGACCAGGTGCTGGTGAATGGCCGACAACGCGAGCAAGGCCGGAATCGCGACCTGGGTCGGGCTGATGCCACGGTCGCTGACGATCAGGATGTTCTTGCCGCTCTTGATCGCGTCGACCGCTTCCGCACACAGCGAGGCGAGCTTGGCTTCAACCCCTTCGTGGCCCCAGGCCAGCGGATAGGTGATGTCCAGCGTATAGCTTTTGAATTTTCCCTGGGTGTGCGTTTCGATGTCGCGCAGCTTGCGCATGTCGGCGACATTGAGCACCGGCTGCCCGACTTCCAGCCGCATCGGCGGGTTGACCTGGTTGATATCGAGCAGGTTGGGCTTGGGGCCCACAAAGGACACCAGCGACATCACAATCGCCTCGCGAATCGGGTCGATGGGCGGGTTGGTGACCTGCGCGAACAGCTGCTTGAAGTAGTTGTACAGCGGCTTGTTCTTGTTGGACAGCACGGCCAACGGGCTGTCGTTGCCCATGGAGCCGGTGCCTTCCTCGCCATTGACGGCCATGGGCGACATCAGGAACTTGATGTCTTCCTGGGTGTAACCGAAGGCCTGCTGACGGTCCAGCAAGGCGTGCGACTCGGTCAGGCCGGAGCTCGACGCCGAGGTCGCGCTCGCTTCGTCGGAACCCATCTTCAGGCCGTCCGTCGGCGCAGGCACCGTCGTCGCCTGCACATCATCGAGCCGGATGCGCAGGTTTTCAATCCATTGTTTGTAGGGCTTGCTGTGGGCCAGCGTGGCCTTGATCTCTTCATCGTCGATCATGCGTCCCTGTTCCAGGTCGATCAGGAACATCTTGCCTGGCTGCAGGCGCCATTTGCGCACGATCTTGTTTTCCGGAATCGGGAGCACGCCCGATTCGGACGCCATGATGACCAGGTCGTCGTCGGTCACGCAATAACGGGATGGACGCAAGCCATTGCGGTCCAGCGTCGCGCCGATCTGGCGCCCGTCGGTGAACACGATGGACGCCGGACCATCCCAGGGCTCCAGCATGGCGGCGTGGTACTCATAGAAGGCCTTGCGGCGCTCGTCCATGGTGGTGTGCTGCTCCCAGGGCTCGGGAATCATCATCATCACGGCCTGGCTGATCGGGTAACCGGCCATGGTCAGCAACTCGAGGCAGTTGTCGAAGGTCGCAGTGTCGGACTGGTCGGAAAAGCTGATCGGGTAGAGCTTTTGCAGGTCGGCGCCCAGCACCGGCGAGGACATCACGCCTTCGCGCGCCTTCATCCAGTTGTAGTTGCCCTTGACGGTGTTGATCTCTCCGTTGTGGGCGACATAACGGTAGGGGTGGGCCAGCGGCCACTCGGGAAAGGTGTTGGTCGAAAACCGCTGGTGCACCAGGCCCAGCGCGGACACGCATCGCGGATCCTGCAGGTCCAGGTAATAGGTGCCCACCTGGTCGGCCAGCAGCAGGCCCTTGTAGACCACGGTGCGGCTGGACATGCTGGGGACGTAATATTCCTTGCTGTGGGTGAGCTTCAGGCGCTGGATCGCGGCACTGGCGGTCTTGCGGATCACGTAGAGCTTGCGCTCCAGCGCGTCCTGCACGATCACATCATTGCCGCGGCCAATGAAAATCTGGCGCAAGATGGGTTCTTTCTCGCGCACCGTCGGCGACATCGGCATCTCGCGATTGACGGGCACATCGCGCCAGCCCAGCAGCACCTGGCCCTCCATGCGCACAGCACGCTCGAGTGCCTGTTCGCAGGCCAGCCGCGAGGCATGCTCTTTGGGCAGGAACACCATGCCCACGCCGTATTCGCCCGGAGGCGGAAGATTGACGCCCTGCCTGGCCATCTCCTCACGGTAAAGCGCATCCGGCAGCTGGATCAGGATGCCGGCGCCGTCGCCCATCAGTTTGTCAGCGCCCACCGCGCCACGATGGTCCAGGTTCTCGAGAATCTTCAGGCCCTGCTGCACGATGGCATGGCTTTTGTGACCCTTGATGTGGGCCACAAAGCCGACGCCGCAAGCGTCATGCTCGTTGGCCGGGCTGTAAAGACCGTTTTGTTCAAAATGCGTGATTTCAGCAGCCGTGGTCATGGCTTACTCCTGGTCGGTAAGGGAGAACAGCGCCGGAGTGCGCGTTGCACACCAGCCTGTCCCCCAAGTTTCGTAATGGGTCGCAAGGAACGACAGCATAGTGCAGTGCAACAACAATGCCAAGCGGAAAAATTGGGGTCAGATTCTAATTAAAACAATTACGACATCTGATGGTTTTAAATAGGGACAGATTAAAGACGATGATCAACTTGACAGCGCCAGAGTGGAAGGCCGCTCAGGGGCTGTCTGGTTTTCGCGCCGGGCGTCCAACCCGCGTTTTGACGAGCCGGCGTTCCGTGCGTTTTTGCAGGTCCGCCAGGAAATCAGCATTCCCCAGCGCCCAGCCGCTCAGGGCCGATTCTGTCAGTGCTGCCTGCTGACTGGCGGACACACCCACGCGCACCATGTCGGCGTAGGCGGCTTCGCGCGCAAAAGGTGTGTTCCCCAAAGTCCAGAACAGGGGATGTGGCGTTACCAGTCTGTCGCTGCGCATTCCGACGTAGTGGCCGTGGCTGGACCAGGGGTAGTCGCGCGCCTCGGCGACCAGCCCCGCCCGCACCGGATTGAGATCGATATAGGCCATGCAGGCCAGCAGATAGGCCTCTGTCTGGATCGGCGTGGAGCGGTAGCGCCCCTCCCACAGGGTGCCCGATCGCCCCTGCCTGTCGTTGAAATAGCGCACATACCGCCTGCCCACGGCCTGCATCATGCGTGGCAGGGAATCGGCGGCCTCCGGCGTGACCAGCAAATGAACGTGGTTGCTCATCAGCACATAGGCATGCACGGCGACGCCTGATTTTCTGGCGTGTTCCTCAATCAGGTCCAGCAAGGTCTGGTAATCGGCGGGACACGAAAAAATGGCCTGCCGGTTGTTGCCGCGCAGGATGACGTGGTGCGGGTAGCCGGGAAGGCTCAGACGGGGAAGGCGGGCCATGACAATGTGCGCTGTGGTTCAACGCCATCATAGGGGAACCCGCCTGCCTGGATGCACTTATCGATTCGGCGTGCTTCGCTTAGCGGACCACGTTCAGAATGGAAAAAGGCGGTTGGAGAATGCCAACACGTCATAAGGCTATGCAAGGGCGAGTCCCCGGCCATGGGTAAACCCGGCAAAGCCACGGCGCATGGCATGACCACTTCGCAGTGGCGGGCCGGGGAGTCGATGCCGGTACGAACTTAGGGCGCGCGCTCCAGCAGGCCGTGAATCTGCCAGGCCAGCCCCATGCCGGCCAGCGCGCAGGCACCGGTCACCGTCCAGGTCAGCTGCCAGTGTCCCGCCAGACCAGCCACCCACGCCACCAGCGGCGGTCCACAGAACTGGCCAAAGGCCGACCATTGCTGCATCCAGCCCACTGTGGTGGGCACAGTGGCCATGCTCGGTGCCAGACGAACCGCGAGGCTGAACAGCGTCCCCGGGATCAGACCCCCCAGCATTGAGAAAGCCAGCACCGCCAGATACCGTACCCAGGGGCTGGCATCCACCCCAAAGGCCAGCAAGGCACCCCCGCCCATGGCGGCAAACCCTGCAACAAGCAAGGCCAGCGGAGGGACACGCAGGTGCAGCAAGCGGCCAGCCGCGAGGTTGCCGATGATGTTGACGGCCGCCGCCAGTGCGGTGAGCCAGGCGGCGACGCCGGGGGGCAATCCGGCCTGAGCATAAATCGACGGCAAAAATCCGACTACAGCCAGCCACTGCCCTGAATACATTGAAAAGCACAGAGCCACCAGCCAGACCCCGCGTGAACGCAGCGTCAGGCTTAGAAGGCCACGGCTACCGGAAAAAAGCGCCGCCGCAGGGGATGGGGTTCGCGATGGCTTCTCTCCCAGAGGCTGGTCCGCAGGGACGCTGCGATACAACACGATGGCGAGCAAAACGGACAAGGCGGACAGGAGCCACCACAAAATTCGCCATCCCCAGTCGACATCGGCCTGCGCCATCACCCACGGCCCCACGAGCATGGCCAGTGCTGCGCCCAGCGGCATGTAGGCCCCCCATGCACCCAGCGCGCGGCTCAAACACCCGGCGGGCACCAGTGCACGCAGCAGCCCCGGCGCGGGCAAAACCACACATAAAAACCCCAGTCCTTCAAAGACGCGGCTTGCAAGCAGCCAGGCCGTACCCTGCGCTGCACCGCCCAGGGCGCTGGCCAGGCCGAGCACCAGCAAGCCGGCGAGCATGCTGCGCCGCGGACCGTAGCGCTGAATCAGCAACCCGGCCGGCAGACCCAGCGTCATCCCGGCGAGCTGAAACAGCGCCAGTAGAAAACCCGCCTGTACCAGGGACACACCCAGCACCTGCTGCAGCGCCGGCAACGCTGGCGGCAGCTTGCCCACATGCAGCGCCGCCACCACGCCGGCGGCGATCACCAGGCTCGCGGGATGAACGGTCCTCAAACAGGAAACACCACGCGTCCGTTCAGGCGCTCGTGTTCCTTGGCGGCAAACCGGTCTGTCATGCCGGCGATGTAGTCGGCCACCACGCGCTCGGGCCTGGCCTGGTGTCTTGCACTGCCGGACGGCCTGCTGCCCAGTTGGTCGAACCTGTCGCTGTGCGCCTGCGGCATCTGCGCCGGATCGGCCATGTAAGCGGCAAACAGGTCGCGCACCACCTGCTGGGCCGTCTGTGTGGTCTCGACCACCTGCGGATGGCGGTATAAATTTTGCAGCAGGAAACGCTTGAGGGACGAGGACTTCATGGCCATTTCATCACTGAAGCAGACCAGCGGCGGATGCTGGCGCACAGCCTGCACATCGGCCGGCATCGCAGCCCGCAAGGCGGCGCCCGTGGCGTCCATCACGTCGTAAACCTGGGCACTGAGCATGCGGCGTATGGTTTCAAACAACAATCGCCGTCCCAGCAAACCTGGGTACCTGGCGAGCGTTTCCCGGTGGTACGCCTCAAACAAGTCGACCTCCATGAGCTGCTCCAGGCTGAGCAGACCGGAGCGCACGCCATCGTCAATGTCATGGGCGTTGTAGGCGATCTCATCGGCGAGATTGGCAAGCTGGGCCTCAAGGCTGGGCTGCTGCGCGTGCGGGCCGTCGCCGGAGGATTCCAGGAAGCGCTGCGCCACGCCGCCGGGTTCGCGCCCTTCCATCCGCCGGGCGTTGCGGCGGGAGCAATGCTTGAGAATGCCTTCCCGGGTTTCAAAGGAAAGGTTCAGCCCGTCGTAATCCGGGTAACGTTCCTCGAGCGTGTCCACCACACGCAGGCTTTGCAGGTTGTGTTCGAAGCCGGCGCTGTCCGGGTTGTGTCTTTTCAGGCAGATATTGAGCGCATCCTGACCGGCGTGGCCAAACGGCGTGTGGCCGAGATCATGAGCCAGCGCGATGGCTTCGACCAGGTCTTCGTTCAATTGCAGCGTGCGGGCGATGGAACGGCCAAGCTGCGCGACTTCGAGCGAATGGGTCAGGCGGGTACGGAACAAATCGCCTTCATGGTTCAAAAATACCTGGGTCTTGTAGACCAGGCGGCGAAATGCTGTGGAAT
Source organism: Polaromonas sp. (assembly GCF_029945925.1). Taxonomy (GTDB): domain Bacteria; phylum Pseudomonadota; class Gammaproteobacteria; order Burkholderiales; family Burkholderiaceae_C; genus Polaromonas. The sequence continues at coordinate 61,386 of NZ_JAQSDN010000062.1, read as the reverse complement.
GCACAATCCGGTCGCGGTCGCGCTGGAAGGCCGAACGGGTCGGCGCAGCGGGCTCGGGGTAGCGACGGCCACGCGACTGGGCCGGATCGCAGGCATAGGGAGCCAGTGCAGTCATGAATCAAGCATCCAATCGGGCTTCAGCCCTTTTAATACGTGCGCAGATAGCTATTATTTTGATAGCAATCAATCGGTGAAGCATTCATTCGCAGCATGCGTCGATCACCTCGCGCACCAGTGCATCCGGCGCACTGCGCACAGTGGCGTGGCCGGGGCCGTTGATCACGACAAATCTGATTTCACCAGCTTCCGCCTTTTTATCCACACGCATCAGTTCCAGATAGCGCCCCGCGTTGTCGGTGGCAGACAGCCTGGGGCCGACCACCGGCAGCCCGGCGCGTTGGACAAGCACACGCAGGCGATCAACAAACGCCACGTCGACGAGACCCAGCCTTTGCGAGAGCCGGGCAGCCATCACCATGCCGCAGCCCACACCTTCGCCATGCAGCCATTGGCCGTAACCCAGCCCCGACTCGATCGCATGTCCGAAGGTGTGTCCGAAATTCAGGATGGCGCGCAGCCCGGCCTCACGTTCATCCTGCCCCACCACCGCGGCCTTGATCTCGCAGCTGCGCCGGACGGCGTGTGCCAGCGCCGCCGGTTCACGCGCGAGCAGGGCCCCGATGTTTACCTCGATCCAGTCAAGAAAAGCCATGTCGGCAATCGGCCCGTACTTGATGATCTCCGCAAGTCCGGCGCTCAACTCGCGCGGGGGCAAGGTCTGGAGCACGTCCAGGTCGCAGATCACGCGCTCCGGCTGGTAAAACGCGCCCACCATGTTTTTTCCCAGCGGGTGATTGATGGCCGTTTTCCCACCAACCGAAGAATCCACTTGCGCCAGCAAGGTGGTGGGTACCTGCACAAACGGCACACCGCGCATGTAGCAAGCTGCCGCAAATCCCGTCATGTCGCCCACCACGCCGCCGCCCAGGGCAAAAAGCACGGTCTTGCGGTCACAGCCGTTGGCCAGCAGGGCATCGAAAATCAGTTGCAGGGTGGGCCAGTCCTTGTGAGCCTCACCATCGGGCAGAATCACTTGCAGCACTTTTTTATAATGCACCTGCAGTGCCAGCTGCAAGGAGCGGGCATAAAGAGGGGCCACCGTGTCATTCGACACAATCAGCGCGGTGCTTGCGGCCGGCAGATTCAGGTAAGCGCCGGGGTCACCCAGCAGGCCGGCACCAATGGTGATGGGGTAGCTGCGCTCGCCCAGGTCAATGAAAACCTGCTGCGTCGCCGGGGGAGAATTTGAAGCCATGACACAAGTGTAGAGGCTCTGCCGGCCCGTACGGCGCTCTGTGGCCCGCATCACGGCGCTTCCGCCGCCTTAGCGCATTGAATCGGGCTGGCGTCTTCAGCAGATCGCGTGTCAGGCGTCAGACGCGGGAAGAACACCCGCCAGTTCAAGCTGGGTCACCACCATGTTGACCAGCGTCGCCACCGAAGGCCGCCCCGTTTCCACCACAAATCGGGCGCTTTCGCGGTACAGCGGGTCACGCAGCGTATACAGCTCGCGCAAGCGCGCCAGCGGGTCAGGCACCTGCAACAGTGGCCGATTCCGGTCGTGCCGCAGCCGGCGAAAAACCTCTTCGGGCGCCGAGTGCAGGTAAATCGCCTGAGTACGCTGCTTCAAATGCTGGCGATTGGCCGGCCGCAACACCGCCCCGCCACCCGTCGATAACACGCAGGGCTCCCCCAACGTCAATTCGTCGATCACGCTTTGTTCAAGGTCACGAAAGGACTCCTCGCCCTCCCGCTCAAAAAACTCGCGAATGGACAAACCGACGCGCTGCTCGATGACATGGTCGGTGTCGATGAATGGTCGGCCGAGACGTCGGGCCAGTTGACGTCCGATGGTCGACTTGCCGGATCCGGGAAGACCGACCAGTGCTACATGAGCAGGCCCGCTCATCAGCTTCTCCTGTCAGAGTGAATCACGGCAACAAACAAATAAGAAAGAAGGTGTTGTTGAACATCTCTGCCGCGGACAGGGCCTGAACAGGGCTCGCAGACACCGTAGCCCTCGGAGAACCGCCAGCCCGCAAGACGAGCCGGAAGGCCATTCCAGCTTCGCGTCGCGCAGCCAACGCTCAGCGCAGGGCCGCGCCGTTGGAAATCATTTTGGGCGAGATAAAGACCAGCAACTCGGACTTGTTGGCCGTCCGCGTCTTGGTCTTAAACAGGTTGCCCACCCCAGGCAGATCGCCCAGCAAGGGAACCTTGGTTACGTCCTCACGCTCGTTCTGCTCAAAAATACCGCCAATTACCACCGTGCCGCCGTTTTCAACCAGCACCTGGGTCTGTATGTGTTTGGTATCGATCGCAAAACCGTTGGTCGTCGACCTGCCCACACTGTCCTTGTTCACGTCAACATTCAGGATGATGTTTCCTTCAGGCGTGATTTGCGGGGTCACTTCCAGTTTCAGGTTGGCCTTGCGGAAGGCGATGGAGGTTGCGCCGCTGGAGGTCGCTTGCTGGTAAGGCAACTCGGTACCTTGCTCGATCAGGGCCTTGACCTGGTCGGCCGTCACGATGCGCGGGCTCGACACAATCTTGCCTTTGCCATCGGCTTCCATGGCTGAAATTTCAAGATTGAGCAACCGAGTGGCGCCCGACGAAAAGAGTGAAACTGCAAAGGTAGCAGCACTGAATCCGTTTTGGCCGACCCCGGGAAGGTTTAGAAAGTCGCCTGTAGTAGTTCCGTAGTTCACGCCCTGAACCGGAGCTCCGGGTGTGGTACCTGGATTGATGTAAGTCGGGCCGAACGACGCATTACTTGCGCCGTTGAGCGAAAACGGCCGCCCACCTAGTCGAACACCCAATGATTTCCCAAATGTATCCGAGGCTTCCACAATGCGCGCCTCAATCAGGACCTGCCGCACGGGAATATCTATTTTCGCAATGAAGCTCTGCACTTGTTCCAGCTTGGAGGGAATGTCGGTCACAAACAGCTGGTTCGTTCTGGCCTCGGCAATCGCACTGCCGCGATTGGACAGGATGCGGGCACTGGTCGGACCGGTGCCGCCCGCCGTGATCTGGGCACCGATATCCGCTGCTTTCGCATAGTTGATCTGGAAAGATTGCGTGCGTACCGACTCCAGGGACTGGATCGCATTGCGCGACTCCAGATCGAGCTTGTCTTTCGCGGCCAGTTCGTCCTTGGGTGCAATCAGCAACACATTGCCTGTTTTCCGCATCCCCAGGCCTTTGGCCTGCAAAATAATGTCCAGAGCCTGATCCCATGGCACATCCTTGAGGCGCAGGGTCACGGCCCCCGACACACTGTCGGAGGTGACGATATTGAAATTGGTGAAGTCGGCAATGACTTGCAGCAGGGACCGTGTCTCGATATTCTGGAAGTTCAGGGACAGTTTTTCACCGGTGTAGCCGGGCCCCTGCGACAGCTTGGATTCGTCCACTTTTTGCTGCCGGACTTCCAGCACAAACTGGTTGTCGCTCTGATAAGCGCTGTGTTCCCACGAACCTTTGGGTTCAACAACCATGCGGACCTTGTCACCCAGCTGGGAAGTGGTCACGCTTTGAACCGGCGTGCCGAAGTCGGACACGTCCAGCCGGCGACGCAAGCCTTCGGGCAAGGCGGTTTTCAGGAATTCCACCACCAGGGTCTGCCCCTGCTGTCGGATGTCGACGCCCACCTGGTTATTGGCAAGATCGACCACAATCCGGCCCGAAGCGTCCGTCCCCCGCCGGAAATCGATGTCTTTCAGCGGCAAGGTGTCTCGGTTGCGATTTTCGGCAAACACAGGTGCAACGACGGGTGAGGGCGTGGCAACGGCCACCGGGTCCAGCGTGATCAGCAGGGATTTCCCCTGAATCTGCGCCGTGTAGGCCGTCGAAGCCTTGAGATTGAGGACAACGCGCGTTCTTTCACCCGCCTGGACCACGTTGGCAGAACGCAGATTGCCCAGATTCAGTTCAAGAGCCGAGCGGCCCATGGAATTGCTGACACCGGGGAAATCGAGCGCAATCCGCGCGGGCGTCTGGATCGTGAAGCCAGTGGGAACTGCGGTCAACGCTTCTTTCAGGTCGATACGAATGACTTCGGAGCCTCCCTGGACGGAACCCGACACTGCCTCGATCGCATTGGGCGCCTGGGCCCATGCTTGCGCTGCCAACGCGAGCGTCACCCATGCCGTACCGATGGCCAGGCCAGCCGATATCCGCGACCATGCACCCCGTGCCGAGACTGCCTGCATCGTCCATGCATTCTTGTTCATTTTGACCCCTCTTGAAGCTGTAAAGTCGCTGTCCGCTCTAACCATTCGCCTGCAGCGTCCTGCACAATTTCCCGCAGGGCGACCTCAGTCTCAGAAATTTTCGTTATGCGCCCGTAGTTCTGGCCCAGGTAGTTGCCAACGCGCACCTGGTAAAGCAGGTTGTCCACCCGCACCAGCGCCACCGGCTGCCCCTGCTTTGTCAGGCTGCCCACCATTGCGACCGCATCGAGCGGCATCGCTTCCAGCGGCTCCTTGCGACGGCTCAACTCAGGCGCAATCAGGGCTGCATTGGCAGTCGCCCGATTGGAGTCGCGGTTCAGCGCCTGGGTCAATTTCTGGGGGCTGAACGGCTCGACAGCGCCCTCCTGGGTATAAGCCTGCGGCGAAAACCTGGTGGGCTCAGGCAAGGGTTCGATCCTGGGCTTTGTCAGATTGCGTTGCTCGGCCATCCACTGCTGTAATTCCTCTTGCTCGGAAGAACTGCAGGCCGTCAGACTCAGGCCGACCACGGCTATGGACACCAGCATGAACGTCTTTTGGATAGCTGTCCGCTTCATTTTTTGGGGCCTTTCGCGGGCGCCGCTTTACGCTGCAAGGCAACTTCTTCAGGATCGAGGTAGCGGAATGTCTTGGCGGTCGTGTCCATGCTCATCATTCCGTCCTTGACCGGAGCAATCGTCATGTTGTTGAGTGTCACAATGCGCGACAGATTGGCAATATCGGCTGCAAAAGCCCCGATATCGTGATAACGCCCAGACACCTTGATCGCAATCGGCAGCTCCGCGTAATACTCCTTGACGCTGACCTGTCCGGGCCGAAACAGCTCAAACTGCAGACTTCGGCCCAATCCGGCCTGGTTGATGTCTGATAGCAAAGCATCCATTTCGGCCTTGCTGGGTAGTTGTTTCTCCAATTGGGTCACGTACTGCTGGACCTGCTCACGCTGCTTTTTCAGGGCTTCCAGGTTGACCGCTTGCGCCAGCTTCTTCCTGAAATCTTCCCTCAGCTGCACTTCCTTGGCCTGTTCTGCCTTGAGTTCCTCGTCAGAATCGCTGAGCCATACAAACCACAGCGCAACCACTACGGCGACGGTCACAAACACATACAGGAGAAAACGAGGAAACGCCGGCCAGGAGGAAGGGTCATTCGGGTTGAGTCCGACAAATTGCGCCTTCAGACCGTCCTGAAGCGCGGAAAAATTAACATTGAATTTCGGTGTACGTGCCATAGTCAGTGCCTGTTCGGGGCTGGGTTCGTCAGCTCTTGGCCGCGGCCATGCCCGGCTGGGCGGGCTTGCCCACGGCGGCGCCGGAAGACCCCGCCGCTGATGCCGCCGCTTTCTGCACATCCGTGGCCCGCCTGAGTCCCACGCGCATCGAAAAATTCGCGACGCGCCGCTGGTCGCGCGCGCCCAGCGTGATTGTTCTGCCGGTGATTTCAATCAGTTCGGGCCGGGTCAGCCATGGACTGTTGTTGCCCAGATTGCGCAGCAACTCGGAGACCCGCTCGTTGGACTGGGCCACCCCGGTCAGCATCACGGACTGGTTGTCCTGCTTCATGGTGCTCAGGTAAACCCCGTCCGGCAACTGTCGGACCAGTTCATCGAGCAGGTAGACCGGCAGATTCCGGTTGCCCTGCAGGTCCTCCACCGCCATTTGGCGGGCACGCAAGGCGGCAATTTCCTGCTGCAGGCCCGCAATTTCCTTGATTTGGTTCTCAAGACGGGTGATTTCGGTTTTCAGAAACGTATTCTTTCCCTGCTGCCCCGAAATTTGGGCCTGGTACCAGGAATAAACCGCTCCGCAGAGCAGACCGCCAGTGAGGGCAGCAATACCCAAGGCGACGAAAAAAGCCTCACGGCGGCGTTTGCGCGCCGCTTCGCGATGGGGAAGCAGATTGACCAGAATCACTGGAAAAACCTCCGCAAAGCCAGCCCGCAAGCGGTCAGGTAAGACGCGGCTTCACGCTTCATCTTGTTCTCCCTTACATTGCCGCCCAAAACCATGCCCTCAAAGGGATTGGCAACCATGCAGGCAAATGAGGTCTGCTGGGTCACTGCTTCGGTCAACCCCGGCAATGCCGACGAACCGCCCGCCAGCATCACGTAATCCACCTTGTTGTGCGGAGTACTCGTAAAAAAGAATTGGAGCGCACGACCAATTTCCTGCGCCATGCTGTCAACAAAGGGTTTGAGCACGTTGCCATCGTAGTCATCCGGCAGGTCGCCACTGCGCTTTTTTCCTTCCGCCTCTTCCGGAGAAAAACCATACTGGCGGACGATCAGCTGGGTCAGCTGAGCTCCGCCAAAAGCCTGGTCGCGCTCATACAGCACTTCGTCGTTCTTGATGACCTGCATGCTGGTGGTCAGGGCACCGACTTCGAACAGGGCCACCATGGTGTCCAGGCCCTTGTTCGGCAGGCTCTCAATCAGTCGGGCCGTCGCCAGCCGTGAAGCATAGGACTCCACATCCACCACCACCGGTTTGAGACCTGCCGCCTCGGCCAGCCCCTGCCGGTCGTTGACTTTTTCCTTGCGGGATGCGGCGATCAGCACCTCCACGTCACCCGCCGAGCTGGCGCTGGGACCTATGACACAAAAATCAAGACTGACCTCATCCAGAGAAAAGGGGATGTATTGATTGGCCTCGGCCTCTACCTGGATCTCCAGCTCCTGCTCGCTCATTCCGCCGGGCAGGATGATTTTCTTGGTGATCACGGCCGACGCGGGCAGGGCCATGACCACATTTTTGGTGCGTGTCCCGCTCTTTTTGACCAGTCGGCGGACTGCCTCGGCAACTTCGTCAAATTTCTCGACGTTGCCGTCGGTGATCCAGCCCCGTTCCAGGGGCTCAATGGCGCACCGGTCAAGCACCAGGTTGCCAGCCTTGTCATGGCTGAGCTCTACCAGCTTGACGCTGGACGAACTGATGTCCAGGCCCAGCAAGGCTGGCGATTGACGGTTTAATAAAGACCCCAGAGAGATCAAGACGGTCCCCAGATGACGGCTAATATGTAGCCCTACAAACTTAAGAAATCACTTGAATGCTATCAGTAAGGTCCTTGTACAACAAAGGATTTTTCAGTTTTAGCTTACTATCACCGTTGTCAAAAGTAGACGCTTTCAATGGCTTGACCGGGTTGATGTCGGCGCGGCGACAAGGCCACAATTGCAAAATGTGAAATCCCTGACAACCTGCAAAGTCTTCCAGCATCGTGGATTTTTACAATGCTGGCGCGAACTTACGTTAAACCCATGCCGTCAAATTCTTCGACTTCCGAATCCCGTCCCTCCCCTGTCAGCCAGCTGTCCTGGCTGCCCAAGCTGCTCAAGGCCTTTGCGTGGGGCCTGGGTCTGGCGCTGGCTGGCCTTGTTTCACTCCTGATCATCATTGCGGTTGCGCTGGCCGTCGCCTACCCCAACCTGCCGGATGTGTCCGATTTGCTGGACTACCGCCCGAAACTTCCTTTGCGCGTCTATTCAGCGGATGCGGTTCTGATTGGTGAGTTTGGCGAGGAGCGCCGCAACCTGACACCGATCGGCGAGATACCCAAGGTCATGAAGGATGCGGTGCTGGCTATTGAGGATGCTCGCTTCTTCTCTCATGGCGGGGTTGATTACATCGGCGTGATCCGGGCCGGCCTCGCCAATGTGGGACGGGCCAAGAGTCAGGGCGCCTCGACCATCACCATGCAGGTCGCCCGCAACGTCTACCTGTCTACCGAAAAGAGCTACACGCGGAAAATCTACGAGATCTTGCTGACCTTCAAGCTGGAACACCTGCTGAGCAAGGATCAGATCCTGGAGATCTACATGAACCAGATCTTCCTGGGGCAACGCGCTTATGGTTTTGCCGCCGCGTCCGAGATTTATTTCGGCAAGCCGCTTAAATCCATCAGCATCGCCGAGGCCGCCATGCTCGCGGGCCTGCCCAAGGCCCCATCCGCCTACAACCCGGTCAGCAACCCCAGGCGGGCCCGGGCGCGCCAGCTTTACATCATTGAGCGCATGGAAGAAAACGGCTTCATCACGCCGGAACAGGCGGTGGCAGCCAAAAACGAGGACATCAAGGTCAAATCCGGCCCAGACACTGGGCGGGTGCATGCCGAATTTGTGGCAGAAACCGTGCGCCAACTGGTGTATAGCCAGTATGGCGACGAAACCTACACGCGCGGCTTGAATGTCTTCACCACCCTGCGGGCTGCCGACCAGACCATGGCCTACAAGGCGCTACGCAAAGGCATCATGGATTATGAAAGGCGGCAGATCTACCGCGGCCCCGAAAAATTCATTGCCCTGTCCAGCGATCCCAAGGAAACCGAAGACGCGATTGACGATGCCTTGGCAGAGAGTCCGGACAACGATGATGTGATGTCGGCTGTGGTGCTGGAAGCCGGGCCGAAGAAAATCGTGGCCCTTCGCCAGAACAGCGAAACCATTGAAATCACCGGCGACGGTCTCAAACCGGCCCAGTCGGGCCTGTCCGAAAAAGCGGCACCCAACATCAGGATCCGTCCCGGCGCCCTGATCCGCGTGACCAAAACAGCCAAAAACACTTGGGAAATCACACAGCTACCGGAGGTCGAGGGCGCTTTTGTGGCGCTGGACCCGCGCAGCGGCGCCATCAAGGCGCTGGTCGGCGGCTTTGACTATGAGAAAAACAAGTTCAACCATGTGACGCAGGCCTGGCGCCAGCCCGGCTCCAGCTTCAAGCCGTTTATCTATTCGGCCGCCCTCGAAAAAGGCTTCACCCCGGCGACGGTCGTTAACGACGCGCCCCTGTTTTTTGACGCTGGCGTCACCGGCGGCCAGCCTTGGGAGCCAAAAAATTACGACGGCACCTTCGAAGGCCCGATGAGCCTGCGCCGGGGGCTGGCCAGGTCAAAAAACATGATTTCCATCCGGATACTGCAGGCCATAGGCCCCAAATATGCCCAGGAATGGGTGACCCGGTTTGGTTTTGACGGTGACAAACACCCGGCCTACCTGACGATGGCACTGGGCGCCGGCTCGGTCACACCGCTGCAAATGGCCATCGGCTATTCGGTGTTTGCCAATGGCGGCTACCGCGTCAACCCCTACCTGATCACCAAAATCACCGACCAGAAAGGCAAGGTCGTGGTCGACCGCCCCGTTCCAACACTCGACGAGTCGGTCCGTGGTATCGAAGCGCGCAACGCCTTCATCATGTCCAGCCTCTTGCAGGAAGTTGCCCGCAGCGGCACCGCCGCCCGGGCCCAGGCGACCCTGAAACGGCCAGACCTCTATGGCAAAACCGGCACCACCAACGATTCAATCGACACCTGGTTTGTGGGCTTCCAGCCGACCCTCACCGCAGCCGTGTGGATGGGCTACGACACGCCGAAAAAACTCGGTGACCGGGAGACCGGGGGCGGCCTAAGCCTGCCGGTGTGGATCAACTTCATGGACTACGCGCTCAAAGGCGTGCCGGTAACCGAGTTTTCAGCCCCCGAGGGAGTTGTCAATATCGGCGGCGAGTGGTTTTATGATGAATACGCCAAAGGGTCCGGCATCAGCAGCGTCGGACTGGGAGACCGTCCCGCCGCAGGCGCCGGTGTGGACAACCCGATCACCGGCCAACCAGTGCCCCCCGGCGCCGCCATCCAGACCCCGCCACCGAGCGATGAACGCCGCCGGATTCTGGATCTGTTCAAGAACTAGCGGGGCGCGCGCCTGACGGTGCGCTGAACACCAGCGGCTGCCCGGCCTGCGCGCTGGCATAACGCGACAGCTCCGCAAACAGCGCGCTGCCATCCTTGGTGTCGGTCCACTGGCCCTGGTTGAATCTGTAATGAAAACCGCCAGCGCGGGCGGCCATCCAGATTTCCTGAAGCGGCTTCTGGAGATTGATGATGATCTGGCTGCGGTCGGCAAAAGTCAGCGTGATCATGCCCCCGGTTCTCTGGTTGTCGACGTCGGCATCCGTTTCGTCGTTGATGCGGTCACACGCCATTTCAATCGCCTTGAGGGCGGCTTCGGCATGGTCCAGATATTCCAGGTCGGTCATTACAATCCCATCATGTTTGCAAGATTTCAAATCCAGCGTCAAATTCTAGGCCGTCGCCAAGCGGCCTCCTGGGCTCATGGCCTTTCAACCGTCGCCGCGACCCTGGCTATTGCCATGGGTCTTGCGGCTTGCGGCCAGAAGGGCCCCCTCTTTCTCCCGCCACCGCCCAAAGCCCGTCCGGCCGGCATTGCCCCTGTCGCAGCGCCCGCCGCCGCCGCCAGCGCACCGGAAAGCGCCACAGCCACCCCGACTGATCTGCCGGCACCACCGCCAGCATCCGGTCCCGCCACTTTGCCGCCGCGATGAAAGCACCGGCCATGCCCACCACGGCACCGACTACCCTGCCAGGCGCACCCCAGCTGGCCTACCGCCAAGATGGCCTCTACCTCGAAGCGGCCCGCCTCGATACCCTGGCCAGCCAGTACGGCACACCGCTGTTCGTGTATTCCAAAGCTGCCATGCTGGCGGCCCTTGCGGCCTACCAGCAGGGCTTTGCCGGACGCCATGCGCAGATCTGTTACGCCATGAAGGCCAACTCCTCGCTGGGCGTGCTGCAGGTGTTTGCCCGTGCAGGCTGCGGCTTTGACATCGTCTCCGGGGGCGAGCTTGAGCGGGTGCTGGCCGCGGGCGGCGATGTGCGCAAAGTCATTTTTTCCGGGGTCGGCAAAACACGCTCCGAAATGCAGCAGGCCCTGACCGCAGGCATCGGCTGCTTCAATGTCGAGAGTGAGGCCGAACTGGATGTGCTGTCCGGGGTAGCGCTGGCCATGGGCCGCATCGCGCCGATCAGCATTCGCGTCAACCCCAATGTCGACCCGAAAACCCACCCCTATATCTCGACCGGCCTCAAGGGCAACAAGTTCGGCGTGGCGCATGAGGATGCACTGCGGATTTACCGATACGCGGCGTCACTTGAAGGGCTACAGGTGGTCGGCATCGATTGCCACATCGGCTCGCAGATTACCGAGACCACGCCTTACCTGGACGCCATGGACCGGGTGCTGGACCTGGTCGACAGCATAGAAGCGGCGGGCATCACGATTGAACACATCGACTTTGGTGGCGGCCTGGGCATCAATTACAACCAGGACGCACCGCCCGCGGCAGATGTGCTCTGGCAGGAACTGCTGGCCAAACTGGATGCACGCGGCCATGGCGGCAAAAAACTGATGGTCGAGCCGGGTCGCTCGCTGGTGGGCAACGCCGGCGTCTGCCTGACCGAGGTGCTTTACCTCAAGCCCGGTGAGCAGAAGAATTTCTGCGTGATTGATGCCGCGATGAACGACCTGCCGCGTCCCGCCATGTACCAGGCGTTTCATGCAATCGTGCCGCTTGAGACGCACCAGGACAGGCAGCAGGCGTCCTACGACGTGGTCGGCCCGGTCTGCGAAAGCGGCGACTGGATAGGCCGCGACCGCACGCTGGCAGTGGTCGCCGGGGATCGACTGGCCGTGCTGTCGGCGGGGGCCTACTGCATGAGCATGGCCAGCAACTACAACACCCGGGGCCGTGCCGCCGAGGTGCTGGTCGATGGTGAACAAGCCCACCTCATACGCAAGCGCGAAACAGCGGCCGACACCTTCCGCGGCGAAAAATTGTTGCCGTGAGGACGACGTCTCTTGATGCCCATCAAGAGACGTCTGCAGAGGTGGAAGTACAGTCGGTTTTCTTCAAATCGACGTTAAGCACTGACATGGCTCTGGAACTTTATCGCGACAAAAACCACGCCTGCCTGATGTTCACCGACCTCATCGAGGAAGATGGACAGGCGGTTCAGGCCAACCAGTTTCTCATCGTGGACAACGGCACGGGGGCCATCATTGATCCCGGCGGAAACCTGGCCTACAACGAACTGTTCATGGGCATGACGCAGCATTTTCCGCCGCACAAGCTGTCCTACATCATCGCTTCACATGCAGACCCCGACATCATCGCTTCGCTGGATCGCTGGCTGAGCAGTACCCAGGCCATGCTCGTGATTTCACGGGTGTGGGAGCGTTTTGTTCCACATTTCACCAAGGTCGGCAAGACCGACAAACGCGTGATCGGCGTGCCCGACGGTGGCGGGCGCCTGCCTCTGGGCGCCAATGAACTGTGGTTGATCCCGGCGCACTTCATGCACTCCGAAGGCAATTTTCACTTCTACGATCCGGTCAGTCGCATCCTGTTCACGGGCGATCTCGGGGTGTCGATGATGTCCGGCGCCCAGGCGCGCCAACCGGTCACCAGCCTCAAGCCGCACATTCCCCTGATGGAAGGTTTCCACCGGCGCTACATGGTCTCGAACAAGATCCTGCGGCTGTGGGTCAACATGGTGCGTCCCATGGACATCGCCATGCTGGTGCCGCAACACGGCGCACCGATCGTCGGCAAGCAGGCCGTGAACGAATTCTTCGACTGGATTGAAAACCTGATGTGCGGTATCGACCTGTTTGACGATCGCGCCTACCAGTTGCCTACGGCAAGCATCGATCCGGTCGCGCGCCAGATCCGGCCCGCGCTGCGTGCCGTGAACGCCTAGGTTTCAGGCAAAAACCTGCTCCAGCCCTTATCAATCGTGCGCCTTCAGCTCCTGATTCAGGAGCATTTGCTTCACTGCAGGCGCGTCGCTGCGGCAGGACGGGAACCCGCCGGACGCTTGCGCCGACCCCAGCGCTGCCATACACGCCAGCCCAGCAGCGCAGCGATGATGGCCGCATAGACCGACACCTCGGCAAAATCGTTTTTGCCTGAGCGCATCCAGAAGAAATGCAGGATGCCCAAGCCCGCAATCAGGTACACCAGCTTGTGAAGCATCTGCCAGCGCTTCGCCCCGAGCCGGCGGATGGCTGCGTTGAAGGAGGTCGCAGCCAGCGGTGTCAACAGCAGGAAAGCGGCAAATCCCACCAGGATGAACGGCCGCTTGATGATGTCCCTGACGATATCGGCCACATCAAAGCCCATGTCGAACCAGCTGTAGCTGAGCAGGTGGACCAGCACGTAAAAATACACAAACAGCCCCAGCATGCGGCGAAAACGCGCCAGCGCGGGCGTGTTGCTGATCACCCGCAGCGGTGTGACGGCCAGCACGATGCACAGGAAACGCAGGGTCCAGTCGCCCGTTGCCCGGATCAGCGCTTCCGCGGGGTTGGCGCCCAGCTGGTTGGCCAGCGCGCTGTAGAACAGCCAGATGAACGGCAACAGGCAGGTAATGAAGACTGCCGGCTTGGCCGCAGGATGGAGGAGAAGTTTTTTCATGGTTGAAAACCAAATCGGCGCCGCGGCGCCGAACGAGGTTTTGCGTACTGGCGAGCCCCGGCTTCGAATCAATAAAACTTCTTCAGATCCATGCCCGCATACAACTGCCCCACCTGGGCCTCGTAGCCGTTGAACATCAGGGTTTTGCGTTTCTTGGCGAACAGGCCATCTTCGCCAATACGGCGCTCGGTCGCCTGGCTCCAGCGCGGATGGTCCACGGACGGGTTCACATTGGAATAAAACCCGTATTCGCTGGCAGCCGCCTTGTTCCACGCGGTACGCGATTCCTTGTCGGTAAAGCGGATCTTGACGATGCTCTTGCCACTCTTGAAACCGTATTTCCATGGTACCACCAGGCGCACCGGCGCACCGCTCTGGTTGGGCAGCACTTCGCCGTACATGCCGAAACTCAAAAGGGTCAGCGGGTGCATCGCCTCGTCCATGCGCAGTGCCTCGACATAGGGCCAGTCCAGCACGCGCGAGCCGACAAACGGCATGGTTTTCGGATCGGCCTGGGTGATGAACTCGACATACTTGGCGTTACCCAGCGGCTCGACCTTTTTAATGAGCTCCGCCAGCGAATAGCCAACCCAGGGAATCACCATGGACCAGCCTTCGACGCAGCGCAGCCGGTAGATGCGTTCCTCCTGGGCGCTGAGCCTGATCAGGTCTTCGATGGCCCAGTTTCTGGGCTGCTTGACCAGGCCTTCGATGGCCACCGTCCAGGGCTTGGTCACCAGCGTGTGGGCATTTTTGGCCGGGTCCGACTTGTCGGTACCGAATTCATAGAAGTTGTTGTAGCTTGTGACGTCCTTGTAGTCCGTCACTTTCTCCATCGTGACCGCGCCGGCCACCCCCGATTTGGCACCGGGCAAAGCAGCCAGCTTCCCGGGTTTGACAACCGCCTGCGCCAGCGCTTGTCGACCGGCCCAGGAAGCGATGGTCGCACCGGCGGCACCTGTAGCCATCAGCTTGATCAGCTTGCGCCGCTGCTGGTAAACGCCCTGAGGCGTGATGTCGCTGGAAACGGCGTGGTCGAAGCCACTGTGGTCAGTCTTGATCAGCATGGTGTGTCCTTGTTGTGGGGAAGGGCTGGGAGTTAGTCTGGGTACGCAGCCGCTTCTTACAAGGATTCAAACCCCGGCTACAAGGTTCCGTAACTGTGCAGGCCCGACAGGAACATGTTCACCCCCAGAAAGGCAAAGGTGGTGACGGCCAGCCCCACCAGGGCCCACCAGGCGGCCACGGTACCGCGCAGGCCCTTCATCAGCCGCATGTGCAGCCAGGCCGCGTAGTTGAGCCAGACGATCAATGCCCAGGTTTCTTTCGGGTCCCAGCTCCAGTAACCGCCCCATGCCTCAGCCGCCCACAAGGCGCCAAGCACGGTGGCGATGGTGAAAAACGCAAAGCCGACGGCAATGGCCTTGTACATCACGTCGTCGAGCACTTCGGCGCTCGGCAGGCGTGCCGCAATGCGCTGGCGGCCCAGCAAAATGGCGGCGGCAACCAGGCCGGAGACCAGCAGATAACCCAGCCAGTAATTGGTACCCCCGGTTTCGGTTGACTTGCGAAACACAATCGGCACAAAACACAGGACCACGGCGAGCAGCCACAAGGGCGTCAGCTTGTACCAGCGGGTCTCGCCGGCCTGCTGCTTGACCAGGTAGGCCAGCGCCACCATGGCGGCCAGTGCGAACATGCCGTAGCCAATGAAGTTGGCCGGCACATGCAGCTTCATCCACCAGCTTTTCAGGGCCGGCACCAGCGGCTGGATTTCATGCGCCTCACGCACCACGGTATACCAGAGCAGAAACCCCACGGCGGCACTGACCACCAGCATGACAAACGCGCCCATGGCACGGGTCTTGTACTGCGCTTCGAAGTAGAGGTAAAACGCCGCAGTCATCCAGCAGAACATGACGAACACCTCATACAGGTTGCTCACCGGGATGTGGCCGACATCGGTGCCGATCAGATAACTTTCGTACCAGCGAACCATGGTGCCGATCAGTGCCATGCCCACGGCCACCCAGGCAATTTTGGAGCCCAGCGATTCCATGGTGTCGCCCTGCCCGCGCACGAACATGCCGAGCCAGTAAAACGCCGTGCTCATGAAAAACAGCACGCTCATCCAGAGAATGGCCGACTGGCTGGACAGGAAATACTTGAGCCAGAACACCTGTTCGGCGCGTGCCAGATCGCCCTGGTAGGACACGATGCCGAGCAGGGAGAAGCCCGCCACCAGCAGCATCAGCGCGCGCAGCGGCCGCCAGAACCAGCCCATCGCAATGGCGGCGGGAATGGACCCGAGCAAAATGCCTTTTTCATAGACATCCATGAAAGCGCTGTACCGGGCAAAGGCATACAGCCCGCCGGCCAGGACAAGCGCCGCAAAAATCCAGTCCAGCGCATTGCGCTTGGCGAAATAGCCTTGCTGCAGGATGATGGTGGTCGCGTCCGTGGTGCGCGAGTTCAGGGTGGTGGTGGTGTTCATCGGGGCACCTGTAAAAGTTTTGTTTTCAGCATTTCAAATTCCTTGCCGCCGTCCATGGTCTGGCGATTGGTCGACATGGCCATGGTGGCCTGGCTGCCCGCGCCTGATTCTGGCCCTTTTCCGGACTCTGTGAAAGCCGCACTTGCGCCGGCCGGCGCCAGCCAGACCCAAAGGCGGCGCTCGCGCACATACAGCATGGCAAAGATGCCCAGAATCAGCAGGGCGCAACCGAGATAGACAATGTTTCTCCCGGGTGCACGCGCCACCTGGAAGACACTGGCCTGCAACTGCGTGAAGTCCTTCAGTTCAAACGCCATGGGCGCCGGATAGTGGTGGGCATCACTGAGGGACAACACGGCCTGTGCCATGAAAGCCTGGGTTGTTTCGTCGCGCGGCAGCAGCGGCAAGCCGCCTTGCTCCCTCGTAAGCTGCACCAGTTCAAACAACACGCCGTTGAGGATGCGCACCAGCACTTCGCCGGCGCGGCTGCGCTCGTCTTCCGGCACATTGGTTTCCATGAAATCGGAAATCGCCTGCAGCCCGGCCAGTGCCCCGGCCTGGGCTCCAGCCACCGGCTGGTCGGGGCCGGCGAACAGGGCCAGCGCCCGCGACGCGGACGCGGACAGCTGCTCTGCCAGATCGGGCCGGTCCGTCGCGATGGCCTGGCGTACATAACGCTGGACGGCTTTGTCGCGCTGGGCCGGGTCGGCCAGCGCACGACGCAACCGCAAGAAACCCTCCATGCTGCCCTGCTCGTCGGCGGGAATGCGCAGGTACTGGAAAGGCTCGGCCGGGGTTTCACGCACGCCCAGCAAAAACAGCGCCGGACTGAACTCGGCCGTGTCCATCTTCACCGGCAGCATGTAGTTGTGAAACTCCCTGGCCTGGCCGGACGCGTCGCGCAGCTTGTAGGTCACGCTGGGGCCGACGTTGCGCAGTTCCTTCTTTTCGCGGGTCTTGTTGGCCGCGCCCAGGCGTGAATCGAGGGCCTGGCGCAAATCGACCTTGCGCACATCCGCGCCCGACGTCGCACCCATGCTGCCCGAGTCGCCAAAATTCTCGACGTTGATGACACGCAAGGCGGTGTATTCCAGCGTCATCTTTTCGGCGCCATTGCTCAAGCTGCTGGAGCCGCCAATCGTGCCCTGGATTTCAAAAGGCTTGCTGGCCCCCTGGCTGCCGGTAGCCAGCGGTACCGCCTTGAGCGTGACGCTGGAGCCGCCATCATCAAAGCTGGACTGGTAAATCTCTATGCCTTTGTGGCGGGCCGGATGGTTGACCTCGACACGGGCCGGGATCTTCTCGCCGGTTTCCTTGTCGTGGATCACGATGTCGCTGGCAAACAGGCTGGGCATGCCGGTCGAGTAGTACTCGACGATGAATTTTTTCAGTTCCACCGCAAAAGGCAGGTCCTGCAGCAAAACGCCGCCGGGCTGGTTCAGGATGGCGGTGCTCGACTGGGTGCCCTCGGCGACCAGCAGGTTGGCGCGGAAGGTCGGGTTGCGCTCGCTCAGGCGGTGCTGAGCCGGCACATCGGCAATCAAGCCGCCGCCGGTGTAGATGGTCTTGTTGTTAAGCCACATCTGCGCACGCACGATCAGATCGCCATCAAGCAGTCCACCCACACACACCAGCACGATGGCGCTGTGTGCAGCAATGTAACCGAGCTTGTTGGCGGCACCCGCCTTGGCCGCCACCATCCAGCCTTCGCCGCCGGACGTGGTTCTCTGCTGCAGCTTGACCTTCCAGCCGCCCTGCACCAGCGTTTGCCCGATGCGCCGCGCGGCCGCTTCCGGCCCCTCGTCCAAGGCCGCTTCGGCGCGGTGCCCGAAAGCCTTGAGGCTTTGTTCACGGATGTTTTCCTTCAGCTGGTTCAGGTCGGCCAGGATCTTGGGCGTGTTGCGGCTGATGCACAGGGACGTGGAGACCACCAGAAAGGCCAGGATCAGCATGAACCACCAGGCGCTGTATACCGTGTACAGGCTGACTGCGCCAAACACCTGAGCCCAGAACGGGCCGAACTGGTTGACGTAGTTGCCTATCGGCTCCTGCTGCTTGAGCACCGTGCCTATCACCGAGGCGATGCAGATCACCGTGAGCAGCGAGATGGAAAAGCGCATCGACGACAGCAACTCCACGGTGGAGCGCAGGGCGTGAGAGCCCGCCTTGAGCCTCATGCCGTGGGTGGAAACTGCGTGGCTGGGAACGGTCATGCGTGGTGTTCGGTTGGGCGGCAACAAAAAAGGCGGGTCTTCTGAAAAAGACCCGCCCTGTATGGAGTGATTATTCTGGCTGGGGTTCAATACAAACCGGGCGAGCCCCTGTATTTTCCCGGGAAAGAGGTTTTGCCCTTCCCCCCGGCCATGGATTCCATGGGTTTTTCAGGGGATTCAGCGCAAACCGGCAATGTAGTCAGCCACGGCGCGGATTTCCCTGTCGTTCAGTTTGGCGGCAACCTGCGTCATCTGCAGGTTGTTGTTGCGCCCACCGTCGCGGAAAGTCGTCAGCTGGGCCGCGGTGTATTCGGCATGCTGGCCGCCCAGACGCGGGTACTGCGACGGAATGCCGGCGCCGTTCGGGCTGTGGCAACCGGCACAGGCCGGCACCTGGCGGTCGGAGATGCCGCCGCGGTAGATGCGCTCACCCAGCGCCACCAGGGCCTTGTCCTTCGCGAAACCGGGCTTGGCCTTTTGGCTGGTCACCCAGTAAGCGATGTTTTTCATGTCGTCGTCGCTGAGGGCGCTGGCAAAACCCTTCATGACGGCATTGTTGCGCTTGCCCGACTTGAATTCCTGAAGTTGCTTGACCAGGTATTCGGGGTGTTGCTGCGCCAGCTTCGGATTGGCGGCAATGGCGGAGTTGCCGTCCGCCGCGTGGCAGGCGACACACACCGCGGTGTAAGTTGCCTCCCCCTTGACCAGATCCGGCTTGGCCACCTTGGCCGGAGCGGCCTCGCCGGCGGCCCGCGAGACAGCCGGTACAAGCAGCAGGGCGGCAAATAAATAAGTAATCAACGAAGTGGAAACAAGCTTCATATCGGGGGTTTAATAGTTGACTCTAAAGTGGACCAGGCAATCGGCGCACAGCCTTGGGCTGAAATAATAGCCCGCTGGGGCGCCGACCAACGCAAAACTCCCTGATTTTACAATGGCTTGGGGGACAATCCCAAATATGAGCATATCTCCCCGATCTACACCCGTTAAAACGCAGAAGCCGACCGCCAAGCGGGCGCCGCCCAAAGAAGCAGCGGCCAAAATGGCTGCCGCGCTGGCCGCCCAGCCGCCCCAGTCCGCCGAGGCGAAAATTGCCATGGGCTGGCTGCACACCGCCAAGTTTCTGACCACAGCGCCCGAACTCAAACACTTGCCGATGTATGAGTTTCCCGAGATTGCCTTTGTCGGCCGCTCCAACGCGGGCAAGTCCACCTGCATCAACACGCTGACGCAGATCAACCGCCTCGCCTTTGCATCCAAAACCCCGGGCCGAACGCAGAGCATCAATTTGTTCTCTCTCGGTAAACAGGGGGTGACCGATGCGGTTCTGGCCGATCTGCCGGGTTACGGTTACGCAGCCGTGCCCAAGGCCGCCAAATACCGCTGGCAGCAGGTGATGGGCAACTACCTGCAGACGCGCGACAACCTCAAGGGCGTGGTGCTGCTGTGCGATCCGCGTCTGGGCCTGACCGAGCTCGATGAAATCCTGCTGGACGTGATCCGCCCGCGGGTCGAGGAAGGCCTGAAGTTTCTGGTGCTGCTGACCAAGTCCGACAAGCTCAACAAAACCGAGGCCGCCAAGGCGCTGTCCATTGTGCGACTGCAGGCCGGCGGCGGCGATGTCAAACTGTTTTCCGCGCTCAAGCGGCAAGGCGTGGAAGAAGTGGCCCAGCACCTGTGGCAGTGGGTCCATCCACCGGTCAAGCCTGACAAGGCCGCCAAGGCGGTGCCAACCCCGCCGCCAGAAGAAGAGTCCGGCGACGCCTGAGTCCGGCCCGGCAGGCAGGGCCGGCTCTGCCGTTTGTGCATTTTTAAGCAAAAACTGCCTGCAGCCCAATTCCTACGGGCGCAGGCAGCTATCGAATGCATAGCACCATGATTGAAACCCGCCTGATTCCCCTGCCTCACGGCATCAGCCTGTCCTGCCGCATGGCGGGTCAACCGGGCCGGCCCGTCCTGATGTTCCTGCACGGCTTTCCGGAAGGGGCTTTTGTCTGGGACACCCTGCTGGCGCACTTTGCCAAGCCGGAAAACGGCGCTTACTTCTGCATCGCGCCCAACCTGCGCGGTTTCGAGAAGTCGAGCGCACCGCCAGAGGTGGACGCCTACCGGCCCAAATACCTGATGCAGGACATCGCCGCGCTGGTGGCGGCAGTCTGTCCGTACGACAAGCGCCAGCTTGAATGCCTGGTCGCCCACGACTGGGGCGGCGCGATTGCCTGGAACCTGGCCGCCGCCATGCCGCAGCTGATGAAAAAACTCGCCATCATCAATTCGCCCCATCCAGGCACCTTTTTACGCGAGCTGCAGGACTCGCCGGCCCAGCAGGCCGCCAGCGCCTACATGAATTTCCTGATTCGCCCGGACGCCGAGGCGCTGCTGGCGAAGGACGATTTCCGCCGCCTGTGGCAATTTCTGACCAATGGCAGCGACCACCCACCGGCCTGGCTCACCGACAGCGTCAGGGACCAGTACCGCGAGGTCTGGCGCGCCGGGCTCACCGGCGGCTGCAACCTGTACCGCGCATCGCCGCTGCGCCCGCCCCGGCCCGGGCCACCGTACAACGACCCGGCCGCCGCCGCTGTCACGCTGGCGCGCGAGCGCTTGATGGTCCTGCTGCCAACACTGGCGATCTGGGCACTCGACGACATCGCGCTGCCGCCGGCCCTGATCGATGGCCTGGCCGACTACGTGCCGGACATGCAGCTGCAGCAGGTAGCTGGCGCCTCCCACTGGATCGTGCATGAGCAGCCCGAACGGGTGGCCGGTTATCTGCAGGATTTTTTGGGCCATGCTCGTTAGCTACTGTTTTTATAGCTGACTGCGCTTACTCCACAAGGGCTGGAGCCCGAAAACACCTGTAAACCGGGCTGATCCGGCCTAGTAAAGCGACGGCTCATCGTCCGGCCGGGTCTTGAACCGTTTGTGCACCCAGTAGTACTGCGCCGGCATGGTGTCGATGTAGGCCTGCAACTGGGCATTCATGAAGGCGGTATCCGCCACCGGATCCTCCGACGGGAAGTTGGTCCAGGCCGGCAGCACCTCCACCTCGTAGCCCCAGGGCGTCAGGCGCGGCACCAGCGGCACCACCTTGGCGCGGCCCAGGCGGGCGAAGCGGGAAAGCGAAGGCACGGTCGCCGTCGGCAAACCGTAAAACGGCACAAACACGGAATCGTCGGGGCCAAAGTCCATGTCGGGCAACAGGTACAGCGGCTGCCCTTCGCGCAGGGCCGTCACGATGGGCTTGACGCCGTCGGCCCGTCCGAACAGGCGCAGGTGGCCAAAACGCTGGCGGCCGCGCAGTATCCAGCGGTCCACCAGCTTGTTCGACTGGTCGGTATAAATGGTGGTCGACGGGCGCGGCGAATGCAGGGCGGCAGCGGCCCAGGCCGCATCGAGACCGACAAAATGCGGCAGGAAGATCACCGTGGGGTCGTTGCCGGCGAGTTCGTGCACCGCGCCGGTCAGCCGCACACGCCGCTGCACCCAGGCCTGCGGCGCGTGCCACAGCCAGGCGCGATCCAGCCAGGCCTGCGCAAAATACACAAAGATCTGCTGGGTCAGCCGGCGCCGCTCGGCCTCGCCGAGTGAAGGAAAACACAGCTGCAGATTCGCCTGCACGACGCGCCGGCGCGCCCCGACCAGGCCATACAGTACCCAGCCCAGGGCCACACCGAGCGCCCGCGCCAGGGGCAGCGGAAATACCGCCAGCACCTGCATCAGGCAGATGCCGGTTCGGGTGACCAAGCGGCCAAACCCTGGGCGGGGGCGCTTCAAAACGCGTCCTTGCGTGGTGTCTTGTAGCGTGCGTAGCCCCACAGGTATTGCCCCGGCTGGCTCAGAACGATGGCCTCGATCGCCTGGTTGATGCGTGTCACGACATGGAGGATGTCGGCCGGCAATGGCCCGCTGCGCGGGCCGCCTTCGGCCGGCGCCAGTTCTTGCGCCTGCAGGCCGGCCACGGGCGGCCAGATCTTGAGGAAATAACCTTCGCCGCGCGGCAGGCGCTCGCAACTCACCGGCAGCAGCACGGCGCAGCTTTGCAGCGCCAACCGGGCCGCCAGCGTCATGGTGTAGGCCGGCTTGCCGAAAAACGGGGCCCACACCCCCAGCCCCTCGGGCGGCACCTGGTCTGTCAGCAAGGCCACGGCCTGGTTGGCCTTGAGTGTCCTGTGCATCAGCCGGATGCCACTCAGACTGGCGGGCACCACCGTCAGTTGCGGCCGTTGCCGGGTCGCCTGTTCAATCGCCGCCAGCCAGGACTTGCGGGCCGGCCGGTAAATCGCGGTGATCGGGCCATACAACTCGGCCAGCGCCTGCGGGCCCAGCTCGAAGCTGCCGCAATGCGGCCCGAAAAAAATCACCCCCCGGCCCCGGCCGAAGGCCTGCTCGACATGTATCTGGCCTTCAAGCTGCACGTTGCCGAGGCATGACTCGGTTTGCGGCCGCATCCAGAGCTTGGGCAGTTCAGCCACAAAACGTCCGGCCTCGGCAATCGCCGGCCGGGCTACATCAAAAGTGATGCCGGCCTGCGCCACGTTGTCGTGAAACTGCCGACGGTAGCTGGGGCTGAGCAGCCAGACCAACCAGCCCAGGGCCGCGCCCAGCGCATGCAGTGCGCGCAAAGGCCAGTGGGAGAAAAAACGAAACAGCAGGATCATGGAAGGCAGATATGGGCGGGAAACTCCTGCCGAAGGACAAAACGATATAATTCAAGCTGTCGCCGAGTTATTGAACTACTTGCAGGGCGACATTAAACCAAACTGCTAAAGCGTTCGCCGAGGCACCCCAAGCCGGCAACGCGCCGACTAACTTCATGGAGTGTACGCAATGGCGAACGATTTTCTCTTTACTTCCGAATCCGTCTCCGAAGGCCATCCCGACAAGGTTGCCGACCAGATTTCCGATGCCATCCTCGATGCCATCTTCAAGCAGGACCCGCTTTCGCGCGTGGCCGCTGAGACCCTGACCAACACCGGTCTGGTGGTGCTGGCCGGTGAAATCACCACCAATGCGCATGTGGACTACATCCAGGTCGCACGCGACACGCTCAAGCGCATCGGTTACGACAACACCGAATA
The DNA here is from genome assembly GCF_029945925.1 of Polaromonas sp. Lineage (GTDB taxonomy): Bacteria > Pseudomonadota > Gammaproteobacteria > Burkholderiales > Burkholderiaceae_C > Polaromonas. The sequence goes on along the minus strand of NZ_JAQSDN010000062.1, from coordinate 38,040 downwards.
CGGCATCGACTACAAAGGCTGCGCGGTACTGGTCGCCTATGACAAGCAGAGCAACGACATCGCCCAGGGCGTGGACCATGCATCCGACGACCACCTGAACACCGGCGCCGGCGACCAGGGCCTGATGTTTGGTTATGCCTGCGACGAGACGCCGGAGCTGATGCCCGCGCCGATTTATTACGCCCACCGCCTGGTGGAACGCCAGTCCCAGTTGCGCAAGGACGGCCGCCTGCCGTTCCTGCGTCCGGACGCAAAAAGCCAGGTCACCATGCGTTATGTGGACGGCAAGCCGCACAGCATCGACACCGTGGTGCTGTCGACCCAACACAGCCCCGACCAGAGCGAAACCGCGCACAAGATGAAGGCATCCTTCGTTGAAGCCATCATTGAAGAAATCATCAAGCCGGTGCTGCCCAAGGAATGGCTCAAGGACACCAAGTACCTGATCAATCCCACCGGCCGTTTTGTCATCGGCGGCCCACAGGGCGATTGCGGCCTGACCGGCCGCAAGATCATTGTCGACACCTACGGCGGCGCCTGCCCGCACGGTGGCGGCGCATTTTCAGGCAAGGACCCTTCGAAAGTGGACCGTTCGGCCGCTTACGCCGCCCGTTATGTGGCCAAAAACATCGTGGCCGCCGGCCTGGCGCGCCAGTGCCAGATCCAGGTGGCCTACGCGATCGGCGTGGCACGCCCGATGAACGTCACGGTGTACACCGAAGGCACCGGCGTGATGTCCGACGAGAAACTCTCGGCCCTGGTCAATGAACACTTCGACCTGCGTCCCAAAGGCATCATCCAGATGCTGGACCTGCTGCGTCCGATCTACGAGAAAACCGCTGCCTACGGCCACTTCGGTCGTGACGAGCCGGAATTCACCTGGGAAAAAACGGACAAGGCAGCAGCGCTGCGCGCTGCTGCGGGCCTGTAAGTCAGCCACTGGCCAAACGACAAAAAGCCACCCCAAAAGGGTGGCTTTTTGTTGCCTGTCACTCAGGCCTCAAAAGACCCAACGGGTCTGCTCCTGCCCAAGACAGTCTGTTCAGCTTGAAAAGCTGGGCGGGTGGTTTGCCGCCTGCCGTGTCAGCGAACCTGCCGTTTCACGTTTTGCAGCCACCAGAAAGGGCCAGACCGGCCGCCCGACGCCGCCCCTTGTACCTGCAACCAGGTTTTTATCGTCACCGGCAACCATGCTGCCTGTCCGATGTCCGGATCGACCTGCTGTCAAGTCGCTACTGAACTGATTCATGATCATGATTTTTCCTCAGGAACGGGTTGATTCCAGCCGTAACGTGCTTACTTGATTCACTATAGGCCGGCGAATTGGGGCTATCTGTCGGATTCCGACGAAAGTTGCGTAGGACAACTCAACCTTGGCCGATGGCCAACATCCCACCGTCCCGCCTGGAGCCGATGGTCAGGAAACAGTCCGGTTTTATCCCCCTGGAAGCTTGTTTTGACACCACTGACTTGAAACCGCCATCAAACGGCCTTATGATTAGCACTCGCTGGTATGGAGTGCTAACAACAATCCTTTCAAGCCAGACTGTTCACAGGCACACGCGTTCGCGCGGGTGTTTTTTGATTTCAAAACCATTGTTTCAAAACAAGGAGCCACCATGAAACTTCGTCCTCTCGCAGACCGCGTGATCGTCAAACGCGTCGAAAACGAAACCAAAACCGCCTCCGGCATCGTCATTCCTGACAGCGCCGCCGAAAAGCCCGATCAGGGCGAAGTGCTGGCCGTGGGTCCCGGCAAGAAGAACGACAAGGGCGAGCTGATCGCCATGAACGTCAAGGTCGGCGACCGCGTTCTGTTCGGCAAATACAGCGGCCAGACCGTCAAGGTTGATGGCGACGAACTGCTGGTCATGAAAGAAGACGACCTCTTCGCTGTTGTCGAGAAATAAAGCTACTGTGCGGCCGCCATGCGTCGTTGCTCCGTGCTCGCAATCCTCACGTACCTGAGTACGTTCCGGTTGCTGTGCGCGGTGCGCCTGGCCTGACAGCCGCTCGCTACGCTTTCTTTCACGACAACGGTCATCCGTAAACCTTTATTGAATTTTTTGGAGAATTAAACATGGCAGCAAAAGACGTCATTTTCGGCGGCGAAGCCCGCGCACGCATGGTCGAGGGTGTGAACATCCTGGCCAACGCAGTCAAGGTTACCTTGGGCCCCAAAGGCCGCAACGTGGTGCTCGAGCGCTCTTTCGGCGCCCCCACCGTGACCAAGGACGGTGTGTCCGTCGCGAAAGAAATCGAACTCAAGGACAAGCTGCAGAACATGGGCGCGCAGATGGTCAAGGAAGTTGCTTCCAAGACCTCTGACATCGCTGGTGACGGCACCACGACCGCTACCGTTCTGGCCCAGGCCATCGTCCGCGAAGGCATGAAATATGTCGCCGCTGGCATGAACCCGATGGATCTGAAGCGCGGCATCGACAAGGCTGTCACGGCCCTGGTCGAAGAGCTGAAAAAAGCTTCCAAGCCCACCACCACCAGCAAGGAAATTGCCCAGGTCGGCACGATTTCCGCCAACAGCGACGAAGAAGTCGGCAAGATCATCGCTGAAGCGATGGACAAGGTTGGCAAGGAAGGCGTCATCACTGTTGAAGACGGCAAGTCGCTCAACAGCGAACTCGACGTCGTTGAAGGCATGCAGTTTGACCGCGGCTACCTGTCGCCCTACTTCATCAACAACCCGGAAAAGCAGTCTGCCATTCTGGACAATCCGTTTGTGCTGCTCTACGACAAGAAGATCAGCAACATCCGTGACCTGCTGCCTACCCTGGAACAAGTCGCCAAGTCCAGCCGTCCGCTGCTGATCATCTCGGAAGACGTCGAAGGCGAAGCCCTGGCCACGCTGGTGGTCAACACCATCCGCGGCATCCTGAAGGTTGTCGCTGTCAAGGCCCCTGGTTTCGGCGACCGCCGCAAAGCCATGCTCGAAGACATCGCCACCCTGACCGGCGGCAAGGTCATCGCTGAAGAAGTCGGCCTGACACTCGAAAAAGTGACACTGGCTGACCTCGGCCAGGCCAAACGCATCGAAGTGGGCAAGGAAAACACCATCATCATCGACGGCGCCGGCGCGGCTGCTGACATCGAAGCCCGCGTCAAGCAGGTTCGTGTCCAGATCGAAGAAGCGACCAGCGACTACGACCGTGAAAAACTGCAAGAGCGCGTGGCCAAGCTGGCCGGCGGCGTGGCCGTGATCAAGGTTGGCGCTGCCACCGAAGTCGAAATGAAAGAGAAAAAAGCCCGCGTGGAAGACGCCCTGCACGCTACCCGCGCTGCTGTGGAAGAAGGCATTGTGGCTGGTGGTGGCGTGGCTCTGCTGCGCGCCAAGCAGTCGGCCGGCGTCATCAAGGGTGACAACGCTGATCAGGACGCCGGCATCAAGCTGATCCTGCGCGCCATCGAAGAGCCGCTGCGCATCATCGTTTCCAACGCCGGCGAAGAGCCAAGCGTTGTTGTGAACGCGGTGCTGGCCGGTAAAGGCAACTACGGCTACAACGCCCAGAACGGCCAGTACGGTGACATGATCGACATGGGCATTCTGGACCCCACCAAGGTGACCCGCACGGCCCTGCAAAATGCAGCGTCTGTCTCGTCACTGATGCTGACGACCGAGTGCATGGTGGCCGAGGCTCCGAAAGACGAGTCCGGCGCCGGCGGCGGCGGCATGGGTGGTGGCATGGGTGATATGGGCGGCATGGGCGGCATGGGCATGTAATCCGGCTACTGCGCAGGCGCCGTCCGGACTTCTCCGGGCAGCAAACAAAAAAACCCGCAGGGCTCGCGCCCTGCGGGTTTTTTCTTGAGCGCTCGAACTAGTCGGAAGCGTCGCTATTGCCAGGCTGAGCCCACCAGTAAATCAGCACCAGCAAACCGATGATGGTCAGGGCTATCAGTTGCCACCAGCCACTTTTGCCGATGTCGTGCAGGCGACGAGCGCCGACCGCGAGCGCAGGCAGCAGCAAGGCCAAGGCCACCAAGTCGGCCACGATGTCGCCGAACAGAGATGCGGCGATCATCATCAGAATCTGGAAAAGGGAGAACCACCAGAACTCGGGGCGCGAGGCGCGCCCGGAGAAAGTGGCGTATTTGGAAAAGCAGGTCGAGATGGCTTGACCGAAGTTCATTGTTTTCTCCTCCTCAGGAGTGTGCAGGGTGAATCCCCGCGACATGATATTCGACGGGAACGAGGCCAGGTCCCGCAGGCCTTGAAGGGCGTTGTCACAACATGCCACTGATGCCGCCGGTACTGCGTCTTACGAAGCGGGCGCTAGCACCTGCGCGCTGTCACCGTGCTTGAGCCGGTCCACCACCTCCAGAAAACCGGCGATCAGCGGTGCTGACTGACGCTCCGCCAGGCAGATCACGTGGACATGGGTACTGAGCGCCATGTCCGTAATGGGCAGCACCACCAGGCGAGAATCCGCCACGAAGGCAGTTTGCGCCACAACGCCGAGGCCCAGGCCCTGTGCCACCGCTTCCCGCACCGCCTCCCGGCTCCCCATCTCCAGCGAACTTCGCACCCGTACACCGGCCGCTGCCAATCCGGCCTCAAACACCGACCGTGTTTGCGATCCCTGTTCGCGCAACACAAATTCCTGGCCTTCCAGGTCGGAAAGCTGCATGTCCCTGAGGTGCGCGAGCGGATGCGTTACAGCAGCAAAAACAATCAAGGTCTGACGGCTGTAGGGCACGCAATACACCCGCTCGTCGTGGACTGCATGCAGCAGCACGCCGACATCGTCCCGATGGTCCAGGATGCGCTCGACGATTTGCCGGGAATCGCCCACGCTGACCGCCAGGCGAATTTTCGGGAACAGGGCGCGGTAGTTCTTGACCATGGGCAGGACGTTGTAGGGACCCACCGCTGAAATTTTCAGATGCCCTTCGTACTGACTGCGCGCACTCAGCAACAGCAGCGCCGCCTGTTGCTCGGCGCGGTAAATACGGTTGCTGACTTCGTGCAGTGCATGGCCAAACGTCGTGAGTTCGACCCCGCGCCCACGGCGCACAAAAAGCTCGACGCCAAAACGCATTTCCAGGCCTGCAATGTGCGCCGAAATGGTGGGCTGTCGAATGCCCAGCAGCCGGGCGGCCGCCGACATGCTGCCGCTGCGGGCAGTGGCATCAAACGCTTTCAATTCGGCGGAAGACGAAAGATCCATAGGTTGGATCTATAGGTTAATCGGCAGAGATGACAGTTTGATTAATACCCGTGTCATGCACGCTGCAGATACTGGGTGCCAAGGGTCCTCAACCGGGGTCTGCTCTTCACATCAAACTGGCCGAACTGTCATGAACTCTCACGCTGCAGTTGCTTCCCGCGCTTTTCACGTTGCAAGGCAAGCACCCGTCGCCTTGCGCACCGAGGCGATCGAGGTCACCTACGACAATGGCACGCGCGCCTTGCATCCAACCTCCCTGGATTTTGTACAGGGAGAGTTTGTCGTCCTGCTGGGCGCATCGGGTGCGGGCAAGTCCACGCTGCTGCGTTCATTGAACGGGCTGGTTCGCCCCGGGGCGGGGCAGGTCGTGGCCACCGACATCGGGACCTTGTCGGAGCCCGCCAACCTGCGTCGTCACCGCCGGCAAACGGGCATGGTGTTTCAGCAGCATCACCTGATCGGCCGGCTGTCCGTTCTCGCCAATGTGCTGATGGGCCGGTTGGGATACCACAGCGCCCTGTCCACCCTGGCCCCATGGTCGCGGGCCGAAAAGGAAGGCGCATTGGCCGCGCTGGACCGGGTCGGCTTGCTGGACCGTGCGCTGGACCGTGCCGACCAGTTGTCTGGCGGCCAGCAGCAGCGGGTGGGCATTGCCAGGGCCCTGGTGCAACAACCCAAGGTGCTGCTGGCCGACGAGCCGGTGGCCAGCCTGGACCCGAGCACCGCCGAGCGCCTGCTGGCGCTGCTGCACGGCATTTGCCGCGGTGATGGCTTGACGCTCATTGTCAGCCTGCACCAGGTCGAATTTGCACGCCAGTTTGCCGACCGCATTGTGGGATTGCAAGCTGGCTCCGTTGTCTTCGATGGCGCGCCGGGCGAGCTGACCCAAGGCCGCGCACAAAGCCTGTATCGCCCTGCAGGCGAGACAGCACCCCCCAAACCCCATCTCCCCAACCTCGCCCATTTGCAACCTACTGGAGCCCTGTCATGAACCGTCGCCACCATCTGCTCGCCCTCGCCGTCCTGGCCACCAGTCTGGCTGTCCCTGCTGTTGCCCAGGGCAAAGATCCGGCCAAACTTCGCGTCGCCTTGCTGCCCGACGAAAACGCCGCCACGCTGATCCAGAACGCCCAGCCCCTCAAGCAGTATCTCGAGCAGACCCTCAAGAAAGACATTGAGCTCATCGTCACCACCGACTACTCCTCGATGATCGAAGCCATGCGTTTCGGCCGCATCGAAGTGGCGTATTTCGGCCCGTTTTCGTACGTGCTGGCCAAGTCCCGCGCACCCGAGATCGAGCCCTTTGCCGTCGGCGTGGAGCGCGGTTCTCCAACCTACAACTCCATCCTGATCGCCACCGCAGGCGGGCCGGTGAAGACGTTGGCAGACATCAAGGGCCAGCCCTTTGCCTTTGGCGACCAGGCCTCGACCTCCAGCCACTTGGCGCCGCGCGCCCACCTTCTCAAGAAGGCCGGGCTGGACGGCACGAAAGATTACAAACCGGTGCACCTCGGCGCTCACGACGCGGTAGCCCGCGCAGTGCAGGCAGGGCAGGTCCCGGCCGGCGCGCTCTCCAAAGCGATTTTCGACAATCTGGTGGCAAAAGGCTCGATAGACGCCAGCAAAGTGGTGCAACTGGACCTGTCTCCGCCGATTCCCAATTACCCCATGGTGATGCAGGGCAACCTCGCGCCGGGGTTGAAGCAGGCAATTCGGGCCGCATTCCTGACAATGAAGGACAAGGAAGTCCTCAAGGCTTTCCGCATCGAGGGTTTCGCCGCCACCGACGACAAGGCCTACGACGTGTTGCGCGAAACCGCCACGCTGCTCAAGCTCGATCTGGCCAAAACCAAATGACGACCCTGCCGGCGACAGCGCGCTACGCGCAGATCCTCACGCACGCCCGCAGGCAATCGGGCCGCCAGGCAAGGCTGGTGGCCTGCATCGTCGCGGTTTGCCTGGGCGCGCTGTGGCTCACCGGCTTTTTTGACCTGGCGCGCTTTGCCGAAGGCGCACCGGCGGTGGCACAGTTGGCCTCCGAAATGGTGCCGCCCGACTTTTCGCGCTGGCAGAGCTGGCTTAAACCCCTGCTCGATACGCTGGCCATGTCGATTGCCGGCACAGCGCTGGCGGTCCTCTTTTCACTGCCTCTGGCCCTGATGGCGGCGCCCAACACCACGCCCAACGCCGTGGTTTACCGCGTCACGCGTGTTTTTCTGGCGGCATTCCGGTCGGTCCCGGAAATCATTCTGGGCATCCTGTTTGTGGCCGTGGTCGGTTTTGGCGCCCTGCCCGGGGTGCTGGCTCTGGCGCTGCATTCCATGGGGATGGTGGCCAAGTTTTATGCCGAATCGATTGAGCATGTGGACCCCAAGCCGCTGGAAGCGGCCAGCGCCGCAGGGGCAAGCCGCTTGCAGGTGATCACTCATGCCGTACTGCCGCAGGTGCTCCCCCAACTGGCCGACATCACCATCTACCGCTGGGAATACCACTTCCGCGCCTCCGCGGTGCTGGGCATTGTCGGCGCCGGCGGTATTGGTTTCGAGCTGATGGCCGCATTGCGGCTCATCAAGTACGACGAGGTGTCGGCGATATTGCTGGCGATCCTGGCCTGTGTGCTGGTGGTCGACAGCATAGGCGCAGCCCTGCGACGAAAACTCAAATAACCATATTCCCACAAACAATTCAATGAGCAATCGCCCGAAAATTCTGGTCACCCAGCGCATCCATGAAGACGTCCAGCGCCGCCTGTCCGCCCATGGCGAACTCGACATGAACACCAGCCCCGAACCCTGGCCCGCGTCAGAGGTGATGCGGCGGGCGACCCAGGCCACAGCCATCATGGGTTTCATGACCGATCAGGTCGGCCATGAACTGCTTCGCTCCGCGCCGCAGCTGGAGATCGTCGCCTGCGCACTCAAGGGTTTTGACAACTTCGACGTACAGGCCTGCACTCAGGCCGGCGTCTGGCTCAGCATCGTGCCGGATCTGCTCACCGAGCCGACGGCGGAGCTGGCCGTCGGCCTGGCGATCACACTGGCGCGGCATGTGCGTCAGGGAGACAACTATGTCCGATCTGGCGATTTCGCAGGGTGGCGTACCCATTTTTACGGAACCGGTTTACACGGTTCCGTCGCCGCCGTTGTTGGGCTCGGCCAGGTCGGGCGGGCAATCGTGCAACGACTGTCCGGCTTTGGCTGCGCGCGCATCCTGGGGGTGGACCCCGATGCGACACCTGCGGGCGTCGAGATGGTTTCACTGGAAGCCGCTGCCAGACAAGCCGACTTTCTGTTTGTGGCTGCCCCGCTCACGTCCACGACCCGCCACCTGATGGGCGATCCCCAGTTTGAGCAGGCCAGGGCCGGCCAGCTCGTCATCAACATCGGGCGGGGATCGGTGGTGGACGAGTCGGCGGTGCTGCGGGCACTACAAGCCGGCCGCCTCGGTGGTTATGCCGCTGACGTGTTTGCCTGTGAGGACTGGCAGCTGGACGACCGGCCACGGTCCATTTCCGACGAACTGCTGGCGCAGGAGAACACCGTCTTCACGCCCCACATCGGCTCGGCTGTGCACCGTGTACGCATCGCCATCGAGCAAAGTGCTGCAGACAACATCATTGCGGTGCTGCAGGGCAAAACCCCACCCGACGCCATCAACATGCCGCAGAAAATCGCGGCGTGAGCAGCGCAGAGGACCCTGTCTGCGACCCCGCGCAAGCAACAAAAAACCCGCAGGGCGTCAGCCCTGCGGGTTGTTGTTGCACATTCAGGATCAGGCCACCGGCTTGAAGTCGTAACCGTTGCCCATCTTCTCGATGCGGCCGAAGGCCGGGAAAGGGAAGTGGAAGCCACCGGCCATGACCTTCTCGTTGACCACCATCTCAAATACCGAGCGACGGGTCTGGCGCGCCTGCTCGGGGTTCATGTCAAAAACCACAGACCAGTCCGGATTGCGGGCGAACAGCTGGGGCACATTGGTCAGGTCAGCCAGATAAGCAAACTTCTCACCCCGGCTTTGCGCGCTGACCGTCACCATGCCCGGGGTGTGGCCGTAGGCGGCTGTGGTGGTGACGCCCGGCAGGATGTCCTGCCCCGCCTGGAACTGGACCAGCTGGTCGGCGCCCAGGCCGCCGAAGACACGGCGTACGTTCTGGAAGGCGCCCTTCATGGCGTCCGGCGCCGCGGCCATTCTGGCCTCGTCCATCCAGAAAGCGTGCTCGACGCTGGGCACCATGATTTTGGCTTTGGGGAACACCAGCTGGCCCGCCTTGCTGCGCAGGCCGTTGATGTGGTCGCCATGGTGATGGCTGATCACCACGGTGTCGATGTCATTGACCGTGAAGCCGGCGGCGTTCAGGTTGGCCTGCAGCCGGCCCGTGGTGGCGGGGCCGTTGTCGGCAAAACCGGTGTCTATCAGCACGCGGCGGTTGCCGGCGACGATCAGGAACGCGGTGTAGGGAACGTCCACGTACTCGGTGGGGAGATTCTGCGAACGCAGCAGTTCCTGCACCTCTGCCAATGGCGCGTTGCGCACAAACTCCGCCGCCAGCGGGCGGCGCACCACGCCATCGTTCAGCGCAATGACTTCCATATCGCCCAGCTTCTGCTTGCGATAACCCACCTGCACGACGCTGGGTGCACCGAAATTCGGGGCGTTCTGCGCCACCAGAGGTACGAAGGATCCGGCCAGATAAGCGACGGTGGCGGCACCCCCTCCGACGAGCAGGTCACGGCGATTCATCATTTGAATATCTCCTGAGTCATGGGTTGAAGAAAACCCGTGAATGCTCTCCGACTCAGGCACCCGCCGTCCGCGATGTTCTGATTACCCGGCGGCGGTTTGGGGGAATCCGGGTTATTCAGGAAAAGCGCAGGCGCTGCAGCAGGCCGGCCGTCGAAGCGTCCAGTCCAGCGGTATCTCCCGAGTCCAGCCGGCCCTCCAGGCCCCTGGCCAGCACCTTGCCCAGCTCGACGCCCCACTGGTCAAAACTGTTGATCCCCCAGATCGCGCCGCTGACAAACACGCGGTGCTCCTGCAGGGCAATCAGGGCGCCCAGGCTGGCCGGGGTCAGCGCTTCCAGCAGCAGGAAAGTGCTGGGGCGGTTGCCGGGGAAGTGTTGATGACCACCGTCGTCGCTCTTTCCCTGCATCAGGGCCTGCGCCTGGGCCAGCACGTTGGCCAGCAGCTTGTTATGGTGACCCGGCAGGCTGCACGCGGCCCGCTTGACGGCAACAAACTCAACCGGAACCACTTCGGTGCCCTGGTGCAGCATCTGGAAGTAGGCATGCTGGCCATTGGTGCCGGGCTCGCCCCAGAGCACCGGCGCCGTCGCGAATGGCAGGGCCTGCCCATCCAGACCGACACGTTTTCCGTTGCTCTCCATCTCGAGCTGTTGCAGGTAGGCCGGCAGGCGGCGCAGGACGCTGCTGTAGGGCGCAATGCTGCGGCTGGTGAAACCGTGGAAGTTGCGGTACCAGACATCCAGCAGGCCCAGGCGCGCCGGCAGGTTCTGCGCCAGCGGCGCATTGCGGAAGTGCTCGTCCATGGCATGGGCGCCGCCCAGAAAGTCGCGAAAACGCTGAGCGCCGATGGCGATGGCCAGCGGCAGGCCGATCGCCGACCACAGCGAATAACGCCCGCCAACCCAGTCCCAGAAGCCGAAGGTGGTGTTGATGCCGAAGTCCCGGGCCGCCGCGACGTTGGTGGTCAACGCGGCGAAATGGCGGGCGATGTTGGTGCCGCCCTGCGCCTCAAACCAGTGTTTTGCCGAGGCGGCGTTGGTCATGGTTTCGATGGTGGTGAAAGTCTTGGAGGCAATCAGGAACAGGGTGTTCTGCGGCTTCAGTGGCGCCAGCACGCCGGCCAGTTCCTGACCGTCGACATTGGAGACAAAGTGCAAGCGCTTGCCCGACAGGCGGAATTCATCCAGCGCCAGCACCGCCATCTGCGGCCCGAGGTCGGACCCGCCGATACCGATGTTGACGATGTCGGTGATGGCCTCGTCCTGCCGCAGCTGCTCGGCGTAAGCCAGCATGGCGTCGAGTGTCTGATGCACTTCGGCAAGTTCTTCTGCTATCTTTTCAGGAGCTGCCGGCGCCCGCCCACCATGGGCTGGAGCCGGATTTCTCAACAGAAAATGCAAAACGGCACGGTTTTCCGTGCGGTTGATTTTTTCCCCCGCAAACATCGCGTCGCGATGCTCCTCCAGCCCGCACTGGCGCGCCAGCTCCAGCAACAGGGTCTGCGTTTCGGCATCAATCAGGTTTTTCGACAGGTCGGCAAACACATGCGGCGCGTCCTGGCTGAAGTCGGCAAAACGCTTCGGATCGGCGGCAAAGGCCTCACGCAGGTCGAAGCTTTTGCCGGCCGTGGCGTAGTGCGCCTGCAGCGCTCCCCAGGCAGGTGTACGGTCGCAGCGGAGCATGGTTTCCCTCACGCAGCCAGCATCAATTGCTCAAGCTTGACTGCATCCGCCGCAAACGCGCGTATGCCCTCGGCCAGTTTTTCGGTGGCCATGGCGTCCTCGTTGAGGGCGTAGCGGAAAGTCACCTCGTCGAAGTTGACGGCCGGCAAGTCCAGCGCCTGGGCGGCTTTGGCATCCAGCGCGGGCTGAAGCGGCGCCTCGCTGGCGGCGAGCTGGGCCAGCAGTTCCGGGCTGATGGTCAGCAAGTCGCAACCGGCCAGCGCGGTGATCTGGCCGATATTGCGAAAGCTCGCCCCCATGACTTCGGTGGCGATGCCGAAATGTTTGTAGTGGTTGTAGATCTCGCGCACCGACTGCACGCCCGGATCCCTGGCACCGGCCCGGGCGGCTTCGTCCCACGCGGCGCCGGCCGACTTTTTGTACCAGTCGTAAATGCGGCCGACAAAGGGTGAAATCAGCTGCACCCCGGCCTGGCCGCAGGCCACCGCCTGGCAGAAGGAAAAAAGCAGGGTCAGGTTGGTGTGGATGCCCCGGTCTTCGAGCCGGCGCGCCGCCTGGATGCCTTCCCAGGTGGCAGCCACCTTGATCAGCACGCGGTCGATGTGGATGCCTTCGGCCTCGTACAGCTCGATGATGCGTTCGCCGCGCGTGAAGGTGGCGTTGCTGTCGAAGCTCAGGCGCGCATCCACTTCGGTCGACACCCGGCCCGGGATGATGGACAGGATCTCGCAACCAAAACGCACCAGCAGCCGATCCATGGTTTCATCGAGCGCGCGGCCGCGAAACTTCGCCACGGTGTCCACCAACAGCGGCTGGTAGTCGGGCTTCTGCACGGCCTTGAGGATCAGCGAGGGGTTGGTGGTCGCGTCCTGCGGCTTGTAAGCGTCGAGTTGCTTGAAATCACCGGTGTCGGCCACCACGGTGGTGAACTGCTTGAGGGCTTCGAGTTGGTTCATGGTGAAAGTGTAGATGGGTCACGGCCAGGGCACTGTAAGACCATGACCTGATTGAGTTACGATTATGGCAACATAATATGAAACTTTATTACATATCTCCCGATCGGGAAGGTTGGGGAACATGAGTTTTGATCTGGTCCTGTTTGGCGGCACGGGCGACCTGACCTGGCGCAAATTGATGCCCGCGCTGTTCCAGGCCTTCCGGCACGGCTCGCTGCCCGCAGACGGCCGCATTGTGGGTGTGGGCCGCGACGCCATGAGCGATGCAGAGTACCGTTCCTTGATACGCTCACGTTTTGACAGTGTCGAGCTGGCCAAACGCCCCACCGGTGACGAGTTCGAACGTTTTGCCGCGCTGCTGCACTACCTGCGCATGGACCTGTCCGGTCCGGCCGACTATGCGGAACTCGCCACCCTGCTGAAAGCACGCCAGGCCGACACCGTGGTGATGTACCTGGCCACCGCGCCGACACTGTTCAAGGCGATCTGCGAAAACATGGCGGCCGTCGGGCTCAACGGCCCGCAAACCCGCGTCGTTCTGGAAAAACCACTGGGCCATGACCTCGCCTCGAATCGCGCCATCAACGAGGCCGTGCTGCGTGTGTTGCCGGAAAAGCAGATCTTCCGCATTGATCACTACCTCGGCAAGCCTTCGGTGCAAAACCTGTTTGCGCTGCGTTTTGGCAACTCCCTGTTCGAGCCGCTGTGGCGCCGCGAGACCATTGCCAACATCCAGATCACGATTGCCGAAGAGCTTGGCGTGGAAAAACGCGGTGCCTTTTACGACAGCACCGGCGCACTGCGCGACATGGTGCAAAACCATGCACTGCAGTTGCTCTGCGCCATCGGCATGGAACCGCCGATCAACGCCCACGCCGATGCCATCCGTGACGAAAAGCTCAAGGTCCTGCGCTCGCTCAAGGCGTGGACACCGGAAACCCTGAAGCATCACGTGATTCGCGGCCAGTACACCGCCGGCACCATCAACGGCGAAGCCGTGCCCGGTTACCTGCAGGAAAGCGGCGTCAGCCCGGACAGCCGGACCGAAACCTTCGTCTCACTGCGCGCCGAAATCGCCAACTGGCGCTGGGCCGGCGTGCCGTTTTACATACGCACCGGCAAGCGGCTGGCCGACCGCGACGCACACATCGAGGTGAACTTCCGCCCAACGCCGCATGCCATCTTCAAGTCGCCACTGGGCGCCGGCAACCGGCTGATCATCAACCTGCAGCCCAAGGACGGGCTGGAGCTGCACCTGCTGGCGCAAGGCCAGGACAACCGGCAAGGCAGCCGTGCGGCCAGCCAGACGCTGGCGCCGGTACAGCTCGACCTCGACTTTGACAAGCGTTTTGGCACCGAACGTGTCGGTGCCTACGAGCGCCTGCTGCTGGACGTGATCGATGGCCGGCTGAACCTGTTTGTCCGCAGCGACGAGCAGGAGGAAGCCTGGCGCTGGGTCGAGCCGATTCTGGACGCCTGGCAACACGACACCGACGGCCCGCGCCCCTACACGGCCGGCACCTGGGGACCCAGCGCATCGAGCGCGATGATTGCGCGGGACAGCCACTGGTGGAGCGAAGAGTCTTGACCCCCACGCTTGTCGCTTCGCGTACTGCGCTGCCCCCCGGGGGGGCCGCTGCGCCTGCGGGCCGGCAAAGCCGGACCCGCGGCCCCTGCTTGGAATACGCCATCGGGGACGTAGTTCGCGACATTTGGGGATCTCCCAGTGCTTGACCGCATCAAAGCCTGCCTTCCTTCGCTGGCGCCGGCCGAGCAGCGTGTTGCGCAGCTGGTGCTCAGCGATGCGCGTGCCTTTGCCAGTCTGCCGGTTACCGAGCTGGCCGCGCGTGCCCATGTCAGCAAGCCGACGGTGATCCGTTTTTGCCGCAGCGTCGGTTATGACGGCCTGTCGGACTTCAAGCTCAAGCTGGCCGGCAATGTCAGCGAAGGTGTGCCCTTCATTCACCGCAGTGTCGATGCCGATGACAAGACCGGCGACGTGCTGGTCAAGGTGATTGACAACACGGTGGCCGCCTTCCTGAAGTACCGCAACGACGCCAGTTCGGCGCTGATTGAAAAGGCCGTGCTGGCCCTGCTGGCGACCTGCTCCAGCGGGCAACGCATCGAATTTTTCGGTGTTGGCAATTCCGGCATCGTCGCGCAGGACGCGCAGCACAAGTTCTTCCGCCTCGGGGTACATGCCATTGCCTACAGCGACGGGCACCTGCAGGTCATGAGCGCCTCGCTGCTCAGGCCGGGTGACTGTGTGGTCATCATCTCCAACTCTGGCCGCACGCGTGACCTGATGGATGCCTGCGACATCGCCCGCAGGAACGGCGCCACCACCATCGTGATCACGGCCAGTGGCTCGCCGCTGTCCGCCGCCGGCCACATCCACCTGGCCGCCGACCACCCGGAGGGCTACGACCGCTACAGCCCCATGGTGTCGCGCCTGCTGCACCTGATGATCATCGACATCCTGGCCACCTGCGTGGCGCTGCGCATCGGCAGCCCGACCCTGCATCCGCTGCTCAAGGAAATGAAGAACAATTTGCGGAGCAAGCGGTACGCTTGAGCTTTTTCGGCTCTGGCTGCGCCTGTTGAGGCCTGTGCAAGCTTGCGCTTCGGCGGGTCTTCAAGCAAGCCGGGTCCCTTCGCTTCGCTGCGGGCAACCTCCGGTGCTCGACAAAAGCGGGGTCTCGCTCGAACTCGGCTTTGCCTCAGACAATCGCTCGCCCTGATCCGCTTTTGCCTGCGCTCCTCGGCCCAGCCCGACGGGTGGGGGAACAAATGCAGGATCGGGATCGGATGCTGGGAGACGTGACGCGCGCAGCGCGCCACGTCGTTCTTACGCGGCAGGCATGTATGCACGCGCGCGCAGCACACGCGGCCACATGAAGTCCCCCTCCATCGCCCAGCGGGGCGAGGGAGGGGTTAGGGGTGGGAGTGGGGAGTCCGACCTACTGTCCAGAAAGGACCACAGGCGCAGCGTGATGCCACAAAGGATTTCACCCGACTTTTTTAGTGAAATCGGCCTCCAGCCCATATCCTGCAAGCGCTGCCAGCTACAAAAACAGGAGCAGCTAGATACGGCCTTCTTCGACAGCGTGGCAGGCGATCTTCACACCCTGGATGGTCAGGAGCTGCGGCCTCTCGGCGCGGCAGCGGTCGTTGACGTGCGGGCAACGCGGGTGGAAGGTGCAGCCGGTCGGCGGGTTCAGGGGGTTGGGCACCTCGCCCTGCACCGGGGTGCGGGCGCGGCCGGTGTCGTGCATTTTCGGGATCGCGTCGAGCAGCATGCGCGTGTAGGGATGGCGCGGCGCGGCAAACAGCGTCTGCTTGTCGGAAAGTTCGACCAGCCGTCCCAGGTACATCACGCCCACCTGGTCACTGACGTGGCGCACCACCGCGAGATTGTGCGAGATGAACAGGTAGGTCAGCCCGCGCTCGCGCTGCAGGTCTTTCATGATGTTGAGCACCTGCGCCTGCACACTCACATCGAGCGCCGAGGTGGGCTCGTCGCAGACCAGGAATTCCGGCTCGGTGGCGAGTGCCCGGGCAATCGAGATGCGCTGGCGCTGGCCGCCGGAAAACTGGTGCGGAAACTTGACCATGTCCAGCGGCGACAGGCCGACCGACTTGAGCAGCTCGCCCACACGGGCCTTGAGTTCGGCCTCGTTAGTGATCAGGCCGTGTTCCTTGAGCGGCTCACCCACGATGTCCTCCACGATCCAGCGCGGATTCAGGCTCGCGTACGGGTCCTGGAAAATCATCTGGATGCGGCGGCGCAGTTGCCTGCCCTGCGGCGTCTTGAAGGCGGCATGCGCATCCTGGCCGTCAAAGGTCAGGCCGCCACGGGTCGGCTCGTACAGGCCCACCAGCAAACGGGCCACCGTGCTTTTGCCGCAACCCGACTCGCCGACCAGCGCCAGTGTCTTGCCCTTTTCAATCTCGAAGCTGACGCCGTCCACTGCATGCAGCATCAGCCGGGGCTTGCCCTCGAGCACGCGGTTCAGCCAGGGTGGGGACACATCAAACGTCTTGGCCAGGTCAAACGCCTGAACGAGAGGCGCCCCCACGCTTGTCGTTTCGCTGTTGCTCATGCGGTCGCTCCCACAGTGGCATCGTGCAGCCAGCAGGCGGCACGTGTGGCCCCGGCAGGCAGCAGGTCCGGCCTGTCCTGCGTGCAGCGGTCAAACACCCTGGGGCAACGCGGATTGAAGGCGCAGCCTTGTGGAATGGCGTTCAGACGCGGCATGGCGCCATCAATCTGGTTGAGCCGTTCGCGGTCCAGCGTGATGTCGGGGATGGCCTCCATCAGGCCTGCGGTATAGGGATGGGCCGGATGGTTGATCACCTCGTGCACCGGGCCGATCTCGGCAATACGCCCCGCGTACATCACGGCCACCCGGTCGCAGGTTTCGGCAATCACGCCCATGTCATGGGTGATCAGCATCACGGCGGCACCACGCTTCTTGCAGATGCTCTTGAGCAGCATGATGATCTGCGCCTGGATCGACACATCAAGTGCCGTCGTTGGTTCGTCGGCAACAATCAGCTTGGGCTCGGCGGCCAGCGCCAGGGCAATCACCACACGCTGGCGCATGCCGCCCGAGAACTGGTGCGGGAAATGTTCGATGCGCTGCTCGGCCGCCGGAATGCCGGTGTCCTGCAGCAGTGAAATGGCACGCTGGCGCGCTTCCGCGTTGCTGACCGGCAGGTGCGCCTGTATCGTCTCGATTAATTGCCGGCCCACCGTGTACAGAGGGTTCAGCGAGGTCAAGGGGTCCTGGAAAATCGCGCCGATCTTGCGGCCGCGAATGTGGCGCATCTGCTCGTAGGGCAGGTTGTCGATGCGCTCGCCTTCGAGCAGGATCTGCCCGCCGCCGATGCGGCCCGGCGGCTCCAGCAGGCCGATGATGGCAGCGCCGGTCAGCGACTTGCCGGCACCCGACTCGCCGACCACGCCCAGGATTTCACCGGGGGCGATATCAAACGAAATGTCGTCCAGCGCCCGCAGCGTGCCGCGCCGGCCGGGAAACTCGACGATCAGGTTCTTGACTTGTAAGAGGCTCATTGATTGGACGGGTAAGTTCTGTTCAAGCAGTCACCGCAGAACCGGCTTTGCCGGGCCAATGGTGGCGCCTCCTTGAGGGAGAGGCGGCCGCAGGCTGCTTCGGGGGTGTCATCGTAGTCTCGGGTTCAGCGCATCGCGCAGCCAGTCACCCAGCAGGTTCACGCTCAGCGAAATCAGCACCAGCATCAGGCCGGGAAACACCGTGATCCACCATTCCCCGGAAAACAGGTAGTCGTTGCCGATGCGGATCAGCGTGCCCAGCGAAGGCGATGTGGGCGGCGCGCCTACACCCAGAAAGGACAGGGTCGCTTCGGTGATGATGGCCGTGGCCACCTGAATGGTCGCCAGCACCAGCACCGGCCCCATCACGTTGGGCAGCACATGGCGGCGCATGATGCGCATCGGCGTCACACCGGTCACACGGGCCGCCTGCACGTATTCCTTGTTGCGCTCGACCAGGGTCGAGCCACGCACCGTTCTGGCGTACTGCACCCATCCTGTGAGCGTGATCGATATGATCAGCACCCCCAGCGCCAGGGAATCCTGTGCATTGGGAAACATGGCCCGCCCCACCCCCGCAATCAGCAGGGCCACCAGAATGGCCGGAAAAGACAGCATCACGTCGCACAGGCGCATCAGGGCAGAGTCAATCCAGCCGCCATAAAAACCGGCCAGCAGCCCCATGCCCACGCCGAACACGACCGACAGGATCACCGAGGCAAAACCCACCGCCAGGGAAACGCGGGCGCCGTACATCAGTGCCGACAGGATGTCCCGCCCCTGGTCATCGGTACCCAGCAGGTACTTGCTCGAGCCCTCGGCCGACCAGGCCGGTGGCAGCCGGGCATCGCTCAGTTCGAGCGTCGTCAGGTCAAACGGGTTGTGCGGCGCCACAAAGCCCGCAAACACCGAACAGAAGATGCATATGAGGGCGACTGCAGCCGCAGCCATCGCCACCGGGGAGGTGCGAAAGCTGTAGCCGATGTCGCCATCCCACCATCGGAATAGCGCGCTTTTCATCAACCCTTGTTACTTGTTGACTTTGACGTATTTCCAGGGCATGCCGTTGTCGGGCCACTGAACCATTTCAATGTTCTTCCTGGACGCCCAGTTGAGCGCCTGCTGGTGCAGCGGCAGATGGCCCACCTCATCCTGATGGATCTTCAGCGCCTCGTGGATCATCTCGTTGCGCTTCTTGTCATCGGTCTCGGAAGCCACCAGGTCGGTCAGCTGGTCAATTCGGGCATTGCTGTAAGCACCCAGATTGAACTGGCCGCGGCCACCGTCACCCGGGGTGGACAGGATGGGGTAGAGCACGTTGTGGGCGTCCACCGTGCTCGGTGTCCAGCCCAGCATGTAGAAGCTGGTGTCACGGCGCAGGATTTTCGGAAAGTAGGTGCCCTTGGTTTCAGCTTCCAGATTGATCTTGACCCCGATGCGCGACAGATTTGCGGCCACAGCCTGGCAGATTTCACCGTCGTTGACATAACGGTCGTTCGGGCAGTTCATCTTCAGCTCGAACCCTGCACCATAACCTGCGTCGGCCATCAGCTTCTTGGCGGCTTCCACGTCAAACGGCAGGCGCTTGGCGAGGTCGGGGGCATAACCCTTGATCTCGGGTGCCAGCAGCGTGGCCACCGGCGTGGCCGCACCGCGCATCACACGGTTCTTGATGGCTTCGATGTCGATGGCCTGGTAGAAGGCCTGGCGAACGCGCTTGTCCTTGAAGGGATTTTTGCCCTTGACGCTGGAGAACTGCAGTTCGTCGCGCTTCTGGTCCATGCCGAGGAAGATGATGCGCAGCTCGGGGCCTTGCAGCACCTTGAGCTCGGCGTTGCCCTTGATGCGGGCCACGTCCTGCACCGGCACCGGCTCCATCACGTCAATTTCGCCGGACAGAAGGGCCGCGACGCGGGTGCTGTTGTTGCCGATGACGTTGAAGACCACTTCGTCCACATTGCCGTCGATCTTGCCCCAGTAGTTGCCGTTGCGGGTAAAGGTGGTGCGGACATTGGGCTGGCGCTCACGCACGCGGAAAGGGCCGGTGCCGTTGGCACGGAAAGACGCGGCGTTTTCAATGCCTTTGCGGCGGTCCACCGGTTTGGTGGCCTGGTTCGTTTCACACCACTTCTTGCTCATCATGTGCCACTGCGTGAACAGCTCGGGCAGGATCGGAAAGGGGTTGTTCAGCACGAAGTCGATCGTGTGATCGTTGATTTTCTTGATTTCCTTGATCTGGCCGACATAACTCTTCATGTCGGAGCCGTCACCCTTGGCGCGTTCGTAGCTGAAAATCACATCGTCCGCGGTGAACGGCGAGCCGTCGTGGAACTGCACGCCCTTGCGCAGGTTGAAACGCCAGACCGTCGGCGACGTCTGCTTCCAGTCGGTCGCCAGCGAGGGGGCGAGCTTGTAGCTGCGGTCGCGCGTGACCAGCGGTTCATACACATTGCCCACCACCGTCAGTTGCAGGGATTCGTTGAGCGAATGCGGGTCCAGCGAGAGGGCATCACCCTGGTTTCCGACCCGCAGGGTCACTGCGGACGCTACAAAAGTTGTAGCTGCCAGCGCTGTACCAACAAGGGCAAAAGCGGCTTTTTTCGTGAAATTCATGGGACTCTCCTGTTGAACAAAAAAATAATCAGCGCGGCTCGAACAAAGGCATGGACTGCTCCACCAGCCCGGCATGCAGGGCGGCACCCAGCGGCAGGATGTCGTCGTTGAAATCGTAACGGCTGTTGTGCAGAAAACAGCTGCCGACGCCGTTTTCGGCGCCCTGGCCGATGCGCATGTACGCGCCGGGTTTGACCTGCAGCATGAAGGAAAAGTCTTCGGCGCCCATGCTGGGCTCCATGTCGCGCACGACACGGTCCTCGCCCAGCAGGGTTTCCGCCACATCGGCCGCAAACATGGCCTCATCAAACGAGTTGATGGTGGCCGGATAAATGCGCTCGTAATGCACGGCAGCGGTTGCACCAAAGCCGAGCGCGACTGCGGTGCAGAGTTCGTTGAGACGGCGCTCGATCATGTCCTGCACGTCCGGGTTGAAGGTGCGGACCGTTCCCACCAGCGTGGCCTTGCCCGGCACCACGCTGAAGGCACCCATGTCGCCGGCGTGCATCGCGCACAGGCTGATCACGGCGCTGTCAATCGGCTTGACGTTGCGCGAGACAATGCTTTGCACCGCCGTGATGATGTGCCCCGCCACCAGCACCGGATCGACCGTCATGTAGGCGTGGGCGCCATGGCCGCCCCGGCCGGTGATGTCGATGGTGATGCGGTCAGCCGCGGCCATCATGGGCCCCGGGTTGATGCCCACTGTGCCCGGCTTCATGGACGGCCAGTTGTGCATGCCGTAAACCGCCTGCACCGGGAACCGGTCGAACAGACCGTCTTCAATCATGACGCGGGCGCCGGCAAACCCTTCTTCGCCGGGCTGAAAAATCAGCACGGCCGTACCATCGAAATTGCGCGAGGCCGCCAGGTAGCGGGCCGCGCCCACCAGCATGGCAACATGCCCGTCATGGCCGCAACCGTGCATCATGCCGGCCCGCGAGGATTTCCAGGCAAAGTCGTTGTGCTCCGTCATCGGCAACGCGTCCATGTCGGCACGCAAGCCGATCATTTTTCCGCTGCTGCTCTGCTGGCCCTTGATGACGGCCACCAGCCCGGTCCTGCCGATGCCGGTATGCACCTCGTCCACGCCGCAGCGCTGCAGCGCTTCCTTCACGCGGGCGCTGGTATAGAGCTCTTCAAAACCGAGTTCCGGGTGGGCATGCAGGTCACGGCGAAACGCCGTGATTTCAGGATGGAACTCGCTGATTTGCGCGAAGGCGCGGCCGTTGGCCTTGAGCACCGGAGCAGGCCGGGGTGACAACATCAGTGACCCCCCGCCGTACCCACGCGCAAGCGTGGGTCCACCACAAAATACAGCAGGTCAACCACCAGGTTGATCACGACAAAAATCAGTGCAATCAGGCACAGGTAGGCGGCCATCACGGGGATGTCGGCGAAAGTGACCGCCTGGATGAAGAGCAGGCCCATGCCCGGCCACTGAAAAACGGTCTCAGTGATGATGGCGAAGGCAATCAGGCCGCCCAGTTGCAGGCCGGTGATGGTCATGACCGGCACCAGCGTGTTTTTGAGCGCGTGCCCAAAATGGATGGCGCGGTTGGACAGGCCGCGTGCGCGCGCAAACTTGATGTAGTCGGTGCGCAGCACCTCCAGCATTTCGGCGCGGACCAGCCGCATGATCAGCGTGAGCTGGAAAATCGCCAGTGTCACGGCCGGAAGCACGATATGGTGCCAGCCCTTGGCCGTCAGCAGGCCGCTGCTCCACCAGCCCATCTGCACCACGTTGCCACGTCCGAAACTGGGGAACCAGCCGAGGCCCACGGAGAAAGCCAGAATCAGCAGGATCCCGATCAGGAAGGTCGGGAGCGACACACCCACCAGCGACACCGTCATGAGCAGCTGGCTCAAAAAAGTCCCGCGGCGCAGGGCTGCATACACACCCATCGGTACACCGATCACCAGCGCCATGACGGCGGCCACCAGCGCCAGTTCCAGCGTCGCCGGGAAACGCTCGGCAATCAGGCGCGAAACCTTGGCCCCCTGGCGCAGGCTCAGACCGAACTCGCCCTGCACGGCATTGACCAGAAAGTGGCCGAACTGCACGAAAAAGGGCTTGTCCAGCCCCAGATCGGCGCGCAGCTGCGCAATCTGGTCAGGCTGCGCATCCTGCCCAAGCAGAAACACCACCGGATCGCCGACATACTGGAACAGCATGAATGCAATAAAGGCCACAGCAACCATCACGATCACAGCCTGAAGCAGGCGACGGAGAATAAATGCAAACATTCGGGGGTATGGTTTTGAGCGAGAGTCAATGCTAGCAGAGCAAGCACTGTGCCGACACCGGGATTTCCTTTAGGCCTAAAGAAAAGAACTGCAAAAAAGGGCCCCGGAAGGCCCTCTTTGATGGCACGCTCAATTGACCTTGATCAGCCGCCAGTCGAGCCGGTTGTCGGCGCGGTGCACGACATCAATGTTTTTCTTCATTGCCCAGGGAATGATCTGGTTGTGCAGCGGAATATGCGAGACCGTGTCGTTCGACAGCTGCAGGGCCTCGGTCAGCAGGCGGTTGCGCACCGGCAAATCGGTTTCCACCTTCACACGGTCCACGATGTAGTCCATGCGCGGGTTGCTGTAGCGGCCCACGTTGTAGTTGCCATCACCGCCGGTGCCCACGCTGCGGACCAGCGACTGCAGGCTGTAAAGCGCATCAAAGGTCGGCACCCCCCAGCCCAGCATGTAGATGCTGGCTTCGTAGCGCTGGATCATCGGGAAATAGGTGACCAGCGGCAAGGTGCGCAGCTTGGCTTTCACGCCGGCCCGGGCCCACATCGCAGTCACAGCCTGGCAGATTTCCTCGTCATTGATGTAGCGGTTGTTCGGGCAGGCAAAATCCACCTCGAACCCATTGGGGTAACCGGCCTGGGCGAGCAGCTTCTTCGACGCCTCGGGGTCATGCGGGTGGCGCTTGTGGACACCCTCGGTCCAGCCGTTGACCTGCGGCGCCACAATCGCGCCCGTCGGCTGGCTCAGGCCGCGCATGGTGACGCGGTTGATGGCGCTGATGTCAATCGCCTGGTACAAGGCCATGCGCACGCGCTGGTCCTTCAGCGGATTTTTGCCCTTGATGTTGGAACCCGGCAACTCCTCACGGAACTGGTCCATGCCGAAAAAGATGGTGCGGTTCTCGATGCCGTCGATGACCTTGAGATTGCCGGTGCTGCGCAGCCGGCCCAGATCCTGGATGCTGGGGTCAAGCACAAAATCGACTTCGCCCGACAGCAGGGCGGCAACCCGGGTGGCTTCCGATTTGATCGGCGTGTAGACAACTTCAGTCACGTTGGACTCGTTCTTGCCCCAGTAATTAGGATTGGAAACAAGAACCAGCTTCTGGTCAGGCTGCCACTCCTTGACCATGAACGGGCCGGTGCCCATGGCATTGCGGTGCGCAAAGGTTTCGTCCTTGGCGCGGATGTCTTTTGGCTCGGTCGACTTGTTTTTCTCGGCCCACGCCTTGCTCATGATGCGCAGCTCGGTCAACTGGTTGAGCAGCACCGGGTTCGGACCTTTCATCATGATGTCCACGGTCGAATCGTTGACCTTGACCACCTTGTCGATGCCCTGGGTATACACCGCATAGTTGGATGTTTTGGCGGTCGCACGGGTCAATGAGAACACCACGTCATCCGCCGTGAGTGGTGTGCCGTCACTGAACTTCACTCCGGAACGCAAGGTAAAGCGGACCTGCGTCGGCGAGACGTCACGCCAGGACGTGGCGAGTTGGGGCTCCACCTTGAAGGTGCGGCTGTTGTAGTAGACCAGCGAATCGTAAACGGCCGCGTGAACGCCATTGCCCAGCGCATTGTTCTGCGAGTGGATGTCGAACGTGGGGATGTCGCTCGCGCTCGACCACTTGAAGGTCTTGGCCTGCGCGGCAGGCACAACAGCAAATGACGCGGCCGCAGCAGCAGCGATAAAAAGCGGATGGAATTTCATGGTTTTCCTCTGGAAAGTAAGCGCCAAATATACAACCGGCCCATCAGGACAAAGCAAGGGATTTCCCCTGAACTGAACCCCTTCAAACCTGCGCGAGGGCCAAGGCGGTGCGCCCAGGGTGCACGCCCGTCAGACGCTTGCAACTCTCAGGCCAGGCAAGCGGCTAGCGCGCTTGCGCGACCTTGTCGAGCGTGACCGGCCCGTACCAGGCCGTGGTATTCGAACGCGTGTTGTCACTGTCGGTCATGATGCCTATGCCCACCAGCGCGCCCGGCGCTTCGCCGAAAGTCTTTTCATAGTCAGCGCGAATATTGCGCTCGTAGTCGACCCATTGGCGCAGCTTGCCGGCGCCGGATTCCACGACGAGTTTGCGTATCCTGTCGGTACGCGGATTGACAATCACCGTGCCCTGCGGGCGCGTGTTGCACCACACGTACATCAGTGTTGCATAGGGCAACTCCTCGCCGGTCAACGCACGTGCAAGTTCGGACAGCATGGCGTTCTTGCTGGAAAACTTGCTGCGATCACCCTCGAACACCAGCACCACACGTACCGGGGAATCATCGGCATCACGCAACGCCATGTCTGCTTGCGCAATCAGCTCAGGCACTTTCCACGAAAAGCGCAGGCTGGCCAGATCATCTGGATCCACGCGCAGCACCTGGCGCACCATGCTTGCAGACGAGCTGGAAGTTGCAGCCATCGCCTCGCGCCCGTCCTTGCGCTCATAGCGAAAGTGGCTGGGCTTCTTGCCCGGAAAAGAGTGGTGCCGCCAGCCTGGCGTGACCCGGTTACCGGTGGACGCAGTCACCCAAGGGGTGACGCTGAGTCTTGCTGGATCGGCCGGGGTAGCCGGCGGCATCAACGATGCACAGCCCGCCAGTTGCAGCAAGACCAATAACACCACGCCAGAACCCGACCTACCCCACCATCGCACCCTGTCAACCTGCGCCATCAGCATCTCCCCCATAACGGCATGCATTTCCATTTCCCATAAAAAAAAGCCGCCCGAAGGCGGCTTTTTGAACTCTCTTGATTGAAGCTGGCACAAGACCAGCCATCAATTAGAAGGAGTGCTTGATACCGAAGTCGTAACCGGTCGAACGGTTGTTCGCTGCGGTCACGGCGCCGTTCAGAGCCTGGGATGCGCCGCCGCTGTTGGTCACGCGAGCAAACGTGGTGTACAGAGCCGTACGCTTGGACAGGTTGTGCACATAACCCAGAGCCCATTTTTTGGACTTAGGCGTAGTCGCTGCGTCGGTTTTGTAGGTGGAGTAAGCCACACGGATCTGGCCGGCACCCATGGGAACCAAAGCACCGATCAAAGCGCCTTTGCCCGTCACCGAGGTGGGGGTGGATGCGACTTTGTCACGGGTCACCAAAGCCATGGCTTGGGCAACACCGAAGTCATACGAACCGCCGAGGTTGGTGGTCTTGACCTTGCCGGTGGTAGCAGTAGCAGCGTACCTGGTGCTGGACGTTGCCAGAGCGACGTTGACCGGGCCATTGGCGTAACCGAGACGGATGGCAGAACCGTTGCCGTCTTTTTCAGTGGCGAGGCCGTTCTTGTTGTTCTCACCCATGTAGGTTTGGAACTGGCCGTAGAAGCCGCCCAGGTTGCCTGGCAGGAAGTAACCCACGCTGTTGGAAGCGCGAACACCGACCGAGCCCATCAGGGCGCCGCCAGAATTCAGGGTCTGGGTGGTGCCCACACCGTTGGTGCCGAACGGATCAAACACGGTCTGGTTCCAGAACTGTGGCGTGTAGTCACGGCCCAGACGCAGTTCACCCAGGCCGCTGGCCAGGCTGACCGTCGAACGACGGTTGAAAGTCAGACCGTTACCAGTGGACGCGCCAGTGGTTTGGTTGTTGGTGTTGGTGGCATCGCCAGTACCGTTGTCAGGGTTGACGCCGGCTTCGAGCCAGAAAGAAGCAGACATGCCGCCGCCGAGATCTTCCGTACCACGGAAGCCGATACGGCTGGAGTTGTAACCAGAGTCGGTGATCTGGCTCTTGCTGGAAGAACCAACGCCGGAACCGGAGCCGTGAGCGTAGTTCACGTCAACAACGCCGAACAGGGTCACGGAAGATTGGGCCGAAGCCACGCCAGCAGCAGCCAGGATAGCCAAAGCGACTAGGGATTTTTTCATTGCGAGTTTCTCCAAGGTTAAACATAGGGCTCCAGGATTTTGGATCCCCGGGCCAACCTCCATTTAGGAAGTTGTATGTATTGCACCAGAGGCTGAGAGCTTTCGCAAAGGAATTGGCCCGATAAATTCAATTCCGTTGCACCCCTGCAACAAACGCAAAAACCCCTTGCGCGGCATTTATTCGTCTTCCAAAAGCTGGCGGCCCTCAATACTCATGTACTACAATTTGTACTACATTTACAAAAATCATCTGGACAAAAAGATAGCCGCGATCAATAACTTTCCGGCCCACCTTCCCCATGACATTCCAGCTGATCTCGCTGCGCGACGCCAACCAGAATTTTTCGAGGCTCATCGCCGCGGTTGAACGTGGCGAGGCCTTCTGCATCACCCGGCGCGGCCAGGAAGTGGCGCGGTTGACGCCCTCGCCCACGCCTGAACCCACGGCAAAATCACCTGGCGTTCAAAACCGGTTGCCCGCCGAAAAAGCCGCGCTGGCCGCCTCCCTCGGGGAACGTGTCCGCCAGCTTGAAGCGCGACTGGATAAACTTTCATCTGCCCTTCCGCCCACTGACCAGCGATAAATACCACCATGGATGCCCTGCTCACTTCCGCCGACAGCGCCCTGCGCACCCTGTTTGCCAAGCCCCGTGCCAGCCGGACATGCCCGACTGTGCCGGCCCAAGACACCGAGCTGAGCGCCGCGGACAAGTCGCTGGCCGGCGCGCTGATGCGGGTCAACCATGTCGGCGAGGTCTGTGCGCAGGCGCTGTACGCCTCGCAAGCCCTGAGCACACGCAATCCCGTTTTGCGCCAGCAGTTCCTGGAGGCCAGCAAGGAGGAAGGCGACCACTTGGCCTGGACACGTGAGCGGCTCGATGAACTCGGCGCCCGCCCCTCCCTGCTGAACCCGCTGTGGTATGCCGGGGCTTTCGGGCTGGGCCTGCTGGCGGGCCGTCTCGGTGACCGGGTCAGCCTGGGTTTTGTGGTCGAGACGGAGCGGCAGGTCGAAACGCATCTGGCCAGCCACCTGGAACGCCTGCCGGAAGGCGACCATGCCTCGCGCGCCATCGTGGCGCAGATGAAGGACGACGAAGCGCGTCATGCGCAGGAGGCGCAAGGTGCCGGGGCATTGGCGCTTCCCGCGCCGGTCAAGGCGCTGATGCGGGCTTCCGCCAAAGTCATGACGACAACCGCGCACTACCTCTAGTTGCTATATTTTCAGTAGCTTACAACGCTTTATAGACACGGGCTGCGGCCCGATTTTGCTTAAAACTCGTACCTACTCAGGTCGCCGCTGCAGCGCGCTTTTCTTGCTCCCTCGCCCTCTGGGAGAGGGTTGGGGTGAGGGCCAGCAAGCCACAACAGACGATAGCTCTACGCACACGCCGTTTGCCCTCACCCCCGCCCTCTCCCAGGGGGAGAGGGAGTAAAACCAGCCCAAACTACCTGAGGAGTTAATAAAGCTCAGGCTTCGATCAACTCAAAACTGGTGGTGATGTCGGCCGTTTTGCCGAGCATGATGGTGGCCGAGCAGTACTTTTCGTGGCTCATGGCAATCGCGCGTTCCACCGCGCTGGCCGCGATACCGCTTCCCGCCACGACAAAATGCATGTGGATTTTCGTGAACACCTTGGGGTCGGCCTCGGCCCGTTCGGACGTCAGCCTGACCGTGCAGCCGCGCACATCGTGGCGGCCGCGTTTGAGGATCAGCACCACATCGTAGGCGGTGCAGCCGCCGGTGCCGGCGAGCACGGTTTCCATCGGGCGCGGCGCCAGGTTGGCGCCGCCGTTTTCCGGCTTGGCGGCGTCGGGCGCGCCATCCATCACCAGCGTATGGCCGCTGCCTGTGGTTGCCAGAAAACTCATGGCCGAGCCAGAGGTTGTTGTTGTCCCCGTGGCGGTGTTGGGGCCGGTCCAGCTCACTGTGCATTCCATGAATTGCCATCCTCAAAAGTCAGAAATAGTTGTCAAAAGTAGCGGCGAGTGTTTATTTTTCGCAACAAAACATTGTTGCAGCGCAACATGCCTCCGCTATACTGAAATCATCGCATGAACACACCCTTTGTTTTCATGCAATGTTTGTCTCCTCCATCCCTGAAAGGGTGGATTTACAGGCCCAGACCGCAAGGTCTGGGCCTTTTTTCTTGCCCACTATGATGTCGGGTTGCGAGAAAAACACATGCCCACCCCCCCCAAACCCGTTACCCGCCGGTCACCCGGCACCCCCAAGCCATCCGCCGCCGGGGCGCTCACGCCCGCCGACTACCTGAAAAAAATCCTGACCGCACGTGTCTACGACGTGGCGGTGGAATCCGCCCTGGAGCCGGCGAAAAACCTCAGCCGCCGGGTGCACAACACCGTGCTGCTCAAGCGGGAAGACCAGCAACCGGTGTTCAGCTTCAAGCTGCGCGGCGCCTACAACAAGATGGCGCACCTGAGCCCGGCCCAGCTCAAGAAAGGCGTCATCTGCGCCTCGGCCGGCAACCATGCGCAGGGCGTGGCGCTCGGTGCGCACAAGCTCGGTGTGCGCGCGATGATCGTGATGCCGGTGACGACGCCGCAGGTCAAGGTCGATGCCGTCAGGGCCCTGGGTGGCGAGGTGATCCTGCACGGCGACAGCTACTCGGACGCCCACCTGCATGCCGTCGCGCTGGAAAAAAAGAACGGCCTGACCTTTGTGCACCCGTTCGACGATCCGGACGTGATTGCCGGCCAGGGCACGATTGCCATGGAAATCCTGCGCCAGATCCAGACCATCGGCAAAGGCTCGCTCGACGCGGTGTTTGTGGCCATAGGCGGCGGCGGGCTGATTTCCGGCGTCGCCAACTACATCAAGGCGGTGCGTCCCGAAGTCAGGATCATCGGCGTGCAGATGAACGACTCCGACGCAATGGCCCAATCGGTCGGCGCTGGCAAACGTGTCACGCTGCCCGATGTGGGCCTGTTCGCCGACGGCACCGCCGTCAAGCTGGTGGGTGAGGAAACCTTTCGCATCAGCCGCGAGCTGGTCGATGAATTCATCACGGTGGACACCGATGCCGTCTGCGCCGCGATCAAGGACGTGTTCATCGACACGCGCAGCATTGTCGAACCCTCGGGCGCGATGAGCGTGGCCGCCATCAAGCAGTACGTGGCCACGCACAAGACCAAAGGCGAGACCTACGCGGCGATTCTGTGCGGCGCGAACATGAATTTCGACCGCCTGCGTTTTGTCGCCGAACGTGCCGAGGTCGGCGAGGAACGCGAGGCGCTGTTTGCGGTGACGATTCCCGAAGAGCGCGGCAGCTTCCGGCGCTTTTGCGAACTGATCGGCGAGCTGCCCGGCGGCCCGCGCAGCGTGACCGAGTTCAACTACCGCATCAGCGATGCCAGCCAGGCCCATGTGTTCGTCGGCCTGACGACCCACGGCAAGGGCGAGAGCACCAGAATCGCCGGCAACTTCAGCAAACACGGTTTCAAGACGCTCGACCTGACCCATGACGACCTGGCCAAGGAACACATCCGCCACATGGTGGGCGGGCACACCGCGCTGTCCAAAGACGAACGCCTGCTGCGCTTTGTGTTTCCCGAGCGGCCCGGGGCGCTGATGAAGTTTCTGGGCGCCATGAAGCCGGGCTGGAACATCAGCCTCTTTCACTACCGCAACCAGGGCGCCGACTATGGCCGCATCCTGGTCGGACTGCAGGTGCCCAAGGCCGACAACAAGGCTTTCAAGGCCTTTCTCGACACCCTGGGCTACCCGCATGTGGAAGAGACCGACAACCCGGTCTACCGGCTGTTTCTGCAGAGCTGACGGGCCTGGCGATGACTGCGGCAGGCGCATCCGTTCCCTCCAATTCATCGTGCCCCCGTTGCGGTGCGACTTTTCGCTGCGGCATGGTGGGAGCGGACGCCGAATGCTGGTGCGTCAAGCTGCCCCATGTCGTGCCCGTTCCCTCCAGCACGTCTTCCTCCATCGGCACGTCAGAGGCATCCTGCTTTTGCCCCGCCTGCCTCCAGAAAATCACCGATGACCGACAACAAGACACTTCTCCTGCCCGCGATTGAACCGACCGCCGACGCCGCGCTGGCCGCCCGGCTGCAGCACAAAATCGACCAGAAAACCAAGCCGCTGGGCGCGCTGGGCCAGCTTGAAACGCTGGCGCTGCAGCTCGGCCTGATCCAGCGCAGCGAGGCCATCACCTTCGAGTCGCCGCAAATGGTGGTGTTTGCCGCCGACCACGGCATTGCCAGCGAGGGCGTGTCGGCCTTTCCGCAGGCCGTGACGGTGCAGATGGTGGGCAACATGCTGGCAGGCGGTGCCGCCATCAATGTGTTTGCACGCCAGCACGGTTTTGCCCTGCAGGTGGTGGACGCCGGCGTGGCCGCCGACCTGGCCGATCACCCGCAACTGCAACAGCGAAAAATAGCGCCCGGTACACACAACATGTGCGAGGGTCCCGCCATGTCGCTGGCCCAGGCCCACGCCGCGCTGCAAGCCGGCATGGATGTCATGCAGGGCCTGCCCGGCAACGTCGTGGCCTTTGGCGAGATGGGCATTGCCAACACCTCGCCCGCCGCCCTGCTGCTGGCGCGGCGGGCCGGCCTGCCGATCAGCGACGTGGTCGGGCGCGGCACGGGGCTGGACGATGCGCAACTGGCGCACAAACAGGCCGTGCTGCAGCGTGCCCTGGACCGCCACGCCGATGTGCATGAGCCGCTGGCCGTGCTGGCGGCGTTGGGCGGCTTTGAAATCGCCATGATGGCCGGCGCCATGCTGCAGGCCGCCAGCGAGCGCCGCGTGGTGCTGGTCGACGGCTTTATTGCCGGCGCGGCCGCGCTGGTGGCGCGCGCCCTGGTGCCGCAGGTGTTGGACTACCTGGTGTTTTGCCACCGTTCGGCCGAGCGCGGCCACCACCTGCTGCTGGACCACCTGAAGGCGGTGCCGCTGCTCAACCTGGACATGCGCCTGGGCGAAGGCACGGGTGCCCTGCTCGCCTGGCCGCTGCTGCAGTCGGCGGCGCTGTTCATGGCCGAGATGGCGAGTTTTGATTCGGCCGGGGTCAGCGGTAAAACGAGGGAATAACAGTTCATGACCGATGCCCATGCGCCTGGTTTGTCATCCCGGACTCGATCCGGGATCCATGCCGCCTCTACCAACAGCTGTAGTGATCCAGCATGGATTGCGGGTCAAGCCCGCAATGACAGCTAAACGCCGTTGCCGTTCCAGCACCATGGGATTAACACAAGCAAGCAGTACTGAGTTATGAGCCAGTTCCTGCGTCACTACCTGCTGGCCGTCCAGTTTTTCACCCGCATTCCGGTCACGGGGCGCCTGGCCAACTGGGTCGGCTACAGCCCGGCCATGCTGCGCGCCAGTGCCGCGCACTTCCCCGGCATCGGCTGGCTGGTCGGTGCCGTGGCGGCCGGCGTGTACAGCCTGCTGCTGGCGCTGCTGCCCGCCACCAACTTCGCACCGCTGGTGGCCGCCGTCCTGTCCACGGTGGCGACGGTGCTGCTGACCGGCGGCTTTCACGAAGACGGGCTGGCCGACGTGACGGACGGCCTGGGTGGCAGTTACGAGAGGGACCGCGCCCTGGAGATCATGAAGGACTCACGGGTCGGCGCTTTTGGCGCGATGGCGCTGGTACTCGCGTTGCTGGGCAAGGTGGCGCTGTTGGCGCTGCTCGGCTCGATCGAAGCCGCCCTGTCCGGCGTGGAAGAAGCGCCTGCCGACCTGCCCCTGGACGGCTGGCTGGTCGCCGCGGCCCTGTTTGCCGCGCATGTGGTCTCGCGCACCCTGCCGCTGCTGCTGATCCGCGCGCTGCCGCATGTCGGCGATGCTGCGGGCTCCAAGTCCAAACCGCTGGCCGACCAGATCACGCTGACCAGCCTGGGGGTGGCGTTTGTATGGTCATTTTCGGCCCTGGCCCTTGCCAGTTATGCGCTGCCAGCTATGACTTTGATAGTAGCCTGCAGCTTCTCCGTGATTGCCCTGTTGTGGATGGGCCGACTGTTCACCCGCCGCCTGCAGGGTTTCACCGGCGACTGCCTGGGCGCCACGCAGCAGGTCTGCGAGATCGCCTTTTACCTCGGCCTGGCCATCGCCTTGTAAACATGGCCCCCACGTTCGCGTCACTGCGTGTAGCTCTCTGCCCCCCAGGGGGGCTAATTTTCCTTGGGACGGCCCTGCGGAAAATTGCCGCGTCTCGCGGCCTCATGCCGGAAACGGCATGACCCTCTGGCTGGTGCGCCACGCCCAGGTCCTGCTGGCGCCGGGCACCTGTTACGGCGCGCTGGATGTGGCGGCGGACCGGGCAGCGACGCAACACAGCGCCGCGGCCCTGGCCGCCGTGCTTCCCGGCGGTGCACGCATCAGCACCTCGCCGCTACAAAGATGTGAGCTGCTTGCGCAGGCGCTGCTTGGGCTGCGGCCCGATTTGACCCTTCAAACCGATGCCCGGCTGCAGGAAATGAACTTCGGCGCCTGGGAAGGCCGGCGCTGGAGCGACATCACGCGCAGCGAGTTCGACGCCTGGACGGCCGACTTTGCCGGCCACGCCGTTGGCGGCCATGGCGAAAGTGTGCGCGCCGTGATGGCGCGCGTGGCCCGGGCTTTCGATGAACTGCCGGCCGGGCCGCCCACCGTCTGGATCACCCACGCCGGCATCATCCGGGCCGCGCAGCTGCTGGCCGGCGGCATCCGCGAAGTCACACGTGCCGACCAGTGGCCGCCCGAGGGCGTGGCGTGCGGGCAATGGCGCACACTTGAGCTATCGTTGAATCCATCCCCGCAGTAAACAGGTAACCCTCATGGCAGCAACTCTCGACGGACAACTGGTGGTGGCGATTTCATCGCGCGCACTGTTTGATTTTGAGGAAGAAAACCGGGTGTTCGAAGACGGCCTGGGCCAGCCGCCCGCGCCCGGCACCAAACGCGATGCCGCCTACATGCAGCTGCAGCTGGACCGGCTCGACGTGCCGGCCAAACCCGGCGTGGCCTTTTCGCTGGTCAAAAAACTGCTGGCTTTCAACGACGCGCCCGACAGCCTGGACGACGCATCAAGCGCCGCCAAGCTGGCCCAGCGCGTCGAGGTCGTGATCCTCTCACGCAACGACCCGGTCTCGGGCATGCGGGTGTTCCGCTCGGCCCAGCACTACGGGCTGGCCATCCAGCGCGGCACCTTCAACCGCGGGGAGCCGCCTTGGCGCTACCTGAAACCCCTGCATGCCAACCTGTTTTTGTCGACCCACCTCAGCGATGTGCGCGAGGCGCTGGCCGCCGGCGTGCCAGCCGCGCAGGTTTATCCGCAGTCGGCCCATGCCAGCGACCAGCACCCCCATGAAGTGCGCATCGCGTTTGACGGCGACGCGGTGATTTTTTCCGACGAGGCCGAACGTGTGTTCCAGTCGCACGGCCTGTCGGCCTTCCAGGCGCATGAACGCGACAAGGCCACGCAGCCGCTGCTGGCCGGCCCCTTCAAGCCGCTGCTCGAAGCGCTGCACCGGCTGCAGCAGGTGGGCACCTCGCGCATGCGCATACGCACGGCGCTGGTCACGGCGCGCAGCGCGCCGGCGCACGAGCGCGCGATCCGCACACTGATGGACTGGAACATCGAGGTCGACGAAGCCATGTTTCTCGGCGGCCTGGCCAAGGGCGAATTCCTGCGCGAGTTCGAGCCCGACTTCTTCTTCGACGACCAGACCGGCCATGTCGATTCGGCTTCGCAACATGTGCCTTCGGGGCATGTGGTCAGCGGCGTGTCCAACCAGCTATCGTGAGACCGCATTGCCAAAGGTTTGTCATTGCGGACTTGATCCGCAATCCATGCCTGCAGACCGATAGGCCGGTAGTTCATGCGGCATGGATCCCGGGTCACGCCCGGGATGACAGATAAGGCCTAACGCCCCACAAACCGCGCCGGCCGCTTTTCAACAAACGAGCGCACCCCCTCCGCCGCGTCTTCACTGCGCGACAGGCCTTGCTGCACCGCGATGAAGTCCTGCATGGCCAGCACCGGGCCGTGTTCCACCGCCTTGAGCGCATTTTTTCGCGTGGCCACCACCGCCAGCGGCGCCTGGGCGGCAATGGCGTCGGCAATCCGCAGGGCCTCGTCCAGCGCCTGACCGGCGGGCACCACCTTCTGCACGAAGTTCAGCCGCAGGGCCTCGGCACTGCCGAACTCGTCGCCGGTCAGCAGGTGCAGCAGCGCATTGCCCAGGCCGGCACGTTCGGCCATGCGCAGCGTGGCGCCGCCGGTGGCCATGATGCCGCGTTTCACTTCGAGCTGCGAGAAGCGGCAGTCGTCGGCGGCCACCACGATGTCGGCCGCCAGCATCAGCTCGATGCCCAGCGTGTAGGTGATGCCCTGCACCGCGACCACCATGGGTTTGCTGCGGCGGCGGTAACCTTCCATGCCCAGGTCCAGCGGATCGACAAGGCCCAGCGGCACGGCTTTTTCGCCGCGCTGCATCAGCGGCGCGATCGTCGGCAGGTCCAGCCCGGCGGTGAAGTGCTCGCCCAGCGCGTACAGCACGCCCACTCGCAAGGCAGGGTCGTCATCGAGGCGCGTGTAAGCCTGGCCAAGCTCGCGGAACATCTTCGGCGTGAAGCCGTTGCGCTTGGCCGGACGGTTGATGGCGATCAGCAGCAAGGGGCCGCGCACGGTGCAGTCGATGCTGCCTTCGGGGGAAGGGGACGTGGAGGTGTTCATGCCGGCATGCTAGCGAGTTCCCGCGCTGCGGATGTTCACTCGCGCGACAGGGCGCGGCACTACACTGGCTTCCATTTCCGCCTCCTCCAAGGATGACTTCCATGCCCCTGACGCCCCTGGTCCCCACCGTGCACGGCAAGTTCGCCGCCTTCCAGGACTTCTGCCGCAAGGCCTGGGCGCTGACACGGCCCTACTTCGCGTCCGAGGACAAATGGAGGGCGCGCGGGCTGCTGGTCGCCATCGTGCTGCTCAACCTCGGCGCGGTGTACATGCTGGTGCTGATCAATGAATGGAACCGGGTGTTCTACGACGCGCTGCAGGACAAGAACCAGCCGGTGTTCTGGGAGCAGCTCGGGCGCTTCACCTACCTGGCCTTTGCCTTCATCATCATCGCGGTCTACCGCTTTTACCTGACGCAGCTGCTGGAAATCCGCTGGCGCGCCTGGATGACGGCCCACTACCTGCAGCGCTGGCTGGCCGACCACGCCTTCTACCGGATGGAGCTGGCCCGTTATGCGAGTAGTGGCACCAATGGCAATGGCGGCAACAGCACGGCCGCACCGGACAACCCCGACCAGCGCATCCAGGAAGACCTCAACCTGTTCACCACCTACACCATCTCCCTGAGCATGGGCCTGCTCAATGCCGTGGTGACGCTGCTGAGTTTTGTCGGCATCCTGTGGAGCCTGTCGGGGCCGTTTGGCTTCACGCTGGGCGGCACCAGCTACAACATTCCCGGCTTCATGGTCTGGATGGCGGTGCTGTACTGCGCGGCCGGCAGCATCATCACGCACTATATCGGCCGGCCGCAGATCCGGCTCAATTTCCTGCAGCAGCGTTACGAGGCCGACTTCCGCCACCACCTCGTGCGGGTGCGCGAGTACAGCGAATCGATTGCGCTCGACAAGGGCGAGGCCGTCGAGCGCGTGCACCTGGAAAGCCGCTTTTCCACCGTGCTGGGCAACTACCTGACCCTGATCAAGAAACAGAAAAACCTGATCTGGTTCACCAACTTCTTTGGCCAGGCCGCCGTGGTTTTTCCCTTTGTCGTGGCCGCCCCGCGCTTTTTCAGCGGCGCCATCCAGCTCGGGCAGCTGATGCAGATCTCGTCGGCCTTCGGCCGCGTGCAGGACTCGTTGAGCTGGTTTGTCGACAACTACAGCAGCCTGGCCGCCTGGCGCGCCACGACCGACCGGCTGACCAGTTTTGAAGAGAGTTTTACGGCCCTGACCCAGGCGCAGCGGGCGCAGACAGCTATGAATTCAGTAGCAACCGACGAATCCGCCACCAGCCTGGAAACGCAGGACCTGACGCTGGCGCTGCCCACCGGGGCGGTGCTGCTGGAAGGCGTCTCGCTGCATGCCGAAGCGGGCGAGAACGTGTTGATCAAGGGCCCGTCGGGCAGCGGCAAATCGACGCTGTTTCGCGCGCTGGCCGGCATCTGGCCCTTCAGCCGCGGCTCTACCCGTCTGCCGGCCAACACCATGTTCATCCCGCAACGCCCCTACTTCCCGAACGGCAGCCTGCGCGATGCGCTGGCCTACCCCCAACCGGCCGCCAGCTACAGCGACGCGCAACTGCGGCAGGCACTGGAAGAAGCACTGCTTCCCAAGCTGACGCAGCGCCTCGATGACGAGGACGCCTGGAGCCAGAAACTCTCGGGCGGGGAGCAGCAGCGCCTGGCGATTGCCCGCGTGCTGCTGAAAAAGCCGGCCTGGCTGTTTGCCGACGAAGCCACCAGCGCGCTCGACGAGGACGCGGAAAAAACACTGTACGAACGGCTGCTGGCCCAGACCCGGCAAGCGGGAGGCGCTATTGTTTCCATAGCACATCGACCCACGGTGGCAGCGTTTCACGGCAAGCGCTGGGAGCTTGAAAAACTGCCGGAAGGCGCACCGGCGCTGTACCGGCTGACGGAAACCCGCGCCTGATCAGCGCCCGGCCGGCGCGGCCGCATAGGCCGCATAACCCCGCAAGCGCAACTCGCAGGCCGGGCACTGACCGCAGCCAT
The DNA here is from genome assembly GCF_029945925.1 of Polaromonas sp. Taxonomy (GTDB): domain Bacteria; phylum Pseudomonadota; class Gammaproteobacteria; order Burkholderiales; family Burkholderiaceae_C; genus Polaromonas. The sequence continues at coordinate 973 of NZ_JAQSDN010000062.1, read as the reverse complement.
AACCCCAGGCGTGGCGGTGCGTGCGGTCGCCAAGGTAGCAGGTGTGCGTATGTTCGATGATGAGTTGAACCAGCGGCCGGCCGCCCAGCGCCTCGGCCAGTGCCCAGGTCGCCGCCTTGTCTATCCACATCAGGGGTGTCTCGATCAGGAAGCGTTTGTCCATGCCCAGCGACAAGGCAAGCTGCATGGCTTTCATGGTGTCGTCGCGGCAGTCGGGGTAGCCGGAGAAATCGGTTTCGCAGACCCCGGTGACCAGCACCTGCAGGTCGCGCCGGTAGGCCAGCGCCGCCGCCAGCGTCAGGAACAGCAGGTTGCGCCCCGGCACAAAAGTGTTGGGCAGGCCCGAACTCTCCATCCTGAAAGCCGTGTCGCGCGTCAGCGAGCTTTCGCTGACCTGGCCCAGCACGGCAAGGTCCAGCAGGTGGTCTTCACCAAGTTTGTGCGCCCACTGCGGAAACTGCGACCGGATCTCGCGCAGCACCACCAGCCGCGCCTGCAACTCGACGCTGTGGCGCTGGCCGTAGTCGAAACCCACGGTTTCCACACGTTCGTATTTCGACAGCGCCTGGGCCAGGCAGGTGGTGGAGTCCTGCCCACCAGAGAACAGGACAAGGGCGGTGGTGTGCATGGGAAGAAGTCGGGGCGTTGTGCGGGAGCGGCTATTGTGCCCGCGCCGCCCCCTCCCTCACCCCGGCCCTCTCACAAAGGGCGAGGGTGAAGGCGGCCCAATTCACTGTCGTGTAATTGGAAAGATCCCTGGTACTGCAACCCGAAAATATCGAAACATGAAAGCGCGCCTTCGCACCCATGGCGGCGTTGCAATCCTTGCGAAGGCGCACAGCCTTCGCTGCGGCTTGCGCCTTGCCCTGGGCACGAAGTCATCACTTTCATTTTGTTTCGCTACTTCCGTGCTGCAGTACTAGTACATTGACACATAAATAACGAAACATGTGTAAACTCTCGTTGCCGCCAT
>NZ_JAQSDN010000061.1 GCF_029945925.1 Polaromonas sp. | reverse complement strand
CCCAAACCTCGGGCAGGCAATCTCGCCTCACACACAGAAATTCAGACACCCCCGGTATCCGCCAAGCCAGCCATTTGGTTCAAAGCGCTTTACCCAGCCTTCCAACACCCTCTTCAATCTTCCCCACATCCGCTGTAGCAAAACTAAGCCTGAAGGTAGCCATGTCCGGCTTACCCGCATAAAACGGCGCCCCCGGCACAAACGCCACGCCCTGCTCAATCGCCCTCTTCGCAAACTCGCCGGCGTCTTTGGTCTTGCCACCCGCACCCGTGAGCCGGGCCCAGAAGAACAAGCCGCCTTGCGGTTGCGTGAACTCCACCGCATCACCCAGCTCGCGCTTGAGCGCGGCGCCCATCGCCACGGCGCGTTCGCCGTACACCTTGCGCACGCGGGCCAGGGTGGCGGGCATGCGGCCGGCTTTGAGGTATTGCGCGGCGGTGGCCTGGGCAAAGGTGCTGGTGTGTGCGTCGCTGAACTGCTTGCACATGGTGGCCTTGGCCAGCAACTCGGCGGGGCCAATCATCCAGCCCACGCGCAGGCCGGGGCTCAGCACCTTGCTCATGCTGCCGCAATGGGCGATCAGTTCGCGGCTGCCGGGCACGTCCTTCGACAAGCTCAGGATGGACGGCGGTGGCGCTTCGTTGAAGTAGAGGTCGCCGTACGGGTCGTCCTCGACGATCAGGGTGTTGTACTTGACGGCGAGGGCCAGCACTTTCTTGCGGCGCTCCAGGCTCAGCATGGCGCCGCTGGGGTTGCCGAAGGTGGGAATCAGGTACACAAACTTGGGTTTGTGCTCAGCCATGAGTTTTTCCAGCGCGTCGGTGTCCACGCCGTTGGCGTCCACCGGGGCGCTGACCAGGTCGGCGCCGTAAAGCCGAAAGCACTGGATGGTGGCCAGGAAGGTCGGGCCTTCGACGATCACCTTGTCGCCGGGGTCGATCATGGTTTTGCCCAGCAGGTCCAGCGCCTGCTGGCTGCCGGTGGTGACGATCAGGCCGTCGGGCTCCACGCTCACGCCCTTGCTGCCCATGAAGGCGGCGAGCTGTTCGCGCAGCGGGTTGTAGCCTTCGGTGGCGCCGTATTGCAGCGCGGCGCCGGGTTCTTCCGTCAGGGCCTGATTGACGGCTTCCTGGATGCCGGCCACGTCGAACATGGCGCTGTCGGGAAAGCCGCCGGCAAAGCTGATGATGCCGGGCTTGCCCAGCAGCTTGAACAGTTCGCGGATGGCAGAGGTTTCTACGTTGTTGAGGCGGTCGGCAAATGGCAGGGGCATGGCAGGTCTCGGGGTGGAAATGGGTTGCCTTGGATGTTAACGCCCGCGCACGCCGGCGGCGCATCATCATGAGCACCATCAATAGAATCGTTGATTAGCGATATATTGACAATATCGTATTTAAACAATAAAGTGCATATATCGCTCCAAGGTGGTATTTGCATGAACACCCTTCAGACCTTCCCCGTTCAGACATCGGCCCAGTTGTCGGTGCACCTGAAATCGCTGCGCAAGGCGCGTGGCATGACGCAGACTGCGCTGGGTGAACGCGTTGGCGTCAAGCAGGTGCGCATCGCCGACATCGAGAAAAACCCCGGCGCGGTCAGCCTGGACCAATTGCTGCAGGTCCTGCACGCACTGGACGCGCGGCTGCTGCTGGCAGACACCCAGCGCTACGCCGACGCCGCCCCCTCACCCGCGGCCAAGGCCGGGGAACCACCGGCGGACTGGTAAACATGGCGTTTGCTGACCTGGACATCTGGATGAACGGCCAGCGCGTCGGCGTCTGGTTCTGGACGCGCACCGGAACACCCGGCCTGCGGTACGACGATGGGTGGCGGCAGTCACCCCATGCACGGCCGCTTTCGGTATCGCTCCCGTTGCCTGCTGGTGGCGGCGATGTGATGGGCGCCAGGGTAGAACACTATTTTGACAACCTGCTGCCTGACAGCAAACACATCAGGGACCGGCTGAGGCGCCGTTTTGGCACCCCTTCGACCCGCGCCGCCGACCTGCTGGCGGCCATCGGGCGCGACTGCGTCGGCGCCGTTCAGCTGATGCCCGCTGGTGAACCGCCTCCACCGCATGACCGCGTTGACAGCACGCCCCTGACCGAGCACCAGGTAGAGGCCCTGTTGCGTGACGTGACCAGCGACGGTGCGGCTGAACCCTTTCTGCCGGACGCCTTTCGCATCTCCATCGCCGGCGCACAGGAAAAAACCGCCTTGTTGAAGGTCGGGCAGCAATGGCACCTGCCGGAAGGTGCCACCCCCACCACCCATATTTTCAAGCTCCCGCTCGGTCTGGTGGGCAACATTCGCGCGGACATGTCGGATTCGGTGGAAAACGAATGGCTTTGCGCCACGCTGCTGGCCGCGCTGGGTTTTGCCGTGGCGCCCACAGAAATGGGACTGTTCGGCAAGCAGAAAGTGCTGATTGTTGAGCGGTTTGACAGGCGCTGGGCCGAAGGCAAGCGCTGGATAGCCCGTCTGCCGCAAGAAGATTTCTGCCAGGCCAGCGGACAACCCGGCGAGCTGAAGTACGAGAGTGATGGCGGCCCAGGCCTACGCGCCGGGCTGGCATTGCTTGCTGGTGGAAACAACCCGCGCGAAGACAGCTTGCGCTTTGTTCTGGCCCAGCTCGCCTTCTGGCTCATGGCCGCCACCGACGGCCATGCGAAGAACTTCTCGATCTTTCTCGAACGAGGCGGCGGCTACCGCATGACACCGCTGTATGACGTGCTGTCGATCTGGCCCATCATGGGCACGGGACCGAATCAGGTGCATCCGCGCCGTGCCAAGCTGGCGATGGCTATTCGCTCAAATTTAGGCAGCAAGAACACGCACTACCACCTGCACGAAATCCATACCCGCCACTGGCAAACACTGGCGCAGCAAAGCGGCGTACCCGGTGCGTTTGACCACATGGTGGCGCTGGTGCTGCAGGTGCCCGACGCACTGGAGCGGGTGGCGGCCGGGCTGCCTGATGGTTTTCCGCAGCGCGTGTTCAAGCCGATCCGGGCCGGCATGCTGGCCCAGGCCGAGAAATTCATGGCGGAGCTGCCATGACCACGCAAGGGGAAGTTGTCAGGCTTGCGGCGACGGGCTGGGGCCCGGCTGCAGTTGGCTGGCGCCACCACCTGCCGCAGCCACGCCGCCCGGCAGGGTGAAGAAAAAGGTGGCCCCGCGACCGGGCGCCGCCTCAGCCCAGAGCCGGCCGCCGTGCCGGGTTATCACGCGGCTGACGGTGGCCAGGCCAATGCCCATGCCGGAAAACTCCGTGACCCCGTGCAAACGCTGGAACGGGGTAAACAGCTTGTTGGCATAGGCCATGTCGAAACCGGTACCGTTGTCGCTGACAAAAAAAGCCAGCCGACCGTCTGCGGCGGGTTTCTGGCCGACGGTAATTTCGGCCAGGGCTTTCTGCGAAGAGAATTTCCACGCGTTTTCCAGCAGGTTGTCCATCCCCACCCGGATGAGCCGGGCGTCGCCTCGGGTCTGCAGCCCCTTTTCAATATGCACCACGACATGGCGCCCGGGCTCGCGCACCTGCCAATCGTCCAGGATGGCGCGGGCCATGGTGGACAGGTCCACCAGCTCGTTGCCCAACAAGGTGCGCGAGACCTCGGCGAGTGCGAGCAGGCCTTCGATCAGTTGCCCCATCTGCCGCGTACCGGCCTGGATGCGCGCCAGGTAGTGCTTCGCATCCGCGTCCAGGGTGCCCTTCACTTTCCTGGCCAGCAAATGGCTGAAGCCGTTGATGCTGTTGAGCGGCGAGCGCAGGTCATGGGAGACCGAATACGAAAAAGCCTCGAGCTCATGATTCGACATGCGCAGGGCCGCTTCGGTGGCCTTGATTTCGGTGATGTCCTGCAACACGCCGAAAAGGCGCACCAGCTTGCCGTCCTGCAGGATGGCCTGGCCCTGCGTTCGAACCCAGGTGCGCCTGCCTTTGGCGGTGACGAGCGGAAGGTCCAGGTCCCAGGGGGTGGCGTGCCGGATGGCGGCATCCACCGCGGCCCGTATCACGGGATGCACTTCAGGCGCATAAAAACCGAGAAGGCCCTCCAGGGTGACGCCCGCCGAAGGGTCGAGCTCATGGATACGGAAAATCTCGTCGGAGCAATAAGTCGCCATGGACTCCATCACCACCTCCCACCCGCCCACCTTGGCCAGCGCCCCGGTGTGGTTGAGCAGTTCCAGGCTGCGGGCAATCACCCCTTCAGAACGCTTGCGGTTGGTGATCTCCCGAATCAGGCCGGTACGACGGCGTGCCTGCGTGCCCTCGCCTTCGCCTTCGCCTTCGATCCAGCCGAGCAGATGGATCCAGCGTTCCTCGCCGGAATCCGTGATCACCCGGAACTCGGCGTCGAGCGGCAATCCAGCCCGGACAGCCGCGTCGCGCTCGGTCGCGAAAGCCTGGCGGTCACCGGGATGGATCAGCCGGAGCAGCCCTTCATAGGAAGCGTCCAGCAAAGAACGCTCCACTCCGAGGACATCGCAGGCTTGATCGCACCACCACATCAGGTTGGTGTCGAGGTCAATCTGCCAGTAGCCGATGCGTGCAAGCCGCTGCGCCGCCTGCAGGCGGCGCTGACTCTCGCGCAGCCGGGCGTCGTTGTCGGCCTGCTCCCGCTGAAGACGGTCCAGTTCCGTGATGTCGCGAACAATGGTCGTGAACAGTTTGCCTTCGGCGGTATGGAGCACGGAGATCGAGGCGTCCAGGGGAAACTCCTCGCCATTGCGGCGCAGGCCATAGATGACCCTGCGCCCGCCCATGCGCCGGGAAGTCACGCCGGTGTTGCCATAACGCTCGACGTTCTGGGCATGATCCGCGCGAAAACGCTGGGGCATCAGCTTTTCGAGGGGCTGCAGCAACACCTCTTGCCGCGACCAGCCGAAGACCTGTTCCGCCGCATGGTTGTACATGACGATGCGCTGCTGCTCGTCCACGGTGATGATGGCGTCCATGGCGGATTCCAGCACGCCCGCCAGGAGCGCCGCTGCCCCGTTTCGGGTGCTGTCACCAAGGTCCAAGGTGTTGATCGAAGAGGAAGGCATGGTTCTTTCTGTAAGCCGGTCAAGCGCGCTTGACACCCCGCACCATGCCCCCGGAAGGCCTGCTGCGCACCAACCGGCTAATCAATATGCATACTTGGTGTCGGATCGGCACTCCGCCCGGGACTTGATTTGCGTCAATATTCTGCCGATCACCGGTCTCCCCCGCAGGCGGGAATCCACCTTGCGGCGAAGGACATTGCTTAAAACGTCTCCCAGCTGCCCCCGGCCGTGGCCAGCTGGCCTGCCGGCCCGGCAATGGCCGGCATGGCCTTGGGCGGCTGTTGGGGTGAAGCGTGTCGGTTGAAAGGTTTCGCAGCTGCAGTGCGCTGCCGTGGCGCCAGCTGGGTCACCTGCTCCTGATCCAGCCTGAACACACTGACCACCTGACTGAGCCCGCTGGCCTGCTCCTGCAGCGAGGACGCAGCGGCTGCCGCTTCCTCGACCAGCGCGGCGTTTTCCTGCGTCACCTGGTCCATTTGCGTGACCGCCTGGTTGATCTGCTTTTTCATGATGATATTTTCTTGATCTCTTAAAAATCCGGGCGGCCGGACGACTTGTAAACCCCATTTTTCGCAAGCGCTGCAAGCAGTCACCAGGGACTCCACCTCGTCTGCCTCGTTCCGACAAGAGGACGGTTCCTGTATTGCAGCCACCCACACTTGACAGCTTGTTGACGACTGCCTCCATGGATAACGGCAATCCTTGTGAAATGTTGAGGGCGTCCGAGGGTTTTCATGCCCCGCCCAGGCGCCACGCCGGCCCGGGGTCACCTGAAGCACCCCCACCATTTTATTCCCTTCGCGGGCAGCTCATACACTGCAGGGCATGAAAACCGCCGACATCGCCCCGTTTTTTGCCACGCTCCAAGCCGCCAACCCCCTGCCGGTGACCGAACTGGAATACACCAGCGTGTTCGAGCTGCTGGCGGCCGTGTTGCTGAGCGCCCAGGCCACCGACGTGAGCGTGAACAAGGCCACGCGCAAGCTGTTCCCGGTGGCCAACACGCCGCAGAAAATTCTGGACCTGGGCCAGGAAGGGCTGGAGGGCTACATCAAGACCATCGGCCTGTACCGGAGCAAGGCCAAACACCTGATGCAAGCCTGCCGCATGCTGGTGGAGAACCACGGCGGCCAGGTACCGCGCAGCCGCGAAGCACTGCAGGCCCTGCCCGGCGTGGGCCGCAAGACGGCCAACGTGGTGCTCAACTCCGCGTTTGGCGAGGCGACCATGGCGGTGGACACGCATATCTTCCGCATGGGCAACCGCACCGGGCTGGCGCCGGGCAAGACGCCGCTGGAAGTCGAGCTGACACTGCTCAAGCGCATTCCGCCCGAGTACCTGGTGGACGCGCACCACTGGCTGATCCTGCACGGGCGTTATGTGTGTCTGGCGCGCAAGCCGCTGTGCTGGCAGTGCGCGGTGGCGCCGTATTGTGACTACACGCCGAAGACGCCGCAACCGGGCTGAAGCCGGGGTGGCCGTCACGGACTTAACCCGAATGGCACTTACATAAGCCAAAAAGTCTGTCATCCCGGCCTTGAGCCGGGATCCATGCCGCATGTTCCACCGGGCAGGCCCGCGAGGCATGGATTGCGGATCAAGTCCGCAATGACAACTTCAGGCGTCATCCACGTCCCCGCCTGTCATCCCGACTGGCAGGTTTCCTGGTATTCGCGGCTTAAGTAAGTGCCATTCGACTTAACCCGCCATCCAAGCCTGCACCCCTGCGCAGGTGGTCTGCGTCGCATGGATCCCGGATCAAGTCCGGCATGACAGATCCGGAAGGCCTCTCTCGCCTGTCATTGCGGGCGTGACCCGCAATCCATGTCACGCCTGCCAGCGACCGTGGTTCATGCAGCATGGATCCCGGATCGAGTCCGGGATGACAAACGGGAGCCAGGATGACAGACTGGGGGCTGAGATGACAATTCCAGCAACAATGCGCCATGGACTACTTCGTCTATCTCATGGCCAGCGGGAAAAACGGCACCTTGTACATCGGCGTTACCAACGACCTGGTTCGCCGCGTGTATGAGCACAAAAATGCAGCCATCGAGAGCTTCACGAGCCGCTACGCTGTTGATCAACTCGTGTGGTTCGAGATCACACCATCCATCGAAGCGGCCATCCACAAGGAAAAGCAGCTCAAGAACTGGAAGCGGGAGTGGAAGGTGGCGATGATCGAAAAGTCCAACCCGGAGTGGCGGGACCTGTACGGGACGCTGCCTTAACGATACATGCCCTGCGAAGCATCACCTGGCTACCGTGGAGGCAGCTCCAGAAGATTTACTACTGTTTTTATAGCTGCCTGCGCTTATCCCGCCTGGGCTGGAGGCCGATTTTATATCAAGCCTCCACGAAAAACGCCGCCCATGGGGGCGGCGCTCATCGGTTCGCCGGCAGGTCCGGCGCGGCTCAGAACAGCATGTTGGGCAGGAACATGGTGATGGCCGGCACGTAGGTGATGATCATCAGGAACAGCAACAGCACCAGCGTCCACGGCAGGGCCGCGCGCGCCACACCGAGGATGGACATCTTGGTGATGCCCGCGGTGACAAACAGGTTCAACCCTATGGGCGGCGTCACCATGCCTATCTCCAGGTTCACCACCATGATGATGCCCAGGTGAACAGGGTCTATGCCCAGCCGCGTGGCAATGGGAAACAGGATGGGCGCCATGATCAGGATGATGCCGGTCGGCTCCATGAACATGCCGGCGATCAGCAACAGGATGTTGACCACCACGAGGAACTGCCAGGCCGGCATGCCCCAGCCGATGATGGTTTCGGCAATGGTCTGCGGAATGCGTTCGGTCGTCAGCACATGCGCAAACAGCAGTGCATTGGCCACGATGAACATCAGCATGATGGTGACCTTGCCGGAATCCAGCAGTACCTTGGGCACCTGTTTCATGCCGATGTCGCGGTAGACGAACACGGCAATGAAGAAGGCGTAGATCGCGGCCACCGCCGCGGCTTCGGTCGGCGTGAAGATGCCGCCGTAGATGCCGCCCAGGATGATGACGATCAGCAGCAGGCCCCAGAGCGAGTCGCGGCCGGCTTTCAGGATCTCGCCCAGGGGCGCACGCGGCTGGCGCGGCAGGTCGAGCATGCGGGCACGCACGTAAATGGCCAGCATGAGCATCAGGCCGAGCAGGATGCCCGGTATGACGCCGGCCATGAAGAGCTTGCCGACCGAGGTCTCGGTGGCGGCGCCGTAGACCACCATCACGATGGAGGGCGGGATCAGGATGCCGAGCGTGCCGGCGTTGCAGATGACCCCCGCGGCAAAGTTCTGCGGGTAGCCGGCCTTGACCATGCCGGCGATCACGATGGCACCCACCGCCACGACCGTGGCGGGCGATGAGCCCGACACCGCTGCGAACAACATGCAGGCCAGCACCGACGCCATGGCCAGGCCACCACGAAAGTGCCCGATGCAGGCATTGGCGAACCGTATCATGCGGCGCGCCACACCACCCGTCGTCATGAAGTTGCCGCCGAGAATGAAAAACGGAATGGCCAGCAGGGTGTACAGCTCGGAAGTCTCGAACAGCTTGAGCGTCAGCGAGGCCAGCGAGTCCTGTGCAAACAGCAGGATGGTCAGGATGGAGGACAGGCCGAGCGCCACCGCGACCGGCATGCCCACCGCCATGAAGGCAAACAGAAGAATGAAGAGCGCGGCAATGGTCATTTCCGCACCTCGCCAAAAGAGGGGTCGTCCTTGAGCTTGAGGGCTTGCTCGGCTTCGTCGCCCAGCAGGTGGGCGTCCTGGCCGGTGGCCAGCCGCCACAACACCTGGGAAAAGCGGAAGGCGAGCAGCAGAAAACCCAGCGGCAGGATGATGCGCGGTATCCAGGTCTGGATCGGAATGTCCTGCATCAGGATGCCAACGCTGTATATCTTGTGCACATACTGAAAGCTGCCGAAAGCGACGATGAGCGCATAGGCGATGCAAAGCACGATGGCGATGGAGCTGACCACGCGTGCAGCGCCGGCCCCCAGCGACTTGACCGCGGCATCAACGCCGATATGCGCACCGACGCGCACGCCGTAGGACATGCCCACAAAAATCAGCCACGCAAACATGACGCCGGTGAGTTCCAGCGCCCAGACAAAGCTGTAGTTGAAAACGTAACGCGCAATCACCTGCATGAAGGTGACCAGGGTCATCGCCGCCATCAGGAAGGTGATCAGGCCTTCCTCGAAATGTTCTAGCCAACGCATAAATGTACAAAGGGCCCGCCAGGCGGGCCCTTTCCTTGTGGTTACTTGTTGGACTTCAGGGCGCCGTCGATCAGGTCACGCCCGATGTCGCTTTCGAACTTCTTCCAGACCGGCTCCATGGACTTGCGCCAGGCCGCCACGTCGTCCTTGGACAGCTTCTGGATCTTGGCCTTGCCCGCCTCGGCAATTTTCTTGCGGTCGGCTTCGTTGATGTCGAGCGCCAGCTTGTTGGCATGGGCGGTGGCTTCGGTCATGGCTTCGGTCAGGCCCTTGCGCACATCGGCCGGCAGGCCGTCCCACCACTTGACATTGGTGACGACCATGTAGTCGATCACGCCGTGGTTGGTTTCGGCAATGGTCTTCTGCACTTCATGGAACTTCTGCGAGTAGATGTTCGACCAGGTGTTTTCCTGGCCGTCGACCACACCGGTCTGCAAGGCCTGGTAGACCTCGGCGAACGCCATTTTTTGCGGATTGGCACCCAGCGCGCGGAACTGTGCCTCGAGCACGTCGGACGCCTGAATGCGGAACTTCAGACCCTTGACGTCATCGGGGCGAACCAGCTTGTCCTTGTTGGTGGACAACTGCTTCATGCCGTTGTGCCAGTAGCCCAGGCCGAGCAGGCCACGGCCCTTCATGGCCTCCAGCAAAGCCTTGCCTTGCGGGCCGGACTGGAAGCGGTCCACCGCCTCGATGTCGTCAAACAGGAAAGGCAGATCGAAGACCTGGATCTTCTTGGTGTAGCGGTCGAACTTGGACAGCGAAGGCGCGATGAACTGCACGTCGCCGAGCAGCAGCGCTTCGAGCTCCTTGGCATCACCGAACAGCTGCGAGCTCGGGAACACCTGCACCTGCACCTTGCCCGGGAGCTTTTTCTCGGCGAGCTCCTTGAACTTCAGTGCGCCCTGCCCTTTGGGTGTCTGCTCGGCCACCACGTGGCTGAACTTGATCACGATGGGTGCCTGGGCCGATGCGGCGAACGGCAGTGCCAGCGCGCCGGCGGCAAGCGCCGTGGCGAGAAGGGTACGGCGCAAACGATGGATTGTTTTCATGATGTCTCCTGGTTAAAAAAAGGGGCGGATTGAACATCCGTCTGGATGGGAATATAGGCTTGTCAGCGCTCGATCTCCATACGTACAAACCGATGCCCGGGTAGGGATGTGCAGCAGCGTCGCGTCGGGTCTCCCGCTGGGGAAATGCCCCGTGTCGCCGGTTGGAGGTACAGCGCCCATCTTGCGGCGAGCGGCTCCGGAAAACATTCGGACAAACCCTTCTCAGGCATGGTCCGGCCCTCCATGCCCATGCGCTGCATCGGCTGCATTGGCTGCATCGGCTGCACGGGCCAGCGTGCGCTGCGCGAGCAGCAACACCGGCGCATCCACCATGCGGCCGTCGAGGCTGACCACGCCACCGCCTGCGGCATCACTGGCAGCCAGCACGCGACGCGCCCAGTCGATCTCGGTCGGGCTGGGGGTGAATGCAGCATTGACCGCCGCCACCTGCGAGGGATGAATACACAGCTTGGCACCAAAGCCGCCGCGGCGGCTGCGCAGCAGATCGCGCGCGAGTTGTTCCGTGTCCTGCGTGTCCGCCGTCACACCGTCGATCGGTGAAGGGAGCTGCGCGCGGCGCGAAGCCAGCAGCACCGCCAGCCGAACCGCCGTCAGTTCGGATTCGTCGGGTCCGCAAGCCAGGCCGGCATCGGCCTGAAAGTCGAGGTTGCCAAAAGCCAGCCGCAGCACCTGGGGGCAACGCGCCAGTGCGTCGGCGGCATCGAGGCCGGCAACAGATTCAATCAGCGGCACCAGCGCGCACCCAGAGCCCAGCACCGCCGCTACATGCGAGAGCTGGGCCGCATGTTCAGCCTTGGACAGCACCACGCCGGCCACGCCCAGCCCAACCAGCCCGCCCAGCAGGTTCAGGTCATCGCCATGCCAAACCGTATGGCCCGCATTCACACGCACCAGCACGCGTGCGCGCCCGGCCGGCGCGAGGCCAGCCCAGGCCTGCGCCAGCAGTTGCCGCGCCTGCGCCTTCTCGCCGGGGGCGACCGCGTCTTCGAGGTCGATGATGACGGCGTCGGCGCCCGAGGCCAGCGCCTTGGCGAAGCGCTCGGGCCGGGTCGCAGGCACGAACAGGAAGGAGCGGGCCAGCGCCAGCGGCTGGCCGGCGGACCCACTCATGCCTTGCCTTCCAGCAGCAGGCCCACGCGCGTCCATGACGCGACTTGCCACAAGGCATCGACGGCTGCCTGCATGTCGCCCGGCGTGGCGCCGCCGCTGAAGGCGGCCAGCCGCAGCGCCTTGGCGGTGATCTCTTCGCGGCTCAGGGTGTTGCCGGGGTCGCCCTTGGGTTCGTCCACCCTGCCCTGCAGCACGCGGCCATCCAGCGTGGTGACGGTGACCTTGCCAATCCAGCGCTGCGGATAGGCGGCGTCCACCTCGGCATCGAGCACCATCGTGACCCGGTCGCGCAGGACCGTGGTGGCGTCTTCGCGAAAATGTTGGTCGAACTCGACCAGGCCGGCGTGGCCGAACCGCGCGACCAGCGCCAGCACCGTGCCCATGGAGAACTTGCTCTGGTGCACCGTGGCCGGGTCCAGCACCGGGCCCAGCACGTCGATGGCGCCCTGGTGCACATGGGTGACCACCCTGGCAATGTCGGCCGGTGCCAGCTGGTGGGCCTGCATGACCTGCAGCAGCGCGTCGGCCGCCGGGTGGGTGTGGCGGCAGGACGCGTGGTACTTGAACGAGGTCTCGGCCGTGGCCCAGCGTGAACCGAGGCCGGCGGTCAGCCGGGCCGGATCGGCGTCGCTGGACATGCCGGCGGCCATGCCTTGCGGGCCTTCGAGAATCTGCGCCGCGCCGGTGAAACCGTCCTGTGCCAGGCAGGCCGACATCAGGCCGGCGGCGGCAGCGTGCGCGGTGTGCAGTTGTTTGGAGTCGGCGGCCGTGCGCAAAAACTCCCAGAGCCCGGCCGACTGCGTGCCGGCCGAGCCGAAGGCGTGCTGCATCTGCGCCGGGCTCAGGCCCAGCAGGCTGCCCGCCGTGGCTGCCGCCGCCAGCGTGCCGGCGGTGCCGGTGGTATGAAACACCTTGTAGTGCGAGCGGCCCAGAAACTCGCCGACACGGATGCCGACCTCGTAACCGGCGACCGCGGCGGTGAGCATCTGCCTGCCGCTGCTGCCCAAGGTCTGCGCCATCGCCAGCGCCACCGGAAACACCACCGTGGCGGGGTGGAACACCGAGCCGTTGTGCACGTCGTCCTGCTCGGCGACATGCGAGGCGGCCGCGTTGGCCATGGCGGCAAAGTAGGCGCTGGTCCGGCTGCGGTTGATCAGCACTTCGGCCGCGCCGCCCGCCGGCCCCATGCTGGCGGCAAAACGCGTGATGGTCTCGACCGGGCGCGAGCCCTTGCCCGCGATTGCCGAACCGAACCAGTCCACCAGCAGGTCTTCGGCCTTGCGCACGACAGGTGCGGGAATGGCGTCGAAGCTCAGGCCAGCGGCGAAGGCGGCAAGTTCGGCGGTAGGTGTGGTGTTCATGGTGCTTCCTCAAATCATTTCAAAATCGGGCAAGGGCCCCGGCCTGTCATCCTGACTGTCATCCCGGACCCTGGCTTGTCATCCCGGGCGTGACCCGGGATCCATGCCGCATGAACCACAGTCGCGGGCAGCCGGGGCATGGATTGCGGGTCGGGCCCGCAATGGCAAACGGGGATGGCTTTGATAACAAAATCGCCTCCAGCCCTTTATTTATAAGCGCAAGCAGCTATCAATTAAATAGCATTTGTCTGCTGCAGCGCGGCAACGGCGTCATCGCCCTGCCCCAGTTCCCGCAGGATGGCGTGCGTGTGCTGGCCGACTGCAGGGATGGGGTCCATGCGGTAGTCAAAGCTGTTGATGCGGCCCGGCGGCAGCAGTGCGGGAAGGTCGCCGACCGGCGACGCCACCTGGCGCCAGCGGTCACGCGCCTTGAGCTGCGGATGCGCCCAGAGTTCGGCCATGCTGTTCATGCGGGCGTTGGCAATCTGCGCCTCGTCGAGCCGGGTGGTCACCTCGGCGGTGCTCATGCCGGCAAAGGCCGCAAGGATGATGGCCTTGAGTGCATCGCGGTGTTCGTTGCGTCGCGCGTTGCTGTCAAAACGCGGATCGGTCGCCAGCCCGGGCTGTTGCAACACAACCTTGCAGAAAATCACCCATTCACGTTCGTTCTGCAGCCCGAGCATGACAGTGCCGCCGTCACCAGCCGCAAACGGGCCGTAGGGATAAATCGTCGCGTGGGATGCCGCGCTGCGCGGCGGCGGCGTGGCACCGGCGTAGGCGTAATACATGGGGTAACCCATCCACTCGGCCAGCGACTCGAGCATGGACACGTCGATGTGCGAGCCCTGGCCGGTCTTGCCGCGTTGCAGCAGCGCGGCCAGGATGCTGCTGTAGGCATACATGCCGGCGGCAATGTCGGCCACCGAGTTGCCCGCCTTGCAGGGTTCGTCAGGCGTGCCGGTCACCGACAGGAAACCGGCCTCGCTCTGGATCAGCAGGTCGTAGGCTTTCTTGTCGCGGTAGGGGCCGTCGTCGCCATAACCCGAAATGTCGCAGACGATCAGTTTGGGGTTGGCGACACGGAGGTCGTCATAACCCAGGCCCATGCGCGCGGCCGCGCCCGGCGCGAGGTTTTGCACCAGCACGTCGGCGGTTTCCAGCAGCTGTTTGAGCACGGCCAGTGCGCCGGGTTGCTTCAAGTCCAGCGTCAGGCTTTCCTTGGAGCGGTTCACCCAGACAAAATGCGAGGCCATGCCGTCCACACGCTGGTCGTAAGCCCGCGCAAAGTCGCCGACGCCGGGACGTTCGACCTTGATCACGCGTGCGCCCAGGTCGGCGAGCTGCCTGGTGCAGAACGGCGCGGCGATGGCGTGTTCCAGGGAGATGACGGTGATGCCGTCGAGGGGTCTTGTTTGTTTGTTCATAGTTCGTCCGTTCGGACATGAATCGCCCGGGCCGCGGCATTGAGGTGCCGGTGGTTGTTTGCCGACAAGCCGGGGGTAGCCCGGCTTGCTGGTGAACCTCCAATGCACGCGGCAAAGGCGGCTTCGACAGGCTCAGCCCGAACGGTGATTGAACGCAGCCTTGGCCGAACCTCGCCCGCCGGGACGAGACCCGGCTTGCTGGCGAACAACACCGCTGGAGAATACTTCATGAATGCAGTCCGACGTTCAGAACGACCTCGGCAACCCAAGCAAATGCTCCGCCACATACGAATAAATCAGATTCGTGGAAATCGGCGCCACCTGGTACAGCCGGGTCTCGCGGAACTTGCGTTCCACGTCGTATTCATTGGCAAACCCAAAACCGCCATGGGTCTGCAGGCACACGTTGGCCGCTTCCCACGAGGCTTTTGCGGCCAGGTACTTCGCCATGTTGGCCTCGGCGCCGCAGGGCTTGCCGGCGTCGAACAGCTCACAGGCCCTGAAGCGCATCAGGTTGGCGGCTTCGGTTTCGATGTAGGCGTCGGCAATCGGGAACTGCACGCCCTGGTTCTGGCCGATGGGGCGGTTGAACACCACGCGTTCGCTCGCGTAGTTGCGTGCCTTGTCGACAAACCAGTAGGCGTCGCCAATACATTCGGCGGCAATCAGCGTGCGTTCGGCATTGAGGCCGTCGAGGATGTACTTGAAACCCTTGCCTTCCTCGCCGATCAGGTTTTCCGCAGGAATTTCCAGGTTGTCGAAAAAGACTTCGTTTGTCTCGTGGTTGACCATGTTGGCAATCGGCTGCACCGCCATGCCGTGGCCGATCGCATCTTTCAGGTTGACGATGAAGATGGACATGCCTTCGGATTTTTTCTTCACCTCGGCCAGCGGTGTGGTGCGGGCCAGCAGGATCATCAGGTCGGAATGCTGGATGCGCGAGATCCAGACCTTCTGGCCATTGACCACGTATTTGTCGCCCTTCTTCACCGCGGTGGTCTTGAGTTGCGTGGTGTCGGTGCCTGTCGTCGGCTCGGTCACGGCCATGGACTGCAGGCGCAGCTCGCCGCTGGCAATCCGGGGCAGGTACAGCTTTTTCTGCGCGTCCGAACCATGGCGCAGCAAGGTGCCCATGTTGTACATCTGGCCGTGGCAGGCGCCGGCATTGCCGCCGGCGAAGTTGATCTCTTCCATGATGACCGAGGCTTCGGCCAGGCCCAGGCCCGAGCCACCGTACTCGGCGGGGATCAGCGCCGCCAGCCAGCCGGCTTCGGTCAGGGCGTTGACAAAGGTTTCGGGGTAGCCGCGCTCGTGGTCGACTTTCTGCCAGTAGGCGGAGTCAAACGATGCAAGCATGCCGCGCAGCGCTTCGCGCATGTCCTGGTAGGCGTCGGGGGTGGGGATTTGTGTTTTCATGAAACTCTTCTACGGTTGGAATTCGGTGTCATCCCGGACCTGATCCGGGATTCATGCCTTACTGACCACCCACGCAGGTGTGCCGGCATGGATGGCGAATCAAGTCCGCAATGACAGAAGGGTGGGCGATGTTTCTCCAGCCTCAGACCAGCGTCGCCGTAGCCTGCATGGTGAGCCAGCCTTGGTGGTCTTCGGTCCAGAGGCTGACGCTCTTGCCGTCGGCCGACGGCAACCCGTGCAACTTGAAGGGCCACAGATCAAACACCGGCCGCACCGCGCGGAACTCGAACTTCAACAGACGGGCACCGGGCAGGTGTTTGCGCACCAGTTCCACCAGCAGCGTGGCGATCAGCGGGCCGTGCACGATGAGGCCGGGGTAACCCTCGACCTCCGTGACGTAGCGCCGGTCGTAGTGAATGCGGTGGCCGTTGAAGGTCAGCGCCGAATAACGGAACAGCAACACGTCGTCGGGCGTGATGGTTTCCGTCCAGGCTGCCTCTTTGTCGGCCGGCTGGGGCGGCGGCACCGGATCACCAGGCTGCGGGTTGGCGCGGTAAACAATGTCGTGTTCTTCGCTGAGGGTCAGGCCCTGCGCGTTGTGGATCTCGTGGCGGACCAGCACAAACACCAGGTCACCGGTGCGCCCGGCCTTGTGGGTGACCGACTCGATGCGCGAAAGGCGCTTGACCGCATCGCCGACCTGCAGCACCTGCTGGTGCCAGTGCAGCCGCCCCCCGGCCCACATGCGGCGCGGCAAGGGCACGGGCGGCAGGAAGCCGCCGCGTCTGGCATGGCCATCGGGACCGATCTCGGAACGGCGCGGTTGCGGCAAAAAGTACAGCCAATGCCACAGCGGCGGCACGGCCGTGCCGGCCACCTGCTGCGGGTCATCGCGGTCCAGCGTGGCCGAAAGCCCGCGCAGCGGCGCGGCCGTGATGTCGTCCACCAGGGTTTCGGTACGGCCAACCCAGCTTTGCAGGTGGGCCAGCGTGGCGGCGTCTATCGTGCGAATGTCAGGCGTCATGATTTGAGATGGTGGCGCAGGACGGGCCACAAAGCAATCAGCCATTTCAACAGCCAGCCTTCGCCAATTCCGAAGCCTGAAATCCCTTTGCACGTCCTGGTGTTGATCCTTACTTACTGGGGAACAGCCTGGTGCAAGGCTTCGTCCAAACGGAAGGCTTGACCGACTTGCGGTAGCATGCTGCCATGCAATTCGACCTGACGGACCTGCGGCTTTTTGTGGCGACCGCCGACGAAGGCAACATGACCCGCGCCGCCGAACGTCAGCACCTCTCGCTGGCGGCGGCCAGTGCGCGTATCAAGTCGCTCGAAGCCCAGTCGGGCCTGAGCCTGCTCTACCGCGAGGCACGCGGCGTGCGCCTGACGCCGCCCGGCGAAGCCTTCTTGTTCCACGCTCGCGGGGTGTTGCGGCAGACCGAACAGTTGCGCACCGACCTGCAGGAATACGGCGGCGGCCTGCGCGGGCATTTGCGCGTGTTTGCCAACACCACCGCGGTGACGGACTTTTTGCCGGAGATCCTGCCGGGCTTTCTGGCGGACAACCCGAAGATCAACATCGACCTGCAGGAAAAACCCAACCCGGAAATTGCGCGCGGCGTGCTCGACGGCCGCGCCGACATCGGCATCGTGGCCGGCCAGGTGGACACGCTGGGACTGGAAGCGATTCACTTCAGCACCGACCGGCTGGTGCTGGCCACGGCCAAAAACCACCGTTTTGCGCGCCGCAAGAAAATTGCCTTTGCCGAAACCCTGGACGAAGACGCGGTGGGCATGCAGTCGGGCAGCACGCTGCAGACCTTTCTGGCGCAGGTGGTTGAAAGCCTGGGCAAGCCGCTGAAGCTGCGCATCCAGCTCTCGAGCTTTGACGCGATGTGCCGCATGATAGGTGCGGGCGTGGGCGTCGGCATCGTTCCGGAATCGGCCGCGCGGCGCAACCAGGAGGCCATGGGCATCGCGCTGGTGGAGCTGCTGGAGCCCTGGAGCGTGCGGGAGCGCTACATCCTGGTGCGCAAGCGCGATGCGCTGCCGCGTTATGCCGAGTCGCTGATCGAAACGCTGTGCGCGCATTACCGCGATGGCGCCTGAGGAATTTTGCTAGGAACCCTTCCAGGCCGGGCTTCTTTTGGCAAGAAACGCCGACACACCCTCGCGAAAATCGTCGCTGCCGTAACAACGGCGAATCAGGTCCTCGTCGGACGGCAACGCATGGTTGACCAGCCGGCGCAGGCCTTCCTTGCTGACCCGCTGGGTCACCGGCGCCAGGGCGGCCAAGCGTTCGCACAGGCTCGCCAGCACCGCGTCGATCTCGCCGGCCTCGCTGATCTGCGTGAGAAACCCGCAAGCCAGCGCTTCGTCGGCCGTCACGATGTCGGCCAGCATCAGCAAGCGTTTGACGCGGGGAATGCCGAACACGGCGCTGAGCCGCGCCAGGTTGGCCACCGACAGGCAATTGCCCAGGGTTCGGGCGATCGGCACGCCGAAACGTGAGCCTGGTGTGGCGATGCGGAAGTCGCAGGCCGTGGCAATCGCCAGGCCGCCGCCTATGGTCCAGCCCTCAATGGCGGCGACCGTCGGCATGGGCAATGACTCCAGCCGGGCGATGCACTGGTCGATCTGCTTTTCGTAAGCCACGCCGTCCTCGCCGCTGCGGAAGGTGGTGAACTGCTCGATGTCGGTGCCGGCCACAAAGGCCTGGCCGCCGGCGCCGCGAAAGGTCACCACGCGCACCGAGGTCTCGGCTGCCAGCTGCTCGCAGATTTCGTTGAGCCGTTCGTACATGGCCCATGTCATGGCATTGCGCGCGGCGGGGCGATCGAATACCACCGAGGCCACGCCGGCGCTGATGGCCAGATGGACGCTGCCTTTGTCGTTCAGCTCGTTCATGCTGCGAAAGCGCCCTGCTCGCCGAGCGCGACCTGTTCCTCGGCGCT
The DNA here is from genome assembly GCF_029945925.1 of Polaromonas sp. Classification (GTDB taxonomy): domain Bacteria; phylum Pseudomonadota; class Gammaproteobacteria; order Burkholderiales; family Burkholderiaceae_C; genus Polaromonas. The sequence continues at coordinate 113,118 of NZ_JAQSDN010000061.1, read as the reverse complement.
GATACCCAGCTCCGCCAGCACCTCGGCCGTGTGTTCGCCCAGGCGCGGCGGATGGCGGCGAACCTGCTGCGGCGTGCCGGACATCTTGACCGCAAAGCCAATGTTGGGCACCTTGCCCTCGACAGGATGATCAATTTCCATGCGCATCTCGCGGGCCTTGGCATGGTCGCTGGCGAAGGCTTCTGGATAAGTCAGGATGGGGCCGGCAGGAATACCGGCCTCGAGAAAAGTGCTGACCCAATAGTCCTTGGGCTGCAGGCGGAAAGACTTCTCCAGTTCCACCTCCAGCGCGTGGCGATTTGCCAGGCGCAGCGAGATGGTGGAAAAGCGTTCGTCGGCCAGCAGCTCTTCACGGCCCATCAGCTTGCACAGCTGCAGCCAGAGCTTCTGGTTGTTCGCGCCCATCACGAAGTAGCCGTCCGAGCAGGCCATCGCCTGGTAGGGCGCGGTCATCTTGTTCGAGGTGCCGAGCGGCTCAGGCTCCTTGCCCGTGCCCCAGTAGTCGCAGATGTCCCAGACCGAGAAGGCCAGCGCCGAGTCAAACAGCGACGCATCCACATGCTGGCCCTGCCCGCTGGCTTTGGCGCCAATGTAGGCGGAGAGGGTGGCATACACCGCAAACAGCGCGCAGCCGATGTCGGCCACCGGCACACCGGCTTTCACCGGCGGACCACCCGGGTAACCGGTCACACTCATCACCCCGGACATGGCCTGCGCCATCAGGTCGAACCCGGGCCGGTCGGACCAGGGGCCGGTCTGGCCGAAGCCCGAGATGCTGGTGTAGACCAGGCGCGGGTTCACCTCCTTGAGCACCTCGTAGCCCAGGCCCAGCTTCTTCATCGCGCCCGGGCGGTAGTTCTCCAGCAGGATGTCGGCATCTTTCGCCAGCCGCAGCAGCAAGGCCTTGCCCGCCTCGGACTTGAGGTTGAGCGCGACGCTGCGCTTGTTGCGGTTCATGTTCAGGAAGCCCAGTGAATCCGGCCCCTTCATCTTGAAGCCCATGGCGCCGCGTGTCTGGTCGCCGCTGCCCGGCGGTTCGATCTTGATCACGTCAGCACCCATGTCCGCCAGCAGCATGCAGGCGTAGGGGCCGGCCATCACCTGGCTGATGTCCAGCACGCGGACACCGGCCAGCGGCAGGGGCCGCGCCGCCTTGTTCGCCTGTTCGTTGGTTGACGCTTCTTTCACTCAGTAGTCCTTGTTGATAGCTGTTGCGCGGCTTGCGGAAAGGGAATACTCCCCCGTCGGCATGGGAGGAGCAACGGAAATGCCGGCGCGCGGGCCGGCAGGACAGCAAGGCGCGCGGGGCCGCTCAGCGCCCCCCGCCGCCCACGACATGGCTCAGGCGTCGGCCTTGACGCCGCCGTCCTTGATGATCTTGGCCCACTTGATCTGCTCGGCGCGCATGAAGTCGCCGAACTTCTCGGTTGAGCCGCCGCCGTCCTGGGCGCCCGAGGCGGCCAGCTTTTCCATCACGTCGGGCATCAGCATGACCTTGTTGATGTCCTCGTTCATGCGTTTGGCCATGGCCAGCGGCATCTTTGCAGGACCGGCCAGGCCGTACCAGGTGGTGGCCTCGAAGCCCGGGAAGCCCGACTCTGCCATGGTCGGCACGTTGGCATAAGCAGGCACACGCTGCTGGCGCGTTTGCGCAATCGCAATCGCCTTGCCGCTTTTCACATGCGGCGTGGCGGCCGTCATGGTGTCGAAGCTGTACTGGATGGTGCCGCCTATCAGGTCGGTGAGCATGGGGCCCGAACCCTTGTAGGGCACGTGGATGGCCTTGACCTTGGCGGCCAGCATGAACATCTCCAGCGCCAGGTGCTGCGCACTGCCGGTGCCGGCCGAGCCGAAGCTGATCTTGCCGGGGTTGGCGCGGCACAACTCGACCAGGTCCTTGACGGTCTTGGCCGGCTGGTTTTCGTTGCAGATCAGCAGGTTGGGCGTGACGCCGACCAGCACGACCGGCTGGAAGTCCCTGGCGGCGTCGTAGTTCACCTTCTGCAGGGCCGGCGTGATCGCCTGGCTGTTGATGTGGGCCATCAGCAGCGTGGCGCCGTCACCCGGTTGCTTGGCCACGTAGTCGGCGGCAATGGTTCCCGACGCGCCTGCCTTGTTCTCGACGATGACCTGCGTCTTCCACATCTCACCGAGCTTCTGGCCGATGACACGCGCCAGGATGTCGGTGCCGCCGCCGGGTGCGAAGCCGACGATGATGCGCACCGGCCCGGTGGGCAGGTTCTGCGCCAGGATCAGGGAGGGAAAGGCCAGGGCTGCGGCGCCGGCGGTCACAAGGGTTCTGCGTTGCATGGTTTGTCTCCAGTGGTGTTTTTGAAATCGTCAGAAGGAAGCGGATGCGCGGGAAAGCAGAAAAGGAAGGAAAAGCAAGGGACAGCAGGAAAGGGAAACAGCGATCGGCGGCTGTCAGGCCGCCTTGCGCAGCGGCACGACGGCGGCATGGCTGGAAAAATGGTCCATCGCGGCCTGCACCCCCGAGCCGGCCAGCTTGACGCCGGCGAGCTTGAGGCCCATCTCGCAGCCCGACAGTGCGGCCATCAGCGTCAGGTCGTTGCAGTCGCCGAGGTGGCCAATGCGGAACATCTTGCCCTTGACCTTGCCCAGGCCGGTGCCCAGCGAGCAGTCGAAACGTTCGTAAATGATCTTGCGCACGGCGTCGGCGTCCACGCCTTCGGGCGTCATCACGCCGGTCAGGATGGGCGAATACACCGATGCATCGGCGCACTGGATCTGCAGGCCCCAGGCCCTGACCGCGGCACGCACGCCTTCGGCCCAGCGCTGATGCCGCGCAAACACCACGTCCAGGCCGTGCTCGAGCAACATGTCGCAGGCTTCGTTGAGGCCGTAAAGCAGGTTGGTGTTGGGCGTGGACGGCCAGTAGCCGGTCTTGTTCATCTCGATGATCTCGTCCCAGGCCCAGAAAGCCTTGGACAGTTTGGCGGTCTTGCTGGCCTCCAGCGCCTTGCTTGATACAGCGTTGAAGCTGATGCCGGGTGGCAGCATCAGGCCCTTCTGCGAACCACTGATGCTGACGTCCACGCCCCACTCGTCGTGTTTGTACTCGGCCGAGGCCAGGCCGGAAATGGTGTCCACCAGCAGCAGCGCCGGGTGTCTGGCGGCATCAATCGCCTTGCGCACGGCGGCGATGTTGCTGGTCACGCCGGTGGAGGTTTCGTTGTGCACCACACACACGGCCTTGATGCTGTGCTGGGTGTCAGCCTTGAGCCGCTCTTCGATCAGGTCGGCGCGCACGCCGTGGCGCCAGACTTCGGCGCCGGGGTCGGTCATCACCTCGGTTTTCAGGCCGATGCGCGTGGCCAGCTTTTGCCACAGGGCGGCAAAGTGGCCGGTTTCGTACATCAGCACGTGGTCGCCGGCGCTCAGCGTGTTGACCAGGGCTGCTTCCCAGGCGCCCGTGCCCGAGGCCGGATAAATGATGACCGGCTGTTTGGTCTGGAAGATTTTCCGGATATCTGCCAGCACCTTCAGGCCCAGCGCGCCGAACTCGGGGCCGCGGTGGTCGATGGTGGGCAGGCTCATGGCGCGCAAAATGCGGTCCGGCACGGGCGAAGGCCCGGGGATTTGCAGGAAGTGGCGGCCGGTGGGATGGAAGTCAAGCGTCAACATATTTCGGGGGCTCCATGAATAACCACCATTTTTTGCATACAAAATTCATTTGTCAACCGCTTTATCCCTATATTTCAATTTGACACGCCTTCTTTTTGCATACAAAATTTACCCATGACTGCTGAAATTTTTGCCATCCCGCGTGCCGCCCTGCATGAGCAGGTGGCGCACCGCCTGCGCCAGATGCTGGTCGAAAACCGCATCGCACCGGGCGCCAAGCTCAATGAGCGCGAGCTCGCGGAAGTGCTTAACGTGTCACGCACGCCGCTGCGGGAAGCCATCAAGATGCTGGCCGCCGAGGGCCTGGTGGAGCTGCTGCCCAATCGCGGCGCGATTGCGGTGGAATTGACCGAAGACGATGTGCTCCACACCTTTGAAGTCATGGCCGGCCTGGAAGCACAGTCGGGCGAGCTGGCGGCCAAGCGCATCACCGATGCCGAGCTGGCCGAGATCAAGGCCATGCATTACGAGATGCTGGCCGCGTACACCCGCCGCGACCTGCCCGCCTATTACCGGCTCAATGCCGCCATCCACGCGGCCATCAATGCCGCGGCCAAAAACCCGGTGCTCACGGCCACCTACCAGCAGGTCAATGCGCGCCTGCAGGCCCTGCGCTTTCGCTCCAACCAGGACGGCGACAAATGGCGCGCCGCCGTGAAAGAACATGAAATGATGATTGAAGCGCTCAGTGCACGCGACCCGGTCGCCATGCGCGCCGTGCTGGCCAGCCACCTGGGCAACAAGCTCAGCGTGGTCATCGAACAATTGCGCGCGGCCCAATCGGCACGCCAGACACCTGCCAAGGCATGAACGCCCCATGAACGCCCCATGAACGCCCCTCCGCCCCTGAAAATCACGCAGGACACTGCAGCCCACGCCTACGACAACGTCGCCCGGATCAGTAACGAAGTGGCCGGCCGGCTGGCCGCCCGGCTTGCCAGTGAAACCCGTGGCGAGGTGCTTTTTTCCGCCGCAGACCGCGGCCGCTACGCTACCGACGCATCGATTTACCAGGTGATGCCGGTCGGTGTTTTTGTGCCGCGCAGCGCGCCTGACATCAAAACCGCGCTCGACATCTGCCGCGACATGGGCGTGCCCATAGTTCCGCGCGGCGGCGGCACCAGCCAGTGTGGCCAGACCGTGGGCGCCGGGCTGGTCATCGACCATGCGAAACACATACGCAACATCATCGATGTGGATGTGGACAAGCGGACCGCCGAGGTCGAGCCCGGCATCGTGCTGGACCACCTGAACGCCGCGCTGAAAAAGCACGGCCTCTGGTACCCGGTCGACGTCTCCACCAGCGCGCAGGCGACGCTGGGCGGCATGGCCGGCAACAACTCCTGCGGCAGCCGCAGCATTGCCTACGGCAACATGGTGCACAACGTGCTGGGCGCGCAGGCCTGGACTTCGGACAGCCAGTTGCTGCAGCTGGGGCCCTACGCTGCCAGCAGCGGCAAGGCACGTGAACTGGGTAACCACGTTCGCTCGCTGGCCGAGGAGCTGCACCCGGCCATCAACCGGATGTGGCCCAAGGTCATGCGCCGCGTGGGCGGCTACAACCTGGACATCTTCGACCCGCAGAGCGAGCGCCCCTACACGAGCGACGGCTCGGTCAACCTGGCGCACCTGCTGATCGGCAGCGAGGGCACGCTGGCCCTGACCAAATCACTGACGCTGCAGCTCAGCGAACTGCCCAGGGCCAAGGTGCTGGGCGTGGTGAACTTCCCGACCTTTTACCGGGCCATGGATGCCGCGCAGCACATCGTCAAACTCGGCAACGGCAGCCTGACAGCCGTCGAGCTGGTGGACCGCACCATGATTGACCTGTCGCTGCAGAACCCGGCCTTCGCGCCCACCATACGCAGCGCGCTGATCGGCCAGCCTGCCGCCATTTTGCTGGTCGAATTTTCGGGCGCGAGCAAAGCCGACCTGCTGCCCCACCTGAAGCGCCTGGGCGAACTGATGGGCGATCTGCTGCTGCCCGACTCGGTCGTCGAGATGGTGGACGACGCCCCGCAGAAAAACCTGTGGGAGGTGCGCAAGGCCGGGCTCAACATCATGATGAGCCTCAAGGGTGACGGCAAGCCGGTGAGTTTTATCGAGGACTGCGCCGTGCCGCTGGAGCACTTGGCCGAATACACCGACGCATTGACCGAGGTCTTCCGCAAATACGGAAGCAAGGGCACCTGGTATGCCCACGCCTCGGTCGGCACGCTGCATGTGCGGCCCATTCTGGACATGCGGCGCGAGGGCGCGCCCAAGATGCGCGCGATTGCCGAGGAAGCGTCCGAGCTGGTACGCAAGTTCAAAGGTGCCTACAGTGGCGAACACGGCGACGGACTGTGCCGCGGCGAGTGGATCCAGTGGCAGTTCGGCCCGCAGATCAACGAAGCGTTTGCGGCCATCAAGCAGGCCATGGACCCGATCAACCTGCTGAGCCCGGGCCGCATGATCAACCCTCCCAAGATGGACGACACGCGGCTGATGCGTTTCGCACCGGGCTACAAGGTCATCCCGATCCAGACCGCGCTCGACTGGCGCGCCTGGGACGTGCAGAACGACCCGGTCACCGAGCTGACCAGCGCACCGGGCAGCGGCGGCGACCCGGCCCAGGGCCTGGCCAAGGCCGTGGAGATGTGCAACAACAACGGCCACTGCCGCAAGTTTGACGCTGGCACCATGTGCCCCAGCTACCGCGTCACGCGCGACGAGCAACACCTGACACGCGGCCGCGCCAACACCTTGCGCCTGGCACTGTCGGGGCAGTTGGAGGCACCTCGTGCAGGGGAACCCTCACCCCAACCCTCTCCCAAAGGGAGAGGGAGTCGGTCCGAATCTCCCCCTCTCCCTCTGGGAGAGGGCTGGGGTGAGGGCGCGCTCGAAGCCGTGCGCGACGCGCTCGACCTCTGCGTCGGCTGCAAGGGCTGCAAGCGCGACTGCCCGACCGGCGTGGACATGGCCAAAATGAAAGTGGAGTTTTTGCACCACTACAAGGCAAAGCATGGCTACACGCTGAAAGACAAGCTGGTCGCGTACCTGCCCGACTACGCGCACTGGGCCAGCCGCCTGGCGCCGCTGCTGAACCTGCGCGACAAAATCCCCGGCCTGGCTGCGCTCAGCGAGAAGTTCACCGGTTTTTCGGCAAAACGCAGCTTGCCGCAATGGAAAAGGCACACCTTTTTCAACCGTCCCCCGGTGAGCGCCACGCGCGAGGAGGTGCTGGCCGCCAGCAGGCCCGTGGTGCTGTTTGTCGACACCTTCAATGGCCACTTCGAGTCGGACAATGCGGCTTCAGCATTAAAAGTACTGCAAGCCGCCGGATACACGGCGCATGTAGCTATCAAAAATGTAGCAGATGGAAAACACCTGTGCTGCGGCCGGACCTACCTGGCCAGCGGCATGGTCGATGAAGCGAAGGCCAAGGCCAGGGAGCTGGTTGCCGCGTTGCTGCCCTTTGCCGAGCGCGGCATCGCCATCGTCGGGCTGGAACCGTCCTGCCTGCTGACGATGCGCGACGAGATGCTGGTGATGGGCCTGGGTGAAGCGGCTCAAACCATCAGTGACCAGGCCCTGCTGTTTGAAGAATTTCTGGCGCGCGAGGCCGCAGCCGGCAAGCTCGACCAGCTCAAAGCCAGACTGCAGCCGGTGGAGCAGGCCATCCTGCTGCATGGCCACTGCCACCAGAAGGCGTTTGGTGCGGTCAGCCCCATCATCGATGTGCTCAGGCTGATCCCCGGCGCGAAGCCCGAGCTGATCGAGTCCAGTTGCTGCGGCATGGCCGGCAGCTTCGGCTACGAAAGCAACCATTACGAGGTGTCCATGCAGATGGCCGAACTGAGCCTGCTGCCCGCCGTGCGCCGGCAGCCCGATGCCATCGTGGTGGCCGACGGCACCAGTTGCCGGCACCAGATCCGCGATGGCGCGCAGCGCGAAGCCATACACGTGGCGGTGTTGATGGCGCAGCAGTTGCGGGCCTGACGCCGGCTGCGGGGGCATGGCACGGCCGGAGTACAGTTGCGGCGATGCGCACCACTGACATTCTGACCCTCACCATGAACCCCGCCCTGGACGTGTCAACGTCCACGGACAAGGTCACGGACACGCACAAGCTGCGCTGCGCCGCCGCGCAATACCATCCCGGCGGTGGCGGCATCAACGTGGCCCGCGTGTTGCAGCGACTCGGCAGCAACTGCCTGGCGCTGTACCCGGCCGGCGGCATGAACGGGCAAAGGCTGCGCCAGTTGCTGGACCAGGAGCAGGTGTCCAGCCAGTGCCTGGCCATTGCAGGCGAGACGCGCGAGAGTTTTCATGTCCACGAAACGGCCAGCGGGCAGGACTTTCGTTTTGTCCTGCCCGGCCCTGCCCTGAGCGCGACCGAGTGGCAGGCCTGCCTCGATTTTTTCAGCGCCCTGGCGCCGCCGCCGTCCTGGCTGGTGGCCAGCGGCAGCCTGCCACCCGGCGTGCCGGCTGACTTCTATGCGCAGCTCACGCGGCTGGCGCGTACGCGCGGCAGCCGCGTGGTGCTGGACAGCTCGGGGCCGGCGCTCGCAGCGGCGCTCGCTGAAGGCGTGTACCTGATCAAGCCCAGCCTGCGGGAATTGCGCGAGCTCACCGGCCTGCCGCTGGAGACCGACACGCAGCGGCTGGCCGCGGCCCGGACCATCATCGAGGCCGGGCAGGTGCAGATCGTGGCGCTGTCGCTCGGCGAGGACGGCGCCCTGCTCGTCACGGCAGACCAGGCACTGCGGGCCAGCGCCGTGCCGGTCAACGTGGCCAGCACCATAGGCGCGGGCGACAGTTTTGTCGGCGGGCTGGTCTGGGCACTGAGCCGGCAGACCGATCTGGCGCAGGCCTTTCGTTACGCCATGGGGTCCGCCGCGGCCGCGCTGTTGTCTGCAGGAACCGCGCTGTGCCAGCCGGCCGATGTCGAACGCCTTGCCAGGGAAGTGATCGTCACACCGGCCGGCGCTTGATCTGGCGCAAGGCGGTAGCGGCGACCGGCGTCTACCGTATGCACAAGACAGGCACAGGAGACGGCGCGCGCGCCCGGAATATGACCACAACCACCACACCTTACATACGCTGGTTTTCGGAGTTGGGCATTGCCGATGTTCCCCTGGTGGGCGGCAAGAATGCCTCGCTGGGCGAAATGGTGCGCGAGCTCGGCGCGCAGGGCGTGCGGGTGCCTAACGGTTTTGCCGTCACGGCGCAGGCCTACCGTTATGTGCTGGCGCAATCCGGCGCCATGCCGCGCCTGCATGAGGCCCTCGACGGCCTGGACGTGCAGGATGTCGATGACCTCGCGCGCCGTGCGCGGCGGGCGCGCGAGATCATCCTCGGCGCCGTGTTGCCGGACGATCTTGTGGCGGAGATCGCCGCCGCGCATGAGCGCCTGCAGTCCGACTATGGTGAGCAGTTGACGCTGGCGGTGCGCAGTTCAGCCACCGCCGAAGACCTGCCCACCGCCAGCTTTGCCGGCCAGCACGACACTTTTCTGAACGTGGCCGGCCTGGCCAGCCTGCTCGAAGCGATCCGTCGGTGTTTTGCCAGCCTGTTCAATGACCGCGCCATCGCCTACCGCGTTGAAAACGGCATCGATCATTTCAGTGTCCTGCAATCGGTCGGCGTGATGAAGATGGTGCGCGCGGATCGCGCCTCCAGCGGCGTCATCTTTTCGATCGACACCGAAACCGGCTTTCGCGACGTCGTGTTCATCACCGGCGCCTGGGGCCTGGGCGAAAACGTGGTGCAGGGCACGGTCGACCCGGATGAGTTCTATGTGTTCAAACCCACGCTGAAGCAGGGACACCGCGCGGTGCTCAGGCGCAAGCTCGGCGGCAAGGAAATCCGCATGGTCTACACGCAGGCCGAAGGCAGCGAGACCACGCACAACCTGCCGACCTCGCCCGAAGACCAGGCACGTTATTGCATCAGCGACGAGGAGGTGCTGGAACTGGCCGACGCCACCGTCCGGATCGAGGACCACTACAGCCGCAAGGCCGGGCATGCCATGCCGATGGACATCGAATGGGCCCGGGACGGCATCGACGGCAAGCTCTACATCCTCCAGGCCCGGCCCGAAACCGTGGCCTCACGCAAGCCGCCCGGCACGGTGGACACTTGGCGGCTGGACGCCAGGGGCAAGCTCTGCATCAGCGGCCGCGCCGTGGGCGGCGCAATCACCACGGGCCGCGCGCGCGTGATCAACGACATCAGCGAGCTCAACCAGTTCCAGCCCGGGGAGGTGCTGGTGGCGGACACCACCATGCCGGACTGGGGCACGGTGCTGAAGATCGCGTCCGCTGTCGTGACCAACCGCGGCGGACGCACCTGCCATGCGGCCATCGTGGCGCGAGAGATGGGCATTCCGGCCGTGGTCGGCTGCGGCCATGCAACCACGGCCATCCGCACCGGCGACGAGATCACGGTGTCCTGCGCCGAAGGCAGCGAGGGCCGGGTCTACGCCGGCCTGCTGCCGTTCACGAAACGCAGCATTGACGTGGCCGGCATGGCGCGGCCGCAGACACACCTGATGGTCAACATCGCCAACCCCGACACGGCCTTCCAGACCGCGCTGCTGCCCAATGACGGCGTGGGCCTGGCGCGCATGGAGTTCATCGTTGCCGAACACATACGCGCGCACCCGATGGCGCTGGTGCACCCGGAGAAAATCGACGACGCGGCGGTGCGCGAGGAGATCGCCCGCCTCACGCGTTCGTATGCCAGGCCGGCCGACTATTTCGTGCGGCAGTTGTCCGAAGGTGTGGCGACCATCGCCGCGGCCTTCTATCCCAAGCCGGTGATCGTGCGCATGTCCGACTTCAAGACCAACGAATACGCCAGCCTGCTCGGCGGGCGCTGGTTCGAGCCGGACGAGGCCAACCCCATGATCGGTTTTCGCGGCGCCTCGCGCTATGCGCACCCGGCCTATGCCGAGGGTTTCGCGCTCGAGTGCGCGGCGATGAAACGCGTGCGGGGCGAGATGGGCTTGGTCAACGTCAAGCTGATGATCCCGTTTTGCCGCCGTGTCGAGGAAGGCGAGCGTGTGCTGCAGGCCATGGCAACACACGGTCTGACGCGCGGTGTCAATGGCCTGGAGATCTACGTGATGTGCGAGATTCCCAACAACGTGATCCAGATCGACGCCTTTGCCCGCCTGTTCGATGGCTTCTCCATCGGCTCCAACGACCTGACGCAGCTGGTGCTGGGCGTGGACCGCGACTCGGACATCGTGGCCTTCGACTTCGACGAACGCGACCCGGGTGTCAAGGAGATGATCCGCCAGACCATAGAAGGCGCGCACCGCAACCACCGCCACGTGGGCATCTGCGGCCAGGCGCCCTCGGACTATCCCGAGATCGCGCAATACCTGGTGGAGCTCGGCATCGACGCCATGAGCGTCACGCCCGATACCCTGCTGAAAATCACGGTGGACGTGCTGGCCGTGGAAGCGCGGCTGGGGCGTGCACCCCGCAGCGCGGCGCGGCCCTCTTCCACACCCGCTACACCACCCACACCCACCACTGCAGCCAGGAGCCTCTCATGAGCCAGACCATTTCGTCATTGATGCACCGCGAGGTGACCCAGGTCGGTCCCGACGACACGCTGCAGGCCGTCGAGGCGAAACTGGTGGCCCAAGGCCTGTCGTGGGTGCCAGTGGTCGATGCCAGCGGCGTGGTGATGGGGGTGATCAGCAGCACCGACCTGATACGCGCGCATGCCGAGGGCACACCAGCCCCCAAGGTCAGCGCGTGGCAACTGTGCACCTACAAGCCGGTCACCGTGGGCCCGGACGCCCCGCTAAGCGAGGTGGCCAGGTTGATGACTGAGGGCAACATCCACCACGTGGTGGTGGCCGAGGGCCCGGACCTCAAGGGCGTGGTCTCCTCACTCGACTTCGTGCGGACTTTTGTGGTTTAGGGGTCATGCTTGCTGGCCTGCGGATTCTGCCGGCAAAGTAAAGAAGAAGCAGGCCCCTATTCCGGGGGAGGATTCAGCCCATATCCGGCCACCGTGCCGCCCGATGATGCGGCGCACCGTGGCCAGCCCGATGCCGGTTCCGGGAAACTCCGAGACCCCGTGCAGGCGCTGGAAGGGCTCGAAAAGCTTGTCCACATAAGCCATATCGAATCCGGCACCGTTGTCGCACACAAAAAACACCGGCTCTCCTGCGGCGTCGCTGCTCTGGCCGACCCTGATCTCGGCCTGCGCCCGTTGCCCGCTGAACTTCCACGCGTTGCCCAACAGATTTTCCATCACCACCCGGAGCAGGCGCTCATCACCATGGGCCACCAGCCCACTTTCAATGTGAAGCGTCACCTGACGCTCGGGCTCGAACGCCTGCCGGGCGTCCAGGCTATTTCGCGCCAGCATCGACAGGTCGACCCGCTCGCTGCGAAGCTGCACGCGCAACATCTGCGAGAGCGACAGCAGGCCTTCAATCAACTGCCCCATCTGCATGGCGCCGGCCTGAATACGCGACAGGTAGTGCTGAGCCTTCTCATCTGCATGCTTACCGAGCTGTTTCGCCAGTAAATGGCTAAAGCCATGAATGGTGTTGAGCGGCGAACGCAAATCGTGCGAAACCGAATAGGAGAAGGCTTCAAGCTCCTGATTCGAAAATTTCAACTTGTTTTCAACCCCCTTGATTTCAGTGATGTCCTGCAGTGCACCCACGAGCCGTACCACCTTGCCGTCCTGCAACAGCGCGCGACCCTGTGTACGGACCCAGATGCGCCGCCCTCTTGCCGTCACCAGGGGAAGATCGAGGTCCCAGGGGGCGCCCTCTTCGAGCGCCGCCATGAAGGCCGCCCGTATCACGGGCTGCGCCTCCGGCGCGTAAAGGCCTGCCAGTTTTTCAAGCGCCAGGTCTGTTGCTGAATCCATCTCGCAGATGCGGTAAATCTCCTCGGACCAATGAGGCGCCATGGTCTCCACGTCCACTTCCCACCCGCCCACTCTGGCCAGCGCGCCGGTGCGCTTCAACAGCGCGGCGCTGGTGACCATGGCCAGCTCTGCGAGCTTGTGGCCCGTGATTTCCTGGATCATTCCGGTCCGGCGCTTGCGCAGCCCGCTCTCGCCGTCGCCATCGGTCTGGCCAAGCAGATGAATCCAGCGCACCTCGCCCACAGACGGGACGACCCGGAACTCGATGTCCATGGCCAGGCCGGCCTGAACGGCCGCGTCGCACGCGGCTTCGAAAGCAGCGCGGTCCGCCGGATGAATCAGCCGGAGAAAACCGTCATAGCTGCTGTCGAAAACGCTGCGATCAACACCGAGCACGTCGCAGGATTCGTCGCACCACCACATCAGGCCGGTCGTGAAGTCGACCTGGTAATAGCCAATGCGGCCGATGCGCTGCGCCTTCAGCAGCCTGCGCTGGCTCTCCTGCAAGCGCGCGTGGCTTTCGGCCTGTTCGCGCGCCAGCCGCTCCATTTCGGAGACATCGCGCACGATCGCCGTAAAAAGCCTGCCTTCTGAAGTGTCGAAATGGGAGATGGAAACCTCCAGGGGAAACTCCTCCCCGCTCGCGCGCAACCCGTAGACGACACTGCGTCCGCCCATGCGGCGCGACGTCACGCCCGTGTTGCCGTAGCGTTTGACCTTCTCTGCGTGGCTTGAGCGAAAACGTCCGGGAAGCAGTTTCTCGAGGGGTTGCAGCAGGACGGCGTGCCGGGGCCAGCCGAATATTTCCTCGGCTGCACGGTTGTACAAAACGATCCTTTGCTGCTCATCGACCGTGACGATGGCGTCCATGGCCGAGTTCAGCACGCCTGCCAGCATTGCGGCCGCGTTGGCCGGGTCACTGCCCCAGGAGTCAGGGTTGTCGATGGGTAATTTCATGCTCATGGTTGCCGGAACACCCATTGCGACAAGGGCTCGGGCAGGATCTCGCAGACCCGGCTTCCGCGCCGAGCGATACAGCCTTGGGCTTCGAGCAAGGCCAACGCACGCGCTACCGATTCGCGGGTCGTGCCCAGCAGCTGCGCCAGCGCAACGTGCGACGGCAGGGTCACGGTCGGACTGTGGTGAACCTCCATCAGCATGAGCAGGCTATGGGCGACCCGTCCTGCTATCTGCGGACGACTGGTGGCCTGCGTCCAACCGGCGATCATTCCAAAAGCGACGCTGCAGGCTCGGCCGACCTGATCCCAGATCTTCTGGTCACTGCGCGCCAGACAGGCCAGCGCCTCCGTTGACATTTCACAATACCGGCCGCTGCTCAGGGCAACGCTTCCCAGTTGGTTCGGTTGCCCGAAGTAACTGCAAAGACCAACGACCGCGCCACGTCCCAAAATGGCGACTGGATCGATATGTCCGCCGGGGCTACTGCGGCCCAGACACACGCTCCCGACCTTGACGACCCTCAGGTGACGCACATGCTCGCCTTCCCGCGCTAATATTTCGCCCTTCCTGAAGCTGTGTTCTTCGATCAGTACTCCGCCATCGACTGAATCTTTCAGGGACAGACCGCGCGTGATGCAAAACTCATACGAGGCACAGTTGCCGCATTTTCCGGGCAGCAATGGGCTGGCATCAAAACCTGCAACGACCTTCTCGACAGACCCGCCAGGCGAAGCGTCGCAGCCACTGAGTTTCATAAGATTTGACTCACATTTCTCCCGACAAAAATTGCACGATTTGTTACAATTTAATACTTTAGTTTAAACCAGTTCACTGTGCACTGCATCCACCATTGCCAGCGTAACTGCGCGTCTCGTCACTGAATGAGCATTTACTGACATAACTCAAATCGTCCCTGACCAAGGCGGATCCTGCATGGCACGAAAGGCTGGGCTCCCGGTACGAATGCGGGTTGGACTGGACTGGACTGGACTGGGGGAAGTTCAATGCATGACAAGTCACACCCACCAGGTCTGGCGCATGGACAATCGCCTCGGGGACATACCGGGCCGCGCTAATGGTCGACTCCGGCATTCACCACGTGGTGGGGGCCGAGGGCAATGACATCCGTGGTGTCGTGCCTTCGCTCGACTTCGTGCGCACCTTCGTGACTTGATCTGCCTGAAGGCCGCACTGCCGCTTGCGGCCCGCCCCGGAAACGCGCCAGGTCCCGGCCCGCGGCTGGCACTGTAATTGCGCCAAAATACCCAGCTTTGTTTTACCCCCGAACCGGAGTCTTCCATGGCCAGCTCAACAAGCCGGCGTGTCCTGAACACGCTGCGCAACACCGTCGCCGTCGGCGCCCTTCTGCTCGCGGGCATCGCACAGGCTCAAACCGGCACCATCCGGCTGCTGGTCGGTTTTCCGGCCGGCGGCGGCACCGACGTGATTGCCCGCACGCTGGCCGACAAGCTCAAGGACCAGCTGGGCAGCAACGTGATTGTCGAGAACCGTGCGGGTGCGGGCGGACAGATTGCGGCCCAGGCCCTGAAGGCGGCGCCGGCGGACGGCACGACTTTTTTCCTCTCGCACGACCACACCATTTCCATCCTGCCGCTGGTGACCAAAAACCCCGGCTTCGACCCGGCGAAGGATTTTGTCGCGGTGGCCGGCTTTGCCACATTTGTGAATGCCTTCGCCGTGTCGGGCGGCACCCCCGCCGCCTCCATGAACGAGTACGTGGCCTGGGTTCGCACGCAGGGCAGCAAGGGCAACGTGGGCGTGCCCGCGCCCGCCTCGGTGCCGGAATTTCTGGTCAAGCTGATCGGCCAGAAGTACGCGCTGGACCTGCAGGCCGCCCCGTACCGGGGCAGCGCGCCCATGATGGCCGACATGCTGGGCAACCAGATTGGTGCCGGTGTCGGCTCGGTCCCCGACTTCATTGAGAACCACAAGGCCGGCAAGATCCGCGTGGTGGCCGTGCTCGGCGGCAAGCGCCAGGCCGCCCTGCCCGATGTGCCGACCTTCGCCGAGCTGGGCCTGGCCGGGTTTGAAGACGTGCCCTACTACGGCATCTTCGCGCCGGCCGGCACACCCCGGGCCACCATGGACCGCTTTGCCGAAGCCGTGGCCAAGGTCATCGCCATGCCCGACGTGCGCGACAGGCTCACGGCCATGGGCCTGAGCGTGGGCTACATGCCGCCGCAACAACTCGCAGCGCGTGAACGCACCTACACACGGACATGGACACGCATCATCAAAGCCAGCGGATTCCAGGCGCAGTGACTTGGGTTCTGCGCCGGCTCTGGTGCGAAGGAATGAGTCGCGAGATCCGGCCAGCGGCCACACCAGGAACACTCAAACAACGTCGACAGAAGGCAAGCCTTGCCTCTTTGCAGATGCAGCAGCCCCCGCAGCCGCCCGCGGCAAGCGCGCCTGCAAGCGCTCCACCTTCCACCAGCCGGGAAAAAGCTCACGCACCTGCGCCTGCGCATAACGGTCGTCAATCAGGAAAACCACGCCGCGGTCGGACTCGGTGCGGATCACCCGGCCCGCGGCCTGCACCACTTTTTGCAGGCCCGGGTACAGGTAGGTGTAGTCGTAGCCCTTGCCGAAGCTGGCCTCCATGCGTTGCTTGATCTGCTCGTTGACCGGATTGATCTGGGGCAGGCCCAAGGTGGCGACAAAAGCGCCGATCAGGCGTTTGCCCGGCAGGTCGATGCCCTCGGCAAACGCGCCGCCGAGCACCGCAAAGCCGATGCCGCGCGAAGCCGGCGTGAAGCGTTCGAGAAAGCCGCGCTTGGCGCTTTCCTCCATGCCGCGCGACTGCTCCCAGACCGGAATGGCCGGGTAACGCGCCTTGAACAATTCGGCCAGTTGCTGCAGGTAGTCGAAGCTGCTGACAAAACTCAGGTAGTTGCCGGGTGCCGCGGTGTATTGCCGGGCCATCAGGTCGACCATGGGTGACAGCGAATGCCCGCGGTGCTGGAAACGCGTGGACACGTCGTCCACCACCTGCACCGACAGCTGCTCGGCCCGGAACGGCGAGGCCACATCGATCCAGGCGGTGTCCTCGGGCAGGCCCAGCATGTCGCTGTAGTAGTGCGCGGGGCTCAGGGTGGCCGAGAACAGCGCCGCCGAACGTGCCGCCGCAAACCGCTGGGACAGGAAACCCGCCGGCACGACGTTTCGCAGGCACAACACGGCGCCGCCCCCGCTGTGCCCGGCATCGGTGATGTCGAACAGCGAATGGGTATCGAGCAGTTCGGCCATGCGCAAAAAATGCAGCACCTCGAAGAAAAAATCCTGCAGCCTGCCGTCGATGCCGGCCGGGTGATCGGCCAGGTGGTCCAGGATGGCGCTGGCCGTCTGCTGCAGCGCGCCGCGAAAGGCCTGCGGCACCTCGTCGTACACCTGGTAAGCCTCGGCCTGGTCCTGGTGCAGCTCGTACCAGCTGCGCTGGAGGCGGTCCAGCACACGTTTGATGGCCACGGGCGCACCCTGCCGCGCCAGCGCCAGGCGGGCCGGGTCCAGCTCGGCCGAATACATCTTGCGCGCGCGCTCGACCAGGTTGTGCGCCTCGTCGACCAGCACGCTGACGCGCCACTGGTTGGCCAGCGTCTGCGCGTACAGCATGGCGTTGATGTCGAAGTAGTAGTTGTAGTCGCCGATGACCACATCGCTCCAGTGCAGCAGGTCCTGACCGAGGTAATACGGGCAGACCCCGTGCGCCAGCGCCACCTCGCGCAGCGCGCCCTTGTCGAGCGGGCCGGCCATGGCCACGGCGGCACGGCGCGCTGCCGGCAGGCGGTCGTAAAAACCTTTGGCCAGCGGGCAGGCGTCGCCGTGGCAGGCCTTGTCCGGGTGTTCGCAGGCCTTGCCCTTGGCCACCAGTTCCAGCACACGCAGCGGCAGCGCCGGCGCGCTGCGCTGGATGCGGGCCACGGCGTCCAGCGCCAGCTGGCGGCCCGGCGTCTTGGCCGCGAGGAAAAACACCTTGTCGAGCTGCTGCGTCGGGCAGGCCTTGAGCAGCGGAAACAGCGTGCCCACGGTTTTGCCGATGCCGGTGGGCGCCTGCGCCATCAGGCAGCGCCCGCTGCTGGCCGACTTGTAGACGGCTTCGGCCAGGTCGCGCTGGCCGGGGCGAAAACTCTCGTGCGGAAACGCCAGGGTCTGCAGCGCTTCGTTGCGCGCCGCGCGGTGGGCCATCTCCTGGCGGGCCCAGTCGAGGAAATGGTCGCACTGTTCTTCAAAGAATACTTCCAGCTGGGCAGCGCTGAAGGCTTCGGTCAGCAGGGTTTCGTCCTGCGTGGCGATATCGAAATACACCAATGCGAGCTTGACCTGCGACAGGCCTTCTTTCTGGCAAAGCAGGTGGCCGTAAACCTTGAGCTGCGCCCAGTGCAGATGCCGGTGGTTGGCGCGCATGGCCTCCAGGTCGCCGCGAAAGGTCTTGACCTCTTCGAGCTGGCCGAGTTCGGGGTCGTAGCCGTCGGCGCGGCCACGCACCAGCAAGCCCTTGTAGACCCCGCTCAGGCTGACTTCGGTCTGGTAGTGTGCCGGCCGGCGCATTGCCACCATGCGGTGGCCCGCCATGCCTTCGAGGGCCGACGGTGAGGGCGTGAAGCGCACATCGAGGTCGCCCAGCTTGGCCGTGAATTCACACAGCGCACGCACGGCCACGACATAAGGCTTGTCCGTGTGGGCGGCGGCGGTCATGGGCGGGCTTGCTGGCTAGGGGCTGTATGAATATCCAGCATTGTAGCCAGCCGGCGATGGTGCTGATCGCATTTGAAGACGATCGTCCAAATAGAACCCAGCGGGTCAAAAAAGACCGGCAGTCATTTCTCACAATACAAGGGACTCAGTTCAGATGGACTGGGATAGGCTGCTCAGCCAATTACTGGCACCCCAATTACTACGGTGCCAAGCCTTGCGGGTGACGCCTAGCGAAAAGACTGTAGTTCTTCTCAAACGACTCTGTGCCCTCAACGGACTCCAGCCACAGTTCACAACCGCGCAGAACTTCTTCGACGAATTTGTCGAGCTGAATTAGAAGTGCTTTGTCACCGATCAAGCAATAGTGGATGCTGTAGTTCTGATGTCCAGGCTCAATGAACATGATCTTGCTGTATTCGTCATTTGGACCTTGACTACGACCCTGATGCAGCAGAGCGCAACGAAACTTCCAGCAGGACACGCCGGAGAGCGGATTTTCTCTGGCTCGATTCTCTGCAAGCCTCGGGCGAATCCATTTCTCGTACCAAGCGGCATAGCGCTCACCCAACTCTCCCCTTTTTGACCTTCCATTTTCCGAACTCAGGGCTGCAGCCATGTCCGGAATGGCCAATGCGCTCATTAGGGCAACGTAGTACAGCTCTGACTCAACTGTCTTTCGCGTTTGGGAGATAAGCGTACGCATGTAGGAACTTCTTAAGAAACGTCCCCATCCCAACCAATCCGCGTGTCGTGAACCTCGCGGCAAACGGCATCACCGTACCAAGAGGGAAAATGCATCATCTGGCTCACGCCTGAAGTGGCGTCGCCGTCAGCTTGACCCCGAGCGCGTGCATGATTTTTACCACCGTGTCGTAGCGGGGTTTGGAGCCCGGCGTGAGTGCTTTGTAGAGACTCTCGCGTCCTACCCCGGCGTCTTTTGCCAGTTGTGTCATGCCGCGCACGCGCGCGACATCACGCACTGCCACCAGAAACAGGTCCGGATTGGGGTCCTCCAACGCAGCGCTGAGGTACTCGGCAATACTCGCCTCGTCGGTCAGATAGTCTGCGGCATCAAACGGTGCAAATCTGGTCATGATCATTTCTCCTGCTTCAAAGTACGCGCCATTTCCAGTGCGCGTTTGATATCGCGTTTTTGTCCAGCCTTGTCACCACCCAGCAAGAGCAAATAGACCACCTTCCCCGCCGGGTGTAGTAAACACGATAGCCTGGACCGACGTGAATACGCATTTCCGACACGCCGCCTCCCACAGGCTCGCAATCTCCAAAGTTGCCCGTCTCAGCTGCGCGAATACGGTGAATGATTCGTGCGCGTCCGACAGAGTCTTTCAATGCAATCAGCCAGACGTCGAATTCTTCGGAGCGCAGAAACGCATTCATCGCCCGGTGATTGTATTCGATTGGATACAAAACTCAAAGCCTGAATAACCATTGTGGCCAGCGCCCGCGAGGGATGGCGCCGCGGCCGGGTGGCGCCCTGGAGGCGCACCTTCGGGAATTACTTGGAGATCCAGAACTTCTGCATCTCGACAAAAAGAAAGGATGCCGTCCAGGTGATCAGCACCAGGCCGGTCAATGACTCGATGCCCGTCAGGAAGCGCAGGTCACCGGTGGGCTGGATGTCGCCGAAGCCCAGCGTGGTGAAGGTCGTGAAGGAAAAATAAACGCAGTCCATGAAGCTGCCATCGAAGCTTCCCGTCAGGCGGCCCCAGCCCTTTGCATGGTGCATCAGGTAATAGACGGCGGCAAACAGCCAGACTTCGACCGCGTGGGCCACCAGTGCGCCGCCCACGCCCAGCAGCACCCGGGGGCGGTGCCTGATTTTCACCTGGGGCAGCCACAGCGTGAGCCGGAAAAGAAATTCGTAGTGAATGACCACGGCCAGCATGACAACGACAAGATTTACCAGAACGATGGTGATCACATGGAACCTGCAAAGGGTAGGTGGAGACTGCGCGGCTGACGCGCCGGCGTTGGACGCAAGCCGTGCGCCGGAGAGAACTATAGCCCCGCCTCAGCCAGTCAGCCAATCAGCGCATCCAGCACCCCGGGCTGGAAATGCTGCGTGATGTAGTCGGCCAGACCTTCAAACACCGACTCCAGCGTCGGCGTGCTGGCCCCGAACAGCGCGTGCAACACGGCCGGGTCTTCAAACAGTCCGTGCAGGTAGACGCCCAACACATTACCGCTGCCGTTTTGCCAGGCCAGCCCGCCGGGCAGCACGGCGTGCGCCCCATCGCCGGCCGCGGCCATGGCGCTGTGCGGCGCGGTCTGGCCGTGGTGGATTTCGTAGCCCTGCACCTCCACACCGGACAAGGCCGCCCACGGACCACCGACCGATGCAAAACGCGCCTGCCGGTGCCGCACGGTCTTGTCGGCTTCAAACAGCGTGACCACCGGCAGCAAGCCCAGGCCCGGCCCGTTGCCGTCGATGCCGTACGGATCGATCAGTGCTTCGCCCAGCATCTGCAGCCCGCCGCAAATGCCGAGCACCGCCCCGCCGCGGCCGGCATGCGCGGCAATCGCGCTGTCCAGTCCCTGCGTGCGCAGCCAGGCCAGGTCGCCGCTCGTGTGTTTGGAGCCGGGCAGGATGATCCAGTCGGAAGCCGCGAGACCAGCCAGCTCGCCCGGGCTGCGCACCCACTTCAGGTGAATGCCCGGCACATTCTTGAGCGGCTGGAATTCGTCGAGGTTGCTGATGCGTGGGTAAGCGACGACGGCGATGGTCAGGGACCGTGCGCCCGGGGAGCCCTCACCCCTGCCCTCTCCCAGGGGGAGAGGGTGAAAAAAACCATCCTCTTCGGGCAGCCCGTGTTGCCACCACATCGGCAAGGTCGCCACCGTGGGCACACCGGTCAGGTCCTGCAGCATCTGCGGGCCGGGGGCGAGCAGGCTGGCGTCGCCGCGGAACTTGTTGAGCACGAACCCCCTGATCAACCGGCGTTCCGACTCGTCGAGCATGGCCCAGGTGCCATAGAGGTGCGCAAAGGCGCCGCCGCGGTCAATGTCGGTGACCAGCAGGCAGGCCGCGTTCGCGTGTTGCGCGATCCGCATGTTGACGATGTCGCTGGCCTTGAGGTTGATCTCGGCCGGCGAACCCGCGCCTTCGATCACGACGACGTCGTTTTCTTCCAGCAGTTCGTCGAGGGCCTGCGTTATCACCGGCCAGACCGAGGCACTGCGGCCGCGCCAGGCCATGCGTGAAAGCTCGGCGTTGACCTGGCCCATCAGGATCACCTGGCTGTGCGTGTCTTTCTCGGGCTTGAGCAGCAGCGGATTCATGCGGACTTCAGGTACAGCTTTTGCCGCCAGCGATTGAAAATATTGGGCGCTGCCTATCTCGCCCCCCACGCTTGTCACTGCGTGAGCCTCCGGCGACTCGCTGCCCCTTTCACCGGGGAGAGGGGCTAATTTTCCTTGGGGCGGCCCGGCGGAAAATTCTCGCCCTGCCACCACCCTGGCGTTGTTGCTCATGTTCTGCGCCTTGAAGGGCGCGACCTTGAGGCCCTGGTTGGCGTAGTAGCGGCACAGCGCGGTGGTCAGCCAGCTTTTGCCGGCGCCGCTGGTGGTGCCCAGAACCATCACGCTTTTGCCGGTCATGTTGCTTTCCTGATGATGTGTTGCCACGCATTGTGCAATGCGTCCTGCGCCGCCGGCGCCAGCACGCCCAGGCGTACCTGCCCCGGCAAACCGAAGGACGTGGTGTCGCGCAGCTTGATGCCCTGCCCCCGCAGTTCGGCCAGCAACTGCGGCAGACTCATGCCGTGCGGCAGCAGCGGCCGCGCGCAGAAAAAATTGGCGGCACTGGGCAGGCAGGTCCAGCCCATCGCTTCACACAGCGCGATCTGCCGCGCTTTCCATTCGCGCAGCGTGGCCAGGCTGGCGGCCAGCCAGGCTTGCACCTCCGGCGTGGTCCAGGCCTGCAGCATGGCCACGCCGTGCGCACCCACCGGCCACGACGGCGCCAGGTTGTCGAGCTGCACCACCGCATCGCCGGCATGCGGTGGCGCAATCACATAGGCTGCACGTACACCCGTCAGGCCCAGCGCCTTGTTCGGTGTCCAGAGTTGCCAGAAGGCTTGCAGGGCCGCGCCGGACAGCGCCAAGGCGCTTTCAAGCCGCAGCGGTTCGTACGCCCGGTCGAGCACACACAGCGCCGCCCCTTCAGCGAGTTCCGCCAGCCGAGACTGCGCCGCGCCCAGCGGACTCGACGGGTCACAGGCCCAGCGCAGTTGCGCGTGTTGCGCATGTGCGGCCACCGGCAGCTTCCACGCCTGCGCCGCCTGCGCGTAGTCGCCGTAGCTGTGCGGCGGCAACCAGACCGCTGTGGCGCCGCGCTGCACCGCCAGCGCGGTGATGCGGAAGATGAACTCGCTGGCGCTGCCGGCCAGCAGCACACGCTGCGCATCAACCTCATGGAAGGCGGCGAGCTGCCGGCGCAAGGCGGCATACCCGGCATCGGGGTAGTGGCTTGCATCGGCAAGCTGCACCATCGCCAGCGCTGCCGGGCACGGGCCGCAGGTATTGCCGTTGGTGGAGAAGTCATGCAGCGGCACGCCCTCGCTGTCGGGGCCGCCGTGGCTGCGCGTCGGGAAGGCAGGGCTTTCGGCCATCAGGCAACTCCAAATGCTATCAATACAGTAGCTGGTAGCGCACATGCAGCAAGGGCCATCACCACTTTTGATGCCATACGAAGGGCCTGCAGGGTGTCGGCGCCCTGGGCTGCCCTGCCCGCCTTGTTCAGAACATAGACTCCCGGCTTGCGCAGCGACACCCCGAGGGCCAGCGCCATGGCCGCCATCGGCCAGCCGCTGTTGGGCGACGGGGTTTTGGCCGCTTCCCGGCGCAGCGCACCGGTCGGCAGGCCGCGCGCCACCCCGGCCAGCAGCCAGGCCGTCAGGCGCGCGGGCAGCCAGGACAAGACATCGTCGGCGCGCGCGGCCCACTTGCCCGCCCATTCCCATTCACCCCGGTAGCCCCACATCGCGTCGGCCGTGTTGGCAAAGCGGTAAACGGCCGCCCCGGGCAGACCCAGCAGCACAAACCAGAAGACCGGCGCCACCACCGAGTCGTTGAGGTTTTCGGCGAGCGACTCGATCGCGCTTTCACGCACCTCGCCTTCCGTGAGTTGGCTGACATCGCGGCTGACCAGCCACGACAGGCGCTCACGCCCCGCCGCAAGCGAGGTCTGCAAGGCGGCTTCCACGGCCTGCACCTCATCGCGCAGCATGCGCCAGGCCAGCAGCGGTTTGAGCAGCAATGCCAGCAGCAGCACCAGCGCGGCGCCCGGAAGCCCGTCCCCGACCGCAGCGATGTCAAGGCGCAGCAACTGGCGCACGAACAGCCATTGCAGCCCGAACGCAAGCCCGCCCACGGCAGCCGCACCCGCGCACCAGGCCAGCGCTCCGCCGGCAAAAGCCGCAGCCGGCGGCCAGGCCGTCAGGTGCTTGCCGCAGGCGCCGAGGTAACGCCCCATCCAGACCACCGGGTGCCAGGCCGCAGCGGGCTCGCCCCAGCGCCAATCGAAGCCCAACGCCAGCCACAGGGCGAGCAGCGAACCGGCGGCCAGAACGGCCAGACCCATCGGGTCGTGCGGGGCAGACAGGGCGAGCAGCATCAGCGGGACTGCAGCAGCACCGGACTCACGGCCACAGGTAAAGCCGGAGCCATCGGCTGACCCCAGCTGCTCTCAAAAACCAGGTCTTCCAGCGCGCAACGCCGGGCCCAGCGCTCCTGCTGCAGCATGGGTTCTTCGTAGAAGCCATCCACCGGCCCGAGGCACAGCAGGGCTATCGGTTCGGCACCGGCCGGCATCTGCAGCAGCGCACTGACAGCCGCCGGCTCAAACAGCGACACCCAGCCCATTCCCAGGCCTTCGGCGCGGGCGGCCAGCCAGAGGTTCTGGATGGCGCAGGCGGTGGAAGCCAGGTCCATCTGCGGCAGGGTGCGGCGGCCAAACACGTGTTTCTCGCGGCCATCGGCCAGCGCCACCACCCAGACCTCCGCCGCGCTGAGCAGGCCTTCCACCTTGAGCCGCATGAACTCGCCCTCGCGCTCGCCAAGGGCGCGCGCCGTCAAGACACGCTCCTGCTCCACCAGTGCATGCAGCGCCTCGCGCAGCGGACGCGTCGAGATACGAATGAAACGCCAGGGTTGCATGAAGCCCACGCTGGGCGCGTGGTGCGCCGCCTGCAGCAGCCGCTGCATCAGTTCGGGCGCGACCGCGCCGCCCGAGAAATGACGCATGTCGCGCCGTTCATCAATGGCGCGGTAGACCGCAGCGATTTCGGGCACGGAAAAGGCGTGACTGGAAGGCGGATTGCTCAATCTTCTATCCCGCGCTGCGCGGGAATGCCGGCCTTGAACGCATGTTTGACCAAGGTCATCTCGGTCACGGTGTCGGCCAGGTCGATGATTTCCGGCGGGCAGCGCCGGCCGGTGATGACCACATGCACGTCCTTCGGCCTGTCCTTCAGGGTCTGCAGCACATCGTCCAACGGCATCCAGCCGTAGATCAGCGGGTAGGTCAGCTCGTCGAGAACCACCATGAAGTTGTCGCCGCTCAACATGGCGGCTTTGGCTTTTTCCCAGCCGGTGCGTGCCAGCTGGGCCGAATGCTCCAGGTCCTGGCTTTTCCAGCTGAAGCCGTCGCCCAGGCCTTCGATCGGAATGCCCAGCTGCTCGAACATGCGGTGTTCGCCGAAACGTGCACTCGGCACCTTCATGAACTGGAAAATCTTCACCGCCTTGCCGTGCACATGGTGGCGGCCGTGCGCGCGCAGCGCCAAGCCAAACGCGGCCGTGCTTTTACCCTTGCCGTCGCCGGTGTTGACGATCAGCAGACCGCGGCGTTCGCCCTCGGGCTTGTCGTAGGGCTTGTCGGTCGGGGGAGTTTCGATGTGCATGGGGTTGTCTCATTGAAAATCAGGTTTCAAATCCGTTCGGGCTGAGCTTGTCGAAGCCTCTCCCGAGCAAGGACCAAGGGCCCTTCGACAAGCTCAGGGTGAACGGGGTGGGGTGCATGGCCATCTAAATCCTGGGCACGGCCAGCCACTGGCCGGCCAGCGGGTGCACCGCGATGCGGTGGTCAAACACGGCTTCCAGCGCGCGATGCGTGGCCGCGTCGCCGCAGGCCCCCTGGTGAACGATGCGGCCCTGGTCCATGAGCACCAGCTCATCGGCCTGCAGTGCAAACGAGATTTCATGCAGCACACTGACCACGGTTTTCCCCTCGGCCACCAGGGCGCGCACCATCAGCAGCCAGTCGGTCTGGTGCGGCGGATCGAGGTTGGCCAGCGGTTCGTCCATCAGCAGCACCTGGGCCTCCACCGCCAGCGCACGCGCGAGCAACACGCGCTGGCGCTCGCCACCCGAGAGCTGGCCGAGGGCGCGGGCGCGCCAGTCCCAGGCCTGCGTGGCACGCAGGGCGCGTTCGACGGCGGCATGGTCGGCGGCGCTGGGCGGCGCCAGCCAGGCCTGGTGCGGCAGGCGGCCCAGCATGGCCACGTCGTAAACCGTCAGGTCGTCGGCCGAACTTTCGTTCTGGCCCAGCCAGGACAGCTGCTGCGCACGCTGGCGCCCGCGCAGGCTGGCCAGCGGCTGGCCCAGCAAGGCCACCTCGCCGTGATGCGGCAGCAGGCCCGCCAGCACCTTGAGCAGGGTGGACTTGCCGGCGCCGTTGGGGCCGACGATGCTGGTCCAGCGCGCGGCCGGCAGCACCAGGGACATGCCGTGCAATACCTCGACATTTCCGAGACTGGCCCTGATGCAGCGGGCGTCAATAGCTACTGAATCCATAGCAACTGAAGCGGTGTTTGGCATCACAACCCCGCCCCTCTTCCGGTATGCCGGTGCATCAGCCAGAGCAGGTAGCCGCCGCCCAGCACCGCCGTCAGCACGCCCACCGGCAACTCCTGCGGCGCCACCAGCCAGCGCGCCAGAATGTCGGCGGCCGTGAGCAGCACCGCACCCATCAGGGCGGCCAGCACGGTCAGGCGGCCGTGGGTGGTCTTGACGACGGAGCGCACCAGATGCGGCGCGGCCAGGCCCACAAACGCAATCAGCCCGGTCTGCGCCACGGCGGTGCCGGTGGCGAGCGCCAGCACCGCCACCAGCGCCACCCGCATCTGCGGCAGGCGCAGGCCCAGGCTTTGCGCGGTGGCTTCGCCCAGCGCCAGGCCGTCGAGCACATGGCTCATCATCCAGGCGGCCAGCACGCTGAAGGCGAGCACCGCCGCCATCACGGCGCAGGCAGTCCAGCCGACAAAACCTGTGCTGCCCAGCATGAAGGACTGCATGGCCTGCATGATCTCGGGCGTGAGCAGCAAAATCAACGAGGTGAAGGCGCCCAGCACCACCCCGACAATCACGCCGGCCAGCAGCAGGCGCAGCGTGTGCTGCACGCCCTTGGCCAGCAGCAGGGTCAGCAGCACGGCCAGCACGGCGCCGACAAAGGCCGCGCCAGTGAGCCCGATGCGCGCCAGCCAGTGCATGGCCAGCGGCGACACACCGAACAGCGCCATGGCGAGGGCCACCCCCAGCGAAGCGCCCGAGGCGCTGCCCAGCAGGTAGGGGTCGGCCAGCGGGTTGCGAAACAGGCCTTGCGCCACCGCGCCGGCCAGGCCCAGCAAGGCACCGGCCAGCCAGGCGCCCACCGTGCGCGGCAAGCGGATCTCGCGGACGATCTGCAGGGCCTGCGCGTCATGCCACATGCTGCGCACACTCTCGACACCGGTGCTGCCCACACTGACGCCCAGCAGCAGCAGGGCCGCGCTGGCCAGCAGCAGGCCGCCGGCCAGCAGCAGGGCCTGGCGGTGCTGGTTGGAAAAACCCGGGCTCATGGTGCGCCCGGCGCCTTGTCTTCGAGGCAGCGGGCCATCAGGCGGGCCGCCTCGGCCATGCGCGGGCCCGGACGCACGACCACGTCGGACTCGTCCACACCGAACGCGCAGATGCGCTGCTCCTTCACGGCCTTGATGCTGCCCCAGCCGGGATAAGACGCCATGCCCTGCATGCTGCGGTTGCCGGCCATGATCACGTCGGGGTTGGCGCGCACCACGAACTCGGGGTTGAGCCGCGGGAAGGGGCCGAGCGACGCCGGCACCACGTTTTTGACACCCAGGCGCGTGAGTGTCTCGCCGATGAAGGAGGACTCGCCCGCGGCATAAGGACCGCGGTTGACTTCAAAATACACCCGAGCGCGTTTGGCCCGGGGTGACAGCGACTGCGCCGCCGCCTCGACGCTGGCGTCGATGGTGCGCCACAACCGTGCGGCACCGGCTGCCTCGGGGATATCGAGCAGGACACCGATTTTCCCGAGCACACGCCTGACGTCAGCATGGCTCCTGGGCTCCAGCGCAACCACCTTGATGCCGAGCGACTCCAGGCGCTGGCTGGCGCGTGACGACGTGGCCAGCAGCACCACGTCGGGCCGCAGCGCCACGATGCCTTCGATGTTGGGGTCCAGCCCGCCGCCCAGTACCGGCAGGCTGCGCACGCTGGCGGGGTAATTCGAATACCGGTCCACACCGACCAGGCGCTGGCACTGCTCCATCGCGCAGACACTTTCAGTCAGCGAAGGCAGCAGGCTGACAATGCGCTGCGGGCTTTGCGCAAAACTCACGCTGACACCGCGGTCGTCGATCAGTTGCAGGGCGTGGGCTGGCGCCACGGCCAGGAAAGCCATAAAAAGCAGCAGCGCCGCCCTCACCCCAACCCTCTCCCAGAGGGCGAGGGAGCAAGAAAGAAAGTTCATGGCCGGCCTTTCAAAACCAGCGGCAAGCCGGCAGCCATCAGGGTCACGCGTTCACAGGCCTGCGCCACGTCCTGGTTGAGCCGGCCCAGCGCATCAACAAAGGCGCGCACCTCGCGCCCGAGCGGAATCACGCCCAGCCCGATCTCGTTGCCAACCAGCACCAGCGGCCCGGGGCAACTTTCGATTGCTTCCAAAAGCATAGCTGCCTGCGCCCGTGGGTATTGGGCTGCAGTCGTATTTTTATCCAAGACTTCGACAGGCATGAGCCAGTTGGTCAGCCACAGCGTCAGGCAGTCCACCACCACCAGTGTCTGCGCGCTGCCGTGCGCCGTGATCGCCTGCGCAAGCTGCAGCGGCTCTTCGACCGTGCGCATGCCGGGAACCCGCTCGGCCCTGTCCTGCTGGTGGCGCGCGATGCGTTGACGCATCTCGTCGTCCCAGGGCTGGCCGGTGGCGATCAGCACCGCACGATGCGCGGGTGATTGCGCGAGCCAGCCCTGCGCCAGCCTTTCGGCACGGCGCGATTTGCCGCTGCGCTGACCGCCGAGGATCAGTTCACTGCGAACCAGGGACGGGCTATTCATGGGTCGCACTCCAGTCCAGAACGATGCGGTGCAACTGCTCCACCCCGTCGGTCAGCGCGGCCGGCCCGGGCTGCAGGATGTCGGCCGACTTGATCTCGAACAACTGGCCGTTTTGGACGGCGTTGACGTTTTCCCACCCCGGCCGCGCCGCGACTTTTTCGGGCCGGAACTTCTTGCCGCACCAGGAGCCGATGATGATGTCGGGGTTGCGCGCGATGATCTGCGCGCTGTCGGCAATGATGCGGTCCTTGCCCATGGGCATGCGGGCCAGTTCGGGAAAACAGTCGTCGCCGCCGGCCACGCCCAGCAGCTCGGAGACCCAGGCGATGGCGCTGATGTGCGGCTCGTCCCACTCCTCAAAAAACACGCGGGGCCGTCGCTTCAGGCCAGCCGCAACCCGGGCAATGGCGGCCAGCCTGTCCTGCATGGCCTGCATCAGCTGCAAGCCGCGCTCGCCCTGCCCGACCATCGCCGCCACCTGGTACATCATGGAGAAAATTTCCGCGATGCTGCGCTGGTTGAACACCGTGACCTGCACGCCCTTGCGGATCAGCTCGGCCGCAATGTCGGCCTGCAGGTCCGAGAAGCCGAACACGCAGTCTGGCCTGAGCGCCAATATCTTGTCGATTTTGGCGCTGAGAAAAGCACTGACCCGGGGCTTCTCGGCACGGGCGCGCGGCGGGCGGACGGTGTAGCCAGAGATGCCGACGATGCGGCGCTCTTCCCCGAGCAGGTACAGCCACTCGGTGGTTTCCTCGGTCATGCAGACAATGCGCTGCGGGCCGTAGCTCATGGCTGCGGCTCCGCTGAAAAAAGCCGGGCTGTCGCTGCCGGACTGGAGGCGAACCAGGCGTGGAAATAACTGGCCCGCACCGACCCCGAGACATACAACGCCTCGCCCTCGCCGCGCAGCTGGCGTCCCGGCGCCGCTTCGGTGCGGGTGGCGGGCTGCAGCGGCGTGGTGCAGGTCGAGTAGTGGAAGGTGTGGCCGCGCAGGGTCCCGCCGTCCACGCCCAGCTGCTGCGGGCCCAGCGCGGCCAGGCGTTTTTGCATGCTGACGCTGCCGGGCAGCAGACCCCACATTGGGTGGCGATGGCCATCGACGGTGTGCAGCTCTTCAAACAGCGCCATCATGCCGCCGCACTCGGCCCAGACCGGCTTGCCGGCGCGCACATGCGCAGCCAGGCTGTCCTTCATGGCGCTGTTGGCCGCCAGGGCCCCCAGATGCAACTCGGGGTAACCGCCGGGCAGCCAGAGCGCGTCGCAGTCCGGCAGGGCGGCGTCGGCCAGCGGCGAAAAAAACACCAGCTGCGCGCCCAACTCGCGCAGGCAATCCAGGTTGGCCGCGTAGATAAAACAGAAGGCGGCATCCCGTGCCACCGCAACGGTCCGGCCCTGTAATGCACCAGCCGGAAACCCCGGCAGATCCGGCGCCTTGAACGGAACCGCCCAGGCCAGCAAGTCGCCGCCGGCCATCTGCCCCAGCGGGGTGGCGGCCAGCGCATCGGCCGCAGCATCCAGCCGCTGCATGGCGTCGCCGAGTTCATCGGACATCACCAGGCCCAGATGCCGCTCGGGCAGCGTCATGGCGCTGCTACGCATGAGGGCGCCCAGCCAGTGATCCGGCTCACGCAGGCTTTCCTGGAGCATCAGC
This sequence comes from Polaromonas sp., assembly GCF_029945925.1. Classification (GTDB taxonomy): domain Bacteria; phylum Pseudomonadota; class Gammaproteobacteria; order Burkholderiales; family Burkholderiaceae_C; genus Polaromonas. The sequence continues at coordinate 82,898 of NZ_JAQSDN010000061.1, read as the reverse complement.
GCATGGCTGTCGGAGGCCACCCGGTTGGCCAGCACGCCGGCAAACCGCAGGCCGTCCCGGTAATGCTGCAGGCCCCAGGCCAGCGCGCCAAACGTGCCGGCCATGGAGCCGGCGTCGATGACAGCCAGCACCGGCAGGCCGAAACGCTGCGCCAGATCGGCCGCGCTCGGCTGCCCGTCGAACAACCCCATCACGCCTTCGACAATGATCAGGTCGGCCTCCTGCGCGGCGGCCTGCAGGCGCCGGGCACAGTCGTCCTCGCCGGTCATCCACAGGTCGAGCTGGTGCACCGGCGCGCCGCTGGCCAGCGCCAGCCAGTAGGGGTCCAGAAAATCCGGCCCGCACTTGAAGACCCGCACACGCCGTCCCTGGCGCGTGTGCAGACGCGCCAGCGCACACGCGACCGTGGTCTTGCCCTGGCCAGAAGCGGGGGCGGCGATGAGAATTGCGGGACAGCGGGTGGGTTCGATCATGTGGCGGCCCTTGGCGCTGTTTACAGGGGAGCCCATTTCAGTCCAACGTACACCGTCCGTCCTCCGGTCGCGTAGGTCTGGGCCAGCTCATAGGATTTGTCGGCCAGATTATCGACGCGGGCCAGGAAGGTCCAGTCGCGGGCCACCAGGGTGCTAGCGCTCAAATTGATCAGGCCATAACCTCCCAGCACCACGGTATTGGTGGCACTGTCGTTGCGGCGTCCCGAGAGCTGCGCTTCCGCGCCCAGCGACCAGGGACCCACACGCGTGTCGACCGCCAGCACGGCATGCTGGCGGGCGCGCCGCGCCAGGGTCCGGCCGGTACCGAGATCACGCGGATTCTGGAGGTCGAGCGACGCCGACAGGCGGGTGTTGCCGAGTTTGTAGCCGCCCGTCAGCGTGACCCCCGAATATTCTGCCTGCGCGGTGTTGCTGTAGCAGGCCCGGTTCGCCAGCGCCACCGGCGCGCGGCCGTTGGTGCAGGGGCCGGAGCCGGTGGTGAACGTGATCAGGTTGGACACCTTGTTCTGGTAGGCCACGATGCCAAAGCTGCTGCCGCCGTCTTCGTAACGCAAGCCGATCTCTTTGTTGCGACTGCTTTCAGGCTGCAACGTGGAGACGCCGTAGATGCTGAAACGGTGGTACAGCGTGGGCGCGCGGAAAGCCGTGCCAGTCGATGCGGTGACGCGCCACTGCGGGGTGATGGCAAATCCGTAACCAGCGCTGCCGGTTTTTTTCGCGCCGAACTCGCTGTCGTCGTCGTGCCGCACATTGAGCTGGACCGCGTGCGGCCCGTTTTTCCAGCCGTAGCCCAGTGCCAGCGCGTCCTGCGAGCGGCCACGGTCTATGGGCGCGTTCTGCAGGTGGTCTTCCTTGCGCTCCAGGGCCGCCGTGAACAGGTGGCTGCCCAGGCGGAACTCGTTGTGCAGGAGGTAGCTGCGCAGATCGGTCACCGACAGGTAGGGCGAGGGTGTCGTCTGGTAGCGGTCCCGCGAATCGGAAATGCTCAGCCGGGTGCTGTAGGCCTCTGTCCAGCGTGCCTGCCAGTTCAGGCCCAGCGTGTTCAGCTCGCGCAGGTTGCGGTCGTCGCGCGTGCTGGCGCTGTCGTACTGGGAGTTGACATCGTTGGCCAGCACGGAGGCCTCCAGCCGGTGCGCGCGGTTGAGCTGGAAGCCCAGCTTGGCGTTGGCCGAGCGGCTGCGGTAACCGTCGAGATCCGGGTTCTGTCCGGCCGCCGTGCGCGAATTGAAGCCCTCGCTGCGTTCATCGACCAGACCGAGCGAATAGTCGAAAGCCCCCTGGGAGCCGCTGAAGCCCGCGTCGGCCTTGCGCGTGCCGTGCGAACCAAACCCGATGCCGACAAAAGGCGCAAACGGGCCCTCCCCGCGTTTCGTGAAGATCTGCACGACGCCGCCCAGTGCATCGGAGCCGTACACCGCGGCAGCCGGTCCGCGCAGGACTTCGATGCGATCGATCTGGCCGAGCGGGATGCTCTCCCAGGCCGCCCCGCCGGTGGCCTGCGAGTCGATGCGCACGCCGTCGATGTAGACCGCCGTGAAACGCGATTCCGAACCGCGCAGGAACACGCCGGTGGTGGTGCCGGGTCCGCCGTTGCGCTGGAACTCGACGCCCGGTAAACGCGCCAGCACATCGGCCAGCCCGGTGGCGCCGCTGCGTTCGATGGTGTCGCGGTCAACCACCGTCACGTCGGCGAGCAGGTCGGACAGCGGTTGCGCCGTGCGTGTCGCGGTGACCACGGTCTCCCGCAGTTGCGGGGATGAAGCGGTTTGGGAAAAAGCAGGCCATGCGGCGGCGACCGTCAGCGAAAGCACGGCGGAGCGTGCATGTGATACACAGGTTTTCATGAGGAGAAACATTCAACAAAAGGCCCTCACCAGCTTCCCCGCCAGTGCATGAGCGTTACAAACGCCCGGTCCAGAAAAAGACGCGCGCGTTCACCTTGTTGGCCGGTATCCGGGCTGACGGAACTGCTCTCATCGCCTTCCCAAGCGCGTGTTCAGAACGCTCAGTGGCTGATGATGAAAGCTGAATGTGCCCCGAGTCTGAGTCAGGGGAGCGAAATTCGTCCGTTTACCGTTGCGGGGGCAGCGCAGGTTAAAAATCCAGGCGCAATCGGCCCGGGCTGACCCGGTGCGGATGGTCTTGATTCACTCCTGCTTCCCGTTGAACTGCAGCGTGTGAACCACACCGCGAGCACCAACAGGCAAGATTCTACGCGCCAAAACTGTGCAAACCCTACAATTGGCGCTGCCATGTCGAACCCAACCCACATCGACCAGATTGCCGAACGCGTCGAGCGGCTCCTCTTGCGCTACGAGGAGTTGCAGCGCACCAATGCCCTGCTCACCGAGCAGGTGCACGAACTCACGCAGGAACGCGATTCGCTGCGCTCGCGCCTGAGCGCCGCCCGCGCCCGGGTCGATGCCCTGCTCGAACGCCTGCCGGATTCGACGGCGCCGATGTCGGCGGCCGGTCCGGCCCGTGGCAGGACACCCGTGGGATCGGACTCATGAAGCAGCTTGACGTACAGATCATGGGCCAGAGCTACCTGCTCGGCTGCCCCGAGGGCGGCGAGGCCAGGCTGCTCGACGCCGTGGAAAAGGTCGACGCGGCCATGTGCAAGATCCGCGACGCCGGAAAAATCAAGGCGCGTGACCGCATCGCCGTTCTGGCCGCGCTGAACCTGGCTTTCGAGCTGTCCGAGCTGGAGGCCAATGCGCTGAAGGCGGCGCACAGCACCCCGGCGCCGGCCGCTGCTCCAGCCAGGTCCTACGGCGCGGGCGTGTCGGCTGCAGAGGCCGCGTCGCAGCCGCAACTGGCGGCCTTGCTGCAACGCCTGGACAACGCGCTGGGCGTGGACGGCCGCCTGCTGTAAAGCGGCCCCCCAGGCCAGCGCGGCGCGCGCCAAACGCCTACAATCAAACCGTCTGCGGTACACACCGGGCTTTATATTTCCTTGTACCAATGCTCTTAGAGCACGGGCTTGGTAAATTGTCAGGCAGGCGTGATCGTCTCGCGTTAGACGAACCCGAAACCTGACTGCCCTCGCCCACCTGAACCCTGGTTCAGGATGACGGTCCGGTGGTATTCGCAGACACCTCTTTTCACCCGTCGACACCCCCGCCGCCGTCCCCGTCCAACCCGCTTGCCCCGGCGAGCAGCCTGCCCCTACGCCGCATGACCTTCGAACCCCTGCTCATTCTTGAACTTGCCCTGCTGGGCGTCGGCACCGGCTTTCTCGCGGGCCTGCTGGGCATAGGCGGCGGCATGCTGATGGTGCCTTTCATCACCATCATCATGGCGCAGCGCGGCGTGGCGCCGGACCTGGCCGTGAAGATGGCGATTGCCACCTCGATGGCCACCATCATCTTCACCTCCATCTCCAGCGTGCGCGCCCACCACAAGCGCGGCGCGGTGCGCTGGGACATCGTCCGGCGCCTGGCCCCCGGCATTGTGGTCGGCAGCATCATCGGCAGCCTGGGCGTGTTTGCACTGCTCAAGGGCTCTTACCTGGCGATCTTCTTCGGCCTGTTCGTGAGCTTCTCGGCCACCCAGATGTTTCTGGACAAGAAGCCCAAACCCACGCGCCAGATGCCGGGTGCGGCCGGCCAGTTTGCGGCCGGCGGCGGCATCGGTTTCCTCTCGGGGCTGGTGGGTGCGGGCGGCGGCTTCATCAGCGTGCCGTTCATGACCTGGTGCAACGTCGCCATCCACAACGCGGTGGCCACCTCGGCCGCGCTGGGCTTTCCGATTGCCGTGGCCAATGTGCTCGGCTACGTGATCAGCGGGCAGTCGGTGCAGGGTCTGCCGCCCGCTTCCTTCGGCTACATCTGGCTGCCGGCGCTGGTGGTCATCGCCGCCTGCAGTTTTTTTGTCGCACCGCTGGGCGCCAGGCTCGCGCACAAGCTGCCGGTGAGCAAGCTCAAGCGCGTTTTTGCCAGCATCCTCTACGTGCTGGCGGCCTACATGCTCTGGAAGGGCCTGAGCAGCCTGTAGCTGCGGCTCAACCATGCGCGCGGCGTGAATCGGCCGGCGCCTCGCCCCTCTCGCTCAGCCCGTAGTCGCGGATCACCTCGGCGATCCGCAGGCGGTAATCCCTGAACATGGTGGACCGGCCGGCCGCCTGCGCGGCGCGGTGCGCCTCCAGGTTGCGCCAGGCCTGCAGGCAGGACTCGTCGCGCCAGAACTGCAGCGACAGCAGCTTGTCGGGATCGCTCAGGCTCTGGAAGCGTTCGATCGAGATGAACCCGTCCATCTTCAGCAGCTCGGCCTTGAGCTCGGCAGCCCAGTTCAGGTAACCCTCGCGGTGCGCTGGATCGGGCCAGACTTCAAAAATAACCGACACCATGTGATTTCTCCTTCAATGCTCAAAGACAGGAATGCGCGCATTGGGCAGCGGCCGGAACCCGGTGCAGCGCCCGAAATAGTGATCAAATTGGCCTGCAGCCCTCATCCATGCTGCGCTGGCAGCTACCATTTCAATAGCAATCAAAGCGCCGGGGCAGGCATGGGGTCCGGCGCCGAACCCCGTGCTCCGTCCGCCTTCACGGTGTACATCCAAACGGTCGGGCTGCGTGTTGAAGGCTTCGTCGCGGTTGGCGCTGGCCAGCACCAGCAACAGGGCCTGGCCCGCCGCTATCGGCTGGCCCAGCAGTGTCAGCGCTTCGGCCGCGAAGCGCCGGGTGTTCTGGATGGGCGCGGCCCAGCGCTCGACCTCGCGCACCAGGGCGCGCATGGCGTCCCGTGACGCGTCGGCCGCCGCCGCCTGCCGCGGGTCCTGCGCGAGCTGCAGCGCGACATGGCCGAGCAGGCCACTGCCCGCATCGAGGGCCTGCTGCATGAAGGCGATACGGTTGGCCGCCTGCACCTCAGACAGGCCCAGCGCCCGACCCTGCGCCATCAGGGCCGCGGCCGCCGCGTCGGCCTGCGCCACGGCCTGCGCGTCGGCGCCGGGCGCGATGCCTTGCGTGAACTGCGCGGCCCAGCGGCAGGTGGCCTCACGTTCGCCGGCAGGCACGCCGAGCAGCCGTGCCATGGTCTGCACCGGCAACGCGGCGATGAACGCGTTGGCGGGCAGGCGCGGCCGCAGGTCGCGCGCCGCGTCTTCGGCGGCGCAAGCCACGTCGGCCAGCGTCCAGCGCCGCGCAACCCGCTCCACATCGGGCTTGTGGACGGCATGGAAGGGGCCGTCCGTCATGCGCACCAGTTGCGCGAAGACCTCGCCGGCGGCCCGGCCCTGCAGCGCCGGCGGCACCGGCTCGGCCGGCGGACGCACACGCAGCGCCGGATGCCCCAGCGCCGCGCTGACGGCGGCATGGCTGCTGGCCACCCAGAGGCCGAGGTGCCTGTCGAAAAACAGCGGACGCTCCTGTCGCAGGCGGCGGTAGAAGGGAAAGGGGTCGGGGTGGGTCACCGCCTCCACCGCATCACGGGGAAAGGCTGCATCACGGGCGGCATCAAGGGGAAAAAGCATGAACCCAGTGTCCCCAGCGGCGCGTCCTTTGTCCAGCGCCAACAGTTTGGCTATCATCGAACCATGCCCGTGGAACCCGACATCACCCGCATCGCCGCCACCATCGGCGACGCCAGCCGCATCCGCATGCTGGTGCTGCTGATGGAAGGCCGCGCGCTGACAGCCAAGGAGCTCGCGCTGGGTGCGGGCATCGCACCGGGCACGGCCACCTCCCACCTGCAGCGCCTGCTCGACGACGGCCTGCTGGCCGCCACCGCGCAGGGCCGTCACAAGTATTTCCGCTTTGCCTCCGCCGAAGTGGCGCAGCTGGTCGAGTCGCTGATGCGCGTCGCGCCGAAACGCAAAAGCGAAAAGTCTCCGGCGGTGAATGAGCCGATACGCCAGGCCCGCTTCTGCTACGACCACCTCGCCGGCAGCCTGGGCACCGGCTTGCTGGCCATGCTGCTGCGCAAACGCTGGCTGGCGGGCGACACCAATGATGCCCGGCAGTTGCTGGTGACGGCAACGGGCGAAAAAGCCCTGCAGGCCCTCGGCCTGGACCTGCCCGAACTGCGCAGCAGGCGCCGGCAGTTTGCCTGCGCCTGCCTGGACTGGTCGGAACGCCGGGACCACCTGGGTGGCGCGCTCGGAGCGGCGCTGGCAAGCCATTTCACGCAGCAGGGCTGGATCACGCGCAAGAAACACTCGCGCGTGGTGCAGGTCACGACCGAAGGCACGGCGCGCTTGAGCCGCCTGGGCCTCAAGCTGTCCGGCTGAAAAAACGTCCGGACGCTCAACCTCTCAGGCCTGCAGCGGCGCCGGCATCACGACGATGCCGTCCTCATCGGCATACAGCCAGTCGCCGGGGTACACCCACACCCCCTGGATCTGCACCGCCACGCCGCGCTGGCCCTCGTTTCGTTTTTCCGTGGGCAGCGGCATGGCGGCGAGTGCGCGTATGCCGACCTGGCACTGCGCGAGCTCGGCAACATCGCGCACGCAGCCGTCGATCACCACGCCGGCCCAGCCGTTGTTGGCAGCCGCTGCACCGAGGTTGCCGCCCAGCAGGGCGCGGCGCAGCGAGGCGCCGCCGTCGACCACCAGCACGGCGGGCACACGACCCGCGGATGTTTCCACAAGGCCGCTGCCATCGACCGCGGCCTTGACCAGCGAATTGTCTTCAAAACACTTGAGGGTGACGACCGGCCCGCAGAAGCGGGAAACACCGCCAAAAGGCAGGAACACCGGGGGCAGGACGCGCAATCGTCCCGAGCTGTCGTTTTTATGAGCGTCGCACAAATCACAGGTGGCAAAGCGCGCAGTAGCGGAGGGGCTGGTCATGGGCGGTGTCCTTTCAGGGGGCGGGCTGCGGCGAACATGCGGAAGGAAAACTGCGCAAGCATACCGTGCAGCCGGGGACCTTACGGGGCAAATGCCGTGTGCTGGCGCGGTGTTAAGCCGGCTTCCTCCGGTGCTGGGTGAGCACGTGCCGCTGCCTGCGGCGCAGCCTTTGCCGACTGCTTTGTCGCCTCTGACATCCGCCGCAACGCGACCTTGCGCGCACGCTGCGTTGCCCCGGGTGCAGCGTTTTCGATCCTGTCGAAGTAAATCTGCAACATCCAGACCCAAAAAAATTGCGTTTTCCCTATGAAACCACTGTTTTCTCCAGTAGCATCCCCCTTGCCAGTGAAGAGTAGTTATCTGCATTGGTGATTTATCAACTTCTAGAAGGAAAATCAATCATGGCAACTGCAAAAAAAGCACCGGCAAAAAAAGCGCCCGCTAAAAAGGCTGCACCGGCAAAAAAAGTAGCTGCGAAAAAAGCAGCTCCTGCGAAGAAGGCGGCTCCTGCGAAAAAAGCAGCGCCGGCTAAAAAGGTAGCAGCAAAGAAAGCGGCTCCTGCAAAAAAAGTAGTGGCGAAAAAAGCGCCTGCAAAAAAAGCGCCCGCCAAAAAGCGTACGCCCAACGCAGCGTTCATGAAGCCACTGACACTGAGCCCCGCCTTGTCGGCCGTGGTTGGCGCTGCTGCGCTGCCCCGCACCGAGATCGTGCGCAAGCTCTGGGTCTACATCAAGGCCAAGGGTCTGCAGGACAAGGTCAACAAGCGCATGGTCAACGCCGACGAAAAATTGCGTGCCGTTTTCGGCAAGGCGCAAGTGTCGATGTTCGAGATGGCTGGCCTGATCGGCAAGCACGTCAAGTAAACGACGCGAGGGGCTTGCCCCGCGTTCGCGCGGGACAGGACCCGGTAAAAAGGGCCACGCAAGTGGCCCTTTTTTTATGCCTGCTTATAGCCCCCACGTTCGCTCGCTTCGCGTAGCGCCCTGCCCCCCGAGGGGGCGCTGCGCCTGCGGGCCGGCAAAGCCGGACCCGCGGCCCCTGCTTGAATAGAGATGCCCTTGCGGTCGCTCACTGACCTCCGGTCGTCCCGAGCTCGACCTGCCGGCGTCAGCGCCTTGTCGCGTTCGTGATCGCCGACAGCGTACCGCGCGTGCTGATGACTTCGGGGTCCAGCATGATCTCGATCAGCGCGCCTTGTTTACCCTCCAGCGCCTGGCGCAGTGCGGCTTCGAACTCGTCGGTGCGCGTGATGCGTGTCGCGCTGTAGCCGTAGGCGCGCGCCAGTGCGCAGAAGTCGGGGTTCTGCAGATGCGAGCCGCTCACATGGCGCGGGTACTCGCGCTCCTGGTGCATGCGGATGGTGCCGTACATGCCGTTGTTGAGCAGCACGATGATGCTTTTGGCGCCATGCTGCACCGCCGTTGCCAGCTCCTGGCCGTTCATCAGGAAGTCGCCGTCGCCGGCAATCGTGAAGGCGGTGCGGCCCGACACGATGTTGGCCGCGATGCCGGCCGGCACGCCGTAACCCATGGCGCCCACGGTCGGTGCGAGCTGCGTTTTCAGGCCCTTGACCAGCCCGTGGTGCGGGAAGAAGCGGTGCACCCAGCTCGCAAAGTTGCCGGCGCCGTTGGTCAGCACGGCGTCTTGCGGCAGCAGATTCTTCAGCGTGGCGACGATGGCCGGCATGTCGATGCTGCCGGGCAGCACCACGCCGCCGTTGGCCGGATCGATGTTGGCGAGGTAGTCCGCGTTGGCGGACCCGGCCCAGGCCTGCCAAGGCACGGACACGGGCGCGGTCAGCACTTCCAGCGAGCGTGCCGCGGCATTCATGGTGGCGTTGATCGCGAGGTCGGCCTGGAAGACGCGGTTGAGTTCCTCGGCGCTGGCATGAATGTGCACCAGCTTCTGCTTCGGCCGCGGCGCTTCGATCAGCGTGTAGCCGCCGGTGGTCATCTCGCCCAGGCGCGGGCCGATGGCCAGGATCAGGTCGGCCTGTTTGATGCGCGCGGCGAGCTTGGGATTCAGGCCGATACCAACGTCGCCGGCGTAGAGCGGGTGGTGGTTGTCGAAGGTGTCCTGGAAACGGAAGGCATTGCCCACCGGCAGCGACCAGTTCTCGGCAAAACGCTGCAGGGCCTGCGCGGCCTGCGGCGTCCAGCCACCGCCACCGGCAATCACCAGCGGGCGCTCGGACTGCAGCAGCAGCTCGCGCAGCTTGCGCAGCGAGCCGGGGTCGCTCCAGGCCTCGACCGCCTCGACGCGCGGGAGCGGCTGGGCATCCACCATCTGCGTCAGCATGTCTTCCGGCAGCACCAGCACCACCGGGCCGGGCCGGCCGTTCATGGCGGTCGCAAACGCACGCGCCACGTACTCGGGAATGCGCCGCGCATCGTCGATGCGCTCCACCCGCTTGGCCATGCCTTTGGTGGAAGGTCCGAAGAAGCTGCTGTAGTCCAGTTCCTGGAAAGCTTCGCGGTCGCGCGTGTCGCTGGCCACGTCGCCGACAAACAGGATCATCGGCGTGGAGTCCTGGAAGGCGGTGTGCACACCGATGGAGGCGTTGGTGGCGCCGGGACCTCGCGTCACGAAACAGATGCCGGGCCGCCCGGTCAGCTTGCCGTGGGCTTCGGCCATGAAGGCGGCACCGCCCTCCTGCCGGTTGGTGATGAAACTGATCTGGTCACGACAGGCATGAAAGCCGTCGAGCACCGCGAGGTAACTTTCACCCGGCACGCCGAAAGCGTGGGTGACGCCCTGGGCCACAAGGCATTGAACAAGAAGATGGCCGGCAAGTTGTTGTGTCATCTGACTATTGTGCCCCCACGCTCCCCCACTTCGTGCGGGTCGCTGCCCCCCGAGGGGGCCGCTGCGCCTGCGGGCCGGCGGAGCCGGACCCGCGGCCCCTGCTTGAAGGGGAGCCCGCGCGCTTGTCACTGCGCGCAACGCCTCGCCCCCAAGGGCGAGGCGTTGCGGTTATTCGGGCGTGGTGTTGTCGCCGTCGGCGCCGCCGGCCTCCAGCGCCTGGCGGGCCAGCTCTTCCTCGCTCAGCGGCGGCGCCTCCTCCAGCGCCCGCAGCTCCTCCAGGAACTCCGGCGTGGGCGGCTCGTGCTCGAGCAACACTTCTTCCAGTTTCTGCCGGCCGGTCTCCACATGCACGGAAGGTGAATGCAGCTCGGTCGGGGGCACCGGGAATTTTTCGCCCAGCGTGAATTTCAGCGCCTCGGCCTTCTCATCAACCCATTGTGTGAAGTCACCGTCTTTGGGGGTGTCCGAATTCGTCATGACCATCTCCTTGCATGTCGGCACCGGCGCGGCTGGCCGGTCCCTGCTTCATTATGGAGGTACGCTTGGCGCAGCGGTGTCAGCCTATCACCCATCACCTGCGAATCTTGATTTAATTCACCAAACAGTTAAATTATCCGCCATGCCAAGCCCCAAAAGCAAAACAGCAAAACCTGCCGAAACCCGCTCGCGCGATGCCGACCGCTCGCAGCAGGCCATCCTGCTGGCCGCCCGCGACGAGTTCGCCCAGCACGGCCTGGGCGGAGCGCGGGTGGACCGCATTGCCGAGCGCGCCGACATCAACAAACGGCTGATCTACTACTACTTCAAGAGCAAGGACGAGCTGTTTCTGGCGGTGCTTGAGCACGCCTACGCGCACATCCGCGAGGCGGAAACAAAGCTGCACCTGCGCGACATGCCGCCGGCCCAGGCGATCCGGCGGCTCACCGAATTCACCTGGGAGTATTACCTCGAACACCCGGAGTTTCTGACCCTTCTCAACAGTGAGAACCTGCACCAGGGCCGGCATCTGGCGATGTCCAGCCGGGCCCGGGAAACCAACTCGCCGCTGATCGAGACACTCGCCGAAATCCTGGAACGCGGGCGCGCCGAAGGCCTGTTCCGCGGCGGCATCGACCCGGTGCAGCTCTACGTGTCGATTGCCGGCATGGCGTATTTCTACCTCTCCAACAACCACACGCTGTCGGCGATTTTCGGGCGCGACCTGATGACGCCCAAGGCCCGCCATGAGCGCCTCTCGCACATGTGCGAGGTGATCCTAGGGTATGTCCTTAGAAACTGAAGCGACACCGCATTGACGCACGGTCGGCATTGTTTTTACAATTCCTAATTCACTTAATGGTGAATTAGGCGTAAACTCCGGCCTGCTTGTGTTGCCGGACTTCCGTTTCTTCCAAATGCCCTTCAGGAGACAACCATGACCTTTGCACGCCGCGCCGCCCTGGCTTCGCTCACTTCCCTCACCGTGCTGGCCGCGCTTTCGCCGCTGGCCGCCAGCGCCCAGGGCGCCTACCCGAACAAGCCGATCCGTGTGATCGTGCCCTTTGCCGCCGGCAGCACGACCGACATCATTGCCCGCGCCATTGCCGACAAGATGGGACAGAGCATGGGCCAGACCCTGGTGATCGACAACCGCGGCGGCGCCAGCGGGACGATAGGTCAGGCGGCGGTGGCCCAGGCCGCACCGGACGGCTACACCATCATGGTCCATTCGTCCTCGCACACGGTCAGCCCCTCCACTTTTGCGAAGCTGCCCTTCGACACCTTGGGCGACTTCGCCGGCGTGACGCCGATTTCCAGCACCCCCAACGTGTTGGTCATGTCGCCATCCAAAAACATCAAGACGCTGCAGGAACTGCTGGCCGCCGCCCGCGCCAAACCCGGCAGCATGAACTTCGCCTCGGCCGGACAGGGCAGCGCCACCCACCTGAACGCCGAAAAATTCAAGCTCGCGGCCAAAATCGAAGCCACCAACATCCCGTTCAAAGGCTCAGGAGAAGCCGTGACCGAAGTCATGTCCGGCCGGGTGGACTACTACTTCTCGCCGATCGCGCCGGTGATCGGCCAGATCCGCAACGGCCAGCTGGTGGCACTGGCAGTCGGTTCGCCCAAACGCGCCAGCGCCCTGCCCCAGGTGCCGACCACCGCCGAGGCCGGCGTTCCCGGTTCCGAGTTCAACTTCTGGATCGGCATGATGGCCCCAAGCAAGACACCGCGCGACATCGTCAACCGCCTGCACGACGAAGTCGTCAAGGCCCTGGCCACGCCTGAAGTCAAGGAGCGTTTTGCCGCGCTGGGCGCCGAAGCCTGGACCATGAAGCCCGAGCAGTTCGACGCCTACCTCCGCGATGAAATCAAGACCAACGCCGTGCTGGTCAAGGCCGCCGGCCTCTCCCCGGCCCAGTAAGTCTTAACCCCCGCGACTGCCGCGCCCGGCCTGGATCCGGACCTGCCCTGATACCGCGCCGGACCCAGGGTGCGGCCGCCGCATTTTTACCGCCACCACAAGGACCCCCATGGCCACCCAACGACTAGGACTCATCATGCACGGCGTCACCGGACGCATGGGCATGAACCAGCATCTGATCCGCTCCATCGTCGCGATCCGCAAGCAGGGCGGCGTGCTGCTCTCCAATGGCGACAAGGTGATGCCGGACCCGATCCTGATCGGCCGCAATGCCGAAAAAATCGAAGCCCTGGCCAAAACCTGGAACATCGAACGCTGGGGCACCGACCTCGATGAAGCGCTGAAAAACAAGGACGACACGATCTTCTTTGACGCCGGCACCACGCAGATGCGCCCCACGTTGCTGGCCAAGGCGATACGCGCCGGCAAACATGTGTACTGCGAAAAACCGATTGCCACCAACCTCAACGAAGCCGTCGAGATTGCGCGCCTGGCCGAAAGCTCGGGCCTGAAACACGGCGCGGTGCAGGACAAGCTTTTCCTGCCCGGCCTGCGCAAGCTCGACATGCTGCGCCGCGCCGGCTTCTTCGGCAAGATGCTGTCGGTGCGACTGGAGTTCGGCTACTGGGTCTTCGAAGGCGACCTGCAGCCCATCCAGCGCCCGAGCTGGAACTACCGCACCGAAGACGGCGGCGGCATGATCCTGGACATGATGTGCCACTGGCGCTACGTGCTGGACAACCTGTTCGGCGAGGTCAAGTCGATCTCCTGCATAGGCGCAACCCACATCCCCGAGCGCTGGGACGAAGCCGGCAAACCCTACAAGGCGACGGCCGACGACGCGGCCTACGCCACGGCCGAGCTGATCGGCCACAACGGCGAGCCGGTGATTGCGCAGATGAACATGTCCTGGGCCACCCGCGTGCGCCGCGACGACCTGGTCACCTTCCACGTGGACGGCACCCACGGCTCGGCCGTTGCCGGCCTGTCCTCCTGCCGCGCCCAGTCGCGCGTGGCCACGCCGCGCCCGGTCTGGAACCCCGACGAGAAGCAGACCATGAACTTCATGGACCAGTGGCAGGAGATCCCGGACTCGCAGGTCTACGACAACGGCTTCAAGATCCAGTGGGAGCATTTCATCCGCCACGTGGTGGAAAACGAGCCCTACAAATGGACCTTGCCCGAAGGCGCCAAGGGCGTGCAGCTGGTTGAAGCCGCTCTCGAAAGCTGGAAGGAACGCCGTTGGGTGGATGTTCCGACGCTACAGGTTTGATAGCTGCTTGCGCCCGCCAGATAAGGGCTGGAGGCATATTTCATTCATGGATCATTGCCTGCACCGGTTTACACCCTCTCCCTCCGGGAGAGGGCAGGGGTGAGGGCTGCAGCGTGTGCATGGAATGTCAGTAGAGCCGCCGACCCTCACCCTAACCCTCTCCCGGAGGGAGAGGGGACAAGATCTGAGTACTTACATAACGAGGTAGATTTATGGCTTTAGCCCTTCACTTGCCCGTCGTCGCGGGCGGCCTGCAGCCTTACACGCTGCGCGGCACCCCACCCGTCAGTCCTCCTGCAGGCGTCAAGTTCAACCGCATCGCCTATTCGGCCGCCCACGTGGTGGCCGACCCGCTGGCCGTGGTCGATCCCTGGATCACTTGCGCCGTGGATTGGGACGCGACCATCGCCTACCGCCGCCATCTGTGGTCGCTGGGCCTGGGCGTGGCCGAGGCCATGGACACCGCGCAGCGCGGCATGGGCCTGGACTGGCCGACCTCGCTGGAGCTGATCCGGCGCTCGCTGGAAGCCGCCAAAGACGTGCCGGGCGCGTTGGTGGCTTCCGGCTGCGGCACCGACCACCTGGTGCTGGACAACGTGAAGACCGTGGACGAAGTGATTGCCGGCTACGAGGAGCAGATGGCCGCGATCGAAAAACTCGGCGGCAAACTCATCGTGATGGCCAGCCGCGCGCTGGCCCGGGTTGCCAAAAGCCCGGCCGACTATGAACGCGTGTATGACCGCATCCTGAGCCAGGCGAAACAGCCGGTGGTGCTGCACTGGCTGGGCGAGATGTTCGACCCGGCGCTGGCGGGCTACTGGGGAACGAAGGACGTCGATGCCGCCATGGACACCGCGCTGGGCATCATCGCCGCGCACCCCGACAAGGTAGACGGCATCAAGATCTCCCTGCTCGACAAGGACAAGGAAATCGCCATGCGCCGGCGCCTGCCAGCCGGCGTGCGCATGTACACCGGCGACGACTTCAACTACGCCGAGCTGATCGCCGGCGACGGCCAGGGCAGCGAGCTGTTCCACGGCCAGAGCGACGCACTGCTGGGCATCTTCGACGCGATTGCACCGGCAGCCAGCGCCGCGCTGGGCGAACTCGCACAGGGCAATGTAGAGAAATTCCACGCCATCCTCGGCCCCACCGTGCCGCTGTCGCGCCACATCTTTGCCGCGCCCACACGCTTCTACAAAACCGGTGTCGTTTTCATGGCCTGGCTCAACGGCCACCAGAGTCACTTCACCATGGTCGGCGGCCAGCAAAGCACGCGCTCGCTGCAGCACTTCGCCGAGCTGTTCCGGCTGGCCGATGCGGCAAACCTGCTGGAGCAACCGGAGCTGGCCGTGCGGCGCATGAAAACGCTGCTGGCGCTGCATGGCGTCGAACCCTAAGCCCCAAGCTGTCATGCCGGACTTGATCCGGCATCCATGGTGGCGACCCGATGGATTCCGGGTCGAGCCCGGAATGACAAACACCAGGAACACAATGCGCGACTTCTCCACCGACCACCGCTGGCTCTCCATCAACACCGCGACCGTCCGCAAAAGCCGCGGTGTCGAGCAGCCGCTGACCGACATCATCGAGGCCTGCGCACAACGCGGTATCCGGGCGATCTCGCCGTGGCGCGACCAGGTGGCGGCTGCCGGCCTGCCGGCCATCTCGAAACTGGTCAAGACCCATGGCCTGGAACTGTCGGGCTATTGCCGCGGCGGCATGTTTCCGGCCGCAGACGCCGCAGGCCTCAAAGCCGCGCGTGAGGACAACCGCCGCGCAGTGGACGAAGCCTGCGAACTCAACGCCGCCTGCCTGGTGCTGGTGGTCGGCGCCCTGCCCGGCGCGCTGGCCGGCCAGGCCGCGCACAAGGACATCGCGCTGTCGCGCAGCCAGGTCAGCGACGGCATTGCCGAACTGCTGGAGTACGCCAAAGCCAGCAAGATGCCGCTGGCCATCGAGCCGCTGCACCCGATGTACGCCGCCGACCGCGCCTGCATCAACACCATGGAGCAGGCACTGGACGTCTGCGACGCACTCGACCCGATCCGCACCGGCGAAGACGGGAAAACGCAGCAAGCCGCGTTGGGTGTGGCGGTGGACGTGTACCACGTCTGGTGGGACCCCAAGCTTGAAGCGCAGATCCAGCGCGCCGGCAAGGACCGCCTGATGGCCTTCCATGTCTGCGACTGGCTGACCCCGACCACCGACCTGCTCAACGACCGCGGCATGATGGGCGACGGCGTGATTGAGATCCCGAAGATTCGCGGATGGATGGAGGACCAGGGTTTTGCCGGCTACAGCGAGGTCGAGATTTTTTCGTCCGGCAACTGGTGGCAGCGCGAGTCGGCCGAGGTGCTGGACACCTGCATCGCCCGGCACCGCAGCGCCGTCTGAAGCCCGGCTTCGCTTCAGGGTTTGGGCGCCACCGACCCGCCACGCGGCGCCCCATGTGATACGGTAAGCCCATGAGACGCCGCGACCTTTTGCTGCAGCTTGTTCCCGCCCTCGGCGCGGCAGGCGCGTTCGCACAAACCCCTGCCCAGCCGCAGCCCCTGACGAGGCCCATTCCTTCCTCGGGCGAGCAGATTCCGGTGATCGGACTCGGCAGCTGGATCACGTTCAATGTCGGCAACGACAGACAGGCACGCGAGCAGTGCATCGAGGTCATGCGGCAGTTTTTTGCAGCCGGCGGCAAGCTGATCGATTCCTCGCCGATGTACGGCTCCTCGCAGGGCGTGATCGGCGAGGCCCTGCAGAAGCTCCGAGCCCAATCCACCGTGTTTTCGGCCGACAAGGTCTGGACCTCTTCGGACGGCGCCGCGCAGATCGAAACCTCGCGCAAGCTCTGGCAGGTGCCGCGTTTCGACCTGCTGCAGGTGCACAACCTGCTGGCCTGGGAGAAACAGCTGGCGCTGCTGCAGGCCATGAAAGCCGCCGGGCAGTTGCGTTATGTCGGCATCACCACCTCCGAGGGAAGGCGCCACGGCGAGTTCGAACAGATCATGCGCAGCCAGCGCATCGACTTTGTGCAGCTCAGCTACAACCTGCTGGACCGCGAGGCCGAGCAGCGCCTGCTGCCGCTGGCGCGCGAGCGCGGCATCGCGGTGCTGGTGAACCGGCCGTTTCGCGAAGGCGCGCTGCTGCGCCAGTTGCAGCGCCACCCGCTGCCGGCCTGGGCCGGCGAGATCGACTGCACGAGCTGGGCGCAGTTCGCGCTGAAGTTCATCGTTTCGCACCCGGCGGTCACCTGCGCCATTCCGGCCACCGGCAATCCTGCCCACCTCCGCGAGAACATGGGCGCGTCGCGCGGCCGCCTGCCGGACGCGGCCTTGCGCCAGCGCATGGCCGACCATGTGGCCAGGCTCTGAACCATGTCGGAGTGGTGGACCTACACGCTGTCGGACTTCCTGATGTTTTCGCCCAGGACCTACTGGCGTCTCGTCGAGCTCTACAACCGCGACTTCTGGCCCTTGCATCTGCCGCTGCTGGCGGCCGGCCTGGCCGCGCTCTGGCTGACCGCCACCCGTCGCACGCACGCCTTTCGCTGGGTCGCCTTTGGACTCTCAGCCATCTGGTTGTGGGTGGGCTGGGCTTTCCTCTGGGAGCGTTACGCCACCATCAACTGGGCGGCGCAGTATGTGGCGCTGGCCTTTGCTGTGCAGGCGGTGTTGCTGGCCGGCATGGGCCTGATGCGCAAGCACACGGCTGCATCCCCGGGACCGGCCGCGCTTGGCCTGGGCGGGCTGCTCGCTGTGGCCGGCCTGTTGTATCCCTTGTGGGGACTGGCCGCCGGCCGCCCCTGGGAGCAGGCCGAAACCTTCGGCATGGCACCCGAGCCGACCGCGCCGCTCACGCTGGGCCTGCTGCTGCTCAGCGGACGACCGGCCTCGCGGACGGGCCGCGCCCTGCTTTTCCCCATTCCCCTGCTTTGCCTGTTGCTGGGTGCGGCGACAGCCTGGACTTTTGTGAATTGAACACCCCCGCCATGACCCTGAGCACTTCCGCCGCCGCCAACCGACGCGGCATTGTCTGCATGGTCGGCGCCATGGGCTGCTTCGTCACCAACGACGCGCTGGTCAAGTTCGCCAGCCAGAGCATGCCCAGCGCGCAGCTGATCTTCGTCCGCGGCGCCATGTCGGTGCTGCTGGTGCTGGCCGTCGCCCATGCGCTGGGCGCCACCACCCGCCTGCGCGAGGCCACACGCGGCTGGGTCGCCGTCCGTGCCCTGGTCGATGCGACCGCCACCATGCTGTACCTCGGGTCGCTGTTTCACCTGCCCATCGGCAACGCCACCGCCATCAACCTGGCGGCGCCGCTGTTCATGACCATGTTTGCCGCGCTCTTCATGGCCGAGCGGGTGCGCGGCGCACGCTGGCTGGCCGTCGGTGCCGGCTTTCTCGGTGTCCTGCTGGTGATCCAGCCGCGTGCCCAGGGTTTCAACAGCTGGGCGCTGGTCTGCCTGCTGGGCACGCTGTTCCATGCGGCGCGCGACCTGATGACGCGCCGCATTCACGCCGGCATCCCGTCCATCCTGATCACGCTGGCCACTGCGGTGGCGGTCACCGTGGTGTCGGGCGTGGGCTCGCTGCTGCAGGGCTGGCGGCCCTTCGGCCTGTTCGAGTTCGGTCTCCTGGGCCTGGCCAGCGTGTTCCTGACCGGCGGCTACTACTTCATCATCAGCAGCATGCGCCACGGCGAGATGACGCTGGTCGCGCCCTTTCGTTACAGCGGCCTGCTGTTTGCGCTGGTGCTGGGCTACGCGGTGTGGGGCGAGGTGCCGAACACACTGGCCTGGTTCGGCATCGCGCTGCTGATCGGCTCGGGCCTGTATGTGCTGGTCAGCGAGAAACGGCGTTTGCCCGCGGCCGCCGCTGCGGCACCGCCGGACTGAGGACGGCATGGGCAGCAGCACATCCATCGATTTCATGGCCTCCTCGCCGTCGGTCGCGCGCCGGCTGATAGGCGTCACGCTGCTGGTCGATGGCGTGGGCGGGATCATCGTTGAGACCGAGGCCTACGACCGCGACGACCCGGCCTCGCACAGCTTTGCCGGCCCGACACCGCGCAACGCCGCCATGTTCGGCCCGCCCGGCCATGCCTATGTCTACCGCTCCTACGGCATCCACTGGTGCATAAACATCGTCTGCCGCGAAGCAGGCCACGGCGCGGGGGTGCTGGTACGCGCCATCGAACCCGTGGCCGGGCTGGACACCATGCGTGCGCGGCGCGGGCTGGGCGATGTGCGGCTGCTCTGCGCCGGGCCCGGCCGCGTGGGCCAGGCGCTGGGCATCACGCGGGAACACAACGGCCTGCCGGTGACCGCGCCGCCGTTCGAGTGGCTGCCCGCGCCGCCGAAGGTCAAGGTGGTCAGCGGCCCGCGCATAGGCATTTCCAAAGCGGTGGACCAGCCCTGGCGTTTCGGCCTGGCCGGCTCGCCCTTTCTGAGCCGGCCCTTCAGGTAGGACTCACGCCACCATCAGCGGCGTGCGCCGCACCCGCCGCACATTGAAGGCGCTGGCAATCAGCACACCCTGCATCAGCGCCAGGCCCAGCAACACGCCGCGGAACTGCCCGTGGTCCATCATCACGCCGAAGATCAGCGGCGAGACCGCCTGCCCGATGTCCAGGCCCGCGTAGACCACGCCGTAGACGCGGCCCGAGGCGTTGTCGGGCGTCGAACGTTTGACCAGCAGGTCGCGCGACGGCCCGGCGATGCCCGAGGCAAACCCCATGGCGCCAAACAGCACCGGCACCATCCACGCCGGAAAACTGCCCAGGGCCAGCAACAGCGCCACCACCGCCGCGAGCCCGAAGCCGGCGCCCACGATGCGCTCGCAGCGCGCCGGGTCCGACGCGAGGAAGCCGCCCAGCACCATGCCGCCCGCGCTGCACACCATGTAAATCGTCAGGCACATGGCCACCAGGCCCAGCGGCACGTTGTGCAGTTGCCGTGCGGCTTCGGGCGCGAAGGCCTGCACCACGCTGAGCACGATGGCGTACCAGAAGAAAAAGGCGAAACACATCCACACCGCCGGAATCTTCAGAAAGCCCAGCGAGCTGTCGGCCGCCGGCGCGCCCTTGACGGGCGGGGCTATCCTGATCGTCAGCTTGTCGCGATGCAGCAGCAACACGGCCAGCACGGCAAAAGCCAGCACGCCGGCGGCCGCCAGTGCCACCCGCCAGGAATACGCAAACGTCAGGGACACCACCAGGGCCGGCGCCAGCGCCCAGCCCAGGCTGCCGGTGATGCCGTGCACGCTGTAGGCGTGGCCCAGGCGCGGCGCGCTGACCTTGCGGTTGAGCAGCGTGTAGTCCACCGGGTGAAACACGCCGTTTCCGACACCGGCCAGCACCGCGAAGCCGGCCATCATCCAGTAGCTGGTGCTGACCGAATAACCGAAGGCCGCGATGCCCAGCAGGCTCAGGCCGGCGAACAGAATTGGCCGCGGGCCGAAGCGGTCCACCCAGAACCCGGACAGGGCCTGAACGGCGCAGGACACCACGAAAAAAATCGTCATCAAAAACCCCAGCTCGGCATAACTGACGTTGAACTCGTCCTTGAGCCAGGGAAACAGCGGCGCCAGCAGCAGCTGGCTGAAATGGCTGATCAAGTGCGCCAGCCCGACCAGGCCAATGACGCTGGCATCGCTGCGCAAGGGAACAATGCCGGAGCCCGGGAGGGTGCTTGATGTATTCATGGCGCCATCGTAGTATCGGCGCAGGCTTCTGAAATGCGACAAAAAGCCATCATTCAGCGAATTTCAGACAAAACACGCCGACCACCCTTTAGCCCATGACCCGCAAGCCGCGTCTTCACTTCATGCCGGTCGGCGACACCGACCCCTTCACGCCCAGCCGCGAACGCCCGGTGCGCGTGCGGGCGCGTTCCATGCCGGTGGATTCGCACTTCGAGCCGCATGCCCATGCCTGGGCGCAACTGGCCTACTGCGCCAGCGGCATCGTGCAGGTCACGGCCGGGCAGAGCCGCCACAAGGCCGATGAAGTCGCCTACATCGTGCCGCCCTCGCGCGCGGTGTGGATTGCGCCGGGCGCGCAGCACCACATCACCGTGCTCGAAGCTGCGGAGTTCCGCACGCTGTACATCGACGCCAGTGCCACGCCGGAGAACTGGCAAGACTGCCGCGTGATCGTTGTCTCTGCCTTGCTGCGTGAAACCATCCATGCACTGGACAACACCGGCCCCCACGCTTCGCTGCCCCCCGAGGGGGCGCATTTTTCCTTGGGGCGGCCCGGCGGAAAAACCGTCCCCCTGAACCTGCCGCGTGAGCAATTGCTGACCCGCCTGGTGCTGGACGAACTCCTGCACGCCGACACCCAGGTGCTGGGCGTGCCCCTGCCGAATGCGCAAACCGGCGACAAGCGCCTGCGCGCCCTGTGCGAAGCGGTGCTGCGCGCACCGTCCGAACGCGCCACGCTGGCCGAGTGGGCCGCGGACATAGGCGCCAGCGAACGCACAGTGGCGCGGCTGTTTCGCGATGAGCTGGGCCTGAGTTACCAGCAGTGGCGCCAGCAGGCCGTGCTGGCCCACGCCCTGCCCCTGCTGGCGCGCGGCCAGTCCGTCAGCCAGGTGGCCGCCGCCAGCGGCTACGCCAGCGACAGCGCGTTTTCAGCCATGTTCAAGGCGGCCATGGGCCAGTCGCCGAGCCATTTTCAAAACAAAAGCGGGCTCTAGCCCTTGTCAAGCCTACGCTAGAAGCTATTGAATCAATAGCAGACTGAGCCTGAAGCCCCCTGCGGCGCGCCGGGCAACGGTAAACCGCTACCATGCGCGAATGAACTCTGTCTGCACCCTGGTGAAAACACGTGAAACATGGCGTAACGCCGCAAGGGCTCTGGCGCTGGTCCTGCTGGCCGCCACCGGGCAGGCGCACGCCCAGGCGCATGCAGACAGCGCCGGTCAACCGGGCCTGCTGCGCGACATCAACGCGGTGCGGCAGCAAGGCTGCGAAGGGCAACCCGGCAAGGCAGCCCCCCTGCGCGAGAACGCCGCGCTGTCGGCCGCCGCTACCCGCCTGTCCAGCGGTGACAGGCTGGACGAAGCGCTGAAAGCCGCCGGTTACCGCGCGGTGAGCGGGGCGCAAATCATCCTGCGCGGTGCGGGCGCCACCCTGCTGACGCGGGCCAGCCTGGGCACCTCATGCAGCGTGCTCACCCAGGCCGATTTGACCGAAGCCGGCTTTCACCAGCATGCCGCCCAAACCTGGATCGTTGTGGCCGCGCCCTTCCTGCCCCCCAGCGCTGCGCAGGCCGCTGACGTGGAGTCGCGTGTACTGGCCCTGGTCAACGAAGCCCGCGCCAAGCCGCGCCGCTGCGGCTCCGAGTCTTTCCCCGCAACGCGCCCGGTGCATCTCAGCCCCAGACTGCAGGCCATCGCCGCCACCCACGCCGCCGACATGGCCCGCCACAACTACTTCGACCACGCCGGCCGCGATGGCAACCATGTGGAAGAACGCGCCAGCAGCGGCGGCTACCGCTGGCGCCACATTGGCGAAAACATCGCCGCCGGCCACACCCAGGCCGAAGCCGCCATGCAGGACTGGCTCGGTAGCCCCGAGCATTGCGCCAACGTGATGTCGCCGGACTACACCGAGATGGGTAGTGCCTTTGCGGTGAACAACAGCAGCAGCGCGGGCATCTACTGGGTGAAGGTGTTCGGGACGGCCAGATAGCGGACGAGTCGGCCACCGGCGGTGTTCATCCGGCATTGCACAGAAAAATAGGCCTCAGCCCTTACGCAGCAAGCGCCGGCAGCTATCAAAAGAAGAGCTAACACCGCTTGTCCCGGCGGCGCTCCGGTGGAAAACGAATCCATGTCGCCACAACCAGCAGGCCAAACAGCGAGTAGCCGACGGCAAACACCCACCACGGCGCTTCGTAGTACAGGACACGCTGCAACCAGTGTTCGATGAAGCCGCCGCCGTAGCCGGCCACACCGGCCTGCTCACGCAGCCACATCTCCAGCGTGGTCAGCGGACACAACGTGCCCAGCCAGGTTTCGGCCACCACGACCCCGATCGCCGCCAGGTGCGCCAGCCGGAACCAGAGGGCGTTGACCCAGCGCCAGCCCCGCAGGTTGCCGGCAAGCACCAGCACCAGGCCGCCCACCACAAAGGCCACGACGGCGACATGCAGCGTGAGCACGATGTCGGCGAGCAAGGCGTAGGGAATGTCGGCGCGCATGGGGCAACTCAACAGCTCAGGCCGGCTGATCCATCCCCAGCGCCACAAACTCGCCCTCGAGGCGCCCCGCCACCTCGCCCGCAAAATGCAGCACCGACACCACCGTGATGCGCGCCTTGCCCTTGCGCCGGAACACGCGCAGGAACTGCTGCCAGGCTTCAGCGTCCGGCGCGGCGGCCGTCGCGGTGAAAGTGCCCGCTATGGGCTGCTCGTAGGACATGGTGTTGCGCTGGATCACCAGGCGGCTGGCCAGGCCTTCGGCGCTCAGGCGCGTGTGCAGCAGCGACCAGGCGGCCAGGATGGCAACGGCCGACGCACTGCCGCCGAACACGGTGTCGCGGTGGTTGATGTTGGGCGCCAGCGGCGCGCTGAGCACCACCGCTTGCGGCGCGGCCTGCACCACGCTGACCTGCATGGCCCGGGACAGCGGGATGTGCGCGTGGAGATAGGTTTCAAGTTCGGCGGGGGACATGGCGTCCTTTCAGTTGTCTGCCAGAAGCGAAGCGTAGCAGTCCGGGGCCAGCCTCGCCCCGTGATTTCGCTTACCCGGCGTTGCGCACCGGCATCACATGCACCAGCGCCAGGTCGAGCCGCACACAGGTGCGCTGCCCGGGAGCGAGAGGCGCCGCTTGCGGTCCGGACAAGGTGAGCCGCAGCGACGCGCCGGGGGCCGGCTCCAGCAACAGCGTCACCAGCGTGATCTCCCCCAGATGGCGCAGCTCGGCCACGGTGGCGCAGAAGTCGCCGGGTGCCTGCGACGGGGCGCCCGGCAGGTGAATGCCTTCGCCGTGAATCACCCAGCTCACGGCCTGGCCCGGATCCAGGCGGCCCTTGTCGCGCACGCGCAGCACGGTGCTGCGCCCTTCTTCCTTAGCGCCGCCTGGCGTGCCGTCGGTCCAGCGCAGCAGGCCCCAGCCCCCCTCACCCGATGTTTCGCCCGATGTTTCGTCCGGCCCCAGCCACACGCCGTGAAAGCGGTTCTGGATACCCACCAGGTCGGCCACCCGGGCGTTGCGCGGCGCGCGGTGGATGCTGGCCGGCGCGCCCTGCTGCAACACGCGCCCGGCGTCGATCACCACCAGCTGGTCGCACAGCAGGCGCGCCTCGTTGAGATCGTGCGTGACCAGCACGATGGGGATGTCCAGCTCGCGCCGCAGTTCGGCCAGCAAGGCATACAGGCCGTGGCGGCTCATCTGGTCCACCGCGGAAAAAGGCTCGTCCAGCAGCAGCAGTGCCGGCTCGCGTGCCAGCGCCCGCGCCACCGCCACACGCTGCTGCTCGCCGCCCGACAGGTGCGCGGGCCGGCGCGCCTGCTGCCCGGGCGTCAGGCGCACATGGTCGAGCCAGTGCCGCGCGCGCTCGCGGCGCTGCTCGCGCGGCAAGTGCAGCAGCGCCAGCGCCACGTTGTCCAGGGCGCTCAGGTGCGGCATCAACGCATAGTTCTGGAACACCAGGCCGACATGGCGTTGTTGCGGCGGCACAAACACGCCACCGGCGGTGTCGCACCAGACCTGCTCGCCCACCAGCACGCGCCCGTGCGCCGGACGCATGAGTCCGGCCATGATGCGCAGCATGGATGTTTTTCCCGCACCCGACGGCCCCACCAGCGCCAGCATCTCGCCGGGCGCGCAGCGAAACTGCGCCGACAGGACCATGGGCTGGGCCTGTTCCACCTCAACCACCAGTGCCCTGCTTGCCGGGGCGCTCATGGACGACGCACCAGCCGGGCCGACGCGACAAAGGAAAAACCGACCGCCAGCAGCGACAGCAGCAGCAAGGCCAGCGACATCTGGTTGGCCGCCGCCAGGTTGAACCCCTGCACCTGGTCGTAGATGGCAATGGCGATCGTGCGGGTTTCACCCGGAATGCTGCCGCCCACCATCAGCACCACGCCGAACTCACCCAGCGTGTGCACAAAGGTCAGCACCATGGCCGACAACACGCCGGGCCAGACCAGCGGCAGCTCCACCAGGCGAAAGGTCTGCCAGCCGCCCAGGCCGCTGACGGCGGCGGCTTCAGCCAGGTTGCGGGGCACAGCCTCGAAGGCGCGCTGCACCGGCTGCACCATGAAGGGAATGTTGAACACGAGCGAGGCGATCAGCAGCCCCAGGAAGTTGAAGGTCAGCTCGACCCCCAGCCACTGCCGCGCCCACTGCCCGATGGGCGAGGCGCCACCCAGCGACACCAGCAGGTAATAACCCAGCACGGTAGGCGGCAGCACCAGCGGCAAGACCACCACGGCCTCCACCCAGGCCTTGCCGCGAAAGCCGGTGTAGGCCAGCCAGCGTCCGGTCAGCACGCCGGCGGGCAGCAGGATCACCAGCGTGACGGCCGCCAGCTTGAGCGAGAGAAAAAGGGCGGACCAGTCCATGCCTACTCTTTGGACATGACAAAGCCGTAGCGGCCCATCACCGCCTGCGCGGCCGGCGTGCCGATGAAGTCGTAAAACGCCTGCGCGGCCGGCTCGGCATTTTTCAGCAGCACCATGCGCTGGCGCAGCGGCTGGTGCCAGCTGTCGGGAATCAGCGCAAACGTGCCCAGCCTGCCCACACTGGGCGCCAACGCCAGCGACTGCGCGATGATGCCGCCCTGGGCTCCCCCCGAAGAGGCAAACTGCGCGGCCTGGGAGATGTTTTCACCGAGCACCAGCCGCGGCTGCACCTGGCTCCACAGGCCGGCGTGTTGCAGCGCCTCTCTGGCCCGGGCGCCATAAGGGGCGTGATCGGGGTTGGCGATGGCGAATTTCTGCAGCCGCCCGTCTTTCAGCGCCGCCGCCAGGTCCTTCAGTTCACTGTCGGCCTTCAGGACCGAACCATGCGGCACCAAGATACCGATGCGGCCCAGCGCATACAGCCTGCCGCGGTCACGCGTCCTGCCGGCGTCCGCCAGTTTGAACACAAAATCCTCGTCGGCCGAGAGAAACATCTGGAAAGGCGCGCCCTGCAGGATCTGCGAATAGAAGTTGCCCGACGAGCCGAATACCAGGCGAAGCTTGTGCTTTTTTTCCTTCTCGAACAGAACAGCCACTTCCTCCAGCGCGAACTTCAGGTCCGACGCCGCCACGATCACGGGCTGCGCCTGCGCGCGGCCCGGCAGGCCACCCAGGCCCATGGCGGCACTGAGCCACAGGGTCGTGATGAACGCTTTCAGAAACATCGTTTGATTATCCCTTCCCGCCTGCCGAAAAAGACAAGGGCCGACGAACGCTTTACAACCAGCGTTTGAGCAGCCCCATGATCTGGTCGAAACGTTTGCCATACGGCGGGTAGAACAAGTCGCCGCGCGCCCACTTTGACGACACCAGCACCGGTTTTTGCTGGGTGAAACGCAGGAAGCCGGTTTCGCCGTGGTAGGCACCCCAGCCGCTGTCGCCAACGCCGCCAAAGGGCAGGTTGTCATGGGCGATGTGCATCAGCGTGTCGTTGACCGTCACGCCGCCGCTCACGGTGCGCGCCAGCACCGCGTCCCGCGCGGCCGTGTCGGTGCCGAACCAGTACAGGGCCAGCGGACGTGGCCGGTCGTTGATGTAGCCGATGGCTTCGTCCAGCGTGGCATACGGCAGCACCGGCAGCACCGGGCCGAAAATTTCCTCGTCCATCAGCTTCATGGCCAGTGTGGTGCCGAACACCAGCACCGGCGCCATCTGGCGCGAGGCTTGGTCGGCGACCCCGCCGCCCGGGTTCAGCACCTGCAGCCGCGCGCCCTCGCCTTCGGCCTGGGCCAGCAGCGCCTGCAGGCGCTCGTGGTGGCGCGGGCTGATGATGGCCGCGTAGTCGGGGTTGCCGGCGATGGTGGGAAACAGCCTGGCAACGGCGCCGGCAAAGGCTTCGCCAAAAGCGGCTTCCCTGCCCTCGGGCACCAGTACATAGTCGGGCGCAATGCAGGTCTGCCCGGCGTTGAGCAGCTTGCCGTGCGCAATTTTCAGGGCCACGCTGTCGAAGTCGCTGGACGCGTCGACGATACACGGCGACTTGCCGCCCAACTCCAGCGTGGTGGGCGTCAGGTTGGCGGCGGCGGCCTCGGCCACCTTGCGCCCGGTGGCGGTGGAGCCGGTGAACACCAAGTGGTCAAAAGGCAGGTGGGTGAAGGCCGCCGCCAGCGCGGCGTCGCCCTCGACCACACAGAACTCGTCGGCCGCAAACGCCTGGCCAATCAGCTGCCCCATGAGGGCCGAGGTGCGCGGCGTCAGCTCGCTCGGCTTGAGCATGACGCGGTTGCCCGCCGCCAGGGCCGTGATGGCCGGCGCCAGCGCCAGTTGCACCGGGTAGTTCCAGGGCGAGATCACCCCGACCACGCCCAGGGGCTGGCGCTGCAACCAGGCGCTCGACGGCTGCAGGTAGATCGGCGTGGACACCTTCACCGGCTTGACCCACTTCGGCAGATGTTTCAGCGTGTGCGACAGCAAGGTGCGCAGCACAAACATGTCGGCAATTTCGGTCAGCTGCGGCGAACGCACGCCGAAGTCGGCCTGCACGGCCAGCGCCAGCGCCGCGCCGTGCTCATCGAGCAGGCGGCGCATGCGTTGCAGCCTGTCCCGGCGCAAGGCCAGCGGCACCTCGACCTGGGCGCGGCTGGCGCGGTGCTGGGCGTCAAACAGGGAACGAAGGGAAAGTTCGGTGACGGCGGCAGAGGGGGTGAAGGCGTTCATCCGGCGATGATAGGCCGCAATACGCTTTCCGGGGTGGTCCGGATCTACCCTTTCGCGGCTGGCAGCAATGCTGCTCAGTTAGCTCCGTTCACGCTGAGCCTGTCGAAGGGCTGCAAGGCTTCGACAGGCTCAGCCCGAACGGTATATGAACAGTATCAGGGCTGGCGGCCGATTTTTGCAAGCAAAAAGTGCCTCCAGCCCCGTATACACGGACGCTAGAAGCTATCACTTTCATAGCAACCGACAGTACTGCGCAGTCCGCCCCGCACGGCAAGCACCACCGCAATGGGTTAAGGTAAGGCCCCATGAACACGACCACTTCCACCCAGAAACTCGAGGCGGCGCTGGCCGCAATTGCAGCCGCCGGCGATGAAGGCCGGCGCATTTACACGCGGCTGTACGCCGACGCCGCCCGCACGGCCGCGCTGGCCGCCGACCGGCGTGCCGCCAGCGGCCAGCCGCTGGGCCCGCTGGACGGCCGCATCGTCTCGATCAAGGACTTGTTCGACGTGGCCGGCGAAGCCACCACCGCCGGCTCGGCCCTGCTGCGCGATGCCGCGCCGGCGACCAAAGATGCCGTGGTGGTCAGCCGCCTGCGTGCGGCCGGCGCCGTCATCATCGGCAAAACCAACATGACCGAGTTCGCCTTCTCGGGCGTCGGCATCAACCCGCATTACGGCACACCCGGCAACGCACTGGACATCAGCCGAATCCCGGGCGGCTCGTCCTCGGGCGCGGGCGTGTCGGTGGCGCGCGGCATGGCCGAGATCGCCATCGGCTCGGACACCGGCGGCTCGGTGCGTATCCCCTCGGCGCTCAACGGCCTGGTGGGTTTCAAGCCGACCCAGGCGCGGGTCACGCGCGAAGGCGCTTTTCCGCTGTCCTTCACCCTGGACACCTTGGGACCGCTGTGCCGCAGCGTGGCGGACGCCGCCGCCACCGACAGCGTGCTGGCCGGCATCGCGAATGAACCCCTGCCGCAGCGCGATGTACGCGGCCTGCGCCTGGGCGTACCGCGCGGCCTTCTGTTCAGCCAGGCGCAGGACGAGGTGCTGGCCGCCGTGGAACAAGCCCTGGCGCAACTCGCGGGCGCTGGCGCCCAGGTCCGCGATGAAGCCCTCGACGACTTGCTTGGCGAACCCTTTCGCCTGCAGGAGCGCGGCACCCTGGTGGCCGCCGAGGCGGCGTGGATTCACCGTGACTGGGTCGATAGCCAGCCCGACGACTACGACCCCATCGTGCTGGGGCGCATCCGCCGCGGCCAGACGCTGGATGCGGCGACTTATGTCGGCATCCAGCAGGCCCGTGCCGCGCTGCTGCCTGCACTCGACGCGCGCTTGACAGATCTCGATGCACTGGTGCTGCCCACCGTGCCGCTGCTGGCGCCGCGCATCAACGACGTGTTGGCCGAAGACGTGTTTTTGCGCACCAATGCCTTGCTGCTGCGCAACCCCTCGGTCTTCAACTTCTTTGACCTGCCGGCGTTGACCTTGCCGCTGCCGCGCGGCGGCGGGCTGGCGGTGGGGCTCATGCTGGTCGGCAAACGCGGCGCCGACCGCGAGCTGCTGGCGCTGGGCGCGGCGGTGGAAGGGCTGCTCAACCCTGTCTGACTTGTCATTGCGGCCTTGAGCCGCAATCCATGGTGACAATCAGGCGGCTCTGGTTTGCAGGCATGGATCCCTGATCGCGTCCGGGATGACAAACCTCAAGCCCACAAGGCCTTCATCGCCTGCGAGAAATCCGCGGCCAGCCCGGGCCAGCCGGCCACCTGCCCGCCGCTGACCACGCGCCGCCCCGCCACAAACACCTCGCTGAAACGCGCATCGGGGCTGGAGAACACCATGGCGTCCAGCAGGTGATCGGCCGGAATGCCCAGCAGCGCCGGCGACGCGGTATCGACGACGACAAAATCCGCACGCTGGCCGGGCGCGATGCCGCCCAGCGGCAGCGAGGTGGCGGCGTGCCCGCCGGCCAGCGCAGCGTTGAACAGGTTGTCCGCCGTGCTTGAGCTGGCCGGCAGGCGGCCCGCGATGTTGCGCCGGCGCAGGCTCAGGCGCTGTGAATATTCGAGCAGGCGCAGCTCTTCCTGCCAGCTGCGTGTGACATGGCTGTCGGAGCCTATGGACCAGTGGCCGCCCGCCGCCGCATAGGCTGGCAGGTCAAACACACCGTCACCCAGGTTGGCCTCGGTGCTGGGGCAAATCACGATCGCCGCTCCGCTTTTTTGCACAGCCTGCAGCTCGGCCGGGGTGGACTGGGTGGCGTGCACCAGGTTCCAGCGTGCATCGACCGGTGCGTGGGCAAGCAGCCACTCGACAGGCCGTGCGCTCAGTGCGGCGACGCAATCCTGCACCTCCTGCATCTGCTCGGCAATGTGGATGTGCACCGCCATGCCTCGTGCATGGGCCGCTGCTGCCACCTCGTGCAGCGCCGACTCGTCCACGGCGCGCAGCGAATGGATGGCCAGGCCGGTGTTGACATGGCGACCGCCCTGGCGCAACACCTCCTCGGCCAGGCGCAGCACCGAATCGGGCGTGGAGGCAAAACGCCGCTGGTCCTCACGCAGGCCGTGTGCCGCAAAACCCGAACGCATGTACAGCGTGGGCAGCAGGGTCAGGCCCATGCCCACGCGCTGCGCGGCACGCACCAGCGCCAGCGACATGGCCGGCGGGTCGGCATAAGGCTGGCCATCGGTATGGTTGTGCAGGTAGTGGAACTCGCAGACCTGCGTGTAGCCGGCCTGCAGCAGCTCGGCATACAGCAGCGCCGCCACGGCTTCAAGCTGCCCGGGCGTGATGCGCAGCGCGGCGCTGTACATGCGGTCGCGCCAACTCCAGAAATCATCGTCGCCGCCCATGGACCGCTCGGTCAGCCCGGCGATGGCGCGCTGGAAAGCATGGCTGTGGGCGTTGACCAGCCCCGGCAACACCGGCCCGGCCAGGCGCACCGCCCCGCGCTGCGCTTCCTCCACCGCGTTGGGCTCGATGCTGGCCCAGGTGCCGTCGGCCGCCACCGCCAGCAGCACATCCTGCGTCCAGGCGCCGTCCACCCAGGCCTGGGGTGCGAAATAACGTGTCACCTCAGCGGCCATACAGCTTGCAGGCAGCGGCCAGGCTGCCCGCCACCATGTTCCTGAGCACCGGCTGGATTTTTTGCGCCAGCGCTTCGTCATAGGCAAACGGTGCCACTTCCTGCATGTACAGGCTCTGGCATTTTTCGAGCTGGACCGCGTGCGCATGCTCGGCAGGCCGGCCGTATTGCCGCGTGATGTAGCCGCCCTTGAAACGGCCGTTGACGATGCTGCTCACACCGCCGACCCCGGCGCAGGCGGCAGCCGCGGCGTCGGTGATGGATACATCCGCCGCCGCGCCATTGGCCGTGCCGATGTTCAAGTCCGGCAGGCGGCCCTCGAACAGCCAGGGGATTTCGGAACGGATGCTGTGTGCGTCCCACAGCAGCACAAAACCGTGCTGCGCCTTCAGGCGTGCCAGCTCTGCGGCCAGCGCCGCATGGTAGGGCTGCCAGTACGTTTCGCGTCGGCGCAGGCGCTCGGCCGGGTCGGGTGCCCGGCCCTCCTTGTAGAGGAGATCGCCGTTGAAGAAATGCGTCGGGCACAGCTCGGTGTTCGAGGCACCGGGGTACATGGGCGCATCGTCGGGCGGGCGGTTCAGGTCAATCACATAACGCGAATACCGCGGCGTGATCACGCTGGCGCCCAGCGCAGGCAGGAAGTCGTACAGCCGCGGCAGATGCCAGTCGGTGTCTTCCATGCCCAGTGCGCGTTCGGCGTAGTCGCCTTGCAGCTCCGGCGGAATGTCGGTACCGGTGTGCGGCATGCTGACCAGCAAGGGGACCTTGCCGCGTTGCAGGGTAAAACTCATACAGGCTCACCATTCAAAACAAGTCGAAGCCGCCCAGGGCACCGAGGGCACCAAGCCGACAGGGAACCAGTCCGGGCGGCAACGAACAAAAAAAAGATCAGCTCCGGGACAGGACCGCACGCAGGAAATCACGCGTTCGGGTTTGCGCCGGGTTGGTGAAAATGATATCGGGTGGCCCTGCTTCGATCACCACACCGCCATCCATCACCACCACGACGTCGCCCACCTCGCGCGCAAAGTCCATTTCATGGGTCACGACCATCATCGTCATGCCCTCGCTCGCCAGCAGCTTCATGACCTGCAACACCTCCCCCACCAGCTCGGGGTCCAGCGCGGAAGTGGGCTCGTCAAACAGCATGACCTTGGGCTGCATGGCCAGCGCCCGGGCAATGGCCACCCGCTGCTTTTGCCCGCCGGACAGGCTGGCGGGCATGGCATGGGCCTTTTCGGCCAGGCCCACCTTCTCGAGCAGCGCCATGGCTTCGGACTCCGCCTCTTTCCTGGAAACACCGCGCACCTTGCGCGGGCCGACGGTGATGTTGTCAATCACCGGCAGGTGGGGAAACAGGTTGAAAGACTGGAACACCATGCCGACGTCTTCCCGCAAATGGTTGAGCGCCACCTCGCCTAGCATCCGGCCGTCGTCGACCAGCGTGCGCCCGCAGATCTCGACACGGCCCTGCTCGGGTGTCTCCAGCCCGTTGCAACAGCGCAAAAAAGTGCTTTTCCCCGACCCGCTGGGCCCGATGACCACCACCACCTGCGAGGGCTGGACATCGAAATCGATGCCCTTCAACACGGCGTGGTCGCCAAAAGACTTGCGCAAGCCGCGTATGCTGACAATCGCCTGTTCGTTTTTCATTGCACCATGCCTCCCGCACGCAGTCGCTGTTCGATGTGGCGCAGCGCCAGCGTGGTCAGCCCGGTCAGAACAAAATACATCACCGCGATGGCGAGGTAAACCTCCAGCGAGCGGTAGGACACGCTGATGATTTTCTGCCCCTCATGCATCAGGTCGTGAATGGTCAGCAGGGACACCAGCGCCGAATTCTTGATCAGCGCAATGAACTCGTTGCCCAGCGGCGGAATCATGCGCACCAGCGCCTGCGGCAGGATGATGCTGCGCATGGCCGTGCCATACGACATGCCCACGGACCGCGCAGCTTCCATCTGGCCCCGGTCAATCGACTGGATGGCCCCGCGCACGATCTCCGACACATAGGCGCCTGAGTAAATGCCCAGGCCGATCACGCCACAGACAAAGGCCGGCAGCAGGATGCCGAACTGCGGCAAGCCGAAAAACAGCAGGAACAGTTGCACCAGCAAGGGCGTCCCCCGAATCGCGGCCACGTAACTGGTGCACAGCGCATACACCACGCGCCTTTTCGGGTTGAGACGCCCTATCCCCACCAGCAGCCCCATGACGCAACCGAGCGCCAGGGACACCGCGGTAATTTCCACGGTGACCAGACCGCCCTGAAGCAGGTTGCGCCAGCCAGCCCACACGGGGGAGAAATCAAGTTCCATCTGATGCGCTCCGCGGTTGACGGCTTACTGTTTACTTGGTGGTGCCGCTAAACCACTTTTTGACGATCTGTGCATAGGTGCCATCGGCCTTGAGTTTGGCCAGTGCGCCGTTGACGGCCCGGGTCAGCTCGGGGCTGTCCTTGCGCAGCGCCATGCCGTACTCTTCGGTCGTGATCTGTTGCTCCAGCACGCGCTGGCCGCCGCGCGTGCGCACATACTGGAACGCTGCGGGCTTGCCGGTCACGGCAGCATCGGCGCGGCCGATCTCGACCAGGTTGAACATCTCCTGGTTTTTTTCAACCTCCACCAGTTGCACCTGCGGGTGATTGGCGGCCAGGTAGGACACCGACTTGGTGCCGACCTGCACGGCCACCTTTTTGCCATTGAGGTCTGCCAGCGTCTTGATGCCGGTGTTGCCCTCCTTGACCATGGCCACCAGACCACCCGCGTAGTACGAGTCCGTGAAATCGACGACCTTCTTGCGGTCATCCGTGATGTAGATGGCTGACACCGCCATGTCAAAACGCTTGGAAATGAGCCCAGGGATCAGGCCCTTGAAATCGATATCGACCCATTCGACGCGCTTGTTCAATACCTTGCCCACCGCCTCGACCAGCTCGATGTCGAAGCCGGTGCGCTTGCCGGCCTCGACGTATTCCATGGGCGGGAAGGTGGCATCGGTACCGACGCGCAAGACGTCTTGCGCATGGGCGCTCACAGCACCCAGGCCAAGGACGGCAAAGCAGGAAAGCAGAAATTGACGGCGGAAGTTCATGGGATTTTCTCCAGGGGTTAATGAATCAAGGTACTCAAGCTTCGGGAAATGCGGGCGGCGGTCACCACCGTCATCTGAATCAGGGGGGAATGTTTGTCCTGGATGCGCACGCTCGGTGCCATGAGCGTCAAGGCGCCGACGGCTTGTTGTCCCATAGCGAACAAGGGTGCGCTGACGCCCCAGACACCGGCATCCACCTCCCCGTGGCTGACGGCAAAGCCGGCCTTGCGGATCGCGTCCAGCTCGGCCAGCAGTTCGGGCTGCGGCAGGCCGGCGCGTGTGGCACCCAAAGCCGCGTCCCGGGCCACCTCGGGCAGGTGCGCCAGCAGGCATTTCGCCGAAGCGCCTTTTTCCAGGGGGACGCTGCGGCCTTTTTCAAAAGAGCAGCGCAGGGCTTGCCGGCTCTCGACCATCTCGATGCAAATGGCCTGGCCGTTCACCGCGACGATCAGACCCACACTTTCCTGGGACTGCTGCGCCAGCACCTGCATGTCCTGGCGTGCCTGCTGGGCCAGGTGGGACGCCATGTCGAAACCCAGCGCCAGTTGGAGGCTCAGCGGGCCGGGGGCGTACCGCCCCTCCACTTCAAGAACAAAACCCCAGCGTTTGAGGGCATGGAGCTGGCGGTAAAGCGTGCTCTGGCTCAGGCCCGTCTTGCGCACCAACTCCGTCGCTGTCAATGGATGCCCTTGCTGCGCCAGTGTGGCAAGCACCACCAGCGCGCGATCAACCGCGGAGACAGCATGGGAAGCATGGGAATCAGGCGACATCGTTTCAGTATCCGGTTCTTGCCTGCACGCGTAAAACACAATTTCTCATTGGCTGGGAATAGCCCTCTCTTTTTTGAGTTTTGGCAAAGCGCAACCCCGGTTTCATCATCCAGTGACCAGGGTCCGCCGTCAGGATGGCGGACATCACGACTATCCTGACGCCGTCCTTGTGCTGCGGTGCGCCGCAAAACTCATACCAGCTCACCCTTGAACACCGTCTGCAGGCGCGGATTCGCGCCCATGGCATAGGCCAGTTGCGCGGGATGAGCCACATCCCACAACACGAAGTCGGCCCGCAAGCCGGGGGCAAGCACGCCGCGGTCGGACAGCCCCAACGCCTTCGCCGCGTGGCGTGTCACGCCGGCCAGCGCCTCCTCGGGCGTCAGGCGGAACAGCGTGCAGGCCATGTTGAGCATCAGCAGCAGCGAGGTGCAGGGCGAGCTGCCGGGGTTGCAGTCGGTCGAGATCGCCATCGCCACGCCATGCTGGCGCAGCAGGGCCACCGGCGGCACTTTTGTTTCGCGCAGGAAATAAAACGCGCCCGGCAGCAGCACCGCCACGCTACCAGCCTGGGCCATCGCCTCCGCACCCGCCTCGCTCAGCCACTCCAGGTGATCGCAACTGAGCGCGCCATAACGCGCCGCGAGCTGCGCACCGCCGCTGTCGCTGAGTTGCTCGGCGTGCAGCTTGACCGGCAAGCCCAGCGCATGCGCAGCCTGAAACACCCGTTCGGTCTGGGCCGTGTTGAAGGCAATCCGTTCACAAAATACATCGACCGCATCGACCAGGCCTTCGGCATGCAGCAGCGGCAGCATGCGCACCACCTCGTCCACATAGGCATCCTGCCGGCCGGCGAATTCGGGCGGCAGCGCGTGCGCGCCCAGAAAGGTGGTGCGCACCTCGACCGGCTGGCTGCGGCCCAGCGCACGCGCCACGCGCAAGGCCTTGCGTTCATGTTCGAGCGCGAGGCCGTACCCCGACTTGATCTCCAGCGTGGTCACACCTTCAGCCAGCAGGGCCAACAGGCGTTTGCGGCTTTGCGCCTCCAGCTCATCCTCGCTCGCCGCACGTGTGGCTTTCACCGTCGAGGCGATGCCGCCGCCGGCACGCGCGATGTCTTCGTAACTCGCGCCCTGCAGCCGCAACTCGAATTCCTGCGCACGGTCGCCGCCGTAGACCAGATGGGTGTGGCAATCGATCAGGCCCGGCGTGACCAGCGCGCCGCCGGCATCATGCTCGCGCGTGCAGCGTGCCGCCAGGTCCGCCGGCAACTCGCGGTGCGGACCGACCCAGGCGATGCGTTCGTCCTCCAGCACCAGGGCTGCGTCTTCGATCAGGCCGTAAGGCGCAGGATGCGCGGGCTGCAAGGTGGCCACGCGGCAATGCCGCCAGAGCTGCACCGTCATCGGGCCATTTCCATCCAGAGCGCGCTTGTTGCTTCGATGCGCACCGAGGCCCCATCGGCCAGCACACGCCAGGCCAGGGTGTGCGGCGGCACCGTCACAAACTTCCTGTTGACCTGCACGGTCACCGGCTCGTCCCAGGCATACACGGCGACGCGTGTGCCGGGTTTGACCTCCACATCCAGCGCACCCAGAACGCGGACCAGGCGCGCGCTGCCACGCCCCTTCCTGATCATGAGGTTGAAGTCTTCGGTGGGCCCGTCGATCAGTTCGCAATGGCAGGCCAGGGCGCCGTCAAAACACAGCGGCTCACCTTGCGGCGTCAACTCCCGCGTTTGCCCGTCCAGCGTGAGCCGCACGCCGGCACCGCCCAGCACGGCGAACCAGCGCTGCACCCCTTCATAAGGCGAAAACGGTCCGCTTTTTTCGACCTCGGCCACCGAGATGCGCCAGTCCCAGTCCTGCGCGACAGGCCAGGCCAGCAGCTCGCGCGTGATGCCGCCGCCGTTGCGCCAGGCGGTGGGCGCCACCTCTTCCAGGGGGATGATTTGCCAGCTCATGGGGGGACCTCCGCTTGACGGGTGCACATTGGGAATAGGTGACCATTCATGCCTGAAATTGTCCTGCAAAGCTGTAACGCGTGCCGGGATAAATCAGCCGGGCCACGCTGGCCACATGGGCCCCGCTGACGGTGCGCCGCATCATGGCCAGGCAGGGCTCGCCGCGCTTGATGCCCAGTTGTCTGGCCTCCTGCGCCGTGGGCAGGCAGGCCTCGATCGAATAACTGGCCTCGGTCAGCGGTGCGTGTTGCAGCAGGTGGTGGGTGGGTGTGGTCAGCGTGAAGTCGGTTTCCAGGAAATCGGGCGCCGCCGCCGGATTGACGTAGCGGTCTTCGTACTGGATGGGAACGCCGTTTTCAAGATGCACCAGCATGGTGTGAAAAATCCGGGCACCCGTGCGCAGGCCCAGCGTCCTGGCGAGGTCGGCGCTGGCCTTTTCGGCCTCCACCATCAGCACCCGGGTGGTGTGCACATGGCCGCGCTCGACCACTTCTTCATGAATGTCGCGAATCGTGAGTCGGGAGGAGATGCGGTGCAGCTCGGCCACGCGTGTGCCGGAGCCCTGCACACGCGTCACCATGCCCTCGGCGGTCAACTCGCGCAGGGCACGGTTGGCCGTCATGCGGCTGATGCCGAACTGCGCCGCCAGCGTCGCCTCACTGGGCACCGGGTCGCCGGGCTTCCAGGTACCGGCGCTGATCCGCGTCTTGATGAAGGCCTTGACCTGCTCGTAGGCAGGCAACAGGGTTTTTGCCATAAGCCGTAGATTACCCCAGTTGACACAAGTTGTATAGACAACTAGGATTTGCCGGAACGAATCTTGCGTGTCCCATCCGGCCCGCCAAGACAGCCATGAAGGAGCCAGCCGTGTCAGACCTTTCACAAACCCCTTTCCTCGACAGCCAGGCCAGGCCGGTGCGTGCGCCGCGCGGCAGCACCCTGAGCTGCGCCAACTGGCAGATCGAAGCGGCCTACCGCATGATCCAGAACAACCTGGACCCGGAAGTTGCCGAGAACCCCGACGAGCTCGTGGTCTATGGCGGCATCGGCAAGGCAGCGCGCAATTGGCCGGCTTTCGATGCCATCCTCGACTCGCTGCGAAAACTCAAGCCCGACGAAACCCTGCTGGTGCAATCAGGCAAACCGGTCGGCGTGTTCCGCACCCACCCTGGCGCGCCACGCGTGCTGATCGCCAACTCCAACCTGGTGCCCAAATGGGCTACCTGGGAACACTTCAACGAGCTCGACCGCGCCGGCCTGATGATGTACGGCCAGATGACAGCCGGCAGCTGGATCTACATCGGCACGCAGGGCATCGTCCAGGGCACCTACGAAACCTTTGTCGAAGCCGGCCGCCAGCATTTCAACGGAGATTTAGCCGGCCGCTGGGTGCTGACCGCCGGCCTGGGCGGCATGGGCGGTGCGCAGCCGCTGGCGGCCACCTTCGCCGGCGCCTGTTCGCTCAACATCGAGTGCCAGCAGTCGCGCATCGATTTCCGTCTGCGCACCCGATACGTCGACAAGCAGGCCAAAGACCTCGACGAAGCGCTGGAGTTGATCAAGCATCACACCAGCCGCAAGGAAGCGGTGTCGATTGCCCTGTGCGGCAACGCGGCCGAGATCGTGCCCGAGCTGGCTCGCCGCGCCGCGGCCGGCGGCATGCGCCCCGACCTGGTGACGGACCAGACCTCGGCGCACGACATCATCAACGGCTACCTGCCTGCGGGCTGGAGCGTCGCGCAATGGCAGGCCGCGCAGAAAGACCCGGCACAACATGCGGCGCTGACGAAAGCAGCCGGCGAATCCTGCGCCACCCATGTCAAGGCCATGCTCGAATTTCACGCCATGGGCATCCCCACCGTGGACTACGGCAACAACCTGCGCCAGGTCGCCAAGGACTTCGGCGTCGCCAACGCGTTTGACTACCCGGGCTTTGTGCCCGCCTACATCCGGCCGCTGTTCTGCCGCGGCGTTGGCCCCTTCCGCTGGGTGGCGCTCAGTGGTGACCCCGAAGACATCCGCAAGACCGACGCGAAGATGAAGGAACTCTTCCCCGACAACAAGCCGCTGCACCGCTGGCTGGACATGGCCGAGGAACGCATCAGCTTCCAGGGCCTGCCGGCACGCATCTGCTGGATAGGCCTGGGCGAACGGCATTTGGCGGGCCTGGCTTTCAACGCGATGGTGAAGTCGGGCGAGCTCAAGGCACCCATCGTGATCGGCCGCGACCACCTCGACAGCGGATCGGTCGCCTCGCCGAACCGCGAAACCGAAGCCATGAAGGACGGCAGCGACGCGGTCAGCGACTGGCCGCTGCTCAACGCCCTGCTCAACACCGCCAGCGGCGCCACCTGGGTCAGCCTGCACCACGGCGGCGGCGTCGGCATGGGGTATTCGCAGCACTCGGGGGTGGTCATCGTCTGCGACGGCACCGACGAAGCGGCAGAGCGTATCGAACGCGTTCTGTTCAACGACCCGGCCACCGGCGTGATGCGCCATGCCGATGCCGGCTACGAGATCGCCATCGCCAGTGCGAAAGAAAACGGTTTGAACCTGCCCATGATCGGCTGAACCCACCGAAGCTGTCCTGAGCTTGACGAAGGATCGAAGCCTGTCCCGAACTGCATGGGAACCCTTCGACAAGCTCAGGGCGAACGGATAAGCAAGCACCCATGCCAGACAAAGAACTCCTGATTCCCGGCCAGCTGTCCATGGCGCAGTTGCGCCGCCTTTGCGCGGTCCTGCCGCCACCCGTCCGGCTGGACGCGGCCTGCCGGCCGGGCGTGCGTGCCAGCGCGTCGCTGGTCCACCAGGCCGCCAGCGGTGGCGCGGCGGTGTATGGCGTGAACACCGGCTTCGGCAAGCTGGCCAACACGCGTATCGCAAAGGAAGACCTGGCCATTTTGCAGCTCAAACTGCTGCGTTCGCACGCGGTCGGTGTTGGCGAGCCGCTGTCTCGCCGCGTGGTGCACCTGATCCTGCTGCTCAAGGCGGCCAGCCTGGCGCGGGGTTATTCGGGTGTGCGCGAGGAAGTCATCGACGCCCTGCTGGCACTGCACAACCACGGCATCTGTCCTGTCATTCCCTGCCAGGGCTCGGTGGGCGCTTCGGGCGACCTGGCGCCGCTGGCCCATTTGTGTCTGCCGCTGATCGGCGAAGGCGAAGTTTTCTACAAGGACCAGCGATTGCCGGCCGCCGCTGCGCTGAAGCAGGCCGGCCTGCAAGCCCTGCAGCTCTCGGCCAAGGAAGGCCTGGCGCTGATCAACGGCACGCAGGTCTCAACCGCGCTGGCGCTCGACGCACTGTTCGCCACCGAGCGTCTGCTTGAAGCGGCGGTGATCTCCGGCGCCATGACGCTGGACGCCGCGCGCGGCAGCGATGGCCCGTTTGACCCGCGCATCCATGCGGTGCGCGGCCAGCCCGGGCAAATCACCTGCGCGGCCGCCTACCGCGCGCTGATGGTCGGCAGCGAAATTCGCCGCTCGCACCTGGACAACGACGACCGTGTACAGGACCCGTATTGCCTGCGCTGCCAGCCGCAGGTCATGGGTGCCTGCCTGGACCAGATGCGTTACGCCGCCAGGGTGCTGGCGATCGAGGCCAATGCCGTGACCGACAACCCGCTGGTGTTTGCCGACATTCCATCCGTTCGGGCTGAGCCTGTCGAAGCCGCAGACCCTTCGACAGGCTCAGGGCGAACGGAAACGAAGGTAGGAGCGGTCACAGGCAGCCTGCTCTCCGGCGGGAATTTCCACGCCGAGCCGGTCGCGTTGGCCTGCGACGCGCTGGCCGTAGCCATTGCAGAGATCGGCGCCATCACCGAGCGCCGCATCGCCATGCTGGTCGATACCGTGGTGTCGCGCCTGCCGCCTTTCCTCACACCAGACGCCGGGCTCAACTCCGGCTTCATGATCGTGCACGTCACGGCGGCCGCGCTGGCCTCCGAGAACAAGTCGCTGGCGCACCCGGCCAGCGTGGACAGCCTGCCAACCTCGGCCAACCAGGAAGACCACGTCAGCATGGCCACCTTTGCGGCACGCCGCCTGCAGCCCATGCTGCGCAACACGGCGCATATCGTCGGCATCGAGTTGCTGGCCGCGGCCCAGGGCATTGAATTTTTACGCCCGTTGAAAAGCTCTGCGCCGCTCGAGCGCGTGTTGCGCCTGATCCGCATCGTTTCGCCGGCCATGATGGAAGACCGCAGCCTGGCCCGCGACATGGAGGCCGTGCACCATCTGGTGGCAAGTGGTGACATTGCACGCGCACTGGATGCGGACATGCCGGAACTGCATGCCCTGCGTTTGGCCAATACGGCACCGGCCCCCATGGCCCTGGCATGAACACTGCATACCCTCCGATCACCCGTCCCTTCGCAAGTCAACCCAAGGAGTTCCCATGAAGAAGCTGCTGACCCTGTCCCTCGTCGCCCTGGCCTGCGCAAGCGCGCAAGCCCAGGAAACCAAAATCACGCTGGGCATGTCGGGCTGGACCGGCTTTGCGCCGCTGACCCTGGCCAAGGAAGCCGGCATCTTCAAGAAGAACGGCCTGGACGTGTCGATCAAGAAGATCCCGCAGAAAGACCGTCACCTCGCCATTGCCTCCGGTGACGTGCAGTGCGCCGCCACCACGGTGGAGACCTGGATCGTCTGGAACGCCAACGGCGTC
Source organism: Polaromonas sp. (assembly GCF_029945925.1). Classification (GTDB taxonomy): domain Bacteria; phylum Pseudomonadota; class Gammaproteobacteria; order Burkholderiales; family Burkholderiaceae_C; genus Polaromonas. Next base: position 41,696 of record NZ_JAQSDN010000061.1, on the reverse strand, counting down.
GCCACCACGCAGATCTTCCAGCTCGACAAGAGTTACGGCGCCGACGGTATGGTGGTCAAACCCAACATCAGCAAGATCAGCGACCTCAAGGGCAAAACCGTAGCTGCCAGCGCGCCCGGCACCGCGCCCTGGTTCACCCTGGCCTGGATGCTCAAGAAAAACGGCCTGAGCCCGAAAGACGTGAAAATCGTCAACCTCGAGCCGCAAGCCGCCGCCAACGCGATGATTGCCGGCACCGACGGCATCGACGCGGCCATGACTTACGAGCCTTACCTGGGCGCCGTGCGTGCCAAACCGGAAGCCGGCAAGATCATCGCCACCACGCTGGACTACCCGATGATCATGGACACCGTGGGCTGCACGCCCAAGTTCCTGGCCGACAACCCGAAAGCCGCCAAGGCCCTGGCCGACAGCTATTTCGAAGCGCTCGAGATGATCAAGAAGGACCCGCAGAAGAGTTTTGAAATCATGGGCGCCGACGTCAAGCAGCCGGCCGACAAGTTCGAGGCCAGCCAGAAGTACCTGCGCTGGCAGGACCGCGCCGCCAACCAGAAGTTCTTTGCCGGTGAACACGCCGCCTTCAGCAAGGAAGCCGCCGAGCTGCTGCTGGAAGCCGGTGTCATCAAGGCGCTGCCCGACATGAGCAAGCTGGCTGACACGCGATTCCTGAAATAACCAACTTGTCATTCATGCCCGGGCGCCGTTGCTGACGGCGCCCGGGTCATGGATCCCGGATCGAGTCCGGGATGATAGGCCCCAAATACACACAACGATGCGCCCTCTCCAACCTGTCGCCCCCGGTGTCCGCATCACGCTGGGCACTTCTTTCTTCGTCCTCTTCTTCGCGGTGTGGGCCTTTGCCACTTTCGGCGGCTACGTGTCCAAAACCTTTCTCGCCGACCCGGTGACCATGGTGCGCTCGGGTTACGACCTGCTGGTCAACCAGGGTTTCATCAAGGACATCGGCATGACGGTGTGGCGCGTGCTGGGCGGCTTCCTGATCGCTGCCGTGCTGGCCGTGCCGCTGGGTGTGCTGATGGGCGCCTACAAACCTATCGAAGCCTTTTTTGAACCCTTTGTGAGTTTTGCGCGTTACCTGCCGGCCTCGGCCTTCATTCCGCTGCTGATCCTCTGGGCCGGCATTGGTGAAGCGCAAAAGCTGGCGGTTATTTTTATCGGCTCGTTTTTCCAGCTGGTGCTGATGTTCGCGGTCAGTGTGGGCAACACGCGGCGCGACCTGGTCGAAGCCGCCTACACGCTGGGCGCGGGCGACCGCGGCATCGTCACGCGGGTGCTGCTGCCCAGCAGCGCGCCCGAGATTGCCGAAACGCTGCGCATGGTGCTGGGCTGGGCCTGGACCTACGTGATCGTCGCCGAGCTGATAGGCGCGTCCAGCGGCATCGGCCACATGATCACCGACAGCCAGGCGCTGCTGGCCACCGACCAGATCATCTTCGGCATCATCGTGATCGGCGTGATTGGCCTGGTCACCGACTTTGCATTTAAAGCCCTGAACCGAAAGTTGTTCCCGTGGGCAAGATTGTGAGCCCCCACGCTTGCCACTTCGTGTGCTGCGCTGCCCCCCGGGGGGGCGCTGCGCCTGCGGCCCGGCAAAGCCGGTTCCGCGGCCCCGGCTTGAAAAGACAGCGTCCAGACTCGTCCCACTGCATTGCTTATCCATGACCATTCTTGAAATTTCCCAGGTCTCCAAGACATTCGCCGGCGCCAACGGCGGCACGGTCGCACTGCAGGCCACCGACCTCAGTGTGGCCGAGAACGACTTCATCACCATCCTCGGCCCCTCGGGCTGCGGCAAAAGCACGCTGCTGCGCATGGTGGCCGGGCTGGACACCCCGAGCACCGGCAGCATCACGCTGGACGGCCGGCCGGTCACCGGTCCGGGCGCTGACCGCGGCATGGTGTTCCAGAGCTACACCCTGTTCCCCTGGCTCAGCATTCTCGAGAACGTCTGTTTTGGCCTGCGCGAAAAAGGCCTGCCGCTGGCCGAACAGCATGCGATTGCGCGTCCCTTCATCAACAAGGTGGGCCTGAAGGGTTTCGAGAACCATTTCCCCAAGCAGCTCTCGGGCGGCATGCAGCAGCGCACCGCACTGGCGCGCGCGCTGGCCAACAACCCGCGCATGTTGCTGATGGACGAGCCCTTCGGCGCGCTGGACCACCAGACCCGCGAGCTGATGCAGGAACTGCTGCAGGGCATCTGGGAGGCCGAACGCAAAACCGTGCTGTTTGTGACCCACGACATCGACGAGGCCATCTTCATGGGCAACCGCGTGGTGGTGATGAGCGCGCGCCCCGGCCGCATCAAGTGCGACCTGAAGGTAGACATTGCCCACCCGCGCCACTACTCGGTCAAGACCACGCCGGTGTTCATGGAGTTGAAGGCGCGCCTGACTGAAGAGATCCGCATCGAGGTGCAGCGTGCCGCCGGTCTGCTGACCGGGGCTGCCTGAACACTTTCAAGAAAAAAACGGCTCCAGCCCTTGATCTGCTTGCGCCAGCAGCTATCAACTTCGTAGCAAAAACGGATCGTGGTCTTTGCCGTCGCCGATCAGCGGTCCCTGCTTGAAAATGCCGCTGATGCGCAAGGCCGGCTCACCGTCGGCCGTCACCAGGCCCTGGATGAAAATAATGTTGCGCGTGCTGCGCAGGATGTCGGCCTGGCCTTGCACCCACGCCCCCAGCCTGGCCGGCGCCAGGTAATCGATTTGCAGGCTGATGGTCGGCAGGAAACGCCTGTCGGTGTCGGTCTGGTACATCGCCGCGCAGGGCAGCATCATGTCCGCAAACGACGCCAGCATACCGCCGTGGCACATCTGCAGCGGGTTGCTGTGCCGTTCCTCGACACGAAAGCCCAGCAGCAGACGCTGGCCTTCCAGCCGCGCGTAGAACGGGCCATTGACCTCGATAAAGGGGCCACCGACACGAACAGGAACAAAACCATCGGGGATGGCGGACGAAGAGGCAGAGGTGGTTTCAGGCATTCCGGATGCTAACCGGCGCGCGGCTCGCGGCCCGTCCGCTCGGCGACTGCGGCGTGATGGTCGGCCTGCGGCCTCGCCGCCGCGCGGAATACGCAGGCCGCGGGCTTGGTCTACAGTTGCCGTTCCAACAACCGTCCACTCCGCACCGCACCACCCCGCCATGAACGATCTCTCTGCCTTCCCCATCACCCGGAAATGGCCTGCGCTGCATCCCGAGCGCATCCAGCTTTATTCACTGCCCACGCCCAACGGCGTCAAGGTCTCGATCATGCTGGAAGAGACCGGCCTGCCTTACGAGCCGCACCTCGTGAGCTTCGAGACCCACGACCAGATGTCGCCGGAATTCATCTCGCTGAGCCCCAACAACAAGATCCCGGCCATCCTCGACCCGAACGGCCCGGGCGGCAAGCCGCTGGGCCTGTTCGAGTCCGGCGCCATCCTGATCTACCTGGCTGAAAAAACCGGAAAATTCCTGCCACCCGACGCCGCCGGCCGTTATGAAACCATCCAGTGGCTGATGTTCCAGATGGGCGGCATCGGCCCGATGTTCGGCCAGCTCGGTTTCTTCCACAAGTTCGCCGGCAAGGACTACGACGACAAGCGTCCGCGCGACCGCTACCTGGCTGAAACGAAACGGCTGCTCGGGGTGCTGGAACGGCGGCTCGCCGGCCGGACCTGGATCATGGGCGACGACTACACCATCGCCGACATCGCCACCTTCGGCTGGGTGCGCAACCTGATCGGGTTCTATGAGGCCGGTGAGCTGGTCGGCATCACCGACTTTCCTAACGTGCTGCGTGTGCTGGAAACGTTTGTGGCGCGGCCGGCGGTTGTCAAAGGCCTGGGCATTCCCGCGCGGACATGACCGTGATGCCTGCGGGCAAAGACCACAGGCATGAATCAGGATTAAGGAGAATGGCACTTACATAAGCCAAAAAGTCTGTCATCCCGGCCTTGAGCCGGGATCCATGCCGCATGTTCCACCGGGCAGGCCCGCGAGGCATGGATTGCGGATCAAGTCCGCAATGACAACTTCAGGCGTCATCCACGTCCCCGCCTGTCATCCCGACTGGCAGGTTTCCTGGTATTCGCGGCTTAAGTCCCAGGCGCTGCCCCAGCATCCGTACCAACTCCAGCCAGACCAGACACAGAGCCACCAGCCCGGCGGCGAGTGTCAGCTCCCGGGCGCCCGGCAGGGCCAGGCCCATCAGTTCCCGCAACCACGGCAGGCCGAGCACCGCCACCAATAGCGTGACCATCGCAAAGGCAATGCGCCATAACCAGGTCGTGGGCGCCATTGCCGACAGAAAAGCAGGTCGGGCCAGGTCGCGGTTGGCCAAAATCAGTAGCAGCACATTCAGCATCAGCGTGCCAAACACAACTGTCCGGATCTGCGCAGCACTCCCGCCATGGGCGCTCAACCACGCGGTGCACAGAAGCAGCACTGCCGCGATGCCCGCGCCCTGCAACACCGCGTAGGCCAGCGCAGCCGGCGCAAAGGGGGAGTCGCTCGCCGGGCGGGGCGGACGCTCCATCAGGCCGGGGGCTTCAGGCTCAGCCTCCAGAACCACCGCACAAGTCGGGTCGATCAATAGCTGTAGCAGCACGATATGCACCGGCAGCAGCAACGCGGGCCATTGCAGCAGCGTGGGCACCAGCGCCAGCGCGATGATGGGCACGTGCACGGCAAACACAAACCGCGTGGCCTTGCGGATGTTGTCGTCAATGCGCCGGCCCTGGCGGATCGCGGCCACGATGCGGGCAAAGCTGTCGTCGAGCAGCACCAGCGCGGCGGCCTCGCGCGCCACGTCGGTGCCGCGCTCGCCCATGGCAATGCCCACATCGGCGGCCTTGAGCGCGGGCGCGTCGTTGACGCCGTCGCCGGTCATGGCCACCACCTCGCCATCGGCGCGCAGCAGTTGCACCAGGCGCAGCTTGTGCTGGGGCTTCAGGCGTGCACACAGGTCCACATGGCGCAGCCGCTGGCGCAGGGTGGCATCGTCCAGGGCCTCGATCTCGGCGCCGGTGATCACGTCCGGGCGCTCCGACAGGCCAACCTGGCGCGCGATGGCCAGGGCCGTGGCGGGGTGGTCGCCGGTCATCATGATCACGCGCACGCCGGCCTGCCGGCACTCGGCCAACGCGGCAGGCACCTCGGGGCGCGGCGGGTCGGCCAGGGCGACCAGGCCGAGAAACTCGAAATCGAAGTCGTGCTGGCTTTGCGGCCAGGGCGGAGCCGCGGCCGGCTCGGCAGCCTGCCCGCTCCAGCGCCCACGCGCCACGCCGAGCACGCGCAGACCGCGTTCTGCCATGTTTTCCACCTGCCGGCCGATGGCATCACGCTGAGCCACGTCGAGGTGGCACAGGTCGGCCACCGCCTCAGGCGCGCCCTTGGTGGCCAGCAGGTGTTGCGAAGGATGGTCACTGGCAAACACGCGTGTCATGGCCAGAATCTCGCCCGACAGCGCGTACTCAAACTCGGGCTCGCGGCCCTCGTGCACATGCTCGGTGCCGGCCAGCCAGTGGTGGCCAAAGTGCTGGATCGCCTTTTCCATCGGGTCGAACGGGTCACCGGGCGTGGCCAGCATGGCAAATTCCAGCAGCGGATGAAATTCCTCAGCCAGGCGGTCCGCACCCTCCGGCTGAAAGTGCGCATCAGTGGTGGCGAGCTCGGCCACAGCCATGCGGTTCACCGTCAGCGTGCCGGTCTTGTCCACCGCGAGCACGGTGATGGCGCCCAGCGCCTCGACGGCGGTGACGCGCCGCGTCAGCACCTTGTGCCGGGAGATGCGCCACGCGCCCAGGGCCAGGAAAACGGTGAGGATGACCGGGATCTCCTCGGGCAGGATGGCCATGGCCAGCGCAATGCCGGAGAGCAGGCTCTCCAGCAATGGCTGGTCGTTCCACCACCAGCCCAGCAGGACCTGGGCGCTGGCCAGCAGCAGTGCGGCCACGCCGAGCTGGCGCACCAGCTTGCGCGAACGCTGCTGAAGCGTCGAAGGCGGCTCGGTGGTGGCAGCCAGGTCGGCGCCGATGCGCCCGACCGCCGTGTGGGCGGCGATGGCGCAGACCTCGGCCAGGCCCACGCCGCGCGTGACCACGGTGCTGGCGAATAGGGCCCCCACGCTTGCCACTTCGTGTGCTGCGCTGCCCCCCGAGGGGGCTGGCCTTGCTTGGGGCGGCCCGGCGCTGGCGGCCGATGCCCCCACGCTTGCCACTTCGTGTGCCAACGGCTGCTCGCCCGTCGTCGCGGGCAGCTTGCTCACGGGCACGGCCTCGCCCGTGAGCAACGATTCATCAACCTCCAGCTGGCCGTCCACCAGCAGCGCATCGGCGGCTATGCGGTCACCCTCGTGCAGCACCAGCAGATCGCCCAGCACCACCTCGCGTCCGGCAATGCGCTGCTCCTGCCCGTCCCGTATCACCAGGGCGCGCGGGGCCGAGAGGTCGCGCAGCGACTCCAGTGCGCGCTGCGTTTTGCGCTCTTGCACCAGCGTGATGCCGATGACCACGAACACAAAGCTCAGCAGGAACAGCGCCTCGCCCCGGTCGCCCAGCGCCAGGTAAATGCCGCCGGCGGCCAGCAGCATCAGGAACATCGGTTCGGTGACCACTTCGCGCACGATGGCCGCGGTGGACTTGGGTTCGCTGCCGGGCAGCAGGTTGGGCCCCTGATCGGCGAGGCGGCGTGCGGCCTCGCTGGCACTCAGGCCCTGGCGGGCGAATGCCTCGGGCATCCCTCTGGGGGACTGGGGCCGGTGAGGTGAAGGCGTGGGCATGGCCATTTTTTTTGGTCCAGGGTTGGGAGAGTTGCGGCCATGACGGCCTGGCTCCCTTTTTCTGATGGTAGACGAGACAGCGCTCGACCGGGCGGGGAAAGGGTCGCGTACTCGCCTGACCCTGCGCAAACGGCCGGAACCGCCCGGGGATGGGTGTATAACCGGAACCCTCGGGTGATGTGCCGCGGCGTTTCAAACAGCGCGCAGACCCCCTCACCCCGAACCAGCCAGGCGCATGCAAGCGCCGCAACACCAAGGAATTTCAAGCATGGGCGCGCAGTGGAAAGCAAAAGGCAAGGAACTGGCAGCCAATGCCAAGGGCAAACTGTTTGGCCGGCTGGCCAAGGACATCATGATCGCGGCACGCAACGGCGCCGACCCAGCGTCGAACGCACGCCTGCGGCTGGTGGTCGAGCAGGCCCGCAAGGTGTCCATGCCCAAGGACACCCTGGAGCGCGCCATCAAGAAAGGCGCCGGCCTCACGGGGGACACGGTTCATTATGAACACGTGATTTACGAAGGTTTCGCACCGCACCGCGTCCCCGTCATGGTCGAATGCCTGACCGACAACCTGAACCGCACCGCCCCTGAAATGCGCGTGTTGTTCCGCAAGGGGCAGCTCGGCACCTCCGGCTCGGTGTCCTGGGATTTCGACCATGTCGGCATGATCGAGGCCGAACCCACGGCAGCGGGCGCAGACCCCGAACTCGCCGCCATCGAAGCGGGCGCCCAGGACTTCGAGCCCGGCGATGAAGAAGGCACCACGATGTTTCTGACCGACGCGAGCGACCTCGACATCGTCAGCCGCGCGCTGCCGGCCCAGGGCTTTACCGTGCTATCGGCCAAGCTCGGCTACAAGGCCAAAAACCCTGTGGACCCGGCCAGCCTGAGCGCCGCGGATCTGGAAGAAGTGGAAGCCTTCCTGGCCGCCATCGATGCCAACGACGATGTGCAGAATGTGTTTGCGGGCCTGGGGGGTTGAAGCGGATGCCAATCCCAAATCAGGGAAAATGGCTGACGATTCGCGCTAACCAAAAATATATCCATGACCGACACCATTGAACGCCCCCCTCTGCCCGACCACCTGTCCGCGGACCCACGCAGCCCGCACCACGTCGCCGCCGTGTTTGAACACGACATCGGTATCCGCTTCAACGACAAGGAGCGCACCGATGTCGAGGAGTACTGCATCAGCGAACGCTGGATCAAGGTGCCCGCCGGCAAGGCGCTGGACCGCAAGGGCCAACCGCTGATGATCAAGCTCAAGGGCAAGGTCGAGTCGTTTTACAAGTAAGAAGTCAGCGGCGAGCGGCTGGTTGGCATGATCACCCAGCCTGACCTGGTTGCTGCACTGGGGCGGGCGGCAGATCCAAAAACCTGAGTTTTAACCAATCCGGCTGCAAATGACGCATCAGATCGTGCTGCAGCCCAATGGATTCGGGCGCGAGCAGCTACTGATTCAATAGCAAATGCTCAACCCCCAGAGGTTTCAGGCTTCCGCAGGGCCCTTCAACTCAACCGCATTGCCGTCCGGGTCAGAGAGGTAAAGCGACAAGCCCTCCCCCTCGGCCCCGAAGTTCACGGCAGCCGGCCCGTGGGTGGGTATGTTGAAGCACGATGTGGTCAATGTGCTTGACGGTGAAGCTGAGTGTCGGCGCGGAGGTCATGCTTGACTCCTGGTGGACTTGTCAACGAACGCGAGTAACTTCCAGCTCATATCGTGCAGCAAGTGTTGTGCACCGTGCGCATCGTTAACCGTGGCGCTTTCGAAACGCATAGGCAACTGCGCACATCCTCCATTCGAAGGATGCGTCAGGCATGGTTTCTTTGTACTCTGTCACGACTGGCTATCGAAAATATGTAGGGGAGGAAAATGGTGACGAAGCAACTCACGCTTCTACTCGATACCAATGTCCTGATTCCGCTTCAGGACTCGTATGCGGTCCTCAGCGAAAATCTGGCCAGCTTCCACCGGCTTGCGCTCGTCGGCGGCCATCAATTGCGGTACCACCCAGCAAGCATTGCTGACTTCGAGCGGGATTCTGACCTCGATCGGCGCGTGAGAAACCTCCAGCACATCCGCCGATACCCTGCCTTGGTTCAACCTGCCAAGTGTCCGTGGAACACGCCCGCAACGAGCCCAAACGACGCGTGCGATAACGAGATTCTGTATGCGCTGGAGTGTGATGCGGCTCATGCGTTGATCACGGAGGACAAAGGGCTTCTGACCAAGGCCAGGGAGCGCGGTCTTGGCAATCGCACCTACAACATCCAAACGGCAGAAGATTGGCTACGTCGGCTTCATCTGCCACACGATGTCTCGCTGCCAAACATCAATGATGTGCCTCTGCATAGCCTGACTCCGGAGTTGTCCCATGCGTTCTACAACAGCTTACGTGACGGCTACGCTGGTTTTGACGACTGGTTCCGCAAGAAAGCCCGAGAGAACAGGAAGGCGTGGGTCTATCGCGATGACGCAGGAGTTCTGGGCGCAATATGCATCTATGACGTTCAGACCGACGAAGCTATTACCGACAACAGTGCAAAACTTGCCGGCAAAGCCCTGAAGCTGTGCACATTCAAGGTTGGCCAGGGCGTTCGAGGGCGAAAGATTGGTGAGCTCTTCTTAAAGGCTGCCTTCCGCTATGGAACAGAGAATGCCTGCGAGCACATCTTCATCCATGCTGACGTGGATAAACACAACTACTTGGTGAATCTGCTTATCGACTTCGGTTTCGAAGACCGCGGCGACTACGGATCGGACCGTGTTTTCGTCAAGCGGCATCCCATTGCCGCTCCGGACGATGCTGGGATACCACCTCACGAGTACGTCCAGCGCTTCTATCCCCACTACCAGGCCGGGACCAACGTGCGCAAGTTCTTGGTGCCCATTCAGCAGGGCTATCATCGAATTCTCTTTCCTGACTATGATGCGGTCCAATCGCTCCTGTTCGTAGCCGGCGGAAGCGTCGGCAATGCCATCAAGCTGGCCTACCTCTGCCATGCGGCGGCGAAGAATATTCGTCCGGGAGACGTGCTCCTCTTCTACAGGACAGAGGACGAGCAAGCCGTCACCTCGCTGGGCGTAGTGGACCAGTTCGCAGTACTCGACGATGCAGCTAAGATCGCAGCCCTGGTCAGTCGGCGTACCGTGTACAGCATCAAAGAGATCGAAGGCATGGCTTCCCGACCTACCAAGGTTATCCTCTTCAGGCTAGTGAAACACTTGCCCAAGCCGGTGTCCTACCAGCAGCTTCAGAATGATGGTGTCGTTACAGGCCCCATCCAATCAATTACCAATATTTCCGATGACAACTTTTCAAGAGTGCTTGCAGCCGGAGGGTCCTAGAGCGATCCTGCTATCGGTGAAGCCCCGGTTTGCAGAACTAATTCTGTCGGGAGCCAAGAAGGTCGAATTCCGCCGGACATGGGCTGCGAAGCCCGTAGGTCTGGCTGTCATCTATTCGAGCTCGCCAGTCCAACGAATCGTCGGGATCGTTGGCATCAACGGCACGTTTGTAGCATCACCGTCCAAGGTTTGGACCAAGTGCCTTCCTCTCGGTCCGGGCCTCCAGCGCAAGGAGCTCATGGAGTACTTCGCCGGAAAGGATGAGGCATACGGAGTCTTGCTGGGAGAAGTGACGCTCCCTCCCAAGCCCGTTCCACCGAAGTCGTTGTTCAAAAGCTTCCGGCCACCCCAGTCGTACCGATACCTGAGTACGACCGAGCTGCGTCGAGTTGGCAAGCAATTTGGTCTGATCGAGGAGGCGCGATGACGATCCTCGTCGCCGGCGTCCACGGCGCCGGGAAGACCTTTGCCGCGAAACCCGCCTGCGAGAAGCTTGGATTGATTCACGCTACTGCCAGCCAGCTCATCCGTGAGGAACGTGGGCAGGCGTCGTGGGACGCTGCAAAGGTGGTGTCAGATGTAGAGCAGAACCAGTTGGCGCTCGTCTCGGCAGCGCGGCGGGTTCGGGAGAGCGGCGCAAAGCTGGTCCTGGACGGGCACTTCGTTCTTCGACGTGCGGCTGGAGACCATGAGCGTCTGTCCACTGAAGTTTTCCGCGCTCTCGGCTGCACGGCAGTATTGTTGATTCGCTGCCCGGTGCTCGTGCTACTGGAGCGCCTCCAAGCTAGAAAAGATATGAGTTGGAGCGAAGCTGAGCTTGCCATATTCAGCGAGGCCGAGGAAGAACACGGAACCCACGTTGCTAGAGCTTTGAATATTCCAATAGTGATACTCGACATGCCGAGCCCCCAGGAGATGGAGACTTGCCTGCAACGGCTTGGCGCCTCAGAGTCAACCCTATGAACCACGAAGAACTCATATACCAGCGCATTGGCGAGTTCACCGTCTCGTTCCAATGGATAGAAAACAAGCTTCGTGAAATCGGATGGTTCATCCTCGATCCGGTTCGCTTGAACTGGCCACCGGCTGACCTGCGAAACCTAACCAACGAGAAGCTCATTGACCAGGTTCACGGGCTATTCGTCCAGGCCCTACCAAAGTGTCAGCTACCGCAGGAGTTGGAATCCGATTTCAAGGAACTATTCGAATCCTCAGCCAAACTCTTGCATCAACTGCGTCGTGACAGAAATCGCATCCTGCACTCCGCGTTCATTGAACTTCGGGCAGGAGGTGAGGTTCAAGGTATCCTTCGATCGAACCCGAAACTGAATCGCCCCGGATTTTGAGGAGGCTCAAATCTCTGAGAGGATTGAGCCATGAAGAAATCAAACAAGTTTTCACCCGAGGTGCGCGAGCGCGCTGTGAGGATGGTGCAGGAGCACCGTGGGGAGTACCCCTCGCTGTGGGCTGCGGTCGAATCCATTGCCCCCAAGATCGGCTGTGTGCCGCAGACGTTGCTGGAATGGGTCAAACGCGTAGAAGTCGATACCGGCGTACGAGACGGTGTCACTACCGCCGAGGCGCAGCGTGTGAAGGAACTGGAGCGAGAGGTCAAGGAGCTGCGCCGGGCCAACGAAATTTTGAAGCTGGCGAGTGCTTTTTTTGCCCAGGCGGAGCTCGACCGCCGACTCAAGTCCTGAGGGACTTCATCGATCAGCATCGCGCTGCCCACGGGGTCGAGCCGATTTGCAAAGTCTTGCAGATCGCCCCTTCGGGCTACCGCCGCCACGCCGCGCACAAGCGCAACCCGGATTTACGCTGTGCACGCGCCAAGGCGGACGACACCCTCAAGTCAGATATCCAGCGCGTCTGGCAGGCCAACAAATGTGTCTACGGCGCCGACAAGGTCTGGAAGCAGATGAATCGGGAGGGAGTCGCCATTGCCCGGTGCACGGTCGAGCGGTTGATGAAACGGCTGGGCTTGCAGGGTGTGCGCCGTGGCAAGGTGGTGCGCACCACCATCAGCGACATGAAGGCGCCGTGCCCGCTGGATCGGGTCAACCGGCGGTTCTTGGCTGATCGGCCCAATCAGCTTTGGGTGTCGGACTTCACCTATGTCTCGACCTGGCAGGGCTGGCTGTACGTGGCCTTCGTCATTGACGTGTTTGCCCGGCGCATCGTGGGCTGGCGGGTCAGCAGCTCCATGCGCACGGACTTCGTGCTCGATGCGCTGGAGCAGGCCCTGTACGACCGCCAACCGGGCCGCGAGGATGCCTTGATTCACCATTCTGACCGGGGTAGCCAGTACGTCTCCATTCGCTACTCCGAGCGCTTGGCCGAGGCTGGCATAGAGCCTTCGGTGGGCAGCAAGGGCGACAGCTATGACAACGCTTTGGCCGAGACGATCAACGGGCTGTACAAGGCCGAGCTGATTCACCGCCGCTCCTGGCCAACCCGGGAGTCGGTGGAGCTGGCCACGCTGGAATGGGTGTCCTGGTTTAACCATCAACGGCTGCTCGGACCCATCGGGTATATCCCTCCGGCAGAAGCTGAGGCAAACTACTACCGGCAACTCGCCAGTCAAGTCTCCACGGTGGAGGCATGACTTAAACCAAACAGCCTCCATGAAACCCGGGGCGATTCAAAACTTCAGGTCGATGAGGAGTCTGGAGATGTACTGTTCGAGCAAGAGATCCTCACCAGCGAATCCTTCGCGAAGGAGATGGCGATGATGGCTGAGTTGGCTTTATTCTTGAATCGCGCATACCTCCAACTCATTCATAGGTATCCAAATGGTGGCGTCTAGGCTTTAGCGCTATGCGCTGCATCTTCTGCAAACAGGATTCCTCAACCAGCGTGTCCGTGGAGCACATCATTCCAGAGTCGCTGGGGAACATTGATCATGTGTTACCAGTCGGAGCCGTATGCGATGGCTGCAACCAGTATTTCGCGCGGAAGGTAGAGCGTCAGCTCCTTGAGTCCCCGATGTTTCGGCTTCTACGGGCAGATATGGCGATTCCGAACAAGCGGGGTCGCATTCCTCCCTGGGTGCCCACGGATGGGACAGACCGACCCGACTACCGGCAGATGGGACGGTTCTTGGCCAAAGTAGGTCTCGAAGTGCTTGCTTTCAAAACGCTATCCGTGCCTGGGTGGAACAATGAGCTTGTAGATCAGCCAGCCCTCGAAGAGTTGCGCAGGTTTGCACGCTACAACGAAGGCCCGGATTGGCCTTTCACGGTTCGATCGCTGCATCCGGTGAACGCCATCTTTAGCGACGGGAATCAGTCCTTCGAACTGCTGCATGAGTTCGACATCTTGCTTACTCGCTCCTCAGAGGCATGCCTCGCTGTCTCCATTTTCGGCATTGAGATGGTCCTGAACTTGGGCTGTAGAGAGAATGACGGCTTTCGTCGGTGGTTGGAAGAAAACAACTGGGTTTCTCCGCTATATGTGCCGAGAGACGCTTAATCCACCCATCGGACGAGTGGTCTCTAGCGTGCTTCGCGTGCCTACACATTCAATTTGAAAGCGAGACATCAGTGCAAATGAATCTGGAAGTGACCGAGTCACCGATACCCGCAGACGAGGAACTCGTCGCGGCTCAAGTCCGTGCACATAACCGCGCGCACACGGAAGCCGTCTTCAGGACGCTCTGCGTCTTCGCGCGCGCGGATGACGGCACGCTCATCGGTGGCCTGACGGGCAAAACCTACTGGGACTACCTGGACGTGTATTTCCTGTGGGTGGCACCCGAGCATCGGGGGACGGGCCTTGGGTCAAAAATTCTGGCTGCGGCCGAGTCGGAGGCCATTCAACGAGGATGCAAGCACGCTGTGCTGAACACGTTCAGCTTTCAGGCTCCCGATTTCTATCCGAAGGTCGGATACGAAGAAGTAGGTGTTCTGCATGGTTACCGGGGCATCGACAAGCTACACGACAGGCACTTCCTGCACAAGCTTCTGGGCGATTGACCTGCCCGCGCTCAGGTCGGCCCACCAATGAAGCGCACCTGCGAAAGCTCAGGCATCCGTACGCTCAAGAACCACTTCCCAAAGCGCTTTGGACCTGACGTACTTCTTGGTGACAAAGTGCTCAAGCGAAAGCGTGTTCCAGCCTTCTGCAAAAAGTGAAGTGATCGCGGCTTCATCGAAAAAGCGTTTGGGTTCACCCTTGACCATGAAAAAGTTGGGCTCGATTTCGGGGTGACCGCTGGCGCCGAAGTTGTGGTCCTGGTCCGAGTTGAGCCGGCAAAGAAAGACACCTCCAGGGCGCAAGGCTGAACGGATGCGCCCTGCCAGGGCCTGCGTCTCGGCCCAGGGGAAATAGTGAATCGACAGGCTGGCGACGACGACCCCCAGCTCACTTGCCACTTCGGGGAAAGGTTCTCGCACGTCTCGGCACTCAACCACCGCCGCAGGCACACGAACCTTCGTGATGCCGGCTGAGACACTGGAAAGATCGAAGGCGTGGACCTTCAACCCGGCGCCGGCGAGGACAGCCGTGTCGTCTCCGTGGCCACATCCAATCTCAAGCACGGGGCCGGAGTCCGCCCGCTCAAGCACAAGGGGAAGCCATCGGTTGAGCCAGGGGTCGGTGAACATCTTTTCAGACGCCTTCGATATATCCGGTGAAAAGTGCGGACTGACGCCGCGAAACATGACGTGACTTTACAGGCGCCGGTACATTACCAGCGCGTCGGTGTAGCCGTGCACAGGGTGGAGGAAAGCCTCCGGCACGCGACCGACGGTCTCGAAGCCCATTCCCGTCCAGAGCTTGACGGCTCGGTGGTTGCTGGCGATCACGAAGTTGAACTGCATGGCGCGGAATCCTGCTGCGCGGGCGACTTCGAGCGAGTGTGCGCACATGGCGCGTGCCACCCCTTTGCCGTTGGCATCGCTTGCGGTCATGTAGCCGCAGTTCGCCACATGCGCCCCACCGCCCTTGCGGTTGGGATGCAACACATAGGTGCCCAGAAGCGTGTCGCCCTCGCAGGCCACAAAACACTGGTTGTCGGGCGCCAGCCAGGCCAGAAGGGCATCCTGCCGGCTGGTCTGCCGCGGGAAATCGTAGGTTTCGCCCGCGCGAATAATCGGCTCCAGGATACGCCAGAGATCATCTTCGTCGGCCGAAACCGCTTTCCTTATCGACAACATCGCACGCACCTTCCCGTCGGAAAAGCCAAGAGCTTAACGCCGATCCGGAAAATCAACCCGGACGCCGACTGTGCGGACATCTCCCCCAAAAGAAAACCCGCTCTTGCGCAGGCAAAAGCGGGTTTTCATGCATAAAACAGGCCTTCATCCCTTACTGGATGGGCGCAAGCTGCTACTGATTAAATAGCAACCTGCGCCGCTTCCGGGGCTCAGTGAGGGCTCATTGCGTGGCGCGGTCGAACTTGAACACGCCGGGTTCGCGCACCGGATCCACATCCACCGGAATCGTGCTCTTGGGCAGGAAACGCCCCTCGAGCAGCAGCTTGGACAGCGGGTTTTCAATCCGCTGCTGGATCGCACGCTTGAGCGGCCGGGCACCGAACACCGGGTCGAAGCCGACCTTGGCGAGTTCGGCAATGGCTGCTTCCGACACCTCCATCGTGAGGTCCATCTTCTGCAGGCGCTCCATCAGCACCTTGAGCTGGATGCGCGCGATGGACTCGATGTTTTTCGCGTCGAGCGAATGGAACACCACGGTCTCGTCGATGCGGTTCAAGAACTCGGGGCGGAAGTAGTTCTTCAGCTCGCCCTCCACCGCTTCCTTGACGTCTTCATACGGCTGGCCCACCATGGACTGGATGATGGGTGAGCCGATGTTGCTGGTCATGACGATGACGGTGTTCTTGAAGTCCACGGTGCGGCCCTGGCCGTCGGTCAGGCGGCCGTCGTCGAGCACCTGCAGCAGCACGTTGAACACATCGGGGTGGGCTTTTTCCACCTCGTCGAGCAGCAGCACGCTGTAGGGCTTGCGCCGCACGGCTTCGGTCAGGTAGCCGCCCTCTTCGTAACCCACATAACCCGGAGGCGCGCCGATCAGGCGGGCCACCGAGTGTTTTTCCATGAACTCGCTCATGTCGACACGAATCAGGTGGTCTTCGCTGTCGAACAAAAAGCCGGCCAGTGCCTTGCAGAGTTCGGTCTTGCCGACACCGGTGGGGCCGAGGAACAGGAAGGAACCGGTCGGGCGGTTCGGGTCACTCAGGCCCGAGCGCGAGCGGCGGATCGCGTTGGCGACCGCACCGATGGCTTCGTCCTGGCCGACCACCCGTTCGTGCAGCTTGCCTTCCATCAGCAACAGTTTGTCGCGCTCGCCCTGCATCAGTTTGCTGACGGGAATGCCGGTGGCGCGCGCCACGACCTCGGCGATCTCTTCGGCGCCGACCTGGGTGCGCAGCAAGGTGGGCGCACTGGTGGTGCCCTTCTTGTCTTCGGTGTCCTGCGCTTCCTTCAGGCGTTTTTCCAGCTCGGGCAGCTTGCCGTACTGCAGCTCGGCCACCTTGTTGAAGTCACCCTTGCGCGTGAACTCCTCAATCTGGAAGCGGATGCGGTCGATTTCTTCCATCACGTCCTTGGAGCCGAGCGCCTGGGCCTTTTCGGCTTGCCAGATTTCATCGAGGTCGGAAATTTCCTTTTGCAGCTTGGTGATTTCTTCCTCGATCAGCCCGAAACGTTTCTGCGAGGACTCGTCTTTTTCGCGGCGCACGGCCTCGCGCTCGATCTGCAGCTGGATCAGCCGGCGGTCCAGCTTGTCCATGACCTCGGGCTTGGAGTCCATCTCGATCTTGATCTTGGCCGCCGCCTCGTCGATCAGGTCGATCGCCTTGTCGGGCAGGAAGCGGTCGGTGATGTAGCGGTGGCTCAGTTCGGCCGCGGCCACGATGGCCGGGTCGGTGATCTGCACGCCATGGTGCACTTCGTATTTTTCCTGCAGGCCGCGCAGGATGGCAATCGTCGCCTCCACCGTTGGCTCGCCGACCAGGATTTTCTGGAAACGGCGCTCGAGCGCGGCGTCTTTTTCGATGTACTTGCGGTATTCGTCGAGTGTGGTCGCGCCTACGCAATGCAGCTCGCCACGCGCCAGCGCGGGCTTGAGCATGTTGCCGGCGTCCATCGCGCCTTCGGCCTTGCCGGCGCCGACCATGGTGTGCAGCTCGTCGATGAACACAATGGTCTGGCCCTCGTCCTTGGCCAGTTCTTTCAGCACGGTTTTGAGGCGCTCCTCAAACTCGCCGCGAAACTTGGCACCGGCCAGCAGCGCGGCCATGTCCAGGCTCAGCACGCGTTTGCCCTTGAGTGAATCCGGCACCTCGCCGGCGACGATACGCTGGGCCAGGCCTTCGACGATGGCGGTCTTGCCAACGCCCGGCTCGCCGATCAGCACCGGGTTGTTCTTGGTGCGGCGCTGCAGCACCTGGATGGCGCGGCGAATCTCGTCGTCGCGGCCGATCACCGGGTCCAGCTTGCCCATGCGGGCGCGCTCGGTCAGGTCCATGGTGTATTTCTTGAGCGCTTCGCGCTGGCCTTCGGCTTCGGGGCTGTCCACGCCCTGGCCGCCGCGAACGGCATCGATGGCCGCCTCCAGCGCCTTGCGGGTCAGGCCCGCCTCTTTGGCGAGCTTGCCGACCTCGGCCTTGCTGTCGGCGACCGCCAGCAAATACAGCTCGCCGGCGATGAACTGGTCACCGCGCTTGATGGATTCCTTTTCGGTGGCCTGCAACAGCTTGCCGAGCTCGGGGCCGACCTGGATCTGCTCCTGGCCCGACACCGTCGGCAGCTTTTTGACAGCGGCGTCAGCAGCGGCCTGCAAGGCCGCCACGTTGACACCGGCGCGCTGCAGCAGCGCTTTCGGGCCGTCTTCCTGGCCCAGCATGGCGGCCAGCAGGTGCACCGGCTCGATGTAGGCGTTGTCGTTGCCCAGTGCGAGCGACTGTGCGTCGCTGAGCGCTTCCTGGAATTTGGTGGTGAGTTTGTCCTGGCGCATGGCGTCCCTTGGTGAATTGGATTGCTGAAGATCTGGGGCTGAACCCGGGGCTTTTCAATAGTCCCTGCTCACAACCGGGTTGATGGCTCCTTTGGAAGCGCTTCCCTTTATGCACAGCCTGGCCCGGGTGCGGCTTGACAGAGATCAAGCACCCGGGGAACAGGCGGCGGACTAAAATGAAACCATGAACATTCACCAGGTGTCGATCAGTTACGTCCAGGAGCAGGACCGCCTGATGATTCGCATCAACGGCCGGGACGGCGGCGAGTTGCGCGCCTGGCTCACCCGGCGCCTGGCGCTGGCCTTGCTGCCCGTGCTCGATAAAACCGCGGCCGACCAGACCCGCAAGGTGGCGGCCCCGCCGGAAGCGGCCACCAGCCTGGACGAGCAGCGCGACCAGTTGCTGACGACCTTTCAGAAAGAAGCGACGCTGCGCAGCGGAGATTTTGAAACCCCTTACCGCGACCAGCCCGGTCCGCCCGCCGACGTGGAGGTGGGCCCCGAACCCTTGCTGCTGACCGAGGTCAAGGTCACCCTGATGGGCAACGGCCAGCTGCGCCTGCAGCTGTTTGAAAAGCTGCCCGGGCAAGCCACGGTGCGTGATTTCCAGGTGATGATGGAACCGCAGCTGAGCAACGGCCTGCTGCATTTGCTGCACCAGAGCGTGAAGCTCTCGCAGTGGCTCACGGTGCCGGCAGCCGCAGCGGCCGCACCTGATGACGTCGTGGTGCAAGACGCCGTGTCCGACGCCGAGCCTGCCGACCTGTCCGCAGACCTTCCGCGGCC
This sequence comes from Polaromonas sp., assembly GCF_029945925.1. Classification (GTDB taxonomy): domain Bacteria; phylum Pseudomonadota; class Gammaproteobacteria; order Burkholderiales; family Burkholderiaceae_C; genus Polaromonas. Next base: position 22,803 of record NZ_JAQSDN010000061.1, on the reverse strand, counting down.
CAAGTACCTGAACTGATGCGTTCGCGGGCTCCGGACGGCGCCCGCTCCGGCTCCGGCCCGTCCTACTTCGTGGCAGCCTCCAGCGAGAAGCCGGCCACCTGTTTGTAGTGGTCCGATATCGCGCGCAACTCCTGCTGGCTGATCAGCGCGTCGATGTCCGCAAAAGGCTTGCCGCCGCTGAGCTCGTCCACCTTGATGTTGATGAAATCGGGCGGCACCGAGCGGTTCGTCAGCACGATGTTCGCGGTGGGGGCCAGCCGCAGTTGCTCGTAGGCCTGCAGCGCGGCCCGTGCATCAGCGCCGGCATGCAGCGCCAGCTGTTCGGCCAGCACGCGCGCGTCGATCAGGGCCTGGGCCGAACCGTTGGAGCCGCGCGGGTACATGGGGTGTGCCGCGTCACCGAGCAGGGTCACGCGGCCGAAGGTCCACTGCGGCACCGGGTCCTTGTCGACCATGGGGTACTCAAGGATCTGCTCGGCGTTGGCGATCAGCGCGGGAACGTCCAGCCACGGGAAACGCCAGTCCTTGAAGATGCCCTGGAAATCCTGGGGATCGCCTTTCTGGTTCCAGTCGTTCATGGCAGCGTTGTCCCGCTGGATCTCGGCGACCCAGTTGATCAGCTGGTGGCCCTCGTCGTCCAGCTTGTCGACGATGGGGTAAATCACCATCTTGCCGGTGTCGATGGAACCCACACGCATGTAGCTGCGGCCGGTCAGGATGGGTTTGTGCCGCGTCACGCCGCGCCAGGTGTTGATGCCGGCAAACGCGACTTTTTCGTCGGGGTAGAACTGGCGCCGCAGCGTGGAGTTGACGCCGTCGCAGGCAATCACCACGTCGGCTTTCACCGGCGGCAGGCTCATGCCGCTGGAGGTCTGCGTGAAATGCAGGGTGGCGCCGCTGTCGTCCTGCTCCACACGCACGCAGCGGCGGTTGGTGTGGATGGCGTCAGGGCTCAGGCGCTCGAGCGCAGCATCGTAAAGCAGGCGGTGCAGCTTGCCACGCGGAATGCCGATCTCGGGCAAGGCGTAGCCGGCATGGCGACCGCGCGGCTCCTTGTAGATGAACTGGCCGAAGCGGTTGAAAAACACGCTCTCCTCGTTTTCGATGCCGACGGCTTCGAGCTGCGGCTGCAGGCCCAGTGCCGCCAGCTCGCGCATGGCGTGCGGCAGCAGCGTGATGCCGACGCCGAGTTCCTTCACTTCAGGCACGGTTTCAAAAACCTCGCTCTGGATGCCGCGCTGATGCAGCGCAAGTGCCAGGCTCAGCCCGCCTATGCCGCCGCCGACGATGGCAATTTTCATGGTGTTTTCTTCGATGGTTTCAACTGGACTGTCATTGCGGACGTGATCCGCAATCCATGCAGGCACGCCGCAGTCACGGTTCATGCAGCATGGATCCCGGATCACGTCCGGGATGACGGGGGATATAAATAATTAACATCAAAATGGCCGCCAGCCCTTTACAGACGTGCGCCACCAGCTATCTATTCAATAGCAAATCAGTTCGCGGTGATGCCCTGGGCCTGGATCAACCGGGCCCAGCGCTTCGAATCAAGCTCGACCAGGCCTTTGAACTCTTCCGGCGTGCTGCCGCTCGGGTCCATGCCCTGGGTCTGGAAGGCCTTTTTGACCTCGTCACTCAGCAACATCTCCCGGATCTCGCGGTTGTACAAAGCGACCAGGTCGGGCGAGGTGCCCGGTGGCGCAAAGATGCCGTACCACATGTCCACATTGACCTTACCGGCTTTGGCCTCGGCCAGCGTCGGCACTTCGGGCAACAGCGCGTGGCGATTGTCGCTGCCGATACCCAGCGCCACCAGCCGGCCGGACTTCACATGCGGCAAGGCCACGTGAATGGGCAGGAACATGGTTTCGATCTGGCCGCCGAGCAGGTCGGTCAGCGCCGGCCCCGTGCCGCGGTAAGGGATGTGCGTGACAAACACGCCCGCCGTGCTTTTGAACAGTTCCATCGCCAGGTGGTGCGGCGTGCCCACCCCGGGCGAACCGTAGTTGATGCGGCCGGGCTTCTGGCGCGCCGCCGCCATCAGGTCCGAGGCGCTTTTGAAACCGGTCTTGGGGTTGGCCACCAGCAGCAGCTGGCCCCAGCTGGTCAGCGTCACCGGGGTCAGGTCTTTCACCGGGTCGAAGGTCAGCTGCGGGTACAGGCTGGCATTCATCACCAGCGTGTTGACCGTCACCAGCAAGGTGCTGCCGTTGGGCGCAGCACGCACCACGGCCTCGGTGCCGATGTTGCCGGACGCGCCGGCACGGTTGTCCACCACCACCGGCCGCCCCAGGCGCTCGGACAGCCGGGGGCCCAGCGTGCGGGCAATCAGGTCAATGCCGGTGCCCGGCGTGAAGGGCACGATCAGGCGAATCGGCGCCTGCGGCAGGACCGGCGCCTGGGCGCTCTGGGCCAGGGCGCCCGCGCTGGCGCCAGCCGCGACAAGCAGGAGCCCCAGCTTGACCGCCAGCCGACGGCGTGAAGAAATACTGATCTGCATCAAACATCCTTTTTGGTTTGCATGCTAACCATTATTGGTCTGAAACGACAAGGCACAATCCATGAATTCCCCTAGAGCCCAAGTCGACGAGAACTTTTAACTGCCGTGCACGCCCTTCACAAACTGACCCAACTTTACGCCCGCCCCGGCTTCCTGCTGCGCCGGGCGCATCAGATCTCGACCGCGGTTTTCGAGGACGAATGCCGCAGCGTGGGGCTGACGCCGGCACAGTTCGGCGTGCTCAGCGTGCTGCGCGCCACGCCGGGGCTGGACCAGTCCACACTGGCGCGTGCGCTGGGTTTCGACAAGGTGACGGTGCTGCGTGTGCTGCGCGGCCTGGAAACGCGGGGCCTGATAGAACGGGCGCCGGCGCCGGCCAGCCGGCGCAATCTGGCGGTATTCCTGTCAGCTGCGGGGATGGACCTGCTCAAGCAGGCGCAGCAACCGGCCGACCGGGCCTATGACCGCCTGATGGCACCGCTGAACAAGGCGCAACAGGGCCAGCTGCTGGAGCTGCTGCAACTGCTGACGACGGGGCTGGAAAACGACGCCCGCGCCGCCTTTGTGCCGCCGGACCAGGAAGACGAAGCGCAAGCCTGAAGCCTGAGGACTGTTCTAGGCGTTGGAGGCCTGGATGCCCCACTTGGCCAGCGCCGCGTCGTCGCTGACCCGCGCATCGACCCAGCGCGCGCCGTCCGGCGTCTGCTCTTTTTTCCAGAACGGGGCCTGGGTCTTGAGGTAGTCCATCAGGAACTCGCAGGCCTGGAAACTCTCGCCGCGATGCGCCGAGGTCACCGCCACCATCACCACCTGGTCCAGCGGCTGCAGCAGCCCGACACGGTGGATCACGCGCGCACCGAAAATATCGAAGCGCACCATGGCTTCGTCAATCATGGCCTCGATGGCTTTTTCGGTCATGCCGGGGTAGTGCTCAAGCTCCATGGAGCTCACGTCACTACCGTCATTGCGGTCTCTGACCGTTCCGATGAAACTGCAGACGGCGCCGACGCGTTTGTCGTTCGCGCGCAGCGCGGCGATCTCCTCGGCGAGATTGAAGTCGCCGGTCTGGATGCTCACGCGATCAGTCATCTCAGCCCCCCGTCACCGGCGGAAAGAAGGCGACTTCACAGCCGTCCGTGAGCGCCGCCGATTCGTCGCTCATGACCTGGTTGAGTGCCATGCGCACCGACTTGCCGCGCGCCAGCGCCTCGGCATAGGCCGGGCCGCGCGTCATCAGTTCGTCGCGCAGAGCGGCCAGGCTGGCTGCTGCGGTGTCGACCTGCTCGCTGCCCTGTCCGATGGCTTCACGCACGGACGCAAAATACCTGACGGTGATGTTCATGCCAGCCATTCCGAAAAAGCGATGAAACGCACGGTGTCGCCATGCGCGATGGTCTGGCCCGACGGGTTGTCCACCACGCCGTCGCCCCAGACCGCCGAGGTCAGCACGCCCGAACTCTGGTTGGGAAACAGGTCCAGCCCGCCGGCATCGTTGCGCCGCACCCGCAAAAATTCACGGCGTTTATCGGCCCGGGGCCAGGTGAAATGGGCGGTAGCCGCTATTGATTTTGGAGCAACGTCAGTCACCCCCTGGAGCCTGAGCAGAAAGGGGCGCACCAGCAACAGAAAGGTCAGGAAGCTGGAGACCGGGTTGCCCGGCAGTCCCATGAAGTGCGCCGCACCGACCCGGCCATAGGCAAAAGGCTTGCCCGGCTTCATGGCAATCTGCCAGAGGTCCAGTGAGCCGAGCTGTTGCACGGCCGGCTTGATGTGGTCCTCTTCCCCGACCGACACGCCGCCGCTGGTCAGGATCAGGTCATGGGCCTGGCTGGCGCTGCGCAGCGCGTCCAGCGTGGCTTCACGCTGGTCCGGCACGATGCCCAGGTCGCTGACCTCGCAGCCCAGACGCAGCAGCAAGGCGCGCAGAAAGAAACGGTTGGAGTTATAGATGGCGCCGGGGCGCATCTGCGCGGGGGCCACCTCGCCGGGCATCACCAGTTCGTCGCCGGTGGAAAACAGCGCCACCCGCGGGCGCCGCGCCACCTGCAGCCGGTCAATGCCAATACTGGCCGCCAGCCCAAGCGCAGCGGGCGTGAGGCGCTCACCTTTTGAGAGCACGGTGGCGCCGCGCGTGACGTCTTCACCGGCGCGGCGTACCCACTGGCCGGGGCGCGGCAGCTGCCGGACGCTGACATACCCTTCGCGATCCGCGAGCGGCTCGCAGTCTTCCTGCATCACCACCGCATCGGCCCCGGCCGGGATCGGCGCGCCGGTAAAAATGCGGGCGACCGTGCCGGGCTCCAGCGCGCTGCCGCTGCTGCCGGCCGCAATGCGCTGCGACACGCGCAGCACCACACCCTCGTCGGCCAACTCGGCGCTACGCACGGCATAACCGTCCATGGCACTGTTGTCTTCGGGCGGCACCTGCAGCGCCGAAACCACCTCTTCGGCCAGCACCCGGCCGTCGGCGTCAAACGTGGACACGGTGTCGCTGCCTGCCAGCGGCGTGGCGCGGCCCAGCAGCTCGGCCAGCGCCTCGTCGAGGGCTTTAAGCGGCGGACGCGTGGCAGGCTGCGTGGAAGGGGAAATGGAGGCGGAAGTATTCATGCATACAACTCGGCGCAATAGACAAATCGTTCGTGATTCTCGACCAACCAGTCCGCGACGGCATCGGCGTCGTTCAAATCCAGCACCGGCCTGAGGGTGGTTTCGGGCAGCCGGTCCGGCGAGTCGGTGGCTATCGCGACCACAAAATCGTCGTCCGGGTAACGTGCCGGTTTGCCCGAGTCGGCGCGCCAGACCTCGACCTTGAGCAGGTCGCTGCTTTTGAAACCTTCCACCAGCACCCAGTCCACACCCTCGTACAGCTCGGCGATCAGGTGGTGCACCGAGAGTGCCCTCGGCTGCTCGAACTCGCGGATCAGCGCCAGGCGCTTGTCCGACGCCACCACCACCTCGAAGGCCCCGGCCTGCCGGTGGCGGTACGTGTCCTTGCCCGGCTGGTCGATGTCGAAGCTGTGGTGGGCATGTTTGACGACCGAGACCCGCAGGCCGCGCAGCTTGAGCGCGGGAATCAGGCTCTCCACCAGGGTGGTCTTGCCGGAGCCGGAATAGCCGGCAAATGCAACAACGTTCATAAACTGCCTTGGGCCGATCCTGGTTTGCTACCAATACCATAGCTGCCTGCACTCACCAGCAAAGGGCTGGAGGCCAGTCTATCGATATTTTCCGAATACACGACAGTGATTGCGGCTGTCTTCACCCTCGCCCTCCGGGAGAGGGCTGGGGTGAGGGATGGAGCGTTCCGACGGTCATGTTTTGAAACGCTCAATCGTCCACATGGCTGGCAATGTAGGCCTTCACCGCGGCCGCGTCGGCCGGCAGGAGCTGCACACGTTTGGGCAGGGCCTCGATGCCTTCAAAGCGGGCGGGCCGCGGCGGCAACCGGCCCAGCGCCTCCTCGATGGTGGCGGCAAACTTGATCGGCAAGGCCGTCTCCAGCACGATCATGGGCACGCCGGCCGAGAGCTGTTCGCGCGCGACCTTCAGGCCGTCCGCGGTGTGGGTGTCGATCATGGTGCCGAAACGCGCAAAGGTGTCGCGAATCGTCTGCAGCCTGTCGGCGTGGGTGCTTTTGCCGCTGGCAAAGCCATAGTGCCGGGCGGCCGACTGGTAGGTGGTGTCGCCGCTCAGGTCAAAACGGCCCTGCGTTGACAGCTGCGTACCGAACAGGTCAGCCACGCGTGTGGCGTCGCGGCCCAGCAGGTCGAACACAAAACGCTCGAAGTTCGAGGCCTTGGAAATGTCCATCGACGGGCTGGAGGTTTCATGCGTGTCGGCGCTGGCGCGCACGCGGTACACGCCGGTGCGGAAGAACTCGTCGAGCACATCGTTTTCGTTGGTCGCGACGACCAGCTTGTCGATAGGCAGGCCCATCATGCGCGCCACATGGCCGGCGCAGACGTTGCCGAAGTTTCCTGATGGCACGGTGAAGCTGACCTTTGGCACCGGGGAGCCCTCACCCCTGCCCTCTCCCGGCGGGAGAGGGAGTAAGCCCGCGCCCCCTTTTTTGCCCCCCTCTCCCTCTGGGAGAGGGTTGGGGTGAGGGCCGGTTGCCTGGAAGTAACCGGCGAAGTAGTAGACGACCTGCGCCAGCAGCCTGGCCCAGTTGATCGAGTTGACGGTGCCGATCTTGTACTTGCGCTTGAAGGCCAGGTCGTTGGACACGGCCTTCACAATGTCCTGGCAATCGTCGAACACACCTTCGATGGCAATGTTGTGGATGTTGGCGTCCTGCAGGCTGAACATCTGGGCCTGCTGGAAGGGGCTCATGCGGCCCTGCGGCGAGGTCATGAAGACGCGCACTCCCTTTTTGCCGCGCATCGCGTATTCGGCGGCGCTGCCGGTGTCGCCACTGGTCGCGCCCAGGATGTTGAGCTCCTCGCCGCGGCGCGCCAGTTCGTACTCGAACAAGTTGCCCAGCAACTGCATGGCCATGTCCTTGAAGGCCAGGGTCGGGCCGTTGGACAGGGCCTCGAGGTAGAGGCCAGGCTCGAGCTGGCGCAACGGAACAATTTCGGTCGTGCCGAAAACTTCTTCGGTGTAGGTCTTGCGGCAGAGGGCTTTCAGGTCGGCGGCAGGAATGTCGTCGATGTAGAGCGACAGCACTTCAAAAGCCAGGTCGGCATACCCCGAGTCGCGGTAGACGGCGCGCCACTTCTCCAGCGTGGCGGTGTCGACCTGCGGGTAGGTTTCGGGCAGGTAGAGCCCGCCGTCGGGCGCCAGGCCCTCGAGCAGGATTTCGCAGAACTGCTTGCGGTCCGCATGGCCGCGGGTGGAGAGGTACTTCATTGCTCGCCCGGCCGCCCGTAGGGCAATGAGCGCCCCCTCGGGGGGCAGAGAACGGAGTGAACGTGGGGGCTTTTCATGTCAGGCGAGTTCTTCCTTGCGGATGCGCGTGATGGGCGACAGCACGGTTGGCAGCGCCTGCATCTGCGCCATCGCCTCGTTCATCTTCGCCTCGACACAGTCGTGCGTCAGGATGATCAGGTCGGTTTGGGTCGAGCCCTCGCCGCCGACCTCGTCGGCTTCGCGCTGCAGCATCGCGTCGATGCTGATGCCGGCTTCGGCCAGGATGCCGGTGACTTTGGCCAGCACGCCGGCTTCGTCGGCCACGTTCAGGCGCAGGTAATAACTCGTGACCACCTCGCTCATGGGCAGCACCGGCATGTCGCTCATGGACTGCGGCTGGAAGGCCAGGTGCGGCACGCGCTGCGCGGCCTCGGCGCCGTGCAGGCGCGCGATGTCCACCAGGTCGGCAATCACTGCGCTGGCGGTCGGCTCGCTGCCGGCGCCCTTGCCGTAATACAGCGTGGTGCCGACGGCATCGCCCTGCACCATCACCGCGTTCATGGCGCCCTCGACATTGGCGATCAGGCGCTTGGCCGGCACCAGGCTGGGGTGCACCCGCAGCTCGATCCCTTTGGCCGTGCGCTTGGTGATGCCCAGCAGCTTGATGCGGTAACCGAGCTGCTCGGCATACTTGATGTCCTGCGCGCCCAGCTTGGTGATGCCCTCGACGTAGGCCTTGTCGAATTGCACCGGGATGCCGAAGGCAATCGCCGACATCAGCGTGGCCTTGTGCGCCGCGTCCACGCCTTCGATGTCGAAGGTCGGGTCGGCTTCGGCGTAACCGAGGCGCTGCGCTTCCTTCAGCACGACGTCGAAGTCCAGACCCTTGTCGCGCATCTCGCTGAGGATGAAATTGGTCGTGCCGTTGATGATGCCGGCAATCCACTCGATGCGGTTGGCTGTCAGGCCCTCGCGCAGCGCCTTGATGATGGGAATGCCACCGGCGACGGCGGCTTCGAACGCCACCATCACGCCGTGTTGGTGCGCGGCCGCAAAAATCTCGGTGCCATGCACTGCCAGCAGGGCCTTGTTGGCGGTGACCACGTGTTTGCCCGCCGCGATCGCCTCCAGCACCAGTTGCCGGGCAATGCCATAACCGCCGATCAACTCGATGATGATGTCGATCTCGGGGTTGGCAATCACGGCTCTGGCATCGGCCACCACCGTCACGCCGGCACCGGCGGCCGCCTGCGCGCGTGCGGTGTCGAGGTCGGCCACCATGGCGATCTCGATGCTGCGGCCGGCGCGGCGGAAAATTTCTTCCTGGTTGCGCTTCAAAACGGTGAACACACCGCTGCCCACGGTGCCCATGCCCAGAAGGCCTACCTTGATCGGTTTCAGATTCGTTGATGTCATGTGCTTCGGGTCATTTCAGAAGGGATTCGGCGACCGGCACGCTGGCCGGCTGCATGCTTTTTCGGCGGCTTTCGAGGAATTTGGCAATGCGGCCAATCGCCTCGCGCAGGTCTTCCTCATGCGGCAGAAAGACGATGCGGAAATGGTCCGGCGCCGCCCAGTTGAAACCGGTGCCCTGCACCAGCATCACCTTGGTTTCCTTGAGCAGTTCCAGGAAAAACTGGCGGTCGTCGGTGATCGGGTAGACCTTGGGGTCCAGCCGGGGGAACATGTAGAGTGCCGCGCTCGGCTTGACGCAACTCACGCCGGGAATCGCGGTGATCAGCTCGTAGGCCAGGTCGCGCTGGCGGCGCAGGCGGCCGCCCTCGCCGGTCAGGTCGTTAATGCTCTGGTAACCGCCCAGCGCCGTCTGGATGGCCCACTGGCCCGGCACGTTGGAGCACAGCTTCATGTTGGCCAGCATGTTCAGACCCTCGATGTAGTCCTGCGCCTGCTTTTTCGGCCCGGACACCACCAGCCAGCCGGCGCGGTAGCCGCAGGAGCGGTAACTCTTGGACAGCGAGTTGAAGGTCAGCGTCAGCACATCGGTGGACAGGCTGGCGATCGCCGTGTGTTTGACACCGTCGTACAGCACCTTGTCGTACACCTCGTCGGCCAGGATCACCAGGCCGTGTTCGCGCGCGATGTCGATGATGCCGCGCAGCAGTTCATCGGAATACAGTACACCGGTCGGGTTGTTCGGGTTGATGACCACGATGCCCTTGGTCTTGGGCGTGATCTTGGCGCGGATGTCATCGAGGTTGGGCATCCAGCCGTTGGCCTCGTCGCACAAGTAATGCACCGGCGTGCCGCCCGCCAGGCTGGTGGAAGCCGTCCACAGGGGGTAGTCGGGGGACGGCAGCAGCAGCTCGTCGCCGTTGTCCAGTAGCGCGTTGGTCGCCATGGAAATCAGCTCGCTCGCGCCGTTGCCCAGATAGATGTCGTCCAGCGTCACGCCCTTGATGCCCTGCCGCTGGGTTTCGTGCATCACGGCCTTGCGCGCCGCAAAAATGCCCTTGCTGTCCGAATAACCTGCCGAGGCCGGCAGGTTGCGGATCATGTCCTGCTGGACTTCTTCAGGCGCGTCAAAACCGAACACCGCGAGATTGCCGAGGTTGAGCTTGATGAGCTTTTGCCCTTCTTCCTCCATCTGCTTGGCAGCATCCATGATGGGACCGCGGATGTCATAAAGCACATTGGCCAGTTTGGCCGATTTGGTGATCAATTTCATGGTCTGTGGTCGTTCTTCAGCAAACGCAAAGCCTGCAAAGGCGCAAGGGACGCAGGGGTAAGCGGAAATTGGGACGGAATCTATAATTTGACCACATAAAACCGCGATTTTGCTGGCCGCCAGCACCCACCACCCCTCCTGAACACCGCATGAAATTACAGCCCGACCGCCTCGACGTTCAATCCATTCTTGGCTACGGGCCCGGATGGATAGGGCTGGGCAACCAGGGGACGGCTGAAAAAATAGAGCAGAGCATCGTGATCGGCTCACGCGGCGAAAAGTTCGCCTGGGACTGCGCCCGTTTCGAAGACCTCACGCCAGCGCACTTCGAACGTCTGGCCGAGACCCGGCCCGAATTGGTGATTTTCGGCAGCGGCAGCCGCCTGCGTTTTGCGCCGCCGGCCTTTTTGCGCAGCCTGATGGCTGCGCGCATCGGCATCGAGACCATGGACACGCTGGCAGCCTGCCGCACCTACAACATCCTCGCCGGCGAAGGCCGGATCGTGCTGACCGCCCTGCTGATTGAACCGCCAGATCGCGCCCACCAGTGAGCAACCTGCTTTCAGGGTAAAATCTAGGGTTGCATTTGGTGCAACGTCGGGGGTTTGGCCCAAATTTTGCGGTCAAAGCCAACGACTTATCACAATTACTTTTGTCAGGGGTCCACGCAGTATGGCAGTCGTCGTCAACAAACCACTCCCGGAATTTGAAGCCAACGCCACAAGCGGCGTCAAAGTCTCCAACCAAACCCACTTGGGTCATGTGGTCGTCCTGTATTTTTACCCCAAGGACAACACGCCCGGCTGCACCACCGAGGCCATGCAGTTCCGCGATCGCTACAAGGATTTCGTCAAGGCCGGCGCCACCGTGTTCGGCGTCTCGCGCGACAACATGAAGTCGCACGACGAGTTCAAGGCCAAGCTGGAGCTGCCCTTCGAGCTGATTGCCGATACGGAAGAAAAAATGTGCCACATGTTCGGCGTGGTCAAGAACAAGATCATGTACGGCAAAAAGGTCAAGGGCATCGAGCGCAGCACCTTCCTCGTGGGCGCCGACGGCATGCTCAAGGAAGAGTGGCGCGGGCTGAAAGTGCCCGGCCATGTGGACGATGTGCTCAAGGCCGTCAAGGCACTGAAAAAGGCGGCCTGAAAACACCGCGAAAAAGTCGCTTCAACAGCTTGTGTTCCCGTAACGCGAGTCGTGTATAGTGACTTCATGCTGTTGACCTTAGCGACTGCGCCCACCGAAAAAGCCGCCCTGGCCTCCAGGCGGCTTTTTCGCTTTTTGAACCTTGGGAGGCCTCTTGAAATTCGATTGTCGGGATGCAGGGCGAGGCGCACGGAGCGCAGGAACCGGAATGCACCTGGGTGCATGAGGATTCCGAGCACCGCGCAACGCTGCCATGCGCCCGAGAACCGGATTTACAGACGTCTCCTTAACACTGTGAGCTTCAAGCACCATGCCCTTGCCACCCGCCCCGACCAAACGTGCCGCCTTGCTCTCTGCCGACGCCCTGGAAGCGCCGGTCCGTACGCACGCCAAGACGACGCGAAAGACGGAGCACGCCGAGCCGGCGCACAAAACGGTGGCCCTGGACCTTTTTGACAGCCGTTCCGGCGGTGGCGAGGCCAGGCACCCGGCAGCCTATCTGCCCAAGGAGCCCGCGCGCCAGGCGAAAGATACCGACAGTTACCACAAGGAGCAGCAGGCGGCCGTCCGCCCAGAACCTGCGGCCAAGGCGAAGAAGCCTCGGCACACGGGCCCGGCCAAGCTGTTTGTGCTCGACACCAATGTGCTGATGCACGACCCGATGTGCCTGTTCCGCTTCGAGGAACACGACATCTTCCTGCCCATGATCGTGCTCGAAGAGCTCGACGGCCACAAAAAAGGCATGACCGAAGTGGCGCGCAATGCCCGCCAGACCAGCCGCACCCTGGACGCGCTGGCAGGCACCACCGGCGCCGACATTGCCAAAGGCCTCAAGCTCGACACCACCGGGCACAAGGAAGCCGGTGGCTGCCTGTTCTTCCAGACCAAGCCGCTGGACTACTCGCTGCCGATGAGCCTGCCGCAGGGCAAGGCCGACAACCAGATCCTCGGTGTGGTTGAGGCGCTGCGCAAGGAATACGCACCCCGCGAAGTGGTGCTGGTGTCCAAGGACATCAACATGCGCGTCAAGGCCCGGGCCTTGGGCCTGGCCACCGACGACTACCAGAACGACAAGACGCTGGAAGACGGCGACATGCTGTATGCCGGCTCGCTGGCCCTGCCGGCCGACTTCTGGACGCGCCAGAGCAAGACCATCGAAAGCTGGCAGCAAGGCAGCCACACCTTCTACCGCATCACCGGCCCCATCGTCGGCAGCCTGCTGATCAACCAGTTTGTGTTTTTCGAGGCGCCCGGCGAGCCGCCTCTGTATGCGCGCGTGACCGAGATCCGCGCCAAGACCGCCGTCCTCAAGACGCTGAAGGACTACACCCACCTGAAAAACGCGGTCTGGGGCATCACCACGCGCAACCGCGAGCAGAACTTCGCGATGAACCTGCTGATGGACCCGGAGGTCGACTTCGTCACGCTGGCCGGCACGGCAGGCACCGGCAAGACGCTGATGGCCCTGGCCAGCGGCCTGACCCAGGTACTGGACGACCGCCGCTACACCGAGATCATCATGACCCGCGCGACGGTTTCCGTCGGTGAAGACATCGGTTTCCTGCCGGGCACCGAGGAAGAAAAAATGGGCCCGTGGATGGGCGCACTCGACGACAACCTCGAAGTGCTGGGCAAAAACGACAGCGGCTCCGGCGAATGGGGCCGCGCGGCCACCAACGAACTGATCCGCTCGCGCATCAAGGTCAAGAGCATGAACTTCATGCGCGGTCGCACCTTTTTGAACAAGTACGTGATCATCGACGAGGCGCAAAACCTGACGCCCAAGCAGATGAAGACCCTGATCACCCGCGCCGGACCCGGTACCAAGATCATCTGCATGGGCAACCTCGCGCAGATCGACACGCCTTACCTGACCGAAGGTTCGTCCGGCATGACCTACGCCGTGGACCGCTTCAAGGGCTGGCCGCATGGCGGGCACATCACGCTGGCGCGCGGCGAACGTTCACGCCTGGCCGACTTCGCCAGCGAGGTGCTCTGACGCCGGCGTATTGACAGCACGGACAGGCTGCCGGGGCCTATCGTCGCCTCTTCTTCGGAGACTTCACAGACCTCTTTGGCAGGAGCCCCAAGGCAGCGCGGGCCAGCGTATCCGCCTCACCATTGCGGTGCCGCGGTATCCAGTGCAGGGAGGTGTGGGTGAAAGTCGCCAACAAGGCACTCACCTCTTCATACAGCGCGGCCAGCCGCAGCACAGGCGGCACGTCCACAGCGCCCAGTTGCGCCACCAGCAAGCTGCTGTCGCTGTAAATCAGCAGCGCCGTTGCCCCGCGCGCGTGGGCGTCGCGCAGCGCCGCCATCAGCGCCCGCGCCTCCGCCTCGTTGTTGCAGCCCCGCGCATCCGTTGCCATCGAGAGCGCGTGCCGCGTTCCGTCAGGCGCCACCAGCACCGCACCCAGGCCCATGCGGCCGGGGTTGGGCACCGCGCTGCCGTCGGAGTAGATGGTCCAGGGCGAGATCACGTGTGACGTTGCGCGAAAGTCGAGCGCTCCAGAACATGACGCGTCATGGCCTGCGCCAGCTCTTCCTCGCCAAGAAAGATCTTGCCGGCGTTTTCGCTCTCCAGCAATTTCGCTTCGGCCTCGCTGTGGGTACGCGCCACGATTTCGATCTCGGGGTTGAGCGTGCGCGCGGTGTTGACCATCTGCCGCACGTTCAGGGTGTCGGGCGTGGCGATCACCAGCATGCGGGCGTTGGCGATATGGGCCTGGACCAGCACCACCGGTTCCGCCGCATCACCCGACACGGCCATCAGGCCCTCTGATCGCAATCTTTCGACCACCTCGCGGTTCTGCTCGACCACCACAAAGGGCAGGTGCTGCGCCGTCAGTGCGTCGGCGATGCGCCGCCCTACCCGGCCGTAACCGACCAGCACGACCTGGCGCGACAGGTATTTTTCTTCGGTGCTGGCGGGCAGCTCGGCCATGGGGTCGTCGCGCGCCTCGAGCTTGCGGGCCAGCGGCGATCGGGCCAGGATCCAGCGCTGCAGCGGTTCGACTGTTTTAAACACCAGCTGGTTCAGCGCTATCGAGATCAGCGCGCCGGCCAGCACCAGGCTCTGGCCCTCGGGAGGAAGCAAGCCGAGCGAGGCCCCCATGGCCACAAGAATGAAGGAAAACTCGCCAATCTGCGCCAGGCTGGCTGATACCGTGAGTGCGGTGTTGAGCGGGTAGCGAAAGCCCAGCACCAGCGCCGCTGCGGCCAGCGACTTGCCGACCACGATGATGGCAACGACGGCCAGCACCTGCAGCGGCCGCTCGACGATGACCCAGGGATCGAACAACATGCCGACCGAGACAAAAAACAGCACGGCAAACGCATCACGCAGCGGCAATGATTCTTCAGCCGCGCGGTGACTGAACTCCGACTCGCGCATCACCATGCCGGCAAAAAAAGCACCGAGGGCAAACGACACGCCAAACAGCGCCGTCGCGCCGAAGGCAATGCCGACGGCCGCAGACACCACACACAGGGTGAACAGCTCGCGCGAGCCGGTGCGCTGCACCTGCCACAGCACCCAGGGAAAGAAACGACGCCCGACCACCAGCATCAGCGCGACAAAGCCACCGACCTGCAGCAGCGTGAGCCCCAGCGACTTCCACAGCGAATCGACATCGGCTTCGCCCCGGCCCGACAGCCACTCAGCCAGGGGCGGCAGCAACACCAGCACCAGCACCATGGCCAGGTCCTCGACCACCAGCCAGCCGACGGCAATACGGCCGTTGGCCGAATCCAGCACGCCGCGGGCTTCCAGCGCGCGCAACAGCACGACGGTGCTGGCCACCGACAGCGACAGGCCAAACACCAGCGCCCCGCCCAGGTTCCAGCCCCACCAGTGCGCCAAGCCCATGCCGAGCGCCGTGGCCACCGTCATCTGCACCACCGCGCCGGGCACGGCGATCTTGCGCACCGCCAGCAGGTCGTCGAGCGAGAAGTGCAGGCCCACGCCGAACATCAGCAGCATCACGCCGATTTCGGCCAGCTGGCTCGCAATCGCGGCATCGGCCACGAAGCCGGGCGTGAAGGGGCCGATCAGCACCCCGGCCAGCAGGTAGCCCACCAGCGACGGCAACTTGAGCCGCGCGGCAATAAAACCGAAGATCAGGGCGAGGCCCAGGCCGGCGGCAATGGTGCTGATGAGGGAGACGCTGTGCGGCATGCGGGAGGGGCTCCTTCAGAGAGAGACGGCGGAGGGACCCTGCGTGAGCACTTGCCAAGGACAGGCGCCTGCCGCAGAACGAATAAGGGTTTCAAGGCTTTTCAGCCCATTTTCATTATAAAAACAGAAAACAAAAAACCCGCCGAAGCGGGTTTTCCTTTGGAGGGTTTCAGGCCGGAGGCCTCAACCCATGTGCAAGCCACCATTGAGCGAGAAATCCGCACCCGTCGCGTAACCGCCTTCGTCCGAGGCGATCCATGAAATGATGGAGGCGATTTCTTCCGGGGTACCGAGGCGTTTGGCCGGCACACCGGCAACGATTTTCTCCAGCACGTCGGGGCGTATGGCCTTGACCATGTCGGTGCCGATGTAGCCCGGGCTCACGGTGTTGACGGTCACGCCCTTGGCGGCCACCTCTTGTGCCAGCGCCATGGTGAAGCCGTGCAGGCCGGCCTTGGCGGTCGAGTAGTTGACCTGGCCGAACTGGCCCTTCTGGCCGTTGACCGACGAGATGTTGATGATGCGGCCAAAGCCCGACTCGATCATGCCTTCGATCACCTGCTTGGTGACATTGAACATGCTGTCGAGGTTGGTGGAAATCACCGCGTCCCAGTCGGCCTTGCTCATCTTGCGGAACTGGCCGTCGCGCGTGATGCCGGCGTTGTTGACCAGCACACTGACCGGGCCGTGGTCGGCCTTGACCTTGTCAAAGGCCGCGACGGTGGAGTCCCAGTCGCCGACATTGCCGACCGAGGTGTAGAAGGTGTAGCCCAGCGCTTTCTGCTCGTCAATCCATTTGGTGAAGTCACGCGTCGGGCCGCAACCGGCCACCACGGTGAAGCCGTCCTTGTGCAGGCGCTGGCAGATGGCGGTCCCGATGCCACCCATGCCGCCTGTCACGTATGCAATTCGTTTTGCCATGTCTTGCTCCTTGATTTATTGGTTCTGAAAGTCGTTGGAAAGAAGCTTTGGTGACCTTCCCGGTGGGTGAGACTTGCTATCAAATAAATAGCTGGTCGCGCGCACTCTGCAAGGGTCACAAGCTCTTTTACCTCATATTTACCGTTCCAGTGTGAGGGCAACCCCCATGCCGCCGCCGATACACAGGCTGGCAATGCCTTTTTTCGCATCACGCCTGACCATCTCGTGGATCAGCGTCACCAGAATGCGGCAACCGGATGCACCAATCGGGTGACCGATGGCGATGGCACCGCCGTTGACATTGACCTTGCTGGTGTCCCAGCCCATTTCCTTGTTGACGGCGCAGGCCTGCGCCGCGAAGGCTTCGTTGATCTCCAGCAGGTCCAGGTCCTGCGCCTTCCAGCCGGCGCGGGCCAGCGCCTTGGTGGACGCCGGCACCGGGCCCATGCCCATGAAAGCCGGGTCGAGCCCGCTGGTCGCGTAGCTGGCGATGCGGGCCAGGGGCTTGAGGCCCAGCGCCGCCGCCTTTTTGGCCGTCATCACCATGACAGCGGCCGCGCCGTCGTTGATGCCCGAGGCATTGCCCGCCGTCACGCCGCCGGCCTTGTCGAAGGCGGGGCGCAAGCCGGCCAGGCCTTCGGCGCTGCTCTTGCGGTTGATGAACTCATCAGCTGCAAACACGACGGCGTCGCCTTTTTTCTGCGGGATGGAAAACGGCACGATTTCATCCTTGAACTTGCCGGCGTCTTGCGCCGCCATGGCCTTGGTCTGGCTGGCCAGGGCGAGTTCGTCCTGCATCTCGCGGCTGATGCTGTATTTCTTCGCGACGTTTTCGGCGGTGATGCCCATGTGGTACTGGTTGTAGACGTCCCACAGGCCATCGACGATCATGGAGTCGATCATTTTCCAGTCGCCCATGCGCTGGCCTTCGCGCGAGCCGTTGAGCACGTGCGGCGCGGCGCTCATGTTCTCCTGGCCGCCGGCAATCACGATCTCGCTGTCGCCCGTGGCCACCGACTGCGCGGCCAGCATCACGGCCTTCAGGCCGGAGCCGCAAACGGCGTTGATGGTCAGGCCGGGGATGCCGTGAGGGAAACCCGCTTTCACCACGCTCTGGCGCGCCGGGTTCTGGCCCACGCCGGCCGCCAGCACCTGGCCCATTATGACTTCGCCGATGAGGTCCGCCGACAGGCCGGCGCGCTCGGCGACCGCCTTGATGACGGCCGCACCGAGCTCGGTCGCGGGGATTTTGGCCAGGCTGCCGCCGAACTTGCCGACGGCGGTGCGGGCCGCAGAAACGATGACGATGTCTTCCATGATGTGTCTTTCCAATTGACCCCAGCTATCTGCCATTGCGGCCCCGGATCAAGTCCGGGGTTTCAGCTTACGCATCCCATGCCGGTGTGCTGTTTCATCCGGTGCATGGATCCCGGGTCAAGCCCGGGATGACAAGGTTTCCATTCAGGCTTTCACTTTGACATAACGCCCCGGCGCCGGCTCGATGGCCTTGTACTTGCGGCTGCCATAAGTTTTGGGTGCGGTGATCTGCTTGCCGGCATGGCCCTTGAGCCAGTCCGACCAGTCGGTCCACCAGCTGCCGGGGTGTTCCGTCGCGCCCCGGAGCCAGTCGGCCTGGCGCCCCGGAAACTTGCCTTGCGGCAGCTTGTCGTTGGTCCAGTAGCTGCGCTTTTTCTTGGCGGGCGGGTTGATCACGCCGGCGATGTGGCCCGAGGCGCCCATGACAAACCGCTTCTTGCCCGGCAACACCTGCGTCGAGGCATAGGCCCCGCCGATGGGCACGATGTGGTCTTCGCGCGAGCCGTAAATGTAGGCCGGCAGATCCAGTGCGTGCAGGTCGATCTTTTCGCCGCACACCGTCAGGCCGCCGGGCTGGACGAGCTTGTTCTCATGGTAAGTGTTGCGCAGGTACCAGGCGTAAAACGGCCCCGGCAGGTTGGTCGAGTCGCTGTTCCAGTAAAGCAGGTCAAACGGCGGCGGCGTTTCGCCCTTGAGGTAGTTGCCGACCACGTAGTTCCACACCAGGTCGTTCGGGCGCAGGAAGCTGAAGGTCGAGGCCAGGTCCTGGCCCTTGAGCAGCCCGCCCTTGCCCATCTGCATCTCGCGGTACTTGACCGACTGCTCATCGATGAAGATGTCCAGGATGCCGGTGTCGCTGAAGTCCAGCAGTGAGGTCAGGAAGGTGACGCTGGCCACCGGTTTTTCGCCACGCGCGGCCAGCACCGCCAGCGCCGTGCCGAGAATCGTGCCGCCGACACAAAAGCCCAGCGCATTGATGGTTTTGGCGCCGGTGATGTCCTGCACCACGTCGATCGCCTTGATGGCCGCGTTCTCGATGTAGTCGTCCCAGGTTTTTTCAGCCATGGACTCGTCGGGGTTGCGCCAGCTGACGACAAAGGTGCGGTGGCCCTGGGCCACGGCATAACGGATCAGCGAGTTCTCGGGCTGCAGGTCCAGGATGTAGAACTTGTTGATACAGGGCGGCACCAGCAGAAAGGGCCGCTCGTGCACTGTGGCGGTCAGTGGCTTGTACTCGAGCAGCTGGAAAAATTCGTTTTCGAAGACCACCGCACCCTCGGTGGTGGCGACGTTCTTGCCGACCTCGAACACACTTTCGTCGGTCATGGACACATGGCCCTGCTGCATGTCGCTCAGCAGGTTCTGCAGCCCCTGGGCAATGCTGGCACCCTGTGTTTCGATGGCCTTTTTCTGCGCCTCGGCATTGAGTGCCAGAAAGTTGCTGGGGGCCGATGCCGCCATCGCCTGCTCGACCGCAAAACGCACACGGGCCCGGGTTTTTTCGTCGCCCTCTACCGCTTCGGCCAGCCCCATCAGGGTGCGGGCATTAAGCAGGTAGGCGGACGCAGAAAACCGGGCCACGGGGTTGCTGCGCCAGGCTTCCGCGGAGAAGCGCCGGTCGGCCTGCGTGCCGGCATCGGTACCCGATTGCAGGCCGCTGTTCCACAGGGCGCTGATGTCGTTGAGGTAGGTCTGCTGCAGCTGCTGCAGTTTGGCCGGATCAAACTGCAAGGGCGGCGGTGGCGTTGGCATGTCCGTCATGCCCAGGGGAACAAAGCCGGGCGCAGTCCCCAGGCCGGCGCCGGCCATGGCGCCCATGACCTGCTGCAGTCCCTGGGCAAAGGTCTCTTGCATCTGCTGGGCTGCTTGCGCGAGGTTTGCGTCAGAATTCATGCTTGTCTCACCGATCTGCCGACCGGCATGTGTTTTGCGCTCTTGAACGAGCTGTTGTGCCCACAATGGGTCGTTTCTAGTATCGCGGAAAAACCTTTCGCGCCAATGACAGGCCTCAACGTTTTATGTATTTGATTGTCATCGCCTGGATCTACGTGGTGCTCATGATGAGCGTCGCCGAAGCCACCCATTCCACCGGCACATTGCTGGGCGCCCTTGTCACCTTTGTACTCTACGGTGTGGGGCCTGTGGCATTGGTGGTTTACCTGATGCGTGCGCCGGCCAGGCGCAAGGCCATCAAGGCGCGCGAAGCGGCCGAAGCCGGCGCAATGGCGCCCGATTCGTCCGCGACGGACTCAGTCACGCCAGATGCAGGCAGCCATGCGGCCGGTGGTGTGAAACCCGTTGCCCTGGACGCCAGCGTCGCGCCGGTGCGAAAAGAACCTTGAGACATTGCCCACCGTGCACCAGGGTGGTGTGCCGTCATTGCCGTAAATCTGCGTGACGCCCAAGGCCTGCAGACGCAGGCGGGCCAAGCCGGCCAGATCGGCGAGGTATTTGCCCGATGCCAGGGCCGTGAAACAAGTGGCTGCCCGAGGGTCGCCTTCGACAAACGCCGCCCTCACCTCCGCCCCCACCTCGAACGCGGTCGGGCCAATGCAGGGGCCCAGCCACGCTATGGTATTTGTAGCTGTCTGCGCTTGATCCATCAGGGCCAGGGCACTAAAAGACTCATAAACCGACTCCAGGATGCCGCGCCCCTGCGTGCCTGCCAGCCCACGCCAGCCGGCGTGGGCGGCGGCCACCACCGTCCCGTCCCGCGTGCTCAGCAACACCGGCAGACAGTCGGCCACCATGATGGTGCATGCCACGCCAGGCTGCGTGGTGACGGCGGCGTCGGCCGGCTGACCCTGCGCCGTGCCGGCGTCGAGGGTCAGCACGCCGGTGCCGTGCACCTGCTGCAGGAACACCGGCTTCGCACCCATGGCCTGGCCCAGCACGGCCCGGTTGGCGGCCACTTGCGCGGTCGCATCGCCGACGTGGTCGCCGAGGTTCATGCTGTCCCAGGGCGCGACGGACACCCCTCCCTGCCGGGTGGTGAAAACCGCGCGCACGCCGGGCGGCGCGGGCCAGTCGGGAGTCAGCCAGTCAGGGTGCAAGATATCTCGCGATCAGGGCTCGTTGTCCGGACAGGCCGAAGGCTGGGCTTTCTGGAAGGCCGGCAGCGCCATGCTGGCGTCAAACGCCGCCATCGTGCGGCTCAGGCCCTCCAGGTTCACGTTGAAGCGTTTCGCGTTGAAGATCTGCGGCACCAGGCAGCAGTCGGCCAGGGTGGGCGTTTCGCCGTAACAGTAGGTGGACGGCGGCAACTGGGCCAGCTGGCGCTCGAAGGCTTCCAGCCCTTCGCGGCACCAGTGGCGGTACCACGCGTTTTTGGCCTCTTCATCGACCTTGAGCTCGCGCACCAGGTACTTGAGCACACGCAGGTTGTTGATCGGGTGAATCTCGCAGGCAATCGACTGCGCCAGCGCGCGCACCTTCGCGCGGCCCAATGCATCGGCCGGCAGCAGCGCCGGCGTCGGGTGTTTTTCATCGAGGTATTCGATGATGGCCATGGACTGCGAGAGTTTTTCGCCATCTACTTCGAGCAGCGGCACCAGGGTGTCGGCCGACAGCGCGGCGTAGGCCTCTTTTTGGTGGTCGCCCCTGGCAATGTGGACGGGAACGTATTCGTAGCGCAAACCCTTGAGTTCAAGCGCAATACGCACGCGAAAGGACGCAGAAGAGCGGAAGTAGTTGTGGAGTTTCATGGCTGAAAGCATAAACCATGGCCCCCACGGTCGCGCACTTCGTGTCGCTCCCTGCCCCCCGAGGGGGCCGCTGCGCCTGCGGCCCGGCAAAGCCGGTTCCGCGGCCCTGGCTTGGTTGAATACATCCTCACTGTCGCGCACTTGGTGTTACTTCCAACTGCGCTGGTTGAGCGCGGGGTTCGCAATCGCCTGCGCGACCGCCCCGCCAGCCAGGCGCCACTACCATCCGGTCTGAAGTTACACAGCGTCAATTTTTCCCCGTTCGCACTGCGCCTGTCGAAGTGCCGGCGCACATGGCAGAAGGCTTAGCCAAGCTCAGTCCGAACGGATACCCCAAGGAGACACCCATGAGCACCCCCACCACCCTCACCAACCACCAGGTCCGCCTGGCCAGCCGCCCGGTCGGCCTGCCGACCCGCGCAAACTGGAGCTTCTCCTCCGAGCCGGTCGCCGAGCCCGGCCCCGGCGGCGTCCTGGTGAAAACCCTTTTCCTCTCCCTGGACCCGGCCATGCGCGGCTGGATGAACGAGGGCAAAAGCTACATCCCCCCGGTGGAAATCGGCGCGGTCATGCGCGCCAGCGGCGTCGGCAAGGTGATCGCCTCGAACAACCCGGCCTTTGCCGTGGGCGACTACGTCAACGCCGGGCTGGACGTGCAGGAGTACTGCCTGATTCCGGAAGCGCAGATCAAGCGCAGCGGCATGTTCAAGATCGATGCGCGCATGGGCCTGACCTCCTGGCTCAACGTGCTGGGCATGCCCGGCATGACCGGCTACTTTGGCCTGATGGACGTGGGCCAGCCCAAGCCCGGCGAAACCGTGGTGGTCTCCGGCGCGGCGGGTGCCGTCGGCCAGACCGTCGGCCAGATTGCCAGGCTCAAGGGCTGCCGCGTGGTCGGCATTGCCGGCGGCAAGGCCAAGTGCGACTGGGTGGTCCAGGAGCTGGGCTTTGACGCCTGCATCGACTACAAGGCCGGCGACGTCAAGGCCGGGCTGAAAGAGCACTGCCCCAAAGGCGTGGACATCTATTTCGACAACGTGGGCGGCGACATCCTGGATGCCGTGCTGACCCGCATCACGCGCGGCGCCCGCATCATCATCTGCGGCGCCATCAGCCAGTACAACAACACCACGCCGGTCAAAGGACCGGCCAACTACCTGTCGCTGCTGGTCAACCGCGCGCGCATGGAAGGCATCGTGGTGTTCGACTACGCCGACCGTTACCCGCAGGCGATTGCCGAGATGGCGGGCTACCTCAAGGAAGGCAAGATGAAAAGCAAGGAAGACGTGGTGGACGGGCTGGAGAACTTCCCGGAAACCCTGCTCAAGCTCTTCAACGGCGAGAACTTCGGCAAGCTGGTGCTGCGGGTCGCGAAGGAATAAGGCAAGCCGCCGAAAAAAATTCGCGGGCGAGTCACACCTTGGATGTCATCCCGGACTCGATCCCATAAGCGCTAACTTAGAAGCTCACGTCCTTTTTGCCGCTGCAGCACCCT